>NZ_DATCVM010000066.1:0-46907 GCF_036566845.1 Williamsia sp.
CCATGGGTGACAGCAGTGAGCTGCATCCGCACGCACTGGCCTCCGGCGGCGACACCGACGCCGCCGCGCAAGCCCTCGCGGCACTGGCCATGACGGCCGGGTCCTCTGCGCCGGCGCGGATCGCGGACGGCACGGCGATCGACGCGGGCGGACTTCTCCCCGATCTCGTCGACAGCAACAGCTGGGTGGAGACGGTCGATCAGGTGGACCCGCTCGAACTGCTCGAAGTGCAGCTCTGCAACAGCGTGGCGCCGTTCATCCTGCTGTCGCGGCTGACCCCGGCGATGAAGGCATCGGCGGCCCGCCGCAAGTACGTGGTGAACGTGTCCGCGATGGAGGGGATCTTCTCGCGCGGATACAAGGGCCCGGGACATCCGCACACCAACATGGCCAAAGCGGCGCTCAACATGCTGACCCGCACCAGCGCAGGCGAGCTCTATCAGGACGGGATCCTGGTGACCGCGGTCGACACCGGCTGGATCACCGACGAGCGACCGCACACCAGCAAGATGCGACTTGCCGATGAGGGTTTCCGGGCGCCACTGGACCTGGTGGACGGCGCTGCACGGGTGTACGACCCCATCGTGCAGGGAGAAGCCGGCATCGATCTCTACGGATGTTTCCTGAAAGACTTTGAGCCGTATCCGTGGTAAGTGGTTGGGTGTGAACACAACCGGGACCGATCCGCTGGGTGAGGCGATGCTGTCCGTCTGCGGCGAGACGATGGACGCGATGGTGTCGATCCTCGAGTCGCTCGGCGATGTCCGGGCCAACACCCGGCCGCCGGTGGCGGGCGCAAACAGCCCGTACGCCATCGTCTTTCACTGTGTCGGCGTCATCGAATACTGGGCTGGATCGGTCATCGCGGGTCTACGGATACCGCGCGACCGCGACGCCGAGTTCACCGCCACCGGATCGGTCGCTGTGCTGGTCGATCGAATGACCGCCGTGCGCGGCCGTCTGCCGGGCTGGGTCGACATCGCCGTCGGAGAGGGCCTCCGGGACCGGGCGGCGACGGGGTCCACACGCGCCGAGGCCGCGACAGCCTCACCCGAATGGGTGCTCATGCACATACAGCGCGAGCTGGCCCAGCATCTGGGCCAGCTCGAACTGACAAGGGATGTCCTGAATCAGGCGGAGGCCTGATTCAGTCCTGACGCTCGCGGACCTTGTAGGCGGCGCCGGCGTTTTCCCGCTTCTTCATGGCCTGGATCGCGGCATGGTGACGTCGGGCGTGGTAGGCCAGCGGGAAGTAGGTCAGCCGTTCGGGGAGCACCTTGTACGAACCCCGGATCATCCTGTGCATCCGCTCGAGGTCCTGCTGCTCCTTGTTGGTCCACGTCAGACCGAGGATCTCGCGAACGCGCGGATCCATCACGCCTACTGTTGTGAGGTAGTTCAGGTTCTGCACCGGTTTGCCCGCGAACTTGGCTGCCGCCTGTACGGCCGGGCGCAGGCGTGCCGGCACGGAACGAGGAATGGGTGGGGCTTCTTTCATCTGCGCGATGAGTGTCAGGGCGACGTCATGGGCCACCAGCTTGTTGTTGACGAAGTCGTCGAAGTACTCGTTGAACTCCCCGATCGTCTCGGGGTATCCCTTCATCGGCACCTGCACGATCTTCGCGATCCGGCGGTTGTCTCGCAGGATCTCCAGCTTCTCCTCATCGTTGAAGTCGCGGCCGATGAGCAGTGGTCCGGCCGCCAGGGTGGTCGGGAACGCGGTTCCGATGACCCATTGATAGGCCTCGGGATTGAGCGCGCTGATGTGCCTACCCTGCGCGTTCTTCATCTTCAGCGGCTGGTGCATCTTGCGCAGGCGTTTGCCTTCGGCGATCGCTTCTTCGCCTCCGTAGACCCAGCGCAGGACCGAATCTATCGAACGGATCGCGCGGCCGGCCGGATCGGTGCGGAACACCGAGTACTTGCCGACGACGTCACCGATGACCGGATGCATCACCTGCATCACAAACGCTGCCCCGTTGACCGGGAGAAACGTGAAATGGCCGGTCTGCTCCGCGGTGATGGAGTCGGGTGGGATCAGTTCGATCTCGTTGTCGGCGTTGTTGAACAGCGAGTCTTCGCCCTCACCGGGTGCGGTGGCACGCAGCGGGGGGCGCGATTCTGCGATGGTCATGACATCCTCTCGACGTCCAGCAGGAGCCCAAAAGGGGAAACGTCTGTGTTCAGATTAACATTCGTCGCGGTCGTTGAACAGGATTCGGCGTCAGATTGCTCCGGCTGGCCATTCTCGGGAGCCGCGGCGCACCTTCTGGTTCCGGCGTCATTTAGAGTCGAACGGTGACGTCAGTGCCACTCATCTTCGACTGCGACACCGGAATCGACGATTCCCTGGCCTTGCTGTATCTCCTCGCCCATCCGTCGGCGGATATCCGGGCGGTCTTGTCCACCGGCGGCAACGTCCCCACCGATGTGGTCTGCGCCAACAACCTCGCGTGGCTGCAGTTCTGCGGCCGCGAGGACGTCGAGGTCTGCGTGGGCGCCGACGCCCCACTCGAGACACCGTTGATGACCACCGAGGAAACCCATGGGCCACTCGGCATCGGATACGCCGAACTGCCCGTCGCGACCTCGAGCCAGTCGCCCCGCGATGCAGCTGACGCCTGGATCGAATTGACGGCGGAGAGTCCCGGCGAATACGTGGGCCTGGTCACCGGCCCGCTCACCAATCTCGCTCTGGCCATTCGACGGGATCCGTTGTTGCCGAGCAGACTTCGCCGCCTGGTCGTCATGGGTGGGGTATTCCATCAGAGCGGCAACACCACTCCCACGACCGAGTGGAACATCGCTGTCGATCCCGAGGCGGCCAAAGAGGTCTTCGCGGCGTTCGGTCACGGCGGCGCACCGCGCCCGATCATCTGCCCCCTCGACCTCACCGAGACCATCCGGATGACCCCCGATCACCTCGGCCGACTCGCGGCGCAGGCCGAATCGACCCCCGTGGAACAGCCCGGTCCCGATGACGAGCCGGGTACCCGTTCTGTTGCGGACAACCTGATCGTCCGCCACATCGTAGACGCGGTGCGGTTCTATTTCGAGTTCCACGAAGCCCAGTCCGAGGGCTACATCGCGCACATGCACGATCCCTTTGCCGCGGCCGTTGCACTTGATCCATCGATTACCCGGACCCGTCACGCCTGCGTGGACGTCGAGGTCGACGGGACCCTCACCCGCGGAACGACAGTCGCTGACGAACGGGGCTTCTGGAACCGACAGGTGAATGCCGAGATCGCGACCAGCACCGACCCAGATCTGTTCTTCGACGATCTCATCGACCGGATCGCGGCGTTCGCGATCGTGGTGCAGGATCTCCGGGCCGCTACCTGACTCCCGCATCCGCCATCGCGGATGGTGCAGTGGTGCTGTTATCCGTCGAAGGCCTCGACGATCGCGGCGGCCGCCAATGCCGGTGTGAGAGAACCCGATCGCACATCGTCCTCCACGCGGTTTCGGATGGCGCGCACATCGGTGTTGGCATCGAGTCGCCGCAGGAGTTGATCGGTCACCATCGCCCACATCCACTCGACCTGCTGGCGGTTACGCCTGGCATCGAATTCACCTGCCGCACTGAGGACTTCCTTGTGCTTGAGGACGGTCTCCCAGAACTCGGCAACGCCGGTCCCCTCCATGGCGCTCATCGTCAGCACCGGCGGACGCCAGATCGCCTCGTGTGGGGTGAGCAGGCGTAGCGCACCCTGCAGTTCACGCGCGGCATTCTTCGCCTCGGTCAGATATTTGCCGTCGGCCTTGTTCACGACCACGATGTCGGCAAGTTCCAGGACACCTTTTTTGATGCCTTGCAACGAATCACCCGTGCGGGCCAGTGTCAGGAAGCAGAAGACGTCGACCATGTTGGCCACCGTGACCTCGGACTGACCGACGCCGACCGTCTCTACCAGCACCACATCGAAGCCGGCGGCCTCGAGCAGCACGATCGTCTCGCGGGTCGCCTTGGCAACACCGCCGAGCGTGCCCGAGGTCGGTGAAGGCCGGATGTAGGCATTCGGGTGCACCGACAGCTGACCCATGCGGGTCTTGTCACCAAGGATCGAACCACCGGTGCGGGTCGATGACGGATCCACCGCCAGCACGGCAACCTTGTGTCCCTGCTCGATCAGGTACATGCCGAGCGCCTCGATGGTCGTCGACTTACCGACACCGGGTACGCCGGTGATACCGACCCGGTAGGACTTGCCGGAGTCGGTACCGAGTGACAGCAGCAATTCCTGCGCCTGGGTGCGATGATCCGCCCGCGTCGATTCGACCAAGGTGATGGCTCGCGCCAGATCAGGTCGCCTGTCGGCGCGCACGGCATCGGCCAGCGCTGCCAGATCCAATGGGGGTCTAGGCATGTGCTCGTCTCACCGTCACGAACTCAGCTCGTGTCCCAACTCGACGGACAGCTTCTTGATCAGCTCCACGGCAGAGTCTGCGATGACCGTTCCCGGGGGGAAGATCGCGGCGGCGCCGGCCTCGTACAGCTCGTCGAAGTCACCGGGCGGGATCACGCCGCCGACCACGATCATGATGTCGCTGCGCCCGACCTTCGCGAGGGCATCGCGGAGTGCTGGCACCAGGGTGAGGTGACCGGCCGCCAGCGACGAGACACCGACGACGTGCACGTCGTTGTCCGAGGCCTGCAGCGCCACCTCATCAGGGGTCTGGAACAGCGGGCCGACGTCGACGTCGAATCCGAGGTCGGCAAAGGCGGTCGCGATCACTTTCTGTCCGCGGTCGTGGCCGTCCTGGCCCATCTTCGCGACCAGCACACGCGGCCGGCGACCCTCGGCATCGGCGAACTTGTTGACCAGCTCGATGGCGTCGTCGATGTTCTGCACAGTTCCGGCCTCGTGTCGGTACACACCGCTGATGGTGCGGATTTCTGCCTGGTGGCGACCGTAGACCTTCTCCAGCGCCTCGGAGATCTCACCGACGGTGGCCTGGTGCCGGGCCGCCTCGATGGCCAGGGCCATCAGGTTGTTCTCCAAGCCGCCCTCGGCCGAGCCGGCAGCGCGCGACAGGTTCTCCAGCGCGGTCTGCACGGCTGCTGAATCGCGGCTGGCGCGAAGCCTTTCCAGCTTCTCGATCTGCTCGCCGCGGACCTTCGAGTTCTCGACCTTGAGGACCTCGATCTCCTGGTCCTCGTCGACCTGGTACTTGTTGATGCCGATCACCGGCTGCTGGCCCGAATCGATACGCGCCTGCGTACGTGCGGCAGCTTCTTCGATCCGGAGTTTCGGGATGCCCTCGTTGATGGCCTGCGCCATACCGCCGGCCTCTTCGACCTCGGCGATGTGCGCCCGCGCCTTGTTCGCCAGTTCGTGCGTGAGCCACTCGACGTAGTTCGAACCGGCCCACGGATCGATCGGACGTGTGGTTCCCGACTCCTGCTGCAACAGCAACTGGGTGTTGCGGGCGATACGAGCCGAGAAGTCGGTGGGCAGGGCCAGCGCCTCGTCGAGGGCGTTGGTGTGCAGCGACTGGGTGTGCCCCTGTGTCGCGGCCATCGCCTCGATACAGGTACGCGCGACGTTGTTGAACGGATCCTGTGCGGTCAGCGACCAGCCCGAGGTCTGCGAATGGGTACGCAGTGACAGCGACTTCGGGTTCTTGGCGTCGAACTTGGCCACCAACTCGCTCCAGATGAGCCGCGCCGCACGAAGCTTCGCAACCTCCATGAAGAAGTTCATCCCGATGGCCCAGAAGAACGACAGTCGCGGTGCGAACTTGTCGATGTCCAGACCGACGTCGACACCGGCCCGCAGGTACTCGATGCCGTCGGCAAGGGTGTACGCCAACTCGAGATCGGCTGTGGCACCGGCCTCTTGGATGTGGTAGCCCGAGATCGAGATCGAGTTGAACTTCGGCATCTTGAGGCTGGTGTACTCGAAGATGTTGGAGATGATCCGCATCGACGGCTTCGGCGGATAGATGTAGGTGTTGCGCACCATGAACTCTTTGAGGATGTCGTTCTGGATGGTGCCGGCGAGCTTCTCCGGCGGCACACCCTGTTCCTCTGCGGCAACGACGTACAGCGCGAGAATCGGCAGCACCGCACCGTTCATCGTCATCGAGACCGACACGTTGCCCAGGTCGATGCCGTCGAACAACTGCCGCATGTCGAGGATGGAATCGATTGCCACACCGGCCATACCGACGTCACCGGCCACGCGGGCGTGATCGGAGTCGTAGCCACGGTGTGTCGCGAGGTCGAACGCCACCGACAGGCCCTTTTGGCCGGCCGCGAGGTTGCGACGGTAGAAGGCGTTGGACTCCGCTGCGGTGGAGAAGCCGGCGTACTGCCGGATCGTCCACGGCTGGTTCACGTACATGGTGGGGTACGGACCACGGAGGAACGGGACCTGGCCCGGAACGGTGTCGAGCGGGTACGGGTGCTCGCCGTCGGTGGTCACCGCGTCGCGGTCGCCGCGGGTGTAGATCGGCTTCACGTCGATCTGTTCCGGGGTGCTCCAGGTGACCTGCTCGGTCGAATAGCCGTGCGCCTGAGCCAGATCGGCGATCAGCTTGTCGCTGTCGCCGGCTGCGGGGGCCGCTCCCGCGGCCGACAGCGGGATGTCGGCGAAACTCGCGATGCCCTGCTTCGGCTGCGCGTCGATCTTCTTTTCTGTACTGGTCATCAGCTCTTTGCCTCGATCTTGTCGAGCAGGTCGGTCAATGTGGAGATGGCGTCGATCCCGATCTGCAGGAATCCATCCGGGGTACCGGCGGTATCTGTCCAGGCCTTGGGCGGACCGGCCAGCAGGACGGTCTCGACACCGGCAGAACGGGCTGCGGTGAGTGCAACGCCGCCGTCGGTCGCGTAGCGAGGGTTGGCCGCGCACAGGACCGCGACAGTCGGGTTGCCCGCCGCCGAGATCGCTCCGGGCACCGAATCACCGTCCAGCGGACCGGGATTGACTGCTTCGATGCCACCGGCCGCCAGCAGGTTGGCCACGAAGGTGGTGCGGCCGTTGTGCTCGGCCACCGAACCCAGCGGCAACATGATCGCCGTGGGACGACGACCGTGAGCGGCGAGGAAGGCATCGGAACGATCGCGCAGACGCTCGAAGGGCCGGGCGATGCGAGCGAGGTTGGGAGCCGACGCCGGCTGATCGGCAACATCGGCCGCAGCCTCGGTGGCGAGCGGCTTCTCCCCCAGATTCGGGAACTCGTTGATTCCGGTGAGCGCGGTGGTCCGGTGTGCAACCGCGTTGTCGCGGGCTGCCAGCGAGGCGGAGATCTGCTCGGAGATCCAGCCGTCGGACAGTGCCTGACGGTAGCCGCCCTTGGCCTCGATCTCCTGGAACAGCGACCAGGCGGCGACGGACAGACTGTCCGTCAGCGACTCCACGAACCAGGAGCCACCGGCGGGGTCGATCACCTTGGCGACGTTGGATTCCTCGAGCAGCAGAAGCTGCGTGTTGCGGGCCATCCGGCGCGAGAAGCTCGGGTTGGTGGTGCGATCGGCGGGTGCCAGGGCGGCGTCGAACGGCAGCACCGTGATCTGGTCGGCGCCGCCAACTCCGGCTCCGAACGTCGCGGTGGTCACGCGCAGCATGTTCACCCAGGGATCGCGCTGGCTCATCATCGCCAGTGCGGTGACGCCGTGGGTGACGGCGGCTCCCGCCGACGGTGCGCCGCTGACCTCGGCCACCCGGCCCCACAGTCGGCGGATCGCGCGGAACTTGGCCATCGTGCCGAATTGGTCGTCGGTAGCCGACAACGCGAAGGTCAACTGCGCCAGCGCCTGGTCGACACCGAGGCCGGCCGCGGTGAGTTCACGGAGATATTCGACGCCGGCGGCCACGGCGAAGGCCAGTTCCTGGACGTCGGTGGCGCCACCGAGCGCGAAGTCTGTGCCATCGACACGGACGGCCCGCACTGCCGGTCCGGATTCCCGTGCGACGGCGATGGCATCAGCAAGCTCGACGGTCGGACGGCCGGACAACGTCGCCGTCAGCGGCGCCAGGCCGTACGAGGCGACCGTGCTCAGCGATGCGGTGTCCGGCAGGAGGCCGGCAAGGACACGGGCCGCGTCGATCCCGGCGGCTCCGGCGTCGATGGTGATCGGGATGAGGTCGAGGAAGACCCCGGCCAGGACATCGGCCAGCTGCTCCGGTGCGATCGCATTGTCGCCGACCGCAAGCCACAGACCGCTCGCACCGTTGTCGAGTGCCTCCCGGATCGCGGCGTTGAGCGCCTTCGGGTCCTGGGGTTCTCCGGTGGGGTCACCAAAGCGTTCGGTGACGCGCCAGCCCATGTTCACATCGCGGGTCGCGTCGCTGCCGCGGACATACGGGTACGAACCCGGAAGGCCGGACTCGTCGAGCTCATCGCGTCGTGTGTACAGCGGCTTGATGACCAGCTCGTCCGGCGTGATCGTCGACAGTAGCGCTTCGGGGCTGTCAGTCAGGTCTGCGGCATCGACACGCTTGGACTTGGCCAGTACCTGAGCGGCAGAGTCGGACCATCGCTGGTAACTGGCCTCCAGGTCCTGGAGGTCGGAATGGGTATCCGGCATTCGGGGTGAGCCCTTCGATCGGCTGGTGACGTCGTGATCTCGGTCGCATCAGAGCGTGAATCGACACTATCCGATCGATCGCTCGGGCCAAAAGGCAAGGTGGGTGGTATCGCAGTGGTGTCGCGCACATCTGCGAACCGGGAGGTCGGCCGTATGGTTGAGCCCGTGCAAACCAGTGGCCGAGTCACCCGGCGGACCGCCGTGATCCGGGCTGTGATCGGACTCATAGTTGTGATCGCGGTCTTGATCGCCGCGTCCATGTTCTCCATCCCCTCGGTTTCTCGGATGCGGGAGTGGGCCGATTCGTTCGGCCCGGCATTTGTCTGGGTCTTCTTCGTCGCCTACGCGCTGATCGTGATCTTCCCGGTGCCGCGCTCGGCGTTCACGGTGGCGTCCGGTCTTCTGTTCGGTCCGGCGGTCGGCTTCACCGGAGCGATGCTGGCGACCACCTTCGCCGCGGTGGCCGCTTTTGTCCTGGTGCGAAGGTACGGCCGTTCCCGGATCAGGCCCTATCTGCACCACCCGCTGACCAAGGCGGTCGAGTTGCGCATGGAACGGCGTGGATGGCTGGCGGTCGGGTCGTTGCGACTGATCGCGGTCTGCCCGTTCTCGGTGACCAACTACATCGCGGCGTTGTCATCGATCAAGTTCGTGCCGTATGCGCTGGCGACGGTGGTCGGGGTGATGCCCGGTACCGCGGCTGTGGTGCTGCTCGGCGACGCCCTGACCGGAGAAGGGGACGTCTGGTCACTGGTGTTGTCGGCCGCCCTGTTCAGTGTCGGTGTGATCGGCTTGGTCGTGGATGCGCGCATGGGTGTCAACACACCTTCCGGCGGCGTACCGGATGTGGAGGCCGGTCCCGGAGCTGCGAACCCGTCCGACTCTGCGTCCGCTACCTCAAGTTGAAAAGCTTTATTCCTTTCAATCAAGCCGTGTGACTTGATAGGCTCTTTTCAAGGTCTGACTCTTGATCGATTCTCCCGCAGGGCGGGAGCACTGTCTGACCTCAGATGCGGAGGATGCGGTGTACGTACTGACGATCGATCAGCGCCGGAGTCGCAGCGAGCCGGATCGGGTTCCGGCGGCCATCGCAGCGCTTGCCGGCGTCACGACGGTGCGGCCCTTCGATCGGACGGCGGGCGACGAGCTGCAGGCCGTTCTCGATGATCCCGAGGCGGTCACGGAGGCGGTCGGGATCCTGGCCTCCGACGGACACTGGAGCATCGGGGTCGGCATCGGCGAGGTCGAACTCCCCCTGCCCGAACAGACCCGAGCCGGCCGCGGGCAGGCATTCGAACGGGCCCGGGAGGCCGTGAACTCCGCGAAGACCACCCGCTACCACCTGAGTGTGGTCGGATCCGGCGATGCTGCCGACGGGCACGCGCAGACCGCGCTGCGCCTGCTCGTCCGGACCGCCACCGGACGCAGTCCCGCCGGACGGGAAGCCATCCGCGAGATGCGGCAGGGCCACAGTCAGTCAGAGGCGGCTGCCACACTCGGCATCACACCGCAGGCCATATCCCAACGACTGCAGGCCGCGGACTGGCATATCGAGGAGGACACCCGAGTGCTCGCCACCCATCTACTGGACGTTGCACACCGATGATCATCGCTGCCATCCTGTTGCTGGCAGCGACCGCACTCGCGCCACTTCTCATCAGCCGGCTCCCCCTCGGGCACGGCCGTCGGACGAACATCGCGGCGGCGATGATCGCACCGGCGATCCTCGGCCTCGTCGCCGTACTCGGCCTGGTGGCCGATCCGGCCGACGGTGCCGGGGCCGTGGTGATCTGGTGCCTCACCGCCTCGGCGGCGATCACCGGCGGCACCCTGATGGTGCGGGCAGGGTTGCTCCTGGGCGGCATCGAACCCTGGCAACTCGACACCCCGGCCCCACCGGAGCCGGCGACCGATCCCGCTCCGGTACCCACTCCGCTGCGTGGTGGCCGCGTCATCGGATATCTCGAACGCATCGTGGTGGTCGCGGCGCTGGGTCTGCACTGGCCGGAGGCCATCGCCATCGTCCTGGCGGTCAAGGGCCTGGGCCGCTATCCCGAATTGCGCGAACCCGGTGCCGCCGAGCAATTCATCATCGGGACCCTGGCCTCGGTGGTCTGGGCCGCGTCCGTCGCCGGTGCGGCATACCTATTGCTGCACTGACCTATTGCTGCTGTGATCCCGGCTTGTCGGTCGCCGGCGCCTGCCATCCCGGGGTGCCCGGCGCGTTGTCCGGACCGGCTCCGAGGACAGGGTCGTTCGGGCGGGTCGAGAGCGGGGGCTGGTCGGCGATCGGCGTCCGGGCAACCGCTTCGGCCGCGGCAACCGCTTGCGCAACCTGGGGATCGGTGGCCGTCTCGAACCAATCGGCGATGTCTGATTCGTCGGTCTGTGCCGGGCTGTCGTCGGCCGGGGCCTCGTACCGGAACACACCGTCGTCGGACTGCACACCGAACGACTTCGCGAAACCCTGCAGCGCCGAACCGAAGTCGGATGGGACAACCCAGACCTTGCTGGCCTCCCCCTTGGCCATCTCCGGCAGCTGCTGCAGGTACTGATACGCCAGGAGTTCAGGGGTCGGCTTGGCGGCCTTGATCGCGGCGAACACCTTCTCGATCGACTTCGCCTCGCCCTGGGCACGCAGGTATTGCGCGGCACGGTCACCCTGCGCCTGCAAGATGCGGGACTGCCGGTCGCCTTCGGCGTTGAGGATCGCGGCCTGCTTGGCACCCTCGGCATACAGGATCTGGCTCTGCTTGTTGCCCTCTGCGGTCTTGATCGCTGACTCTCTTTGCCCCTCGGCGGTCAGGATCGTGGCGCGCTTCTCCCGATCGGCCTTCATCTGCTTCTCCATCGACTCCTGAATGGAGGGCGGTGGAAGGATCGACTTCAGCTCGACGCGGGCAACCCGCAGACCCCAGCGGCCGGTGGCCTCGTCGAGCACCCCGCGCAGCTGCCCGTTGATCGAGTCACGCGACGTCAGGGTCTCCTCGAGAGTCATGCCGCCCACCACGTTGCGCAGTGTGGTCGTGGCCAACTGTTCGACGCCCACGATGTAGTCGTTGATCTCGTAGACCGCCGCCTGCGGCGTGGTCACCTGGAAGTAGACAACGGTGTCGATGTTGACCGTGAGGTTGTCCTCGGTGATCACCGGCTGCGGGGGAAACGACACCACCCGCTCCCGCAGATCGATCCGGGCCCGGACCCGATCGACAAACGGGATCAGCAGCGTGAGCTGACCGGACACGGTCTTGGTGTACCGGCCCAGCCTCTCGATCACGGCGGCTTCGGCCTGCGGGATCAGGGCAACCGATTTGACCAGGACCACGGCAACAACCAGCACCAAGACCACGATCACGACAATTCCTACGATCATCGGGCTCATCCTTTCCACACCACTGCGGTGGCGCCGTCGATCTCGAGTATGGTCACCGACTCACCTTCGGCGAATCGGTCACCGGGATGGGCCGCACGCGCGGACCAGACGCCACCACCGAACCTGACCTGCCCGGAGTGGTCGTCGATGGCCGCGACAACCACACCGTGCTGGCCGATCAGGCCCTCGGTGTTGGTTGCCAGGCGAGGACGGTTGTACATATGACGCTTGGCAACCGGACGGACCGTGAACACCAGGAGCAACGACACCGCCGCGAAAACGACTCCGTCCACCCACAGCGGGGTGTCGAGGACAGCGCTGACGGCGCCCGCGGACAGGGCTCCGCCGGCGAGCATGAGCAGAATGAGATCGCCGCTGAGTACTTCAGCGCCGATGAAGATCAGTCCTACAACCAGCCAGATGAGTGCACTGCCCACATCTCCACTGTGCCACTCAAATGGAAGTCGGTGATGTCCTCATTCGACCGCGGTGACAAAATCGATCAGTTCCTCGACGGCCCGGATCAACGGAACCTCGATGTCGCGAAAGCTCGAGACGGACGAATTCACCTTTCGCCAGCCGTCCTGCGGCGTCCCCCAGTTCAATTCCTGGCAGATGCCGGTCTTCCAGTCGGTGCCCCGCGGGATCTTCGGCCAAGCCTTGATCCCCACCGCGGCGGGCTTCACCGCTTCCCAGACGTCGATGTAGGGATGTCCCGTGAC
Source organism: Williamsia sp. (assembly GCF_036566845.1). Taxonomy (GTDB): domain Bacteria; phylum Actinomycetota; class Actinomycetes; order Mycobacteriales; family Mycobacteriaceae; genus Williamsia. Next base: position 12,635 of record NZ_DATCVM010000066.1, read on the forward strand.
CAGGACATATTCGCCGACGCGTTCGGTGAGCCGCGATTCCTTGGAACCGGCGACCAGGTGGTCCACGAGGACCCCGGCCCGGCGGGTCGGCCCGGGACCGAACTCGGCGAGCGCTTCGTCGAGATTGTCGAGGCCGTCGAGACTCGAGACCACGACACCCTCGACGCGCAGGTCGTCGCCCCAGACCCGTTCCATCAGCGCCGCGTCGTGGACGCCCTCGACGAACAGTCGGCTCGCGCGCGCCACCCGCGCACGCCGACCGGCGACTTTCCTCGATCCGGACGCGGTGCGCGTCGGCGCCGACGGCGGCTTCACAACAGGTTTTGTCAACGTGACCGGCGCGCCGTCGATCAGGAACGCCGCCGGACGCATCGCGAATATCCGGGTCAGGCCCCGTCGATCCTCCAGACGGACGAACTCTCCGTCGTAGCTACGCTCGAATCCGACAACCGCACCACAGAATCCACTCGCCGCGTCCTCGGCCACCAGACCGCGCTCGGCCGCGATCTCGGGAACCACCGGGCGGGTACTTCGACGTGGCCCGGACAGGACATCTCGGCCATAGCGATCGGACCCATTGCTGTTCACCGGCACCACGTTAGGGGTCGGCACCCGGTGGTGGTACTTGCCACGCCGTGCCGGCGCCGGCGGCAGTAAGATCACCCGGTACACACCTCAACCCGAAAGCAGTGATGACCGACACGGAGTACGACTACCCCAGCGACACCGCGGGCATCGGCAGCGCCCTCGGTGCGTGGGGTGCCGCGTGGCAATCGGGTCGCTGCTCCCCCGACGATCTCCTCGACGTGCTCGGCTGGTGGAGTTCCCGGCACCGGGTCATCGCGGCCGATGCTGCTGCCGCCCAAGAACTCTCATTGAATCCCGAAGGGGAGGAGAGTGATGCCCTGCTGCGGTTGGTCCGCGAGGGTTCGGGTCAGGGACTGGCCGTCCTCCTGGTCGCTCCCGGCGACATGCTCGGGCTGCCGCTGCGGGGTCCGGTCACGATGGCCGCCCTGGAAGCCGGTGAACTGCTCGTTGTCCCCGGACGGTATGCCCTCATCCCCCGCCGGCTCGACCGCTACACCATCGGATGGGGGGTGCACACGCTGATCGGCAGCCTCGCGGTACCGGTCACCCACTCGCTCGGCGAGGTCGAATACGAACTGCGAGAAGGGATCCGGTCGGCCACCGACATCGTTGCCGGACTGCGGATGCCGCGGAACTCGTCCGCGGTGGACCGCCCCGATCCGCGTCAGGTCGTCGCGGCGATGACCCGGCTGGCCGCCCAACAACTGCCGCCGGGGGTCAATCCACGGGCCGAACGTATCCTCGAACAGGCCGCCCACGTAGCCGCTATCCTGTCCGTGGCCGGCGCCGCGGCACCTGACTTCGGCATCAGCGCCGGTCAGCAGCAGAACGGCGATTCAGCGTTGCGGGAGCTCGGCCGGACTGTCCGGATAGCACGGATGAGTGCCACCAATGCCGTCATCGAAGAACTGGTGTCGGGTAAGCGGGTCTGAGCCCGGCAGCTATGACCGTTCGGCCGACACGGGACGCTTGACCGGTTCACAGCACCCGAACGCGCAGGGTGCACCATTGGCCGTCATGCCGAGCCTGAACTCGACGTCACCATTGCACTGTTCGGCGATCAGCCCGGCAACCATGGTGATGAACCGCGGGTCCGTCCCCACCGTTGCCGCCCGCGCGTAGCCCAGACCCAGCTCCTGCGCCTGGTCCCGTGCCTCGTTGTCGAGATCCCAGACGACTTCGAGGTGGTCGGAGATGAATCCGATCGGACACACGATGACCGAACGGGTCCCGCGCTCGCAGAGGGTCACGAGGTGATCGCAGATATCCGGTTCCAGCCACGGGATCCGGGGTGGGCCCGACCGTGATTGCCAGACCTGATCGAAGTCCGCAAAGCCCGCCGCCTGCGCCGCCGCTGCCGAGGCCGCCGCGACCTGTCGACTGTAGAGCTGCCCACCATCGGCTGGCGGACCCGCTGCGCGGTCGGCGGAGAGCGGAATCGAGTGAGCGGTGAACACCAGTCGCGCTTCGTCGCGAAGCTCTTCTGGCAGTACAGCTTTCGCCGCCAGTATGGCTTCGGACCACGACGCGGTCATTGCGGGATGCTGCCAGTACTGCGGCAGTTTGCGCAGATACATGTCGCCGGCGTCGGCACCGAGAGCGCTCAGGGCACGAGCGATGTCGTCGTCGTACTGCCGGCATCCCGAGTATCCGCCCCACGCAGACGTCGGAAAGACCAGCACTCTCCGGTGTCCGTCGGCGCGGATTCGCCCGAGCGTGTCCTCGACCATCGGATGCCAGTTGCGGTTCCCGAAATAGACAGGCAGATCGACGCCGATCCGTTCGAGCTCGAATTCGATGGACGCGATCATCGCCTTGTTCAGGGCATTGATCGGCGACACCCCACCGAAGTGGAGGTAGTGACCGGCGACCTCGTCGAGTCGTTCCGGCGGCACACCGCGGCCACGGGTGACGTTCTCCAGAAACGGTCGAACATCGTCGGGCCCATCCGGTCCACCGAAGGACAGGAACAGAACGGCGTCGAATCCGGTTGTCCCGCTCACTCCGTCGCGAAACCCTCGGGCAGCCAGGTGTTGTGGCTCGCCCCACCGTCGACGTAGACGATCGATCCGGTTGTGCCCGGAAGCCAGTCGGACAGCAGTGCGCACACCGACTTGGCGACAACCGACGGATCGTCGACGTTCCAGCCGATCGGCGACGCGCCGTCCCAGTACTCGTTGAGCTGGTTCAGCTTCTGCGCGTCACCGGTCGCGGTGCCGGCGATGGCCTTGGCCGCAAGGGTTTTGATGGGACCGGCGGCAACGAGGTTCGACCGGATCTTCTTGGCCTCGCCGACTTCGCGTGCCACATAACGGTTCACGGATTCGAGTGCGGCCTTGGCCACACCCATCCAGTTGTAGTACGGCATCGATGTGCGAGGGTCGAAATCCATGCCGACGATCGATCCACCCTCGTTCATCGCGGGCAGTACCGCGCGGGCGAGTGCCGCGTAGCTCCACGCCGACACCTGGAACGACTGCGCGGCGTCCGGGCCGGGACCCTCGAGGAATGGCTTGGCCTCCGGGCCCATCAGGGTGCGCGGAGCGAAGGCGATGGAGTGCAGGACGCCGTCGACGCCCTCGGGCGCGATCTCCTTGAGGCGGTCGGCGAGCGTCCCGAGGTGATCCTCGTTGGTGATGTCCAGTTCGAGGGCCGGTGGCACCTCCTTGGGCAGGCGCTGTGCGATCCGGTCGATCAGCCGCAGGCGGTCGAACCCGGTGATGATCACGCGCGCGCCCTGCTCCTGCGCCATCGCGGCGGCGTGGAACGCGATCGAGGAATCAGTGATGATCCCGGTGATCAGAACTGTCTTGCCGTCGAGTATCCCGCTCAATGTCTTTGCTCCTCGGGGTGTTTCGTGCGTCGGTGTGGAGTGAATGCTGGTTGGTTGCGCCGGCCGGTCAGTGACCCATCCCGAGTCCGCCGTCGACCGGGATCACTGCCCCGGACACGTAGGACGAGTCGTCGGAGGCGAGCCAGCTGACAACTGCGGCAACCTCTTCGGGCCGGCCGATACGGGCCGCCGGGATCAGTTTGACCGCCTGCTCCTTGTAGTCGGCCGGCAGTTCGTCGGTCATGTCGGTCTCGATGAGCCCGGGTGCGACCACGTTGGCGGTGATCGAGCGGGATCCGAGTTCGCGGGTGAGCGACCGGGCCATCCCGATCACGCCGGCCTTCGACGAGGCGTAGTTGATCTGGCCCGGTGTGCCCATCATCGCCACCGCCGAACCAAGGAAGATGAACCGGCCGAATCGCTTGCGCAGCATCGAACGGCAGGCCGCCTTGGCAACCCGGAACGAGCCGGTCAGGTTCGCGTCGATGACCTTCTCGAATTGTTCTTCGGTCATCCGCATGAGCAGGGTGTCGTCGGTGATACCGGCGTTCGACACCAGGACCTCGACGGGGCCCTGGTGCTCCTCGATCGCCTTGAACGCAGCAGTGATCGAGTCGGTGTCGGTGACGTCGCACTTGACCCCGAACAGTCCCTCGGGGGCTCCTGAGCCCCGATGCGTCACGGCCACCTTGTGACCGTCGGCGGCGAGCCGCTGCGCGATCGCCAAACCGATTCCACGGTTGCCGCCGGTCACGAGGACGGAGCGCGATACCTTCGAATTGCTGTCAGCCATGACGGTCAACCTATCGCTTTGCCGACTGTTGATGTGTAAGTGGTCCCTTCACGGGAGCCGGCGGTTGATCGCCACCGCACTCACGGCGGCGGCCAGGACGAGCAGTGTGCCCACGATCAGCCAGGGCCGGGACGCGTCGCCGCGCTGGGTCTCGTAACCGATCTGATTCTGCAGGTTCTCGTACACCTGGTTGAGTTGTTCGAGGCTCGAGGCGGTGAAGAACTTTCCGCCGGACAGTTGAGCGATCCGCTGCAGCGATTCGTCGTCCACCGGTACCGGGATCCGGTCGCCTTCGAGGTCGACCGTGCCGGTCTCGGTTCCGAAGGAGATGGTGTTGACCGGAATCCGTTCCTCCTTCGCCTTACGGGCCGCGGTGAACGCGCCACGCGGATCGTCGGGGTCGTCGGGCACGGTCTCCTTGCCGTCCGACAGCAGGACGATCTGGGCCGGCGGAGCACCCTGGTCCCCGCCGAGCACGGCGTTGAGGGTCTTGATCTGCGTCATCGCCGCGAGGATGCCCTCGCCGGTCGCAGTCTTGTCGTCGAGCGTCAACTTGTCGATGGCGTCTTTGGTGGCCTGGCGGTTCGGGGTCGGCGAGACCAGGGTGGTCGCCGTGCCCGCATAGGAGACGAGGCCGAGATTGATGCCCTCGGTGAGTTCGTCGGCGAACTTCTTGCCCGCTTCCTGGGCTGCCTTGAGCCGGGACGGTGACACATCGGTGGCGTCCATCGACCGCGAGACGTCGATGACCAGGATGACGGTGGCCTTGTTGCGCGGCACCTTCCGGTCGGCCTGCGGTCCGGCCATGGCGACCACGAGCACAGCAAGCGCCAGGACCATCAGCACGATCGGTATGTGCTGCGCCCGGTTCTTGGTCTTCGGTGCGACCCGGTTGAGCAGATCGAGATTGGCGAACTTGAGTGCGCGGTTCTGACGCCGGCGTTGCATGTAGACGTAGCCGGCGATGAGCCCGGCCACGGCGAGCAGGACCAGCAGCCACCACGGCGAAGCGAGATCGAACCAGTTCATCGGGTGGACCCCGCATTCATGCCGCGACGCCGCTGAGCGATGAATCGGACCACGTCGGCAATCCAGTCCCGGTCGGTCCGCAACGCGAGAGTCGGTGCGCCGCAACGCCTCAACGTGCGCTGCACCTGCTGGCGATGTTCCTCGGCGGCACGCGCGAAATCAGCTCGGATCTTGTCGGTGACGGTGAGTTCCCGGATCTGACCGGACTCGGCATCGCGCAAGACGATCTCGCCGACATCGGGCAGCTCCAGATCGCGCGGGTCGAGGACCTCGACACCGAGGACGTCGTGATGCCCCGAGATGGCACGCAGCGGGCGGTCCCAGTCGATCGGTCCGAGGAAGTCGCTGACCACCACGGCGAGGCCCCGGCGACGCTCCGGCCGGCGCAGGGCATCGATCCCGGCATGCAGATCGCCGCGGACGCCGTCGCTCGAACGGGTTGTCGTCGCGATGGTCTTGAGGGTGTCGAGTGCGTGCGCGCGACCGCCCCGGGCCGGAATCCGAACCACCTGGTCGCCGGTGCAGACGACGGCGCCCATCCGGTTGCCGCCGCCGAGTGTCAGATGTGCGATCGCGGCACAGGCCGCCACCGCGAGATCTCGCTTGGTGGTGTTGACGGTTCCGAAATCCAGACTCGCCGACATGTCGACCACCAGCCACGTCTCGAGTTCGCGGTCGGCGACCATCTGTCGGACGTGGGGCTGGGTTGTCCGTGCCGTGACCGACCAGTCCATCCGACGGACGTCGTCTCCGGGTTGATACGGACGGGCTTCCCCCGGTTCGGTCCCCGGACCCGGGATCAGACCGAGGTGATCACCCTGGAGCACGCCGTCGAGCTTGCGACGGACCACGATCTCGAGCGTTTTCAGTGCTGCCGTCAGTTTGGGATCTTCCAGCGTGCCCGCGCCAAACGACGGAAGTGCGCTGTTATCCGCCATAGTTCGACTGATTGCCCTGTGCCGGGCCACCCTGCGCTGCGGCCGGCTTGCTCAGCGGGTTCGGCTGTTGCAGATAGCCGCCCTGCTGCGGGTAGCCGGACTGCTGATGCGCGGGTTGCTGATGCGTGGGCTGGGAGTTCAGGTGTTGTGAGTTCGTCGGCTGGTGCGCCGCGGGTGCCGTGCTCAACGGCTGCGCACTGACCTGCGGCAGCCCGATCGTCTGGAGGACCCGCGTGATCACCGCATCGGCATCCACCTCGTCGGCGAGTGCGTCGTAACTGAGCACCAGACGGTGGCGCAGGACATCCGGGATGACCTCGACCACGTCCTGAGGGACGACGTAGTCGCGCCCACGGATCAGGGCCAGGGCGCGGGCGGCGGCGATGATGCCCAGCGTCGCGCGCGGCGATGCGCCGTACGACAGCCATCCGGCCACGTCCTTCAGACCCAGCTCGGCCGGACGACGTGTCGCGTTGATGACACGGACTACGTAGTCGACCAGGGCGTGGTGGACGAACACGTTGGCCGCGACGTTCTGCAGCCGGACCATCGTCTCCGGATCGAGGACCGGGTTGGCCGTGGGCGGCTTGTTGCCCATGCGGTAGACGATCTCACGCTCTTCTTCGATCGCGGGATAGTCGACGAGCACCTTGAAGAGGAAGCGATCGCGCTGAGCCTCGGGCAGCGGGTAGACACCCTCGTTCTCGATGGGGTTCTGGGTGGCCATCACCAGGAACGGATCCGGCATCGGGTATGTGGTCCCACCGATCGACACGTGACGTTCGGCCATCACCTCGAGGAGCGCGGACTGCACCTTCGCGGGCGCACGGTTGATCTCATCGGCGAGCAGGAAGTTGGCCACCACCGGGCCGAGTTCGGTGTCGAACTCCTCCCGGCTCTGTCGGTAGATCCGGGTGCCGATGAGGTCCGTGGGAACGAGGTCGGGGGTGAACTGCACCCGCGAGAACGATCCGCCGACCACCGTGGCATAGGTCTCGACGGCCAGCGTCTTGGCCACGCCGGGAACACCTTCGAGCAAGATGTGCCCACGTGCGAGCAAGCCTACGAGGATTCGCTCCACCAGACGGTCCTGTCCGACGATCACCCGTTTGACCTCGAACATCGCCTTCTCGAGCAAGGCGACATCTGCCTGGGTGAGCTTGAATTCCTCTGCTGAAGCCTTGCTCTCGTCCTGCGCTGAGCTCACCGATACCCTCCGGGGTCTCTTCGATCGTTGTGCTGACTGAATCGAGGGTACTGGAGCCCGGCAGACGGACCCGCCCGCGTCAGGTCAGACGAACGACGTAGGGCATCGCGCCGCTGGTGCGCAGGGGCGAGATCTTGACCACGTCACCCGACTGCGGAGCCTCGACCATCTGGTTGTCGCCCAGGTACAGCGCCACGTGCTGACTGGCGTTGGGGCCGTAGAAGATCATGTCGCCGCGCTGCATCTGCGAGAGCGGGAACTGCGGCCCCGACGTGTACTGGTAACCGGTGTAGTGCGGCAACGAGATCCCGATTCCGGCGAATGCGTAGATCATCAGACCCGAACAGTCGTACCCGACCTTGTTGTAATCGCCGTACGAGTCGGCCACGCCACCGTCACGGATGCCCAGCGTCGGACCGTTGGCGTCGCCGCCACCCCACGAGTAGGTGATGCCGAGCTGCGAGAGCGCGCGATTGACCACGATCTCCACCGCAGCCGATCCCGAGGTCACCGGACTGACCGGGGTGGTCGGGGTCGTCGGCTCGGTCGGGACACCGGTCGACGGGTCGATGGGCAGGGTCGGATCGACCGGGACGGATGGATCCACCGGCACGGTCGGATCGACCGGGGCCGGATTCTCGATGTCCGTGTGCGGCGGCGACATCGAGCCGACCATCGCGGCGAGCAACTGCTGTGAGGTGTCCAGCGCCAGCTTCGCGGCTGCTTCACCGGCGGCCCGCAACGCGTCTTCGTGTGCCTGCTGTTCGATGGCGGTCTGCTGCTCCACCGGATTCGCGGTCGCCGGCGATCCGGGAGACGCCGGTGGCGCGCCGGGGGTCGACGGTGCCGGCTGGCCGCGCAGCTTGTCCAGTTCGGATTGCGCGGTGGCCCGATCCCGTTCGAGTGTTGCGCGCCGGGCGGCCTCGGCCTTCACTGCTTCGGTGGCTGCCGCGATCGCGGTCTGGGCGTCGGCCTGACGGGTCTCGGCGGACGCCGTCGCGAACTTGGCCTGTTGCTCGGTGGCCTTGGCGGTGGCCGCACGATTGGCCTCTTCGTTGCGGGCCTGCTGCAACTTGGTGATGGTGGCCTGCTGATCACGACTGATCTGATCGACCACCGATGCCCGGTCGAGCAGGGCGCCAGGGTCGCCCGACAGGTAGCCCATCACCGATCCCTGCGTGTTGCCCATGGCGTAAAGGCTGCGAATGAACGCATCGAAGTCGTTCTGCGCGAACACGATTGCGTCCGACGCTTCGGTCAGTGACTGCTGGGCGCCGCGAACCGCGACGGCTGCGAGGCGCTCCGATTCCCTGGCGTTCTGGAGATCCACCAGTGCCCGGTTCACCGCTTCGCGTTTGACCGCGACATCGCCGTCAAGGTTCACCATCGTCTGGTTCGTCTCGGCGATCTGGTTGATCAATGTGGCGATCTGTTCGGCGCCGGTCGGTGGGGCCGCGGCCGCCGTACCGGTGGCCAGTTGCGCGCAGGCGACCGTCACTACTGCCAGTAGTGCGGTCGCCGAGGACACCCGAATGCCGCGTTTCCGTGGCACTAACGTCTTCCCTCGACTCACAGACGACTCCCTCGCAGATCTGACAGTGCGCCGGATACCGCTGCGGAGCAGTGGCACACTCGGCCATCGCCACGATGGTGATCAACTTCCCCATTAACACCATCGATGACATACGAACCGTACGTCACAAAGGCAACTGAGGAAACATTAGCCACAAATTACAACGAGGGCATTACCTGCGGAAACGCTGTGATCACCATGAATGCGAAAGGTCACAAATTGGGCATGACCGAATCACATTAATGTGGTTCAGTTCCGCGAATAGGAATTGGTGACCTGTATCAGGGCGCAGCGAGTGAACTCAGAGTTGATCGGTCGAATCGGGGCCGCCGGGGCGCGACGTCACCGATCCCTCGGTGACGCCGGCCGGCGCCACACCGGTTCCCTTGCGCAACTGCAGTTTGCGAGCGATCACGGCACCGACGGCGACGACTGCGATAAGGGCCATCGTCAGCACTGTCCAGGGCACGTCGGTCTGGCCGGTCATCCGGTCCACCATCTGCGCAGCGGCCTGTGGCGGGTTGTGAATCGCGAGATTGTCGGTCGCGTTCTCGAGTTCGACCCGACTGAACTCATCACTGGAACTGCCCACATAATTGCCGCCCAGCACAATGACCGTCCCGCCGGTCTCGGATTGCAGTTCGGTGGCGATGTCGCGGTAGTAGGTGATCCGCGGGTAGATCGCGTCGGTCACGACGAAGTGCACGTCGTAGCCCTCGGCGCGAGCCTGTGACACAGCGGCCGCGATGGCCGGGGTCATCTCCGGCGGGGCGACCACCCCGTCGTCGGCCAGGCCGGCCTGGAGCTCGGCGATGTCGACGTCCTGCGGGATGATCGTCAAGAAGGGCGTCGGTGCCATCTGCCTACTGTCTCCGTTCGGGCCACCTGAATCTGTGCGTTGCCGCAAAGTTCAGCCTGTATCCAACCTACGGCAGCACAGTACGACACAATTGATCTCGTACGGCATCTCCAGGCGTGTCGCATCTAGCCGAGACACGCCGATCACCCCCACCGGGTTTACCAGTACGCTCGTACTGCTAGAATCGTTGGAAGCACGGATCGGCGCAGCCCGTCGACTCGTACCTGCCGGTGATCATGCCGACAAGAGCAAGGACCGGCGTCGCCCAGGCCGGCCGACAACACACGAAGAGTGGAGCTGACGTAAGCGATGAGTATCGATACATTTGGCGCCCGCGGCACGTTGACCGTTGGTGAGAACTCATACGAGATCTTCCGACTCAGCGCAGTCAAGGGAACAGAAAAACTCCCGTACTCCCTGAAGGTGCTGGCAGAGAACCTGCTCCGCACCGAAGACGGGGCCAACATCACCCAGGATCACATCAACGCGATCGCGAACTGGGACCCCTCATCCGAGCCCGACACCGAGATCCAGTTCACGCCGGCCCGCGTGATCATGCAGGACTTCACCGGCGTCCCCTGCATCGTCGACCTCGCCACCATGCGTGAGGCCGTCACCGCACTCGGCGGCGACGCCACCAAGGTGAACCCGCTCTCCCCCGCCGACATGGTCATCGACCACTCCGTGATCCTGGACGTATTCGGTCGCGCCGACGCCCTCGAGCGCAACGTCGACCTCGAGTACCAGCGCAACGGTGAGCGCTACCAGTTCCTGCGTTGGGGCCAGGGCGCCTTCGACGACTTCAAGGTCGTCCCCCCGGGCATGGGCATCGTGCACCAGGTCAACATCGAGTACCTGGCGCCCACCGTGATGACCCGCAACGGCCAGGCCTACCCCGACACCGGCGTCGGCACCGACTCGCACACCACCATGGTCAACGGCCTGGGCGTGCTGGGCTGGGGCGTCGGCGGTATCGAGGCAGAGGCCGCCATGCTCGGCCAGCCGGTCTCCATGCTGATCCCGCGCGTTGTCGGCTTCAAGCTGACCGGTGAGATCCAGCCCGGCGTGACCGCCACCGACGTCGTGCTCACGGCCACTGACATGCTGCGTCAGCACGGCGTGGTCGGCAAGTTCGTCGAGTTCTACGGCGCCGGCGTGGCCGAGGTTCCCCTCGCCAACCGCGCGACCCTGGGCAACATGAGCCCCGAATTCGGTTCCACCGCAGCAATTTTCCCGATCGACGGCGAGACCATCGAGTACCTGCGCCTGACCGGGCGCAGCGACGAGCAGCTCGCACTGGTCGAGGCATATGCCAAAGAACAGGGCATGTGGCACGATCCCGAGCGCGAGCCGGTGTTCTCCGAGTACATCGAACTCGACCTGAGCACCGTGGTTCCCTCGATCGCCGGCCCGAAGCGCCCGCAGGACCGCATCCTGCTGTCCGAATCGAAGACGGCGTTCCGCAAGGACATCCACAATTACGTCGAAGAGAACCACCCGACCGACCACACCCAGCTCGACGAGGCGATCGAAGAGTCGTTCCCGGCCAGCGATCCGGCCAGCCTGTCCTTCGCGGACGACGGCGCGATCGACGTCCTGTCGGCAGCCAACGGTGCGGAGGGCCGGCCCAGCAAGCCGATCAAGATCAGCGACGACGAGCGTGGTGAGTACGTCCTCGACCACGGCGCCGTGGTGGTCGCGGGTATCACCTCGTGCACCAACACCTCCAACCCGTCGGTCATGCTCGGCGCTGCGCTGCTCGCTCGCAACGCGGTCGAGAAGGGCCTGACCACCAAGCCGTGGGTCAAGACCAACATGGCTCCCGGATCGCAGGTCGTCACCGACTACTACGAGAAGGCCGGCCTCTGGCCGTACCTCGAGAAGCTCGGCTACTACCTCGGCGGTTACGGCTGCACCACCTGCATCGGTAACACCGGCCCGCTGCCCGAGGCGATCTCGAAGGCGATCAACGACAACGACTTGTCGGTCACCGCGGTGCTCTCCGGTAACCGCAACTTCGAGGGACGCATCTCCCCCGACGTGAAGATGAACTACCTGGCCTCCCCGCCGCTGGTGATCGCCTACGGCCTCGCCGGAACCATGGACTTCGACTTCGAGACCGACTCGCTCGGCAACGACAACGACGGCAACCCGGTCTTCCTGAAGGACATCTGGCCGTCCACGAAGGAGATCGAGGACACGATCCAGTCGGCGATCAGCCAGGACATGTTCCGCAAGTCCTACGCGACCATCTTCGCCGGGGACAGCCGCTGGCAGAATCTCTCGACCCCCGAGGGCGCGACCTTCGAGTGGGACGAGAACTCGACCTACGTCCGCAAGGCGCCGTACTTCGAGGGCATGGCGGTCGAACCGTCACCGGTCACCGAGATCAAGGGCGCTCGCGTGCTCGCATTGCTCGGCGACTCGGTCACCACCGACCACATCAGCCCGGCCGGCCCGATCAAGCCCGGCACCCCGGCAGCGCAGTACCTCGATGCCAACGGTGTGGAGCGGAAGGACTACAACTCGCTCGGTTCGCGTCGTGGCAACCACGAGGTGATGATCCGCGGCACCTTCGCGAACATCCGCCTGCAGAACCAGCTCCTCGACGGTGTCTCGGGTGGCTACACGCGCGACTTCACCCTCGACGGTGCACCCCAGTCGTTCATCTACGACGCGTCGCAGAACTACCAGAAGGCCGGCATCCCGCTGGTTGTCCTGGGCGGCAAGGAATACGGTTCGGGTAGCTCGCGTGACTGGGCCGCCAAGGGCACCAGCCTGCTCGGCGTCCGCGCGGTCATCACCGAGTCGTTCGAGCGCATCCACCGCTCGAACCTGATCGGCATGGGTGTGATCCCGCTGCAGTTCCCCGAGGGCGAGTCGGCCAAGTCACTGGGTCTCGACGGCACCGAGGTCTTCGACTTCACCGGCATCACCGAGCTGAACGAGGGCAAGACACCGAAGACGATCAAGGTCACCGCCACCAAGGAAGACGGCTCGGTCATCGAGTTCGACGCCAAGGTGCGCATCGACACACCGGGTGAAGCCGATTACTACCGCAACGGCGGCATCCTGCAGTACGTCCTGCGCAACATGCTCAAGAGCTGACGAGCGGACGCAGTCGGTTGCCCAAGGTAAGTCAAGACCACCTGGAAGCCCGGCGACGACAGATCCTCGACGGTGCGCGCCGTTGTTTTGCCGAGTTCGGCTACGACGGCGCCACCGTGCGTCGGCTCGAGGAGGCAACCGACTTGTCGCGGGGTGCGATCTTCCACCACTTCCGCGACAAAGAGGCACTGTTCCTGGCGCTGGCCCACGAAGATGCCGAGCGGATGGCAGATGTCGCGGCCAACGAGGGGCTGGTTCAGGTCATGCGGGACATGCTCAACCGTCCCGAGGAGTTCGACTGGCTCGGTACGCGGCTCGAGATAGCCCGGAAGCTGCGTACCGATCCGGGTTTCCGCACCGAATGGAAAGCGCGTTCGGCGGAACTGGAGTCGGCCACGCTGGCGCGCCTGGAGCGCCAGCGTACGGCCGGCCGCCTTCGTGACGATCTGCCCACGAGTGTTCTCGTCGCCTATCTCGATCTCATTCTGGACGGCCTCACAACGCGTCTGGCGTCCGGCGCGGCGACGGACGATCTCCATCAGGTGCTCGACCTCGTCGAGGAATCGGTACGCCGGTCCCACTAAGGATGTCCACCCACCTCGCCTGCCGCCGAAATGCCCGCGCGCGTCCCCGCCCCTGTGATAGTCCTGGTTAACATTTCGCGGTCGACCGACCGTGATCGCCAGAGCCGGAGGTCGTGCATGTTCCCGGGTAATTTTGTCGGCAGCTCACCGGACAAGGTCGCGGTGGTCCGCCCCGCAACCGGTGAATCGATCACCTATGCCAAACTCGACCAGCTCTCGACGAAACTGGCCCACCACCTGAGGGACATCGGACTCGGACGCGGCGACAACGTCGCCATGGTGTCCACCAATGACATCCGCATGCTCGTAACCTATTGGGCAGCACTGCGTTCGGGCATGTACATCACCGCGATCAACAATCACCTGACGGCCGAGGAGACCAACTACATCCTCGGTGACTGCGGCGCGGTGGCGCTGCTGGCATCGGCAGAGGCCGCCGAATCGGTGAGCCGCTCGGCCGAGGTCGACTCCGTGACCCACCGAATTGCCTGGGGCGGTGCGCTTCCCGGATTCGAATCGTATGATCAGATCCTGGACCAGGCCTCCGACGCCCCGCTCGCCGATCAGCCCCGCGGCCAGGACATGCTCTATTCCTCCGGCACGACGGGCCGTCCGAAAGGCATCAAGGTCCCACTGCAGGACGGCCAGGTCGACGAGGTCCCCGACCCTTACACGCCGGTGTTCTCCGCCATCTACGGCTTCGACTCGAACAGTGTGTACCTGTGTCCCGCTCCCCTGTATCACGCTGCGCCACTGCGTTATTGCGGGATGGTCAATTCGCTCGGCGGCACCGTCGTCCTGATGGATCGATTCGAACCCGAAACCGCACTCTCGCTGATCGACGAGTACCGGGTGACCCACAGTCAGTGGGTGCCGACCATGTTCATCCGGATGCTGAAGCTGCCGGAGCAGGTGCGGTCGAAGTACGACGTCAGCAGCATCGAGGCCGCGATCCACGCGGCGGCGCCCTGCCCGCCCGACGTCAAACGGGCGATGATTGAATGGTGGGGGCCGGTGATCGGCGAGTACTACGCCTCCACCGAGGGCGCCGGTGCCACATTCATAGACAGTGCCGGCTCGCTGGCCCATCCCGGATCCGTGGGCAAACCGCTGCTCGGGATCGTCCGGATCTGCGCCGACGACGGCAGCGAGCTACCCACCGGCGACATCGGCACTGTCTACTTCGAGCGCGACGAATTGCCCTTCGAGTACCACAACGACTCCGAAAAGACCCGGGACGCACAACATCCCGACCATCCGAGCTGGACGACCAGTGGTGACGTGGGCTACGTCGACTCCGACGGCTACCTCTACCTCACCGACCGCAAGTCCTTTGTGATCATCTCCGGTGGCGTGAACATCTACCCGCAGGAGGCGGAGAACGTCCTCATCGGCCATCCCGATGTATTCGACGTCGGCATCATCGGCATCCCGGACCCGGATCTCGGTGAGGTCGCCAAGGCCTGTGTCCAGCTCGAACCGGGAATCACCGGCAGCGACACCCTCGCCGAGGAACTCATCTCGCTCGTCCGCTCGCAGCTCGCCCACTACAAGGCGCCCAAGACGGTGGACTTTGTCGACTCACTGCCGCGGACACCGACCGGAAAACTGGTCAAGCGGGAACTCAAGAAGCGCTACGCCTGACCGGACCGTCCGGGTGCCGCCGCGGGCAGGCGACGGCTGACATCACCCCCTGTTAGGTGACCCTCACCTAACACGTATATGGTTCGCCTATCCATCAGGAAGGTGAACTCATGACCGGTTTGAACTCTGTCACCAGCCGGCGCGCCGTACTGCGCGCCGCCACCGCAGGTGCTGCCATCGCGGCAGCCGCGGCCATCGCGCCCCGCGCCACGGCCGTGACCGGCGGCCCCACCGCGATCGTGATCGGCAGTGGGTTCGGCGGTGCTGTTGCCGCACTGCGGCTGGGGCAGGCCGGCGTGGCAACCACCGTCTTCGAACGTGGCCGTCACTGGCCGATCGGACCGCAGGGCGACACCTTTGCCACGTTCACCGGTCCCGACGGGCGGGCCGCATGGTTCAGTGACTCCGTCGGAATCACGGCATCGGTGGGTATTCCGGTGAGCCGGTATCCCGGCATCCTCGACCGTGTGAAGGGCAATGGCATCGACTCCGTCTACGGCGCCGGTGTCGGCGGCGGATCGCTCGCGTTCGGCGCTTTCACGCCGATACCTCGGAGGATGGATTTCGATCACGTCTTTCCGGCCGGGACGGGCTACGACGAGCTCGCCGCGACCTACTACCCCCGCGCCAAGAACATGTTGAACGCCTCACCTCTGCCGACCGACATCATGAATCACCCCCGATACATCGGTACGCGCGCCTGGCGGGACACCGCCGAACGGTACGGCAGGGAATTGGTGTCGTTCGACTACGCCATCGACTGGGATATCGTGCGTGCCGAGCTCGAAGGACGTGCTGTGGCATCGGTGACCAACGGAGAGTTGGGATTCGGTGTCAACAGCGGTGCCAAGAACTCGGTGGACCGCAACTATCTGCCCGCAGCAGTGGCCACCGGCAACGTGACCATCAACGCGATGCACGAGGTATACGAGATCCGACCGCGCGATCGGCACAGGGGTTTCGTGGTGTCGGCGCGAGTGATCGACGACCAGCATCGCACGGTGCGTACCGTGACGGCCGAGGCCGATTACCTGTTCATGGCGGCCGGTTCCTTCCACACCACCCGCATGCTGGTCGAGGCGCGGGCAAAGGGAACGCTCTCCGATCTGTCACCGAAGGTCGGGGCTGGATTCGGAGCAAATGGCGACTTCCTGACTGCTCGGACGGCACTGTCCGACGACTATGGACCGATTCAGGGAGGCCCGGGATACGGCCGACTGTATGAAGATGATCTACCCGGCGGTCCGGCATCGATCGTCTATCACTCGACTCCCCTGCCCGCGCCCCTCGGCAAGGCCGCGACCACCAACCTCATCCAGGTGCACAGCGATGATCGCGGCACCATCGATTTTGACCACAGCACTGGCACTGCGGTCCTGAACTACCCTTTTCCCGAAGGAAACACTCTCGATCAGCGGGGTGCGGCTTTCGCCGAACAGTTCCGCCGGCGGGCCGAGAGCGACCACGGGCGAGCGGTCAGCGGCATTCCGATCTACTCCCGCGCGGTCGGATTCGGTTCGGCAAGCACCTACCACGGCCTCGGCGGTGTGGTGATGGGGAAGGCCGCCGACGAGAACGGAAAGATCCACGGCTACGACAATCTGTACGTCACGGATGGTTCGTACCTGCCCGGCGCGGTGGGGCTCGTGAATCCGTCGCTGACCATCACCGCGATCGCCGAGCGTACGATGGATCGCTTCGTGGCCAATCTGTAGCCGGGCTCACCAAACCCCTGACCAGCCAGTCTGTGTGGACGCTGAGAGGGAGTGGGTAGGAGCGTCCATCGCCGCCATATGTTCGACCGGGGTGTCGACGACCGTTCTCGAACGCGGCCGGCGATGGCCGATCACGCCGGACGGCAACACCTTTGCGACCGTGAACCAGGCCGACGGCCGCGCGGCCTGGTTCAGCACGAAAGCGCACATCAACGGCCTGCTGTCACCGCCGATCAATCCGTATCCGGGTCTGATCGACCGCATCTTCGGCAATGAAGTCGACGCGCAATCTACGGCGCCGGTGTCGGCGGTGGGTCCCTGACCTTCGGGATGTTCACCTCGGTCCCGCCGGATCGACTTCGAATGATCTTCCCGGCGTCGGCGAACCACGACGAACTCCTCAGCACATACTTCCCGCGCGCCAAACAGGTCCTCGGCTGTGCGCCGCTGCCCGCCGACTTCGCGGTCGACTGGGGCATCGTCCGCGATGAACTGCGAGGACGGAGGAAGGCTTCGGTCAGCGTCGGCGAAGGGCCGTACGGCATCAATTCCGGTGCCAAGAACTCGGTCGACTACCTCTTCATGGCAGCCGGATCCGTCTACACCACGTCGCTTCTGGCGTCCGCGCGCGCACGAGGAACCGTTCCGGCACTGTCGACGAGCATCCCTCTGACCGAAAGTGGTGGCTTGTGGCGAGCGCGACCTGGGCGTTTGCTCGCCAAAACCCACCAAGATCGGGTCAGGCGAGCTCGATGATCTCCTGGTAGTCCGCCGACCAGTGGTCCTCGGTGCCGTCAGGCAGGAGGATCACCCGTTGCGGATCGAGCGCGGCGGCCGCACCCGGGTCGTGAGTCACCAGTACCACGGCACCCTTGTAACTGCGCAGCGCGTCGAGCACCTGCTCACGGGAGATCGGGTCGAGGTTGTTGGTCGGTTCGTCGAGGAGCAGGACGTTGGCGGCCGACGACACGAGTCCGGCCAGGGCCAGACGCGTCTTCTCACCACCGGACAACGTGCCGGCCGGCTGATCGAGCTGCGGACCGGTGAACATGAACGCACCGAGCAACCCGCGCAGATCCTGCTCCCCCGCATCGGGTGCGGCGTGACGGATGTTGTCCCACACACTCGCGTTGTCGTCGAGGGTGTCGTGTTCCTGCGCGAAGTAACCGATCTTCAAGCCGTGACCGGGTTCCAGCGTGCCTCGTTCGGCCTTCTCGGTTCCGGCGAGCAGTCGGAGCAGCGTGGTCTTGCCGGCACCGTTGAGACCGAGCACCACAACTCGACTGCCGCGGTCGATCGCGAGGTCGACGCCGGCAAAGATCTCCAACGACCCGTACATCTTCGTCAGGCCCGACGCCATCAGCGGGGTCTTGCCGCACGGCGCGGGATCCGGGAACCGGATCTTGGCGGTCCGGTCGGCCACCCGCTCCTCGTCGAGGTTGTCGAGCATGCGATCGGCTCGCTTGAGCATGTTCTGTGCAGCAACGGCTTTGGTCGCCTTGGCGCCCATCTTCGCGGCCTGCACGCGCAGAGCGCCGGCCTTCTTCTCGGCGTTCGCGCGCTCGCGCTTGCGGCGCTGCTCATCGGTGGCACGGGCGTCGAGGTACTTCTTCCAGCCCATGTTGTAGATGTCGGGTTCACCGCGCACGGCGTCGAGGAACCACACCCGATTGACGACGTCGGCGAGCAGTTCGACATCGTGGCTGATCACGATCAGGCCGCCGTCGTGATTCTGCAGGAAACCGCGGAGCCAGCCGATCGAGTCGGCGTCGAGGTGGTTGGTCGGCTCGTCGAGGAGCAGGGTGGTGCCGGACTTGCCGCCACTGCCGTCGGACGCCGCGAACAGGATGCGGGCGAGCTCGATCCGGCGGCGCTGACCACCGGACAGGGTGCGCAGCGGCTGGGCCAGGACGCGGTCGGGCAACCCGAGACTGTTGCAGATCCGGGCTGCTTCGGACTCCGCGACGTATCCACCGAGTGCCGAGAAGCGATCCTCGAGCTGTCCGTAGCGCTGCACGGCCTTGTCGAGGATCTTGTCGTCGGCGGCTTCTGCCATCAGAGCCTGTTGCTTCTCCAGATCGCGCAACAGGACGTCGAGACCGCGGGCCGAGAGCACCCGGTCCTTCGCAATGACCTCCAGATTGCCCTCACGGGGATCCTGGGGCAGATAGCCGATCTCTCCACTGTTGGTCACCGAACCGGCGTAAGGCTCGCCCTCACCGGCCAGAATGCGCAAGGTGGTTGTCTTGCCGGCACCGTTGCGGCCCACCAACCCGATGCGGTCACCGGGTTGCACCCGTAGCGCCGGACCAGGGGCGCTCAGTAGGGTGCGTACGCCCGCGCGTACCTCGAGGTCAGTTGCCGTAATCACGACGTGCCAGTGTACGCCAAGAAGATACGGTCGCCTGTATGCGGAATTCCGGTGAGCATCGGGACCTGGTCGTCGTCGGAGCCGGCCCGGCCGGTCGGGCGCTGGCACATCGTGCTGAAACCTCTGGACTGCAGGTCGCACTGATCGACCCCGCGCCGGATCGCGGATGGACCGCCACATACGGGTCGTGGGCCGACGAACTGCCCGGCTGGGTCGATTCCAAATCCTTTGCGGCGCAATCGCCGCAGGCCGTTGTGTACACGCCGCGGAGGAGGGTCGTCGACCGCTCCTACGTCACCTTCGACACCGGCGGATTGCAACGGAGCCTGCCGGTCACGGACGATGCCGTGATCGGGTCCCGGGTGATGCAACTCTTCGACGACCACGTGGTCGTCGAGGGCAACCGCCGTGTCAAAGCCCACACAATTGTCGATGCGAGAGGTCTGCGGGCCACCGACGCACCTGCACAATCCGCCTATGGCGTTGTGGTCGACGCGGATCTGGCCGACCGCTACCTGGAGGCAGTCGAGACGGTGCTGATGGATTGGCGCGGCGCGGCGCGGGGCACTCCACCGTCATTTCTCTACGCCATATCGCTCGGTGGGAATCGTGTCCTGCTGGAGGAAACCTGCCTGGCCGGTATACCGGCACTACCGATCGGCGAACTCCGGAATCGGTTGCACACCAGGCTGTCCGGCCATGGCATCACGGCGGCCGACATCGACGACACCGACGACGAGAAGGTCTGGTTCGCTTTGCGCCGCCAGAGCGGTGTCCCGTGGAAGGACCGGCCGCTGCGCTTCGGCAGCGGCGGGGGGATGATGCACCCGGCCACCGGATACAGCCTCGCGGCAAGTCTGCGCGAGGCCGACACCGTGGTGAACGCCCTTGTGAATCAGCAGGATCCGCGCCGAGCGCTGTGGAACCGCCGAACCCGGGCCGTGTACCGGCTGCGGGATCGCGGACTGACGTCACTCCTGGGACTCGACCCCATCGACGTCGTCCGGTTCTTCGACGGATTCTTCGATCTACCGGTCGCCGATCAACGCGCCTACCTCAGTTCCCGCGACGACCTCGCCGGAGTGGCCCGCGCGATGACGCGTGTGGTCGCACACACCGACCGCGCCGTGGCCTACAAGGTCATGCGCGGTGCGGTGATGCGGCGACAGTGATCAGACGATGACGGATCAGACGGTGAAGCCGAGCGCCCGCAGTTGTTCGCGGCCGTCGTCGGTGATCTTGTCCGGGCCCCACGGCGGCAGCCAGACCCAGTTGAGTTCCATGTCGGTGCACAGACCCGAGGTGACCAGCGCATTGCGTGCCTGATCCTCGATGACGTCCGTCAGAGGGCAGGCAGCCGACGTCAGGGTCATGTCGATCTTGGCAACCGCGTCGTTGTTGACGTCGAGGCCGTACACCAGACCGAGGTCGACGACGTTGATGCCGAGTTCGGGGTCGACCACGTCACGCATGGCCTCTTCGATGTCGTCGATCGACGGCAACGAGGTCGCCACCGCGGCGGGCACCGCCGGAGCGGCGGGTGCCGACTGTGTGGCAGGTGCTGCGTCTTCCGCGACCTGGGTCGAGCCTTCAGGTTCTGATGTTGCTGTCATACCGACTCCCTAGCCGAATCCTGTGTGCCGGCAACGGTTTGCGCCAGCGCGTCTTTGAATGCCATCCAGCCCAGCAGTGCACATTTCACGCGAGCCGGATATTTGCTGACCCCGACGAAGGCGATGCCGTCGCCGATCACGTCCTCGTCACCTTCGACGGAGCCGCGTGAGGTCATCATGGTGTTGAACGAATCCACGGTTGCCAGAGCCTCTGTCACGCTCTGACCGACCAATTGCTCGAACATCACCGAGGTGGAGGCCTGCGAGATCGAGCAGCCCTGTCCGTCGTAGGAGACGTCCGCGACGGTCTCACCGTCGTCGGAGAGGGCAACCCGCAAGGTCACCTCGTCGCCGCACGTCGGGTTGACGTGATGGACCTCGGCGCCGAAGGGATCGCGCAGGCCGCGGCCTTGCGGATGTTTGTAGTGATCCAGGATGACTTCCTGGTACATCTGTTCCATACGCATCAGAGCGCCACCCCGCCGGATGCATTGTCGCCACCGGCTTCGCGCACGCCGAAGAACTCCTGGGCCTTCACGATGGCGCGAGCCAGCGCGTCGACTTCGTCGAATGTGTTGTAGGCGGCGAACGACGCGCGTGCGGTGGCGGCAACGCCGAAACGCTTGTGCAGCGGCCAGGCACAGTGATGCCCCACGCGGATGGCCACACCCTCGTCGTCCAGGATCTGGCCGAGGTCGTGCGCGTGGATACCGTCGACGACAAAGGCCACCGCACCCCCGCGCTGCTCCGAGGTCGCCGGACCGATGATGCGGACACCCTCGATGGCGCCGAGTGCGGACAGCGTCGCCTCGACGAGTGCATGTTCGTGTGCCGCAATGGCGTCCATGCCGAGGTCTTGCAGATAGCGAACAGCGGCGCCCAACCCGATCACCTGGGAGGTCATCGGCACGCCTGCCTCGAAACGCTGCGGCGCCGGCGCGTAGGTCGAGACCTCCATGGAGACCGTCTCGATCATCGATCCGCCGGAGATGAACGGCGGCAGCTGCGCAAGCAGTTCACGCTTGCCGTACAGCACGCCCACCCCCGAGGGCCCGAACATCTTGTGGCCCGAGAACGCCGCGAAATCCACATCCAGTTCGTGGAAGTCCACAACCATGTGCGGGACGGACTGGCAGGCATCAAGCACCACCAGCGCACCGACACTGCGGGCGCGACGCACCATCTCGGGTACATCGGCCACGGCACCGGTCACGTTCGACTGATGGGTGAACGCCACCACCTTGACGGAGTTGTCGAGTTCCAGCGAGTCCAAGTCGATCCGGCCCTCGTCCGTGACGCCGTACCACTTCAGAGTTGCCCCGGTCCGGCGGCAGAGTTCCTGCCACGGAACCAGATTGGCGTGATGCTCGAGCTCGGTGACGACGATGGTGTCGCCGGGGCCGAGTGCTGCGCCGCCGAGCACCGGGGCGCTGCGGTCGTCACCGAGCGTGTAGGTGACCAGATTCAACGCCTCTGTGGCGTTCTTGGTGAACGCCAACTCGTCGAAATCGACGCCGACGAAGCCGGCGACCACGGCGCGTGCGTCCTCGTAGGCGTCGGTCGCCTCTTCGGCCAGCTGATGCGCACCGCGGTGGACAGCGGCATTGCAGGTGACCAAGAACTCACGTTCGGCATCGAGGACCTGCACCGGACGTTGGCTGGTGGCACCGGAATCGAGGTACACCAGCGGCTTGTTGTCGCGCACCGTGCGACCCAGGATCGGGAAGTCGGCGCGCACAGCGGTCACGTCCAGGGCCGTCGAAGCGATCGTCTCATCGATGCTTGTCATGTCTGGCCTCCTGAAAGAAGTGCGGACGAAGGGTCGATCCGGGATCAGGCGGTCGCCGCCTGGGCGAACCGGATGTAGCCGTTCTCCTCGAGCTCGTCGGCGAGCTCCGGTCCGCCCGACTCGACGATGCGGCCGCCGACGAACACGTGTACGAAGTCAGGCTTGATGTAGCGCAGGATGCGCGTGTAGTGGGTGATCAGCAGGACGCCACCGTTCTCGCGATCCTTGTAGCGGTTGACACCTTCGGAGACCACGCGCAGGGCGTCGACGTCCAGGCCCGAGTCGGTCTCGTCGAGGATCGCGATCTTCGGCTTGAGCAGACCCAGCTGCAGGATCTCGTGACGCTTCTTCTCGCCGCCGGAGAATCCCTCGTTGACGCTGCGCTCTCCGAACGACGGGTTGATCTCCAGTTCGTTCATCGCCTCTTTGCTCTCCTTGACCCAGAGACGGAGCTTCGGTGCCTCGCCGCGCACGGCGGTGGCAGCGGTGCGCAGGAAGTTAGACATCGACACACCCGGCACCTCGACGGGGTACTGCATCGCCAGGAACAGGCCGGCGCGGGCCCGCTCGTCCACCGACATCTCCAGGACGTTTTCACCGTCGAGGGTGATCGTGCCCTGCGTCACTTCGTATTTCGGATGTCCGGCGATGGCGTACGACAGCGTCGACTTGCCCGAGCCGTTGGGGCCCATGATCGCGTGGGTGGCGCCCGAGGAGATGGTCAGGTCGACACCCTTGAGGATGTTGATGGGTTCGGCATCGGCATCGGTCTGCTTGACGTTGACGTGCAGATCACGGATTTCCAAAGTGGCCACGGTATTTGAGTTCCTTGCTGATATCTGGGGAAAGTTTGTGCTTGCGGGCGATCAGGCGCCGGCGGCCTCGAGCTCGGCTTCGATGGCGGCTGACAGCCGGTCGCGCAGTTCCGGGACCGCGATCTTGGCGATCACCTCACCGAAGAATCCGCGAACGACCAGGCGGCGGGCCTCGTCCTCGGGGATGCCACGAGACTGCAGGTAGAACAGGTGCTCATCATCGAAACGCCCGGTGGCGCTGGCGTGTCCGGCACCGACGATCTCGCCGGTCTCGATCTCCAGGTTGGGCACCGAGTCCGCACGTGCACCGTCGGTCAGGATCAGGTTGCGGTTCAGCTCGAAGGTGTCGGTGCCCTCTGCGCCGGCGCGGATCAGCACGTCGCCGACCCAGACCGTGCGGGCCTCGTGGGCACGATCGCCCTCGACACCCTGGAGCGCACCCTTGTAGACCACGTTCGACCGGCAATGCGGCTGCGAATGATCCACCAGCAGATGCTGTTCCAGATGCTGTCCCGCGTCCGCGAAGTACAGGCCCCACAGTTCGGCGTCGCCGCCGGGCGCGTCGTAGTGGACCACCGGGCTCAGGCGAACCAACTCGCCACCCAGGCTGATCGCGAAGTGGCGCAACACCGCATCCCGGCCGAGCCGGTTGTGATGGGCGGCCACATGCACCATGTCGTCGGCCCAGTCGTGGACATTGAGGACTGTCAGATGTGCGCTGTCACCGACGATGAACTCGATGTTCTCGCCGTAGGTGCCACTGCCCGTCTGATCGATCACAACAGTTGCCTTGGCAAAGGGCTCGAGCCGGACCTGCAGGTGACCGAATGCGGTCTCGCCCACACCCGGTCCCTCGACCACCACGGTGACGGGCTCGGCGAGTTCGACCTCTTTGCCCACGGTGATGACCGTCGCCGAGGTGAAGGACGAATATGCCTGTGCGGCAATGCGATCGAACGGCACGCCGCCCTGACCCAGTCGTTTGTCGTCGCGACCGACGGTTTCGACGGTCACACCGTCGACCGCTCCGCTCACCACGGTGGTCGCCTCGGCCGTGCGCTGTGCGCCACCGTCGTGCAGGCCACGCAGCTTACGGAACGGGGTGAATTTCCACGCCTCGTCCTTGGAACGGGGCACCTCGAAGGCGTTCACGTCGAATGACGTGAACATCGCACCCTTGTTGACGGCGGGTCGAGACTCGCCGCCCCGCGACGGCGGCCGGCTGTTCTCGCCCTCCACGGCACCGACAACACCTGTGGCAGAACTCATCCGACGGAGCCTTCCATCTGCAGTTCGATCAGCCGGTTGAGTTCCAGCGCGTATTCCATCGGGAGTTCCTTGGCGATCGGCTCGACGAATCCGCGAACCACCATCGCCATCGCCTCGTCCTCGGTCAGACCGCGGCTCATGAGGTAGAAGATCTGATCGTCGCTGACCTTGGAGACCGTGGCCTCGTGACCCATCGTCACGTCGTCCTCGCGGATGTCGACGTACGGGTAGGTGTCCGAGCGGCTGATCTGATCAACGAGGAGCGCATCACACTTGACCGTCGAACGGCTTCCGTGGGCACCCTTGTTGACCTGGACGAGACCGCGGTACGACGCTCGCCCACCACCACGCGCCACCGACTTGCTGACGATGTTCGACGAGGTGTTGGGAGCCAGGTGCACCATCTTCGAACCGGTGTCCTGATGCTGCCCGGGACCTGCGAACGCAACCGAGAGAACCTCACCCTTGGCGCCCTCACCGGTCATCCAGACCGCCGGGTACTTCATGGTGACCTTGGAACCGATGTTGCCGTCGACCCACTCCATGGTGGCGCCGGCCTCGGCCTTGGCCCGCTTGGTGACCAGGTTGTAGACGTTGTTCGACCAGTTCTGAATGGTGGTGTACCGGCAGCGGCCACCCTTCTTCACGATGATCTCGACAACAGCGGAGTGCAGCGAGTCGGTCTTGTAGATCGGCGCGGTGCAACCCTCGACGTAGTGCACGTATGCACCCTCGTCGACGATGATCAGCGTGCGCTCGAACTGACCCATGTTCTCGGTGTTGATCCGGAAGTAGGCCTGCAGCGGGATGTCGACGTGCACACCCGGCGGGACGTAGATGAACGAGCCACCCGACCAGACCGCGGTGTTCAGTGCGGAGAACTTGTTGTCGCCGGCCGGGATGACCGTGCCGAAGTACTCGCGGAACAGTTCGGGCTGCTCCTTCAACGCGGTGTCGGTGTCGAGGAACAGGACACCCTGCGCTTCGAGGTCTTCACGGATCGAGTGGTACACGACCTCGGACTCGTACTGCGCCGCGACACCGGAGACCAGACGCTGCTTCTCGGCCTCGGGGATGCCCAGCTTGTCGTACGTGTTCTTGATGTCCTCGGGCAGATCGTCCCACGTGGCGGCCTGCTTCTCGCTGGACCGCACGAAGTACTTGATGTTGTCGAAGTCGATGCCGTCGAGGTCGCTGCCCCAGTTCGGCATGGGCTTGCGATCGAAGATCGAGAGCGCCTTGAGGCGCGCGGCAAGCATCCACTCGGGCTCGCTCTTCTTGGACGAGATGTCCGCGACGACCGCCTCGGACAGGCCGCGCTGGGCGCTGGCACCGGCGACATCGGAATCGGACCAGCCGTATCCGTATGAACCGAAAGAGTCGATCGTCTCTTCCTGCGTCAGAACGTCCGCCGATGCTACTGCGGGGGTCGGGTCTGTGACCGTCATATGTGACTCCTTCCGGAGGCTACCGATGCCGACGCGGACTGGGCGCCGACCTGATTTGCCGCCTGCATTTTTGCAAGTGGCACGTGGGTGGTGCATGCGCAGTCGCCGTTGGCGATCGTTGCCAGACGCTGCACGTGTGTACCGAGTTTCGCGGTGAACACCGCGGTTTCTGCTTCGCACAATTCCGGGAACTCGGCGGCCACATGCGCGACCGGGCAATGGTGCTGGCAGATCTGCACACCATTTCCAACGCGACGGGTGGTCGCAGAAAATCCCGCACTGGTCAAAGCTTCGGCAATCTGTTCTGCGGTGTTCTCGAGATCTTCCGCCGAACTGCCGGATACCGGCACGTCAGACATGATTTCCTGCGCGCGCTCCATGGCGAAGTCGGTAACCGCCTCCTCGCCACCGATCTTGCGCAGGCGGCGCATGACGGCGCCGGCCAGGTCGTCGTAGGCGTGCTTGAGGCGACCACGACCGCTCGATGTGAGCTGGAAATGCTTGGCCGGACGACCACGACCACGCTGTGCATAGCGCGGCGCCGCGGTCGAGACCACATCACCCGAGGCGATCATCGCGTCGAGATGGCGACGAACCGCTGTGGGGGTGATGCCGAGCTCGTCGCTGATGTGCACCGCGGTGACCGGCCCCTGCTCGAGAATGAGGGTGACCACAGCGGCCCGGGTCTGTCCGTCGTGGCTGACCGGAACCGGGGATTCAGCTCCGATGTGTGTGCCCGGCGCAGCAGACATCGATACCCCTTCCGGGGCATGCGAGGTATCAGCGGCCGTTTTCACAACACAAGTGTTACCGAAATAGATTCCGATTGCTAGCAAGGGTCACCTTGCTTGACCAACGCCACACCTGCGAGCGTGCCGTGGCGCTCGCCACCGCGGGCCGGGCGGGCAGAATCGATCAGGCGATTACAGTCTCCTCTGTGCCGGATATCGCAGCCCCAGAAGTCGACCCTCCCGTCGGCCCCGAGAACGCTGCCCCGGGATCTCGGGGTCCGATCCGCGCAGAATTCCGCAAGGCTCTCGAATACCTGGGCCTACGACGCGTCGGAGAACCCGAACCCGACAAGGACGCCACCGGCGACTACGGGCTGGCGGTCGCCCGGCTGCACGGCGACGAATCCGAGGCGGGGCCTCTCACGCCCGCCGAGAACAAACGCCTGCTCCGGATCCGGGTCTTCGGTTCCCTCGGTTCGGTCCTCATCCTCGTCGGGTCGTTGGGGACCGGCGCGCTCCCGGTGCTGCAGAATCCACTCGCCGGTATGCGCGTGCTGTCCCTGCCGTCGCGGATGTGGCCGACTGCACTGACGTTCTCCCTGACCGGTGTGGTGATCCTGGTCCTCGCCTGGCTGTTGCTCGGGCGATTCGCCGTCGGGCGTCTAGGTGTCGACGTCATGAAGGACCGCTCACCGACTCGGCGGATGACCCGCAGTCAGGCCGATCGGACGCTGCTGGTCTGGATCATCCCCTTCGTGCTGGCACCGCCGATGCTCAGCAAGGACGTGTACTCGTATCTCGCCCAGAGTGAGATCGCGGCGCGTGGCCTCGATCCCTACTCGATCAGTCCGGCCACGGGACTGGGCATCGACCACGTGTTCACGCGCTCGGTGCCCAACATCTGGCGTGAGACACCGGCGCCCTACGGTCCCCTGTTCCTCTGGCTCGGTGACCAGATCACCCACCTGACCGGTGAGAACATCCCGGCCGCCCTGGCCGCACACCGGGTGCTGGCGCTGCTCGGCGTGGGGATGATCGTCTGGGCGCTGCCCCGCCTGGCCCGCCGCTGCGGGGTGTCGCCCGTCGCCGCGCTGTGGCTCGGCGCGATGAATCCGCTGCTCATCCTGCATCTGGTCGGCGGCATCCACAACGAGGCGCTGATGCTCGGCATGATGCTTGCCGGACTCGAATTGTGCTTCCGGGGTATCGATTCACCGATGCGGCTCCGAAAACCGGGTTCTGTATTGCCGAGCCGGCCGGGGTGGATCCTGATCGCCGGCGTGGTGGTGATCGCCGGGTCCGGGATGATCAAGGTCTCCTCGTTGCTGGCGCTGGGCTTTGTCGGTGTGGCGCTGGCCCGTCGCTGGGGCGCCACCCTTCCGGCACTGCGGCATGCCCCGGTGCGCGAATACTGGCAACGCTCCAGGCGCAGCGTGCTCGCCTTGCTCGGCGCGGCCGGGCTCCTGGTCACGATCCTCGTTCTCGTCACCGTTCTCATCTGCGTCGGGACCGGACTCGGCTTCGGCTGGACGAAGACCTTGTCGACCGGCGGAGTGGTGCGTTCCTGGATGTCGATGCCGACGTTCATGTCGGTGACGACCGGCCGGGTCGGTGTTCTCCTCGGGCTGGGCGATCAGACCCAGGCGATGCTCGACGTCGCCCGTCCGGTCGGCCAGGTCATCGCGGCGATCTTGGTGGTGCGCTGGCTGCTCGCAGCATTGGCCGGCCGCATCCACCCCGTCGGGGCCCTCGGCCTCGCGATGGGCAGCTTCGTACTGTTCTTCCCGTTCGTTCAGCCCTGGTATCTGCTGTGGTTCATCATCCCGCTCGCCGCCTGGGCCACGGGGCGATGGTTCCGCATCATCGCGATCACACTGTCGGCGGTCATGGCCATCGTCGTGCTCCCCACCGGTGCGGGGACGCGCGGCTTCCAGCTGGCCGAGGCAATCGTCGCGGCCATCCTCCTTGTGGCCATACTCACAGCACTGTTCTTCGAGGAAATGCCATGGCAGCGGCGCAAGCGCGTGAACACCGAGAACGCCGGGGCGGCATCCGTTACCAGGTGAGCCGGGGAGTCAGCGCGTGCCCCGGGGTGTCACCCGTATTCGGACTCAGCGCGCCGGCAGCATACTCTTGGTCGTTGTGAACAGCCCGTCGTACGCTCCCGGGGTCACCGGTGCCGCGGCGACCGGACCCGCCTTGTCAGTCAGAGGCCTGGTCAAGAGATTCGGTGAGACAACCGCGGTCGGCGGCCTCGACTTCGAGCTCCAGACCGGCGAAATCCTGGCGATCCTCGGCCCGAACGGCGCCGGCAAGACGACCACCGTCGAAATCTGCGAAGGCTTCGCCGCCCCGGATGCCGGTGAGGTCACGCTTCTCGGACTCGACCCGATCGCCGACAACGAAGCGGTCCGCAGCCGGATCGGCGTGATGCTCCAGGGTGGTGGCGCCTACCCGGGCGCACGAGCGGGCGAGATGTTGGCGCTGTGCGCCGCATACTCCGCTGATCCCATCGACCCCGATTGGCTGTTGCAGAACCTTGGGCTCGTCGACGCCCAGCGCACGCCGTATCGCCGGCTGTCGGGTGGACAGCAACAGCGTCTGGCGCTCGGGTGTGCACTCGTGGGACGTCCGGAGGTCGTGTTCCTCGACGAACCGACCGCCGGCATGGACGCCCACGCCCGGATCATGGTGTGGGAGTTGATCGACCGACTCCGGTCCGACGGTGTATCGGTGTTGCTCACCACACATCTGATGGACGAGGCGGAGGAGCTCGCGGATCAGTTGCTGATCATCGATCACGGGGTCGAGGTCGCGAAGGGCTCCCCCGCCGAACTCACCAGCCGTGGCGCCGAGAACGAGCTGCGCTTCCACGCGCCCCGCGGACTCGATATGAAATTGCTGGAAGCTGTACTGCCAGAAGGCTATTCGTGCCAGGAGTTCTCACCCGGCGGGTACCTGGTCACCGGCCACGTCACCCCTCGTGTTTTGGCCACCGTAGTCGGATGGTGCGCAGATATCGACGTACTGGCAACCGACCTACAGGTCGAGACTCGGAGTCTGGAAGACGTGTTCCTCGATCTGACCGGCCGTGGGATCCGCGAATGACCACCACCCCGACCAGCAGCGGCAACCGCTTCGCCGCAGGCACATTCACCCCTCGTCCGCGGGCCGCGTCGATCCACAAGATGCTCGCCGCACAGTCCCGCATCGAATTGCTCCTCCTGGTGCGCAACGGCGAACAACAATTGCTGACGATGTTCATCCCGATCACGATGCTGATCGGTTTGTGTCTGTTGCCCGTCGGCGACTTCGACGAGTCCCGCCCCGACATGTTCGTCCCGGCGGTCATGACGGTTGCGGTGATGTCCACCGCCTTCACCGGTCAGGCGATCGCCGTCGGATTCGATCGCAGGTACGGCGCGCTCAAGCGACTCGGTGCCACACCGCTGCCGCGATGGGGCGTGATCGCCGGCAAATCGATAGCCGTGGCCATCGTCGTCAGCATCCAGGCGGTGATCCTCGGTGTCCTGGGGTTGATCCTGGGCTGGGATCCCTCGCCGGGCGGATTGCTCCTCGGCATCCTCGTGATCGCCATCGGCACGCTGGTGTTCTCCGCGATGGGCCTACTGCTCGGCGGCACCCTCAAGGCCGAGGTCGTGCTCGCCCTGGCCAACCTCCTCTGGTTCGCATTCATCGGGATCGCCTCGATCGTCGTGGTCGGGGACAACATCCCGACCGCCGTCGAGTGGATCGTCCGCTGCACGCCCTCCGGGGCCCTGAGCGAGGCGCTGCATCAGGCAACGGCCGGTTCGCTCGACCTGATCGGTATCGCCGTGCTGGCTGCCTGGGGTATCGCGGCCGGTGTCGCGGCGGTCCGTTACTTCAAGTTCACCTGAGCCCCGACCGTCAAACCCGGCACCCTACGATCAATAACGTGTATCGCTTGTTTGTCCGGCTCGTCGACCGGCTCCCGCTCCCCTCACTCCGCTTCCAGATCTTCGCCGCTGTGGCGGTGGTGCTGACACAGGCCGGCATTGCGGTGACGGGGTCGGTGGTCCGGGTCACCGCATCGGGGTTGGGTTGCCCGACGTGGCCGCAGTGCTTCCCCGGCAGCTTCACGCCGGTCCAGCACGACGAGGTCGATGCGATCCACAGGGCCGTCGAGTTCGGCAACCGGATGCTGACGTTCCTGGTGGTCCTGGCCGCGGCGATCATCGTGATCGCGGTGACCCGCGCGCGTCGCCGCTACGAGGTCCGCGTCTACGCCTGGCTGATGCCGGCCTCCACCATCGTCCAGGCCGTGATGGGCGGCATCACCGTGCTCACCGGCCTGCTGTGGTGGACGGTGGCCATTCACATGCTGCTGTCGATGGGCATGGTGTGGCTGTCGGTTCTGCTGCTGGAAAAGGTCCGCGAACCCGACGACGGCGTGGCCGTGGCCGTGGTCCCCGCACCGCTGCGCTGGCTCGCGGTGGTCTCGGCGGTACTGATGACCGGTGTCCTCATCGCCGGCACGATGGTGACCGGGGCCGGGCCGCACGCGGGCGACAAGAGCATCGACAAGCCGGTTCCACGATTGAAGATCGAGATCACCACACTCGTGCACCTGCACGCCGACCTGCTGATCGCCTACCTGTCGGTGTTGGTCGCAATCGGGTTCGCGCTCTTCGCCGTCGCCGCGCCGACGGGACTCAAGAAACGTCTCTACGTGGTGGTCGGAGTCGTCTCCGCGCAGGCACTGGTGGGTGTCACGCAGTACATCACCGACATTCCGGCCGCACTCGTGGTCGTCCACGTCGCAGGCGCCGGAGCCACGGTGGCTGCCACGGCTGCCCTGTGGGTGGCCATGCGGCCGCGACAGGCACCGGCGACATCCGGGCCGGAGTCATCGGGTCAGCCGATCGAGGCCGCAGCTGCGTCGTAACCCGGCGCTCGCCGGGCACTAGGTGTTCGCGACCCAGCCCGCCATCTTGCGGTAGTGCGACGTGTCCACCGTGGCCGCCGAGGTCAGTTCCCGATCCCACTCCCCGACCTGGAGGCCATCGACCTGCTCGACGATCGACTTCGCCGTGTCGAGGTCGGCCACCACCTGGTCACCGAGGATGCCGCCGGCACCGCCGACGAGAGTGATCCGCACACCGGCTGCGCCGATGGGCTGCAAAACCGCCGTTGCCGACCCGCCTTCGCGCGCCACGTACTTACTGATCGCTGCGATGACCGCCTTGTGCTCGCTCATTGCCACAGCATAGTTGCCGTGCTGACGGGTCCGAGATGGGACACCCCGCTGTGTACCACCGCCATCAGTGGGTACAACTACAGTCATGCGCGCGATCCAGGTAAGCCGCCACGGCGGGCCCGAAGTCCTCGAATTCGTCGAACTCCCCGACCCGGAGCCGAAGCCGGGCGAGATCCTCGTTCGGGTCGCGGCGGTCGGCGTGAACTACATCGACACCTACCAGCGTGCGGGCATCTACCCGATGCAGTTGCCGTACATACCCGGCAGCGAAGGCTCCGGTGTTGTTGTCGCGGTCGGCGACGGCGTCGAGTCGCCCTCGGCGGGCCAGAGGGTGGCCTGGTGTGATGCCCCCGGCAGCTACGCCGAACTCGTGACGATGCCCGCTCATGTCGCGGTGGCGGTTCCGGATGCGGTGAGCGATGAGGTGGCCGCGTCCGCACTGCTGCAGGGCATGACCGCCCACTACCTTCTGGACGGCTCGGCCCATCCGAAAGCCGGCGACACGGTCCTGGTGCACGCCGGCGCCGGTGGGGTCGGACTGGTACTGACGCAGATCGCGAAGGCCAAGGGCATCCGGGTCATCACCACTGTGTCGAACGACACCAAGGAAGAGTTGTCGCGCGGCGCGGGTGCCGACGAGGTGCTTCGGTACGGCGACGATCTCGCCGAGCGCGTGCGGGCCCTCACCGCGGGCGCAGGTGTGGCGGTCGCCTATGACGGTGTCGGTGCCGACACCTTCGACCAGAGCATCGACGCGACCGCCGTACGCGGAACGGTTGTCCTGTTCGGGGCGGCCAGCGGTCCGGTTCCGCCGTTTGACCTCCAGCGTCTCAACGCCGCCGGGTCACTCTCGGTCACGCGGCCGACCATCGCACATTTCATCGCCGATCCCGCTGAACGGGCCTGGCGGGCCGGGGACGTGATGACCGGCATCAGCAGCGGGATGGTGAAGGTCCACGTAGGCAATCGGTACACGTTGCCCGAAGCCCCCCGCGCCCACACCGATCTCCAGGCGCGGGCCACGAGCGGCTCCGTGGTCTTGTTGCCGGTCAGCTAGGCGTGAACACCGGCTCGTCGACGGACAGGTCGACGTCGCCGTAGAGATACTGGGTGTCGGTCTCGGTCTTGGTCTCCCCGGGCCGAGTCCCCGACGCCTTGGTCCGATACGTCACCGACCACGGTAGGTCGCCGCTGATCGACACCTGATTGGGGTCGTCATAGCCGAGCGAGTACTCCACCGCGCCAAGGTCGGTGGGCGCGGTCCACACCGCTGAACCCGGTTCCGCGTCGAATGCGTAGACGGTTTGCTCGCAGCCGGGCTTGTCGATGCTCGAGTCGGTCTCCTTCGACAACGCGCAGTTGTCGACGTAGGTCTGCAACGCCGACTGGACGGCCGCGGTACCGGTGGAACTCAGGTCGACGGTCGGTGAGCTGGTCGATCCATAGCTGCTCCCTGACATCGCGAACTCGTTCGGCTTCTCGTCGACGACGGTGAAGTTCTTGTTCGACGTTCCCCATTCGACGGGGCCGGGGAACACGTAGATCTTCGACTCCTGGTCGACGGGCACGCCGAACACCGTCAGTCCGGGGATCCCGTCTTTGAAGTACGAGATGTCGACCGCGACGGCACCGTCGTCCAATCGCCAGTCGCCGCCGGTCATGCTCAGCATGAAGGTCTCGTCGGCTTTTCGGTCACCGAACATGTACGTGGCCTGGACAGTCGCCATGCTGCTGGAGTCGTTGGTGTCGATGATCTTCACGTCGGTGATCGGGGCGATCTCCTGTTGCTTCTTGAGGATGTCGTCGGTGAGGAGGAGTTCTGATGCCGGCGCCTTCATCAGACCGAGCGCCTTCGCCGCATCACCGTCGGCCAGGGCCTGCAGGTACGACTCAACCGCCGCATCGGGCTCGCCGGAATCGCTGTCGCCGCTGAAGGCGACGACCAGAGACACGACCAGGCCCACGATCACCACCGCGGCGACAACACCCAAGGCGATGAACAACGGCTTTTTCGACTTCGGAGGTGGGACCTGCCCACCCCCGCCGCCCTGCGGCCATCCTCCCGGCGCGGGCTGGCCATAGGGCTGATAGGCGCCGTAGTTGGGGTCACCGGCGGGCGGCTGCCCC
>NZ_DATCVM010000067.1:0-26733 GCF_036566845.1 Williamsia sp.
GGGCCACTCACCCTGAAAACCGGTCGCGTACTCATTGAGCGCCTCACCGGTACCCACACCGAGCATGATCCGGCCCGGGTACATACATGCCATCGACGCGAACGCCTGCGCGATCACCGCCGGGTTGTACCGGAACGTCGGCGTCATCACCGAGGTCCCGATCTGCACCCGCTTGGTCCGCTCACCCACCGCCGCCATCCAGGCCAGCGAGAACGGGGCGTGACCACCGTTGTGTCGCCACGGCTGAAAATGATCCGACACCGCAACCGAATCCATACCGTGCTCTTCCGCAGCCACCGCGATCTCCACCAGCTCACGAGGATTGAACTGCTCCGCCGAAGCCTTGTACCCGAGTCGCAAAACCACCGTGTCTCCCTCGTCACTATGTGCACCGTCGATTCCAGTTGATCACAACCCGGCAACGACGGCATCCACGGCCCGCGCACGAGGGCGTCGCCATCACGGATTGACTTCAAGTGAACTTGAACTTCTACAGTGGTGGACATGAGCATGGAGTCAGTTGCCTACAACACGATGTACCGGTCGATGAACGGTCCTGACCTGGACCGCGAGGAGCGGCGGGAGAACCGCGGGGTCACCGTCCGCCGGATCATGGCTTTCGCCACGCCGCATCGCGGCAAGCTGACCGTCTTCATGATCCTCAGCGTGGTCGTCGCGATCCTGACGGTCCTGACACCGGTCCTCGCCGGACAGGTGGTCGACCACATCGTCGACGGCGGGCCCGCATCCACGATCGTGTGGCTGTCGGGATTGATCGCGCTGATCGCACTCGCCGAGGCCGCGGCCGGACTCCTGGTGAGCTGGCTGTCGTCGACGATCGGTGAGGGTCTGATCTACGACCTGCGCCGGGCGGTGTTCGATCACGTCCAGAAGATGCCAGTCGCCTTCTTCACCCGAACCCGCACGGGCGCACTGGTGAGCCGCCTCAACAACGATGTCATCGGCGCCCAGCGAGCCTTCTCCGACACCCTCTCGGGCGTGGTGTCCAACATCGTCACGCTGACACTGACCATCGCAGTGATGGTGTCGATCAGTTGGCAGATCACGTTGTTGACGCTGATCCTGTTGCCGCTGTTTGTCGTTCCGGCTCGACGCATGGGCAAGCGGATGCAGGCACTGTCGCGAGAGGCCGCGGAATACAACTCGCTCATGTCCACCCAGATGACCGAACGGTTCTCGGCACCTGGCGCCACCCTGGTGAAACTGTTCGGCCGCCCCGACCACGAATCGGACGAGTTCTCGATCCGCGCCGACAAGGTCAGGTCCATCGGTGTCCGCCGTTCACTGGCCCAGAGCATCTTTGTCACCTCACTGACCTTGGTCTCGGCGCTGGCCCTGGCATTGGTCTACGGCCTGGGCGGCTACCTCGCGGTGAACGGTCACCTCAATGCCGGCGCCGTGGTCTCCCTGGCCTTGCTGCTGACACGCATGTACGCACCGCTGACCGCACTCGCCAACGCCCGGGTGGAGATCATGAGCGCGCTGGTCAGCTTCGAGCGCGTCTTCGAGGTTCTCGATCTGCCGCCGCTGATCGCCGACAAGGAAGACGCTGTGACTGCACCGGCGGGCCCGCAGTCGTTGACCTTCAAGGATGTTCAGTTCGCGTACCCGTCGGCGGACAAGGTCTCGCTGGCATCGCTCGAAGAGGTCGCGATCCTCGACACCAGGGGTGGCGAACAGGTCATCCATGACGTCTCCTTCGAGGTGCCGCCTGGCAAGATGGTCGCCCTCGTCGGCAGTTCCGGCGCCGGGAAGTCGACGATCGCCCAACTCGCGACACGCCTGTACGACGTCGACGGCGGCGCGGTACTGCTGGGCGACACGGACATTCGGGACATCGAGAGCGGATCTCTGCACCGCTCCATCGGATTGGTGACCCAGGACGGACACCTGTTCCATGACACGGTCCGGGCGAACCTTCTGTTCGCCAGTCCCGACGCCTCCGAGCAGGA
This sequence comes from Williamsia sp., assembly GCF_036566845.1. Lineage (GTDB taxonomy): Bacteria > Actinomycetota > Actinomycetes > Mycobacteriales > Mycobacteriaceae > Williamsia. Next base: position 1,974 of record NZ_DATCVM010000067.1, read on the forward strand.
CATCTGGGATGCGCTGCGGCGCGCGCGGCTCGACGGGCTGGTGGCAAGTCTGGCCGACGGCCTGGAAACAGTGGTCGGAGAACGCGGATACCGGCTGTCCGGTGGCGAGCGCCAGCGCCTGACCATCGCGCGACTGCTCCTCGCACAACCTTCCGTGGTGATCCTCGACGAGGCCACCGCTCACCTCGACTCCACATCGGAAGCCGCGGTGCAGGAAGCGTTGGCCGAAGCACTCGCCGACCGGACGTCGGTGGTGATCGCTCATCGACTGTCGACCATCCGGGCGGCCGACGAGATCCTGGTCCTCGAGGACGGCCGCGTGGTCGAACGCGGCACCCACCTCGAACTGCTTGCGCGCCGCGGACGTTACTCCGAGCTGTACCGAACCCAGTTCTCGGACAACAACTCCACGCAGGTCAAGTGACCAGCTCCACGCAGGTCAAGAATACAGCCACCCCTCAGGGCCGCACACCTGCCTGCGCGAAACCCTTCAGCGCAAACTTGTTGTAGCGGACCGTGGCGGGCAGCTTCCGGTAGATGGGATCGAGAGACCGGACGACCGCACAGAATCGCTGGTAGTTGCGTTCCTTGCGGTCACTCCACGGCAGTTCCAACTGCCGGCGCGAACGTTCGGGCAGTCCACCGGTGGTGATGAAGGCCGCGAACGGGTTGACAATCGGTGAGATCACCTTCCAGACAAGCGGATTCATACCGGGCGGCAGCGGATAGCCCTTGGTCACGAATCCGACGCCGTAGCGCGCGGTCTTGTGCGGGATCAGCACCTCGTCGACCATGCGGTCCCAGTACGCCACGAAGTCGGCGTAGGTGGCCGGCATCGGACGATCACTGACGCCGTAGCGGCGGTACCAGGTGACCGACTCCGCGTAGATCTGTTCCTTCTCGGCGTCCGTCAGCTTTTTGATGAAGCGGTCGGTCGCGGTCAGGACGATGTCGACGAATGTCGCGTGCGCCCAGTAGTAGGTCTCGGGATCGAGAGCGTGGTAGCGCCCACCGCCCGGCATCTCACCCTTGATGCCGGTGTGGAAGTCACGGACCGTGGGTCCGGCGCTCGAACCCTCCGGCGCGTAGACGGTGCCGTAGATACCCGGCAGCGAGCGCTTGACGCGGGCGAACGGGTCGGTGAAGAACACCGAGTGTTCCAGGACGGCCTGCCCGAGCGCCGGCAGCATGTTCTCGAGCACACCCGGGCGGGGACCCAGCAGCGTGACCCGGCTGTCACCGAAGTATTTCCAGGTCAAAGACCCGGGACCGAGCGGAGCGCCGACAACCTCCGGACGCTCGACAGCATCTGCCCGGTCGGCCTCTGAGCCACCGGGCGACGTGTCGACTGCTTCTGTCATGCACCGACCGTAGCAGCAATGGAACAGATTCTCCATACCGTTTCATTGCTGCCGCGATGTTCATATTTCAGTCCGCGGAGGCCTCCGCGGCAGCCTCGATCTCGGCGATGACCGGCGCCGGGACCCGAACCTCGCCCGGCGTGTAGGTGACCGAACGCAACTGACCGCTGTACCGGAACGGTCCGCGCCGCTTGCGCAACGGGGGCGACGCCGGTCCACGCGCATCGACTCCCACCGAGATCCCCGTCCACGGAGCCATCCCGACGAGTTGCAGCTGTCCCAGTAGCTCAACCGGTTCGGATTCCGTTTCGGACCCGATCACCACGAGCGAGAAGTCCCACCGGCTCACCGAGTTTCGCCTCTTCAGGCCGGCGGCGGCCCATATCCGGACCGGACAGCAGCGGGAAGACCGTATTGTGCCAGGCCGCTTGATCCCAGGCGGCGGCCAGTTCGGCCACCTTCTCGGGGTACGCGGCGGCGACATCCCGGGTCTCTGCGGGGTCGAGCACCACATCGAACAGCTGCCACTGCGGGTCGTCCAGCAGCGCCGGATCTTCGTGCAGCGTCACCAATTTCCAGCCATCGCGGTAGAACCCCCGATGTCCACCGAACTCGGCGTACTGCTCCTGATGAGGCGTGGGCACCGAATCGTCGCGCAACACCTCTGCGATGCTGACACCGTCGCGCTCCTTGGCGGGCTTGCCGCGGCGCTCGTCGGGTATGCGGGCGCCGATGAGGTCCAGCAGTGTCGGCGCGATGTCCGTGACGTATGAATAGTGTTTGCGCAGACCGAGATCGCCGTCCTCACGCGGCAGGCCACGAGATGAGGACGGACCCTGACCCCACCGGCGAAGGTCTGCCCCTTGTAGAACCGGAACGGGGTGTTGGACGCCTGACCCCAACCCCGCGGGTAATGGGTACCGATCTCCGGCGACCCGATCAGGTCCTCGGAATGCGGCACGTCCCCCGGCCAATCGGCGGGCATCGGCCGGTGCACGAACTGGCTGAAGTAGGAACGGGTACCCTCGGCGGTACCACCGTTGTCCGAGGTGAACACCACGATCGTGTTGTCGAGTTCGCCGAGGGCCTCGACGGTGTCGAGGATCCGGCCGACCGATTCGTCCACGCTGTGCACCATCGCCGCGTAGACCTCCTGATACCGCTGGTAACGACGCTGCTCGTCGTCGGTGAGCGTCGCCCACTCGGGTGCGTCATATCCCGGTTCGACGTTCCGGGCCGCCATCTCGGTCTCCGACGGGAAGAATCCGGCACGCTTCTGCGCCTCGAATCGGTTCTGTCGCACAGAATCCCACCCTTCGGCATACTTCCCGCGGAACCGGTCCAGATCCTGCGGTTTGGCCTGATGCGGACCGTGCATCGCGATGTGCGAGAAGTACAGGAAGGAGGGCTTCTCGACATCCACGGCGTGGGATCGAAGTCAGATCGCCGGGCACGGGTCGCCGCGCTCCTCGATCTGGTCCAGCTACCCCGCGGATTCGCCGACCGCCGGCCACACGAACTCTCGGGCGGCCAACGTCAACGCGTCGCCCTGGCCCGGGCCCTGGCGCTGCGCCCGACCGTGCTGATCGCCGCCGAACCCACCAGTGCACTCGATGTGTCGATCCAGGCCAACGTGCTGGAACTGTTCCGGGAGTTGCAGCAGGAGCTGGGATTCGCGGCAGTGTTCATCAGCCACGATCTCGCCGTCGTCGAACAGGTCGCCGATCATGTGTCGGTCCTGCGCGCCGGCAAGCTGGTCGAATATGGCCGGGCCACAGCGGTTCTCACCAAACCGACCCAGGAATACACCCAGGCCCTGCTGCGGGCGGTTCCGGTTCCGGACCCGGCCATCCAACGACAACGCCGCGCGATCGCGTGAGCGAAGGCGCCCCCGTCGCGGCGGGTCTGAGGAGGAGTCCGGCCTCAGACCGCCAGCGCGCGGTAGGAATCGCGCGGATCCACCACGTCCGAATAGTGCGAGGCGTCACCGGCGACAACCCGGCTCTGTTCGCCCGTGACACCGACGGGGACGTTGCCGGCCAGCGTGATCCGGTTCAGGCGCCGGTAGTTGTCGTCGTAGTCGGCCACCGCGTAGTGCTGGGTGGCGCGGTTGTCCCAGATGGCAAGGTCACCGGCTTGCCAGTTCCAACGAACCGTGTTCTCCAGCTTGATGATCCGCTTCTGCAGAACATCGAACAACGCCGTCGACTCCGCGGAGTCCAATCCGACAAAACGCCGCACGAAGTTGCCGAGCAGCAACGACCTCTCCCCCGTTTCGGGATGGACGCGCACCACCGGGTGCTCGATCTCGTAGTAGGTCGACTGGAACTCGGCTCGGTACTCTTCGACGTTCTTGGTCAACTCGCCCGCCTCGACGACCTTCGTCGAATAGTCGTAGACGTTGCTGTGCACCGCCCACAGCTTGTCCACCAGCGCCTTCAGCGGCTCGGGCAGCTGCTCGTACGCGCTGCCCGTATTCGCCCAGGTGGTGGAGCCGCCGTACGCGGGCAACGCCACCGCACGCAGGATGGATGCCTTCGGCACGCGGTCCACGAAGGTGACATCGGTGTGCCAGCTGTTGGCGCGGCCGTAGTCGGAATCGATCGGCAGGATGGTGTCGCCGCGCGAGGTGACTGTCGGGTGTGCAATGGTCGGGATGCCGAGTGAGCGGGCGAAGGCCAGTTGCCCCTCGTCGTCGAGGTGGTCCTGCCCGCGGAAGAAGATGACCTTGTGTGCCAGCAAGGCGTCATTGATCGCCGTGATCGTCGAGCTGTCGAGGTCGCCGGACAGTGTGACACCGTCGATCCTGGCTCCGATGTTCCCTCCGACTTTGACAACACTGATCTGTTCAGACATGGACTACCTTCCGGAGTTCGGGCTGTGGATGTGTTCTCCCCGAAAGTACTTCGCGCACATCCGGCCGAACACCGTATGACTCACGGTGCGTCGAAGTCGGCTCAGCCCACTTGTTGCAGACCGCGCCGCCCCATACGGGCCGCCTCGATCGCCGCCTTGGCAAACCGGGCGGTCCTGGCGATGGCGTTGCCCGCCTCCGGATGCCGGCCGGCCAGCACCGCAAACGCATGAACCTGCCACGAATAGCTGTGCAGTTCGGCCTCCACGTCACCCGAGCGCAGCGACTCCACCAACGCGAGCGCATCGGGTTCGAGCATCTCGTCCTCGGCGGTGATCACAATGCTCGGCGGGAACGCCTCGGCCGGTACATCGACGATCCGCCGGGCCCCGGTCAGCTCGATCGGACCCTTGTCGAATTTCGGGCGGAGGGCGGCGAGTTTGCGGATCGGCAGGTAGGCGTCCGACCGGCTCGTCCGGTCAGGATTGGAACCCAGATCGAGGTCGAGGAGCGGTGAGTACCCGATAAAGGCGGCCGGAGGGATCAGCCCGTCGCGGTACGCCAGCTCGATGACCTTCCCGGCGAGAAATCCACCGGCCGAATCACCGGCCACCACAACGTGTTTGAATCCCCGCTCCAGCACCAGTTCCCGATAGGCCTGGTAGGCGTCGGAGACCGATGTGCCGACCCCGGCCTCCGGCAACTGCCGGTAGGCGAGTGAGTAGACGGGCAGGTCGATGTCCTGGCACAGCCTCCCGGCCACCGCGCGGTGGGTCGCGAGGCCACAGACGACCAGCGCCCCGCCGTGGAGATAGAGCACCGCGGAAGCGTCGTCGCGACGGCTCGGGCGGGACGGCACCGACAATTCCACCGGTCGCCCGGCCAACGTGATCTGATCACGCACGATGCCCTTCGCCTTCGGCCCGAGCGCAAAGATCTCATCGATCAGATACAGCGGCCGCAGCCCGAACGCACCGATCGGCCAGAGCGTGAGAATTGGTTTCAAGACCAGACGCGAACCCAGCCAGATCGGGTACGACTGCAGGCTGGGTCTGCCGTGTCTGGTCACCGACATCGTCGAGTTCCCTTCGCCGGGAGCGGGTTCAATCGTCGCGCGTGAGTGAATTCTAGACAAACGTTCAACAAAGCCACAGTTCCCATGCCGCGAGTGAGTCCACCTGGGTTAGACCCGGCGCCTGCCGATATGGTCTCGTTGCATCGCAAGTCCACCACCGGGCTGCAACACTTGATCCACAACGTGGAGAGAAAGGCCCTTGGTGACAGCTCCGACCCTCGCGCAGTTCAGCAGATCTGCGCAGGCACCAACCGCACGAACCCTCATCGACGTACTGACCGAGACCGCGTCAGCGCATCCGGACGCACCGGCCATCGACGACGGCGATGCGATTCTCACCTACTCCGAGTTGATGGACCTCGTCGACGAAGGTGCGGCCTGGCTCGGCACGCGCGGGATCGGACGCGGCGATCGGGTCGGGATCCGGATGCCGTCGGGCTCGCGCGAGCTGTATCTGGCAATCCTGTCGACCCTCGCGGCCGGTGCCGCCTATGTTCCGGTCGACGCCGACGATCCGCCCGAGCGGGCGGCGATGGTGTTCGGTGAGGCCGGTGTGGCGGCGGTCCTGGGTGCCGAGGGCCTGACCTGGCCCACCGGTCTGGCGCCGTCGGCGGGTGAGCGTGCCGAGAGCACCACCCGGCCGACCATCGATGACGATGCCTGGATCATCTTCACCTCCGGATCCACCGGCACACCCAAGGGCGTGGCCGTCACCCATCGCAACGCGGCGGCGTTTGTCGACGCCGAAGCGATGATGTTCCTGCAGGACGAACCCCTCGGTCCGGGTGACCGGGTACTGGCCGGACTGTCGGTGGCCTTCGACGCCTCCTGCGAAGAGATGTGGCTGGCCTGGCGTTACGGGGCCTGCCTCGTCCCCGCACCACGATCGCTGGTTCGTTCCGGCATGGATCTGGGCCCGTGGCTGGTCCAGCGCGACATCACCGTGGTGTCCACGGTCCCGACTCTGGCCTCCCTCTGGCCGCCGGAGGCACTCGAAGCGGTCCGTCTGCTGATCTTCGGCGGTGAGGCCTGCCCACCCGAACTCGGCGAGCGACTGGCCGTCGACGGCCGCGAGGTCTGGAACACCTACGGCCCCACCGAGGCAACCGTGGTGGCCTGTGCCGCCCTGCTCGACGGCAGTGCCCCCGTTCGCATAGGGCTCCCCTTGGCCGGTTGGGATCTGGCCGTGGTCGACGGCGAACAGCAGCCGGTCGGGGTCGGTGAGGTCGGTGAGCTGGTGATCGGCGGCGTCGGCCTGGCCCGCTACCTCGACCCCGCCAAGGACGCCGAGAAGTATTCGCCGATGGAGACCCTGGGCTGGGAACGCGCGTATCGCAGCGGTGATCTGGTCCGATTCGAGCCCGAGGGCCTGGTCTTCATGGGCCGCGCAGATGACCAGGTCAAGGTCGGTGGACGTCGCATCGAGCTCGGCGAGGTCGACAACGCCCTGCAGCACCTGCCCGGTGTCGGTGGCGCCGCCGCGGCCGTTCGTAAATCGGCGGCGGGCAATTCGTTGCTGGTCGGCTATCTCGTGTCGACGGACCCCGACTTCGACGTGAGCAAGGCCCGGGATCTGCTCACCGACCGACTCCCCTCGGCGCTGATCCCCCGACTCGTCCTCGTCGACGAACTGCCGACGAAGACATCGGGCAAGGTCGACCGCAACGCACTGCCGTGGCCGCTGCCGTCCGGCGACGGTGAGGCCGACCTCGGTGACCTCAGCGCCACCGAGGCCTGGCTGGCCGGGCTCTGGACCACGGTCCTCGGCGTCGGGATCACCGACGCGAAGGCCGACTTCTTCTCCGAGGGCGGCGGTTCACTGGCCGCCGCGCAGCTGGTGACGGCCTTGCGGCAGCGCTTCCCCACCGTCACGGTCGCCGACCTCTACGACCATCCCCGGCTCGGATCGCTGGCGCAGATGCTCGACGACCTCAACCCCGGCGCGGTGGTCGAGCCGCGCATCGTCGAACCCACCCCCCGTCGCGCGGGACTGGCCCAGATCGCGCTGTCGATACCGCTGACCACGTTGACCGGTCTGCAGTGGGCGACCTGGCTCGCCATCGTGAACAACGTCATGTCCTCGGTCTTCGACGCAGCCTGGATCCGGCCCATCAGTTGGTGGATCGTCATCGCCGCCTTCATCGTCTTCATCACCCCGCTCGGCCGGATGCTCACGGCCGCGGCCGGAATCCGGCTCCTGCTGGCCGGCTTGCGTCCCGGTGACTACCCCCGCGGCAGTTCGGTGCACGTGCGGCTGTGGGTCTCCGAACGTCTGACCGAGGCCAGCGGTGCCGCCAATCTGTCGGGCGCCCCCTGGATGATCTACTTCGCCCGCTCGCTCGGGGCGCAGATCGGCAGAGGCGTCGACATGCACACGTTGCCTCCGGTGACCGGTCTGATCACCCTGGGCGAAGGTTGTTCGGTGGAGCCGGAGGTCGATCTCTCGGGGTGGTGGATCGACGGCGACGTCGTCCACATCGGGGAGATCGAGATCGGCGCGGGCGCCAGTGTCGGTTCACGGTCGACTCTGTTGCCGGGCGCCCGGATCGGTGCCGGTGCCGAGATAGCGCCGGGTTCGGCAGTCATGGGCCGCGTCAAGGGCGGCCAGCTCTGGGCGGGTTCGCCCGCGGTCAAGACAGGCAAGGCCCAGCGGCCCTGGCCGGAGGAACGCCCCGCCAGGCGCAGCTATTGGGTTCCCATCTTCGGGGTGTCATCGATCTTGCTCGCCGGTGTCCCGCTGTTGTCGCTCGCCGCCGGGCTCACGGTCATCGGCAGTTGGGCGGGCCGCGCCGACGACCTCGAGTCGGTGACGCTGCGCGCGATGGCCCTGCTGCCGGCCGCCACGCTGGTGAGCCTGTTCGTGTTCGCGGTGCTCACCGTGATCTTGGTGCGGTTGCTGGCCATCGGGATGCAGAAGGGTTATCACCCGGTCCGTTCACGCGTCGGATGGCAGGTCTGGGCCACCGAGCGATTGATGGACTCGGCACGAACCTTCCTGTTCCCGCTGTACGCATCCCTGCTGACGCCCTGGTGGTTCCGGTTGCTCGGCGCCGACATCGGCAAGGGCACCGAGATCTCGACCGCGCTGGTGATCCCGAAGTTCACCACCGTCGGCGACGGTGCATTCCTGGCCGACGACACCATGGTCGCCTCCTACGAACTCGGCGGCGGATGGATGCACATCGACGAGGCCAAGGTCGGCAAGCGAGCCTTCCTCGGGAACTCCGGCATGACCGGCCCCGGGCGCAAGGTGCCGAAGAACTCGTTGGTCGCCGTCCTGTCCGCGACGCCGAGCAAGGCGAAATCCGGGTCGAGCTGGCTGGGCAGCCCCCCGGTTCGCCTGCGCCGGGCCGCAGCACAGTCCGACACGTCCCGTACGTTCGACCCGCCGCTGCGGCTGAAGATCGCCCGCTCGACGGTCGAGACGATGCGTCTGATCCCGGTGATGGTCAGTTTCGGGCTCGGCCTGCTGGTGCTGATCGCCTTGCAGTACGTCGTCATCGAGACCAACTACTTTGTGGCCGGCCTTGTCAGCGGGCTCGTGCTGCTGGTTGCCGGTGCCGCCGCCTGCTGCATCGCGGCGGCGGCGAAATGGACCGTGGTCGGACGGATCCGGGCCACCGAACACCCCCTGTGGAGTTCATTCGTCTGGCGCAACGAATTGTCGGATGCCTTCGTGGAGACCGTGGCCGCGCCCTGGTTCGCGAATGCGGCCACCGGCACGCCCATCCTCAACGTCTGGCTGCGGATGCTCGGCGCCCACATCGGCAAGGGCGTCTGGTGTGAGACCTACTGGCTGCCCGAGGCCGATCTGGTGACGCTCGGCGACGGCGCCACCGTGCAGCGCGGCTGTGTGGTCCAAACCCACCTCTTCCACGATCGGGTGATGGCGATGGACGAGGTCGTGCTGGGTCCCGGCGCCACACTCGGACCACATTGTGTTGCGCTGCCGGCGGCCGGACTGGGCGCAGGGGCCACCGTGGGACCGGCATCACTCGTCATGCGTGGCGATGTGGTCCCCGATTCCACCCGCTGGCAAGGCAATCCGATCGCACCGTGGAACTAGCGACACCGGGGCGGGCGCTAGACCTGGGTTCGACGCCGTCGGTACCTGAGGTAGCCGTCGGCACCCGTGCGTCCGGTGTCCGCGAGCCCGACGGCAACCAGACCGGCGATGAGTGCAAGCGGCAACTCGTACCCGAAGTCGGTGGACCAGAAGCCGTTGTCGATGTGGGCGTAGAAGATCGCCCCGATCATGTCCGCGATCAGCAGCAGCGACACCAGCGGCATCAGCACACCCAGGATGAGCAGGATGCCACCACCGAATTCGACGAGCGCGGAGTACCAGGCCGCGGCGCGCGGCCACGGGATGTCCAGCGACTTGAAGTAGAGCTCGGTCTTGTCGATGCCGTTGGTGTGCAACTTCTGCCAGCCGTGGAAGATGAAAATTATGCCCAGGATCACACGCGCGACCAGGGATGCGAAATTTCTCGATGTACCCATGACTACGGTCCTTGTTCTTGCAGGGAAGTGCGTCGACTTCGGTGGCCATGTGCCCCACGGGTCTTGAAGCGCCATCGCCTCAGTGGCCATGTAACGTCACGAGCGATCATGTGTCGGCAATGCGACGTCATCGATGTCCACTTACAAGCCATTCAACGCGATCGAAGGTGCACTTCGGAACCGAACAGGAGGATTCGTGCCAGGTAAACTCGACAGGCGTTCCTCCCGAACCGGCCAGGCGTTGCTGGGTGACCCGTCGGACGGAATCGACCCGTACCTTCCGGCCAACGGCAACATCGGGTACAACGTGTCGCGCTATGACCTCCACCTCGAATACCGGGTGTCGACCAATCGGCTCGCCGGTGTCGCCACCCTCACCGCGACCACTGTCAGCACTCTGAGCAGGTTCAGCGTCGACCTGTCGTCATCGCTGAAGGTCGACCGCATCACGGTCAACGGCAAGCGGCCCACCCGCTACACCCACCGCAGTCACAAACTGACGATCACGCTCGGCACCGAATTGCCCGCCGGTGGTGCGATGACGATCGTCGTCAAGTACTCCGGCAATCCCAGGCCGATCCGCGGTCAATGGGGCGATGTGGGTTGGGAAGAGCTCACCGAGGGTGCCCTGGTGGCCAGCCAGCCCAACGGCGCGGCCTCCTGGTTCCCCTGCGACGATCATCCGAGTTCCAAAGCCGCGTACGGCATCTCGATCACAACCGACAGTCCCTTCATGGCGATCGCGAACGGTGTCCTGCGGAGCAAGCGCACGAAGGCCGCCCAAACCACGTGGGTGTACGAGCAGATCGAGCCGATGGCGTCCTACCTGGCCACCATCCAGATCGGCGCGTACACGCGAAAGACGCTGAGCACCAAACCGGTTCCCATCCACGCGGTGATCCCGCCGCGCCTGCGGCGGAACCTCGACCACGACTTCGCCAAGCAGCGGCTGATGATGGAAGTGTTCGTCGAGATGTTCGGGCCGTACCCGTTCCCGGAATACTCGGTGGTGGTCACCGATGACGACCTCGAGATCCCCATCGAGGCCCAGGGTATGTCGATCTTCGGTGCCAATCATTGCGACGGCACCGGTTCGTCCGAACGGCTGGTCGCCCACGAGCTGGCTCATCAGTGGTTCGGCAACTCCCTGACGTTGAGCCGGTGGAAAGACATCTGGTTGCACGAGGGATTCGCCTGCTACAGCGAGTGGTTGTGGTCGGAACGTTCCGGTGGTCCGAGCGCCGAGGCCCAGGCCCGCAAGTACTACGGCCGGCTCGCGGCGTCCTCCATGGATCTGGCGATCGGCGATCCCGGACCGAAGTACATGTTCGACGACCGGGTCTACAAACGGGGCGCCCTGACGCTGCACGCCCTGCGGAAACGCGTGGGCGACAACAACTTCTTCGATCTGCTTCGGGAGTGGACCAGGGAGCACCGCTACAGCTCGGTCACGTCCGCGGACTTCACCGGCCTCGCCGCCAAATACAGTCCGATGCCGCTGAACGACCTGTGGCAGCACTGGCTCGACGAGAAGCCGCTGCCGGCGTATCCGGTCCTCTAGATGAGACGGGTGGCCCTGGCGACCGTCATCGCCGCGGTGTCCGGCTACCTGGTCCTGCTGATCGCCGCCCGCGCTCTCGGCGCCGAGGGCTACGCCGCATTCGCCGTGTTCTGGGCGGCGTACGGGCTGGTCACCGGCACCCAGAACGGGCAGCTTCAGGAGACCACCCGCGCGGTCCGGGGAGCCCGCATCAGCGGGGCCGACGGGCCCCGCCCAATGCCGCTCAACGTCGCGGTCGGGGTTGGACTGGCATTGGTGGTCGCGGTGACGTCGATCGGCTGGGCCGGCGCCGTATTCGAGTGGTACCGAATCGAATCGGTGGTGTTGCTCGCGGCCGGTGTCGCGGCGTTCGGGATCTACGCCGGCCTCGGGGGCATGCTGTCCGGACTGGGCCGGTGGGGACCGTTCGCCACCCTGCTCATCGTCGATGCCGTCATCCGGCTGGTCCTGACCGTCATCGCCGCCATCGCGGGCTGGGGACTGCTCGCGTTCCTGGTGATGACAATCGCGGGCACCGTCTCCTCGGCCGTTGTTGTCCTCTGTCTGCGACCGGCCCGTACCGCGCTGGGCGCCGGCGGGGATGTCCGGGTCCCGGAGTTGGCCCGCAACACCGTCACCGCCATGGCCGCCGCGCTGGCCAGTGCCGTACTGGTGATGGGTTTCCCGGTGCTGATCAAACTGACCACCTCCGGCGACCTCGACTCGGTGGCCGGGGCCGTCATCTTGGCGGTCACGCTGACGCGGGCTCCGCTATTGGTGCCGCTGAACAGCTTTCAGGGTGTCCTGATCAGCCGATTCGTCGAGAACCGCGATCGGGTTCTGCAGGCGCTGAGCGCGCCGTTGCTGATCGTGGCGGGCGTGGGTGTGGTCGGGGCCGTCGCGGCCTGGCTGATCGGTCCGTGGTTGCTCGAAACGCTCTTCGGAGCCGACTACCGGCTCTCCGGCTCCACCATCGCCGCGTTGACCATCGGCGCGATGGCGATGGCGGTCCTGACACTCACCGGTGCGATGGCCCTCGCCATCGGACGGCACCGCCTCTACGCGGCCGGATGGTGGGTGGCGACCGCGGCCAGTATCGCGCTGTTGTTCATACCGGCCGACCTCGAGGCGCGGGTGTCGATCGCGCTCATCGCCGGACCGTTGCTCGGGATGGCGGTCCATCTGTGGGCGGTGAGGTCGCGGTCAGCGGACCACGTGTCTGCCGAGCGAGACGGCGACCGGCCACTGCCTGCCGAGTAGCGCCCCGGGCAGCAGCGTCGCCGCGTTGAGCCGTGATGTCAGATGCCGGCGAGCGGCCCTGGCCGCGACCGGCCAGCCCATCTCCGCGCAGCGCTGCGCCTCTCCGCGGAAGAAGGCCCGTTCCTCATCGAATCGCCGGCCGTCGACCGCCTGGACCGAGCTGACCGACTCGGTGTGACGACGGTACGAGAAGGTGACGCCATCGGTGAGGACCAGCGCACCACCCGCCTGCGCGACGTCGACCAGCAGTGCCAGGTCGAGGACGATCTCGAGACCGGGGCGGAAGCCGATCGGTTTGCACACCGCGCTCCGCCAGACCAGGGACGGGAAATAGGTCCAGTTGCCGCGATACAGGCTCGCCACCAGGTCTTCGCCCCGCAGCACCGTGGGTGCCGCCGGCGCCATCGCGGCCTTGACCCGATCGCCCAGCGGCCGGACCACGGTGTCGTCGGCGTCGATGACCTGCACACCCGACTGGATCACCGCGACGTCGGGATGGGACTCGATCGCCGCAACCGTGGTCGCCAGATGCTCCGGTCCCATCAGGTCGTCGCAGCCCATCAGGGTGAACACGGGCGCCTCGACCAGGTCAACACAGCGCCGGAAGTTGCCGTTGACGCCGAGATTCACATCGTTGCGGAGGTGGTGCACGCGCGGATCACCCAGCGACCGCAGCCAGCGCTGCGGCTCGGGATCGGGATACTGATCGTCGACCACCACCAGCCGGAAATCGGTGAACGTCTGATCGAGGACGCTGCGGACCGCGGCTTTCAGCAGATCCACGTCGCCGTAGAACGGCAACATGACGTCGACAGCTGGCACGCTCCGCAGCGTACAGGCGCCTTCCCTGGGAGGTGATACCGATAGACTGCCTATCGGCCTGACAGACGGTTGGGTTGCCGCGGGCCGTTCGGTACCCGGTCGATGTGCGCGTGGAGGTGTGATCATCACTGACTCACCAACTGCCACCGGCAACACCGACGTCTGGCTGATCGTCCCGGTGTTCAACGAGGCACCGGTGATCCGCTCGGTCATCACCGCCGCCAAGCGGACGTTCCCGAACATCGTCTGCGTCGACGACGGCAGCAAAGATGGTTCGGCCACCGAGATCCGGGCCGCGGGTGCCGATCTCGTCCGCCACCCGGTGAACCTCGGTCAGGGTGCGGCGATCCAGACCGGCGTCGAATACGCGCGGACGAAGCCGCGGGCGCGGTACTTCGTGACCTTCGATGCCGACGGCCAGCACCAGGTCGACGACGTGGTCGCGATGCTGGCACGGCTCCGGACCGAGCCCCTCGACATCGTGATCGGTACCCGCTTCGCCGAGGACCGCAGCAAGAGCGTTCCTCTGATCAAGCGAATGGCGTTGCGCACCATCGTCTTCCTCAGTCCACGGACCCGGCGGATGGGACTGACCGACGCACACAACGGTCTGCGCGTGTTCAACTCCACGGTGGCCGACGAGCTCGACCTGATCATGAACGGGATGAGTCACGCGTCGGAGTTCGTGGCGCTCATCGACCAGCACGGTTGGCGGGTGTCCGAGCAGCCGGTGACCATCCTCTACACCGAGTATTCGATGGCCAAGGGCCAGTCATTACTCAACGGTGTCAACATCTTGAGCGACGGTCTGCTCGGTGGCCGGATGAGGCGATAGCACCATGCTGGTCATCCAGATCCTCCTGATCGTTGCCGTACTCCTGCTGGTCGGCTACTTCATCACCCGTCGCGGCAGCGCCCGGGCATCGGCGTGGGTGAAGCTGATCTTCCTGGCGTTCCTCGCCTTTGGTGTGTACGCGCTGCTGCGGCCGGACGATCTGACGGTCATCGCGGGCTGGGTGGGTGTCGGGCGTGGTACCGACCTGGTGCTGTACGGGCTGGTGGTCGCGTTCGCCTTCACCACGATCAGCACCTACCTGCGGTTCCGTGACGTCGAGATCAAGTACGCCCGCCTCGCCCGGTCGGTGGCACTGCAGAACGCGGCGCTGGAGAACCAACGACCGGCCGGCACCCCCGAACCCGGACAGGATCCGCCGGCCGATCCACCTCAGTGATCGTGGTTGTGGTGCCGGGCGCCCATGACGTCGTGCAGGATTCGGTGCACAATCGCATCGGCCACCACGCTGTAGTGCACGGTCCGCCCGGTTTTGGTGGTCGCGACCCAGCCCTGCGCGCGGAGAACCCTCAGCGACTGTGACGCCGCGTTCTCGGTGATGCCCGCCGCCGCGGCGAGTTCACCGACCATCGAACCCGGATGTTCGTGCATCTGGGTGATCAGCCGCAGCCGCGTGGAATCAGACAGCAGCGCAAAGCGTTTGGCCCACTCATCGACATCGTCCGGCTGGGGTTCGCTCACGATGTTAGGCTACTGCACGGCACATATATGTCCAGTCAGACACATATATCTCCAGGACTCATCTCGAAAGGGGCTCGATGCTGACCGCGTCACGACGCTCGGCACTGCTGGCCGCCGCAGGACTGCTGGTCCTGGCCGGCTGCTCGTCGCCATCGGTCGAGGATTCCCGGCGAATCGTGCTCGCGGACAGCCAACCCCTGGGCGGCTACAACCCTGTCGCGGGGTACGGCGCCCTCGGTGTCTCGCCGCTGTACGAGGGTTTGCTCCGGCCCGCAGCGGACACCGACACGGCACTGCCCGCACTGGTCCCGTCTCTCGCGGACAGCACCCCCGAGAATGTCGGCGACCGGCGGTGGCGGCTCACGTTACGCCCCGGCGTCACCTTCTCGGACGGTTCCGCACTCGATTCGGCGGATGTGGTCGCCACTTACGACGCCGTCCGCAATCCGGTTGTCGCTTCGGAGGTCTCGGCAGGGCTGGCGCCGGTTGTCGACATCAGCGCAGACGGTCCGGACGCCGTGACCGTCACCATGAACACCAATGCTGATCCCTCGCCGTACCTTTTGCTCGGGATCGCACCGTCGGAGAAGGTCGAGAACGCACCTGCGGCCGACTGGGCCCTGAACACCAAACCCATTGGCACCGGCCCCTATACGCTAGACGAACTGCAGAGCGACCAGGCCGTGATGACCGCACGCTCGGACTACTGGGGCGATCTGCCCCAGGTGACAACCCTGGTGTTCACCTACTCCCCCGACGACAACAGCAGGTCCGCACAGATCTCGACGGGCGAGGTCGACGGCGGTTCCCTGCCCCCCAAGATGATCGAGGCGCTCGAAGGACGAGATGGTGTCGACGTGGTCGGCGTCCGCTCCGCAGACTGGCGGGGCGTGTCCTTCCCGAGCGGCAACGCGTTCACAGCCGATCCGCAGGCGCGTCTGGCCATGAACTACGGCATCGACCGCGCCGCCATGGTCGCTGATGTCCTTGCCGGACAAGCTAATCCGGCCAGCACCCCGGTGGCGGCGGTCTACGGCGACGCCTACAACCCGGAAGCGGTGTTCGACCACGACCCGACGCGGGCAGCCGCCCTGCTCGACTCCGCGGGCTGGCGGCCCGGTGATGGTGGCATCCGCGAAAAAGATGGTTCTCCAGCATCATTCGAGTTGCTCTACAACGCACAGGACACACTGCGGAGAGACCTGGCCGTGGCGTTTGCGGCCGCGATGAAGCCGCTCGGTGTCGAGGTCATACCCCGGGGCAGCAGCTGGGACGACATCGAGACCAGGCTGGAGGGCTCCGCGGTGCTGCTCGGCGGCGGGGAGACGCCGTACAGCATCGATTCCCAGGTCTACAACACACTGCACACCCGCGTCCCGGATTCGTCGCCATACGCGAATCCCGGCAACTTCACCGCACCGGGATTGGATCAGCTGCTGGAGCAGGCCCGCGCCTCGGCGACCACACCGGAGAACAACGCGAGGTACCGCGAGATCCAGGCCATCTACATGGCGCAGCCGTCATCGGTCTTCCTGGCATTCCTCGACCACACCTACGCCTACCGCGACCTCGGCTGGGAGCAGACCGCACCCATCCTCGAACCACACTCGCACGGCGTGACGTGGGGACCGTGGTGGCACATCGCCGCCTGGCAGCGATGAATACCGCCAAGCGGGTGAACACCACCAAGCGCCGGTTGGTTCCGGCAGCACGTTTGCTGGGTATTCGCGCCGTGATCGCGGTCCCGGTGACGATTGCGGTCTCCGCAGCCATCTTCCTGCTGGCCTCACTGTCCCCGTTCGACCCGTTGGCGGCCTACCTCGGCGACAACTATCAGAGCGCCACACAGTCGCAGCGACAGGCGACCGCGGACGCCTACGACACCGACCAGTCCTGGTACACCGCGTGGTGGCATTGGCTCTGCGATCTTCTGCACGGTGACCTCGGGTGGTCGTCGACCCAATCCCTGCCGGTGGCAGAGGTTCTCACCAGCCGCCTGCCCTTCACGCTAGGTCTGTCCGCGGCCGCGCTGGTCGCCGCAACCGTGATCGCCGTCGGCGTGGGCGCGCTCGCCGGCATGCATCGCGGCGGCACGGTCGACAAACTCTGCGCGGCGGGATCGGCATTGTTCGCGTCCGTGCCGCCGTTTGTTGTGTCCCTGGTGCTGGTCGCGGTGCTGTCGGTGGGGCTGCAATGGTTCCCCACATCCGGCGCCCGCAACCCCGGCGACCCGTACACGGCTGCGGGTATTCTCGAGCACGCTGTGTTGCCCTTTGTGGCACTGACACTTTCACAGATTCCGTGGCTGTTGCTGGCCACCCGGGCCTCGGTCGTCGAATCCGTCGGCTCTGATGCGGTCCGAGCCGCCCGCGCCCGGGGCGTCGGTGGCCGGGATCTGATGCGCGGCCACATCATTCCCACCTCCGTGGCCCCTACCCTCGCACTTCTGGGGACCCGGCTTCCCGAGGTCATCGCCGGCGCCGCCATCGTCGAGACCATCTTCGGCTGGCCCGGTGTCGCCTCGGTGCTGGTCGACTCCGCTGCCGCGCTGGACTTTCCGCTGATGGCCGCGTTGGCGGTGGGATCTGCTCTGGCCGTCCTGCTGGGATCGGCGTTGTCCGATGCCGCCGCGACCGCCATCGACCCTCGGATCGGAATGTCGGCATGACGGCGCCCATCGCTGCTCAACGGGCAATCCGCCACTGGCCGTGGCTGATGTTGTCGGTGATCGCGGTCATCGCCGTCGGAGTGCCGATGGTCGCGGGCGCGCAGGTTGCCGACTTCGGCCAGGCGCTCGCGGCCCCTGGCGCGCAGCACCTCATGGGCACCGACCATTCCGGCTACGACCTGCTGGTCCGCACCGCGCAGGGGCTGCGGATCTCGTTGCTGATGGCTGCGATATGCGCGGTGGTCGCAACACTTCTGGGTGTCTTCGTCGGACTGCTCGCCGCCGGCGTCGGTGGCTGGGTCGACGCCGTGGTCATGCGAGTGGTCGACGGATTCAACGCTCTCCCCCACCTCGTCGTCGGCATCGTCATCGCCGCGATGTGGCGCGGCGCACCGCTGGCCATCATCGCCTCGATCGCTCTGACGCACTGGCCGGCCGTGGCCCGCGTGGTCCGGGCAGAACTGTTGGCAGCGTCCCGATCCGGTTGGGTGGACACAGCTCGTCTGTCCGGCGCCTCGCACTGTTTTGTGGCGCGGCGGCATCTCCTGCCCGCGGTCGGGGGGCAGGCCCTCGTCGCCATGGTGATGCTGCTGCCCCATGCGGTGTGGCACGAATCGACCCTGTCGTTCCTCGGGGTCGGGCTCTCTCCTGACCGCGCCAGTCTCGGCACACTCCTCGGACAGGCCCGCGGAGATGTGATGCTCGGCGCCTGGTGGACGCTGGCCGTCCCGGCAGGCGCGCTGGTCCTCACCGCACTGGCGGTGGCGGCGGGGGCGTCGAGCCTGCGCCGGCGGATGGAACCACCTCAGGGAGAAGTCTGGTGAACGCGGGCGCCTACATCCGGGACCTGAAGGTGGAGATCGCCACTCGGGGCGGTCGACGTGCACCGGGGGTCACCGGCCTGGCCGGTGTGGACCTGACGATGGCGCGCGGGGAGCTGACCGCACTCATGGGTGAATCCGGGTGCGGTAAATCGCTTGTCGCGGTGGCACTCTGCGGTCTCCTGCCACCCGGGTCCACGGTGAGCGGCGAGGTCCTCATCAACGGTGAGTCGATTGCCGCGACCGACGACAAGCGGTGGCGCCGGATCCGTGGACGCGAGGTCGGCCTGATACCTCAGTCTCCGGCCACCTCCTTCACCCCGGTGCGCACCGTCGGTTCACAGATCACCGAGTGCATCCGCATCCTGGGTGGTGCCCGCACTGCCCGCGAGCTCGCCGAGGTCGTCGAACTCCCGGTGTCAGCACTGGACCTCTTTCCACACGAACTCTCCGGTGGCATGGCCCAGCGGGCCGCGATAGCCGCCGCACTCGCCGGCGACCCGTCGGTGTTGGTGGCCGACGAGCCCACCTCGGCCCTGGACCCCGCGCTCGCGGCCGCCACCTGGCGGTTGTTGCGTTCCATGGCCGATGGCGGTGCGGGGGTCCTGGTGATCACCCATGACGTGTCGGGTCTGTTTGCAGAAGACATCTGTGATTCCGTCGCCCTGATGCGCGCCGGGCGGATTGTAGCCACCGGCACACCCACATCGATCCTGGATATCGACAACACCTACGTCAGCACGTTCTTCGACGGGGTGTCGGCATGAAAAACCATGTCCTGCAGGCCCACTCCATCTCGGTTCACTTCGGTGATCAGACCGTCCTGGACGACGTCGACCTCGAGGTGAGGTCGGGAGTCATCACCGGCGTGGCCGGACCATCGGGCAGCGGGAAGACGACTTTGCTCCGGGTGGTGGCGGGCCTACAGACCCCGGATGCCGGCACCGTCACCTACAACGGCGCGCCCACGGCCGCACCGGGCTCGTTGGCCATGATCGACCAGCACCCGAGACAGGTCTGCAACCCGCGATGGACGCTGGCCCAGATCATCACCGAGCCCGCCGACATCGCCGGGCGCGCAGCCCATCTCGACGCAGTTGCCGACCGGGTGGGCCTCGACCCCGATCTGCTCACCCGTTTTCCCACCCAGGTCAGCGGTGGGCAACTCCAGCGAGCCTGCCTCGCACGCGTACTCATCGGTGAACCGGCGTTTCTGCTCTGCGACGAACCCACCGCAATGCTCGACCCGATCGCCACCACCACCGTCGTCACCCTGCTGCGAGAGCTGTCCGGCCAGGGAACGGCGATTGCCATCGTCAGCCACGACCCGACTCTGCTCGATCGGCTTGGTGCAGCCTCGACGCTGCAGTTGTAGATCCCCCAATTCGCTCCACGTACCTGCGTACGCGCCTGTCGCAACCGGCGCGTACGCAGGTACGTGGAGCGAATTTTTAGGCGACGGTTGGATCTGCCAGCGCCTGCAGGAATGCGGTGACGTCGTCGAAGTCCGGGAGGAGGCCGGATTCCCGGGCCCCGGCCAATGTCGGTGCAGCGGTGTCTTTGTCGGACAGTGTGTAGGTCAGCGGGCTGCCGTCGCGGGCTGCGGTGGGCAGGTCGATGCCCAGTGCCGGGTCCAGGGGTGAGATGCCGTGTTCACCGGTGGGGTTGTAACCGGTCGAGCACAGGTAGGTGACCACCGAGTCGTCTTGGAGGCTGACGAATGCGTGGCCGAGTCCTTCGCCGACATAGAGGGACTTGCGGTTGGTGTCGTCGAGCAGGACTCCGTGGGACTGGCCGAAGGTCGGTGAGCCGACGCGGATGTCGACAACGATGTCGTAGATGGCGCCTTTGGGGCAGCTGACGTATTTGGCCTGTCCGGGTGGCACATCGGCGAAGTGCACTCCGCGCAGCACTCCGGCGGCGGAGACAGACAGGTTTGCCTGCTGCAGGTCGAACGGGTGGCCGATGGCTTCGGAGAGCAGGTCGGCGCGGAACGATTCCATGAACAGTCCGCGGGGGTCGCCGAACATCTTTGGGGTGATCTCAAAAGCACCGTCGATGAACAGGGGTTCGATCTGCATCGTCAGAAATCCTTGCCACGCTGTAGTAGGTCCAAGAGGTATGTGCCGTAACCGGATTTGAGGAGTTTGGTCGCCGCGACCTCGAGCTGGCTGTCGTCGATGAAGCCGCGGCGCCAGGCAACCTCTTCTGGCACAGCGATTTTCAGGCCCTGACGTTGTTCGACGGTGCGCACGAAGTTTCCGGCGTCGAGGAGAGAATCGAAGGTGCCGGTGTCGAGCCAGGCCGTGCCGCGCGGCAACACCTCCACCTGGAGGCGGCCCTGATCGAGGTAAGTGCGGTTGACGTCGGTGATCTCGTATTCACCGCGGGCGCTGGGCTGTAGGCCGGCGGCGATCTCGACGACGTCGTTGTCGTAGAAGTACAGACCCGGGACCGCGTAGTTCGACCTGGGATGCTCTGGCTTCTCTTGCAGGTCAACGGCTTTACCGTTGGCGCCGAAGTCGACCACGCCGTAGTCCTGCGGGTTGCGGACCCAATAGGCGAACACCGCACCGCCGTCGATGGTCTGGAACCGGTTGAGCTGCTCACCGAGGCCGGGTCCGTAGAAGATGTTGTCGCCCAAGACCAGCGCGACCGAGTCGCCGCCGATGTGATCGGCACCCAACACGAATGCCTGTGCGAGACCGTCGGGGCTGGCCTGCACCTGGTAGGTCAACGACAGACCGAACTGGGAGCCGTCGCCGAGCAGCGATTGGAAGGCCGCTTCGTCATGCGGCGTGGTGATGATGAGGATGTCCCGGATCCCCGCGAGCATCAGTGTGCTCAGCGGGTAATAGATCATCGGTTTGTCGTACACCGGCACGAGCTGTTTGCTGACACCCTGAGTGATCGGATGCAACCGAGACCCGGTTCCCCCGGCCAGAATGATTCCGCGCATGGTTCACACCTTAAGGCGCAGGTCCCGTGGCCGTCGGCAACTACCCCGGTCGGTAGGGTTGCAGCATCGAACGGAGGCAACAAATGCGGGTATTGATCACCGGTGGTGCCGGATTCATCGGCGCCAATTTTGTGCATCGCACACTGGCCACCAGGCCCGACGTGCAGATCGTGGTCCTCGACGCGATGACCTACGCCGCCAACGCACAATCCCTCGAACCCGTCGCCGACCGCATCGAGTTCGTCCGGGGTGACATCGCCGACACCGAACTCGTCGATTCACTCGTCGCAGGCAGCGACCTGGTGGTCCACTTCGCCGCCGAATCGCACAACGACAACTCCCTGGCCGACCCCACCAGCTTCGTCCACACCAACATCGTCGGCACGTTCTCACTGCTCGAAGCAGTCCGCAAACACCACACCCGCTACCACCACATCAGCACCGACGAGGTCTACGGCGACCTCGAACTCGACGACCCGAACCGCTTCACCGAAGCCACCGCCTACAACCCCTCGAGCCCCTACTCCTCCACCAAAGCCGGCAGCGACCTCCTGGTCCGCGCCTGGGTCCGCTCCTTCGGGGTACAAGCCACCATCTCCAACTGCTCCAACAACTACGGCCCCTACCAGCACATCGAAAAGTTCATCCCCCGCCAGATCACCAACGTCCTGTCCGGCATCCGCCCCAAGCTCTACGGCCACGGCACCAACGTCCGCGACTGGATCCACGTCCACGACCACAACGACGCCGTCTGGACCATCATCGACAAAGGCCAGATCGGCGAGACCTACCTGATCGGCGCCGACGGCGAAGCCGACAACCGCACCGTCATCGAAACCATCCTCGAACTCACCGGGCAGCCCACCGACGCCTTCGACTTCGTCACCGACAGACCCGGCCACGACCTGCGCTACGCCATCGACTCCACCCGGCTACGCACCGAACTCGGCTGGCAACCGCAGTTCCTCGACTTCCGCGCCGGCCTCGCCGACACCATCACCTGGTACCGCGACAACACCGACTGGTGGCAACCCCTCAAAACAGCCACCGAGAACAAATACGCCGCCACCGAAAAAGTGGTCGAGTAGTTCTCAGCCGTTGTTGCGGAAGTAGTCCACCGTCCGAGCGATGCCTTCGGCCAGCGTCACCGCGGGCTTCCAGCCGAGCACCACACCGGCGCGGGAACCGTCGATCGACGAATCACGGACATCGCCGAGGCGAGCCGGTTCGAAGGTGGGTGTGTCAGCGGCGCCGGCGGCCTCCGCCACCATCGTGTGCAGGTCCCGGTCGGAGGTCTGCACGCCGGTGCCGACGTTGAAGCGCTGTCCCCCACCGTCTTCGGCCGACGCGAGCACAAACGCGGCGACCACATCGTCGACGTACACGTAGTCGCGGGTGTTCCCGCCGTCGCCGAACAGCTTGGTCGGCGCTCCGGAGAGCAGGTGCTTGGCGAAGATCGCGACCACACCGGCCTCACCGTGTGGATCTTGGCGTGGCCCATACACATTCGCCGGAGCGATGTGGGTGCAGTCGAGTCCGTACAGCGACCGGTACATGTTGAGGTAGATCTCACCGCTGACCTTGGCTGCGGCGTAGGGGCTCATGGGTGCGAGCGGGGCGCTCTCGGCGACCGGCAGGAGCTCGGGTGATCCGTAGATCGAGCCGCCCGACGACGTGAAGACGACCTTGCGGACACCGGCAAGTCTCGCCGCCTCGGCGACGCGAATCGTTCCGAGCACGTTCACGTTTGCGTCGAACAGCGGGTCGGTCACCGACGCCCGGACATCGATCTGGGCCGCGAGGTGGAAGATGACCTCCGGCTGCGCCTGTCCGACGATCTCGCCCAGGTCGACGCTGGTGACGTCACCGTCGACAACCGTCGCACCACGATCGATCGCGGAGGCGAGATTCTCACGGCGGCCGCGTGAGAAGTCGTCGAGAACCACCACCTCGTGGCCTTCGTCGAGGAGCCGATCGACAAGCGTCGACCCGATGAATCCGGCTCCGCCGGTGACCACTGTGCGCATTATCGCGTTCCGTTCCGTACTTCTTCGGTGACCTCGTAGATGGTCACGTTTCCTTGGGAAAAGATCTCCCGCAACCCGGGCGCCCCGTGCTCGCGCAGTTCCAGGTACGGATCTCCGTAGTAGCCCTCTTCCGGCCGCGGTGGGCCTTCCTGGAACCACCAGTAGCTGGGCGGGGCGTCGATGACGTAGCGGATCCCCAGGTCTCGCACGATCTGGTCGATCTCCGGGTCGCTGCCGATCTTCGCGACATTCCAGTGAAGGGCGGTCTGGCGCTGACTGAAATCGTTGGCGCGATAGAACGGGTACAGCGGCGTCAGATCTGCCACCGGATACATCCAGCCCGTGCCCTGATCGAGGTTGTTGAGGATCACGGTGCCGCGGGCGTCCGGTTGCTGCGCCAGCCATTTGTAGGCGACGACGTCTTCGATCCCGATTCGTGCCTCACTCCGGTACTGCGTGGCGATCTTGCCGTTGTCGGCGTAGCGCCAGACACCGCCGGCGAGCACCAGCAGCAAACCGATCACGGCCACCCCGGGGAGCACGAGCGCGTTGCCGCGGAACCGGTCTCGACGGGCGAGTAGACCCGCCACCCACAACACCAGTACCCCAAGTCCGATGCCGGCGGCCGTGGCGGTGAAGATCGACACCACAAACGTGAGCCGGTGTTGCGAGTTGTAGAAGTACCCACCGAGGACGCCGGCGAGCGACGACGGGATCAACGGCAACTCGGCAACGGCGTTGGCGGTGGTGACCACAAATGCCAACCAGGCCGCGACCATCCCCCAGCTCCGCGACCACACCAGCCAGCCCAGACCGATGGCGGCCGGGAGCAGGAGGTAGATCAGCGGATAGTCGCCGCTGAGGATCTCGGTGCCCTGGAGTGCGGCGCGGACCGCGGCTTGCGCGGCGGTCGCGTCTTCGTCCCGGAAGTCATACCCGGACAACTCGTTGTTGTCCGACATCTTGAGTGTCCCGATGATGACCGGACTGATCAGCACGAGAGCCAGCGCTCCGACGGCGGCCAGGCCCGCGAAGTCGCCGAGCCGACCGCGGACCGGTGTCCACAGCCGTTGCAGGAGCCACCAGAGTCCCACGATGACGGCGACCACGACCAGGCCCGACGGATGTGTTGCGGCGGTACCGGCAATCGCCAGCGCCGCTGCCGGTATCCGTCGCCGATCGGTCAGTGCCGAGCAGATCAGGACCGCGGTGACCGGCGCGAGCGAAACGCCCACCGCGTTCGGCACGGACGTGAAGGCCAGCTCGACGTACGGAAGCGAGGGGAACACGGCGGTGATGGCGGCCGCCAGTGCTCCGAACACCGCGGCCCGGTCGG
>NZ_DATCVM010000068.1:0-6301 GCF_036566845.1 Williamsia sp.
GCCACGGGTGATCATCACCGACAAGCTCGCCAGCTACCAGGTCGCGCACCGCGAGATGCTGGCCTCGGTCGAGCATCGCCAATCCAAGTACTTGAACAATCGCGCCGAGAACTCGCACCAACCCACCAGGCAGCGAGAACGGGCGATGAAACGGTTCACATCGCCTGGGCACGCGCAACGATTCCTCTCCGCCTTCTCGGGCATCTCACCACATTTCCGGCCCGGCCGACACCGGCTCACAGCACTCAAATGGCGTACCGAGATGACCGACCGTTTCGCGGTCTGGCAGGAAGTCACCGCGACCGACGCCGCCGCCTGAAAATGAACTGCCCGACGGTTCCCCGTCGCGTTCTGTACCAAACTATATGCACCGCTATACTTTTCGATTAACGTGACAGTGCCGATTCAACTGCTCCCGAATAAGGGTAGCGATCCACTCGAGCTGCCGGGGACCAATCCAGTCGGCTTCCGCGGCGGGCACTGTCACGTTAGTCGAAAAGTATAGCGGTGCAGCTAGTTTGGTACACGATGCTGCGGTACGCCGCCGAGACGTTCATTCTCAGGCGGCGGCGGTGGTCGCGGTGACTTCCTGCCAGACCGCGAAACGGTCGGTCATCTCGGTACGCCACTCGGCCGCGGTCAGTCGATGCCGGCGGGGTCGGAAGTGCGGTGAGATGCCAGAGAAGGCGGAGAGGAAGCGTTGCTGCCCGGGCGATGTGAACCGCTTCATCGCGCGCTCTCGCTGCCGGGTCGGCTGATGGGAATTCTCGGCCCGGTTGTTCAAGTACTTGGATCGGCGATGCTCAACCGAGGCCAGCATCTCGCGGTGGGCGACGCTGTAGCTCGCCAGCTTATCGGTAACGATCGCCCGCGGGACATAGTGCAAGCCCTTGAGTAGCTTACGGAAGAATCGTTTGGCGGCGTTGCCGTTTCGACGCGACTGAATTAGCACGTCGAGCACGTTGCCGTGCTGGTCGACCGCACGCCACAGATAGTGTTGCCGACCATTGATTCGAATGAACACCTCGTCGAGATGCCATCTGTCACCGGGCCGGGACCGCCGTCGGCGTAGCTGGTTCGCGTAGGTTTGCCCGAACTTGGCGCACCACCGGCGGATTGTCTCGTAGCTGACCACGACACCGCGTTCGAGCATCATCTCCTCAACTTCACGGAAGCTGAGCGGAAACCGGAAGTACAACCACACGCAATGGTTGATGATCTCGGCCGGGTAGCAGTGGCCTTTGTACGACAGTATCGGGGTGCTCACGCCACATTCTCCCAGTTTGCCGCGTTCAACAACGTGACAGTGCCCTGGGAGTTGCAGGCGGCAACGACACCCGACGATCAAGGTGGCTGCTTCTCCAGGTCGGCGAGGTAGTCGTCCAATCCGAGGAAAGCGGTGGTGTCGGCACACTCCGGTAGATGAGTTCGCAGATTTCTTGCCACCTGAGTCACCGCGGGTCCGGCGTCCAGCACCGGTCGTACCAGACCGAGCCGAGCGCACTGCTCGGCGAGCGGCAACAGCGCCGTCAGTGCGGCATCCTCGTGTCCCAGGGTGGCGAGCACTTCCACCTGCAGCAGGGCGGTGTGGAGGAATGCCCGCGGGCGGGCCCGTTGATCGATCGACTCAACGAGGGCGTGTGCCCTTTCGTAGACGGACTCGCGGTTCTTATCGTGTGCGGTCAATGCTGCCCGGATCCTCGAGTCCTCTTCAATTTCGAACTTGGTTACGGCGATTCCGTTATTGCGGTCGGGCAGTTGTCGGCTCTCGAGGTCGAGAACCGGGGCCCCGGAAGCCGCGTGTCCGATTCCGGCGCGGACTCGTTCGTTGGTGATTCGCGCTGCCAACCGGGGCAACCCCAGTTGCTGCGCCAGCCGGGCACCCTCATCGAGGCGCGCATTCGCAGCATCCTTCTGCCCGAGCAGAAGTTTCAGCCGGGAACCCGTGCCGTAGGTGGCGACCATGAAGTCGACGGTGCCTCCCTCGGCGCCCAAGGTGTGGCTACGGTCGAGGAGTTGATCCGCCTCGGTGAGATGCCCCTGTTCGTACAGTAGGTCGCCGAGTAGAGCTGCGGTGAGCCGGGCGCCGTAGCCGAGATCCTCGTCGGCCTCGGTGGCGAGTGCCATGGCGTGCCGGAAGCTGGCCTCGGCCGCCGGCAGATCGAGTTGTTCTCGTGCGGCGATGCCAGCCATGCAATATCCGTAGATAACGCTGAACGGACCGTTGGAGCGCCGATGGAAGGGCAGCGCCCATTTCTGCCATCGCCGAGCTTCGTCGAAATCGAAGCGGT
This sequence comes from Williamsia sp., assembly GCF_036566845.1. Taxonomy (GTDB): domain Bacteria; phylum Actinomycetota; class Actinomycetes; order Mycobacteriales; family Mycobacteriaceae; genus Williamsia. The sequence goes on from NZ_DATCVM010000068.1 coordinate 2,292, forward strand.
AGATCGCGTGGAAGGACGCGACGTCGACGGCTCCGCACAACACCCAGGGTCGCAGGGTGTCCGCCCGGGCCATGCACCGCTCGACGGCCTCGTCCAATCCGTCGATCTCGTCGTTGAACGCGGTGATCGTGGCGTGGATTAATGCCGCCTCGACACGCAAATCCGCAACCTTGTCATCGTCGCTGGCCAGAGCTGTCTCCGCGACAGACAGCATTTCCTCGGCGTCGCGCGGGTGATGCAGCAGGGCGTGCGCCCACGCGAGTGCAACCTGGAGTCGGGGCCGGGTGGTAGTTCCTTTCGCCGGCAGTTTCGCGGCGAGGCCGAGGAGCGTCCCCATCTGCGACTGCTCGAGCAGGTCCATCGCGGCGTCCTCGACGAGCGTGACAGCGTCGTTCTCTTCCCCGGCGAGGAGGTAGTGGTCGACCGCCTGGCTCAGAAGGTGCCGGTCCGCGAACCACTGGCCGGCTCTTCGATGGAGTTCGACGATTCGGTCGGGATCGTCACGATCGAGGCGGTGTTGGAGGAACTCGGCGAACAGGTGGTGGTAGCGGAACCACTCCCCTTCCTCGTCGAGCCGGCGCAGGAACAGATCGCGGGACTCGATGTCCTCGAGCGCCGCTTGACCTTCCTGGCCGCTGGTGAGCGCGCGTGCCAAGCTGCCGCAGATCTTCTCAGTGATCGACGTTGCGAGGAGGAGATCGAGGGTGCGTCGGTCGAGACTGCCGAGCACGTTCTCGGCCAGATACTCGCCGATGGCCCGGTTCCCTCCGGACAGATCCTTGATAAGCCTCCGCGGGTTCGGGTGGTCGCGTAATGCCAGCGAGACCAGTTGCAATGCCGCCGCCCATCCGTCGGTCGACTGTTCGAGCTCGACGATGTCAGGTGTGTCCAGGTCGAGACCGGTGCGGTCGACCAGCAGCTGCGTCGACTCGCGGACGTCGAAACGCAGTGCTGCGGAATCTATTTCAACCAGCTCATTGTGCACGCTCATTCTGCTCAGTGGGAGGCCGAGGCGGGTGCGGCTGGTGACGATCAGGTGCAGGTGGTGGCAACCGTGCTCGAGGATGAACGCCAGGGCTGACCGCGTGTCCTCGTTGCTCACGCGGTGCCAGTCGTCGATGACCAGGGCGACGTGATGGTCGGAGGAATGGAGCTCGTCGATCAGCGAGGTCAGAACGTACCTTTCGCGGCCGGCACCGTGGACTTCGAGTTCACGAACCAGCTCTCGGCCGAAGGCTGGTTGTGCGACGGCGATGGACTCGATCAGGTGGGTGAGGAACCAGATGAGCGTGTTGTCGTCGTTGTCGATCGTCAGCCACGCAGTCGCCACCCCCTCCTCCCGCAGGGCAGCGAGGCGTTGAGCGGCGAGTGTGCTCTTTCCGAACCCGGCAGGTGCATGAATGAGCACGAGGCGAGGGCCACCGCTGCGGCGCAGGCGCTCAAGCAGGTGCGTGCGCGCCACCGCCGCACCCGGCGTGACCGGTGGACGGTACTTGGTGGACGCACTCGGTGGCGGAGGGAGTTCTGCCGGGGTCTCTCTGCCACGTCGGTATCGAAGATATTCCGACACGCCGACCCTGACCTCGTCCGTGGGTCGGAAGGGGCGGTCTTCCTCGTCGACGATCGGAAGCGGGATGTCTCCCAGGGCGAGGCCAATGTGTTCGCCCGCCCCTCGCAGCGCGGCGCCCAGTTCCGCAGCAGTGGTGGGGCGGTCCGCTGGGTCTCGGGCCATGGCCGACTCCATCACGGTGCACACCGCCTCAGGGACTCCCGCCTCTCGAAGATCAGGCAGCGGATCCGTACCGACGCGTATGAGCTGGGCGAAGACCTGCTCGCCTCGGCGACGGGCAAACGCCGGTCGGCCCGCCAGTGCCGTGAACAGTGTCGCGCCGAGGCCATAGATATCGGTGGCCATCGATGCGTCGGCGCCGCTGAGCAGCTCCGGGGCGGTATAGGCGGGGGACCCGGCCACCAGACCCCGGGTGGTCTCCTCACCGCCGGTGATGCGGGCGATACCGAAGTCGGTCAACTGCGGCTCGCCGTACTCGGTCAGCAGGATGTTCCCTGGTTTGATGTCGCGGTGCAGCACTCCCGCGCGGTGCGCGGTTTCCAAAGCACCGGCAAGTTTGACACCGAGAGCCAGCGTCTCAGCGGCCGTCAATGCTCCGTGCTTGATGATCCAGGAGTCGAGGGAATCACGGCGATGAAACGGCATCACGATGTAGGGACGACCGGTATAGGTGATTCCTGCTTGCAGCACATGGACGATGTTTGGGTGCCCGGACAACCGCCCCATCGCTTGTTGTTCGCGCAGGAAACGCGCCCGATCCATGTGGTCCGGGTCCGGGCTCAGGACTTTGACGGCTACCACCCGGTCGAGCGTGGGTTGCCTGCACCGGTACACGATGCCGAAACCGCCGCGGCCGGCGATAGACGCATCTTCGAAACCTTCAGCCGCCAACTCCGCGACGACGTTTACGTCGACCTGTCGTTGCGTGCTCTCGGTGGTCTTGTCCGGCATGGCAAGCCTCAGCGCACTTTGCCCGGCGCACCGATGTTCCGCGCCCGGGCCCACCAAAACCTGCCCATGAGGGTCTCCTCGCGATGCGCCTACCCCATTCTAGCTACCGGTAGCCATCGGTCGCCGGAGAGCACATGTCGACGTCAGGGGGTGTCCCTATGGTTTCCGTCAAGCTGCTGCAGCGGAAAACGTTTGGTAGAGAGTCTTGTTCTTGAGCATCGCGTAGAGAACATCGCAGCGGCGTCGGGCGAGACAGATCAGAGCGGCATTGTGTTTCTTGCCTTCAGCCCGTTTGCGGTCGTAGTGGGAGCGGCTGGTCGAGTCGTGCAGGGCGGCGAATGCGGACAGGAACAGCGCGCGTTTGAGCTTTCGGTTTCCTGATCGTGCAGGGTGTTCACCGCGGATCGAAGAGCCCGATCTGTGGGTCACGGGAGCGATCCCGGCGTAGGCGGCGACGTGGCCTGCGGACTTGAATGCGGACTCGTCACCGACTTCGAGCAGGATCTTCGGCTGCAGCCGGAGATCCCGATGCCGGGCATCGAGATCTTCGGCTGGGAAAGAGCGTGGTCATCGAGCATCCTCTCGACATCGTCACCGATAGTCTTCCGTTGCAGCAGAGTCTCTTTCAAAGATTCGGCAAGTTTCGGCAGGACGATCTCCGCGGCATTGCTGCCGGGTACTGTCACTGTTTGTGTACTGAGTGCGGTGATGATCTCGTCGGCCAGTCGAGCGCCCATGCGGGGTGCGTGTTTGACCGCGAGGTTGGTGAGTTTGTGTTTGCCTGCGACGCGGATTCCGTTCGGCCCGCCGCAGCGGGTCAGGATTTCCAGAACAGCGGGATGGCTGATGCGGGGCCCGACGACCCGTTCGAGTGCGGGATGGATGCCGGTGAGTAGTCCGCGGATGCGGTTGCTGATTTCGGTGGCTTCGCCGGCGAGGTCGTCGTCGAACCCGACGAGCACGCCGAGCTCGGCCAATATTTCGTCGCCGGTGTCGACCCGGCGCAGCGTATGCGGCATGGCCCTTGCTGTATCGGCAATGATGAACGCATCTCTCGCATCGGTTTTCGCCTGACCGGGGTAGAGGTCTGCGATCCTGCGCATCGACAGTCCGGGCAGGTACGCGACGTCGTGGCCGCAGGCTCTGGCAACGGTGACCGGTAGGGCTCCGATGGTGTGGGGTTGATCGACGATCAGCAGTACTGGTCCGTATCTGGCGAGGTTGTCGAATACGGCCCGAAGTTTCATTTCGTCATTGGGCAGCGGTTTGTCGGACAGCCGATCACCTGAGGCGTCCAACCCGACGGATGTTCGCCTTTGCCCACGTCGATACCGCAAAACACGGCGTAACTCGTGTTCATTCGCAGTCCTTCGTCCGACCTGTCCGGTCGCCGATCCAGCATCGATACCCGACACCCACGCCTGCGAGGAGACCTACCATCAGATCCGGTGGCCCTGTCCCTAATGGGCACTGTCACGTTAAGCAATCA
>NZ_DATCVM010000069.1:0-3947 GCF_036566845.1 Williamsia sp.
CCGCCACTGCATCGAACATCTGCGAGATGCTGGCCTTCCACGGCGGCAGCGCCCACGGCGGTGGGCTGTCGGAATTCACCGTCGTCGAGCAGGACATGGCGCACCGCCTGCCCGACTCGGTGTCACTGGAGTCGGGGGCCCTGGTAGAACCGATGGCCGTTGCCCAGCATGCAGTCAACCGCGTACCACTCAACACGGACGACACCGTCGTCGTACTCGGCTCCGGTCCGATCGGCATTGGAGTCTGGTTCGCGCTGCGCGCCAGCAACATCGAGCGGCTGATCGTCTCCGACCCGTCGGCGCATCGCCGAGAGGCGATGGCGGCACTGGGTGCGCAGCACATCATCGACCCGACAACCCAGAATCTGCGTGAAACGGTCGATAGGCTCAGCGGCGGTCGCGGTGCGGCGGTGGTCTTCGATGCCGCTGGTGTCCCTGCGGCGTTCAATCAGGGGCTGTCTGTGCTGGCGCCGCGCGGCACGCTGATGGTCGTCGGAGTCCACGAGAAGGCATTCGATTTCAATCCCACTGCGCTCCTGGCCGGCGAGTACACCGTCACCTCGTCGATGACCTATACCGACGACGAGTTCGCTCAGGTCATCGAAAACATGGCCGGGGGCTGGTACAGCACCGACGGCTGGGTGGAGCATCGGCCACTCGACGGCCTGGTGGATTCGCTGGACCTGCTGCGCACAGGCCGCGCGATGAAGATCCTCATCGATCTATGAGCGATATGACCCCCACCCGAACGGCCCTCGCCGACATCGTCACTTCCCTGACGCTACCGGTGGTCGCGGCACCGATGACTCGAGTCTCCGGACCCGAGATCGTCGGTGCCGCGTGCACGGCCGGCATCATCGGATCGATCCCGGCGCACAATGCGCCGAGCACCGCGCACCTGGACACACTGCTCACCGACCTCGAAGCCGAACTCGGCGAACGATCACGGTTGGTGATGCCGAACATCGTCGTGCATCGTTCCAATCGACGACTCGCCGCCGATATCGAATGCCTCGCAGCCCATCGCATCGGCGCGGTGATTGCCAGCGTCGGCGCCCCCGACGTGATCATAGAACCCCTACAACGGGCCGGGATCGCCGTCCTCGCCGACGTAGCGACCATGCGGCACGCCCAACGTGCTGCACGAGCCGGTGTCGACGGATTGGTCCTACTCACGGCCGGCGCCGGTGGGCAGACCGGAACGGCTAATCCCTTCGCGTTCGTCCGAGCGGTCCGGCAGCAGTTCGACGGGGTAGTCGCCCTGGCCGGTGGCATCGCCGACGGCCGATCGATCTTGGCCGCCCAGGTCGCCGGCGCCGACCTGGCCTACCTCGGCACCCGCTTTCTGGCCACCCGAGAGAGCCGCGCCGACGCGGACTACCAAGCGGCAGTGGTGAACGCCGACCTCGACGATGTCCGTCTCACCACCGCAGTCAGCGGCCTTCGGTCCAGCGTGCTGGCGACGTGGATCGAGGAACATTTCGATGACAACTCGGGTCGGTCAGCATCTACGGGCTTCAGCCACGACGTCCTGACCAGCACCGAACCGTTCGCGTGGAGCGCCGGGCACGCCGTGGCAGCCGTCACCGCGATCACCGGATTAGCCGTGGTCGTCGACACCCTTCGCGCCGAGTACCAGCGGGCCGCCGACGAGACCCGCGCATTCCTCACCCACTCCCTCCCCTCTACCGTTTAGGAGCCCACGTGTCCGACATGCGGCTTTGGAATCTCACGTACGAACCGCTCGATCGCGCTTGCCGGTACTATCGGAAGAAGGTCGCCATCATTGACGGCGACAGGCAACTGACGTACAGCGAACTCGGTGAGTTCACCAATCGCGTCGCCAACGGACTTATCGCCCTGGGTGTCAGGCCCGGGGAGGTCATCGGCATGCTCATGCCGAATTGCCTGGAGTTCATCCCGACTCAGCATGGCCTGTGGAAGGCCGGTGCGGTCATGGTGCAGATGCCCGCACGCGCTTCGGCCGGCGATCAGATCCACTTCCTTAACAGCGCCGACGCGACAACGCTGATTTACCACGCGGAGTTCGACGATGTCGTCGAGCAGCTTCGGAAGCAGTGTCCGGCGGTGCGCCGCTACATTCGGCTCGCGCCCACCGCCACTCCTTCCGCCGACATCGACTACGCGGCCGCCTTCGATGCACAGTCGGCGCAGGCCCCCCGGGTCCCGGTGCGGCCGGAGGACCTGGCCAGCATCGCCTTCACCTCCGGGAGCACAGGCGCCCCCAAGGCGGTGCGCAACTCCCACGAAAGCACCGTCCACATGCACATCCCCGCCGGATCGGAGATCGGCGACGTGCGAGCGGGCGAGGTGTTCGCGTTGGGAGCTCCCCTGACGCATTTCGCGCAGATCTTCGTGCTCCCCACCTTCCTGAAGGGCGGCACCGTGGTCATGCTCCACGGACTGGACGTAGACCTGATCTTCGACGCCGTCGAGCGCTACCGAGTCACCGCCACTGCCCTGGTCCCCACCGTGCTCTACATGATGCTCGCGCATCCTCGACGCAACTCCGTCGACTTGTCCTCGCTGCGGACCATCGTCTACGCCGGTTCCCCGATGGCTCCCGACCGGTTGCGTGAAGCTGTCACGGCATTCGGCCAGGTCTTCTCCCAGACGTATGCAGGCACCGAACCGACATTCATGACCTGTCTGACCAAGGAAGATCACGACATCTCCAACCCCGCCACCGCACATCGGCTGGGTTCGGCAGGCCGCGCCATGTCGCATGTGACACTCTCGGTCCAGGACGAGCAAGACAACATCCTCGCAAGCGGTGAAATCGGTGAGATCTGCTCCCGCCAAGCCGGCCAGATGGTCGGCTACGTCGACTCCACTCGCGACCATGAGACCATCCGCGACGGTTGGGTGCACACCGGCGATATCGGTTACATCGACGACGACGGATACGTCTTCATCGTCGACCGGAAGAAGGACATGGTCGTGACCGGAGGATTCAACGTCTTCCCTCGTCAGATCGAGGACGTGTTGCTCCAACACCCGGCCGTCGCCCAATGCGCCGTCATTGGTGTCCCCGACGAGAAATGGGGTGAGGCGGTGAAGGCAATCGTCGTGCAGGCGGCCACCCAGTCCGCTACCGCCGATGAACTCATCGCGCTGGTCAAGGAACACAAGGGCAGTGTGTGGGCGCCGAAGACCGTGAAATTCGTCGATTCACTGCCTCTGACCACGACCGGGAAGATCGACAAGAAGAATCTCAAAGCGCCCTACTGGGCAGACCAGGATCGCCTCGTCCACTAGCGCTCTTTGAGCAGCTTGCGGGACAGTCGTATGGCGGCGTTGCGGTTTCGGTGGAGTTGGACCAGCACGTCGAGCACGGTGCTGTGCTGGTCGACCGCACGTCACTGGTAATGCTGGCTACCGTTGACGCAAATGAAGCCTCGCCGAGGTGCCATGTGTCACCGGGCCGCGATCGCCGTCCGCGCAGCCCGTCGGCGTAAGTTTGTCCGAACTTGGCACACCACCGCGGATAGTCTCGTAGCTGACCTCGCCCCCCACGTTCGAGCATGAGTTCCTCGACTTTCACGAGAAGCCGAGCGGGGCCGGACATGCAAGCACACGCAGTGGCTGATGATCTCGCCCCCGGTAGTGGTGACCTTGTGCGACGGAAAGCAGTGCTCACCCCGCCGGATGTCCTCAGTTGCCGCAAGCTCAACAACGCGACAGTACCGTTTGACCTTCGGGGCGAACGACGTCCAGAGGGAACAACCCACCCACCACATTTGGACTGTCACGCTCAACCATTCGTGTCTGAGGTGTGAACTGATGGGATGTCCCGCCCGCCGAGATAGACATCGGCGGGCGGGAGGTTGGTGGGTGGGTTGTCAACCCGTCACATCGCGGCCGATGACGGTGCGCGCAATGATCCACTGCTGTAATTCGTTGGCGCCTTCAAAAATTTCGAGAAT
>NZ_DATCVM010000070.1:0-1783 GCF_036566845.1 Williamsia sp.
CGACAACGGCTCGGTCGACGGTTCGTGGCGCCTGTGGTTCATGGTGATTCTGTCGTTGATCTGCTGGTTCATCATGCGCCCGTTCAAACGGATCTCGAGCACCTTCCGACAAAACTCCGCCGGTGCACTCAACCGCAAAGCAGTCCGCGCAAAATCGTCGATCAAACACAAAGCGTTCGATGCCGCATCGTTGGCCGTCGGCGGACCAGCGACGACGATGGCGAAAAAGACAGTCGGAGCGTTCCACCGAAGCAGCGACAACAACGACGGCGACGACACCACCCCGGTGCGCCCCGAAGGCCGCGGACTCATCACCCGCCGCCAGCAAGACTCCGACAATGCCCGCGCTGCCGCACGCGCGGCCTCCGACCGGATGCCGGGCACCTCCCTCTGGCGCGAGAGCGAGCGAGATGCACGTATCGCCGGGATCGCTGCCGCATCAGGTGCGGCAGCTCTGCGGCCCAAAGCTGGGATCTCCTCTGTCGGAAGCGGTACCGATTCCGACAACACCGCAGACGGCGACATCGATTGGCCGCGCCGTCGCGGCCACAGCGAACCCTCCCGTACCGATACCGACCTCCACGAAGAGCGCAACCGCAGATTCAGGCAGGCTCCACAACGTCCGTCAGTCAACGAGGAATGGAACGGCGGAACCAACTCGGTCATCGCGCCGATGAAGGTCTTCACACCCACCACCATGTCGAGCGAACACAGAGCCGCCGCAGCCGCGACCACCGGCGACATTTCCGGCTCCAGCGATTCATCTCGCAGAAGCGCGCGCCCGCCCACCTCATCGGTGTGGACTCCGTCAGCTCGGCCTGCCGTCGATCGCGAGAGGTCGAACTGACATGCCCGCCATCAGCCACAACCCAGTCCTGACCCCGATCCGTCGGTGGGTCCTCTACTCACGCACGAATCTCGCAATCTCCATCGTCGGCGTCTTCGCCGGCCTCGTCGTACTCGGCCAGATCCTCGGAACACCCGAAACGACGACCACTACCGCCGAATTACCGTCAGCCGCAGAGTCCAGCCTCGAGATCACGGACACCGCACAGCCCGCGAGTGCGCCGCATGCAAGCGAGGAAGTCACGGAAACCCGAACCGCTGCGATGTCGAGCGCCGACGTCGCGTTGAGCGCGCAAGCGACAGCGATGACGTACGCGCACCTCTACACCGATCACGCCGCAAGTAACGATGCCTGGGCTTCCGCACTCGCAGTGCTGGTCCCTGACGGCGCACTGACACCGAACTTTCGCGCCGCCCGCCCGACCGTTTCCGTAGCGATCACCGGCCCGACACACACGACAACAGTGCCCGCAGACGGACCCAACACTATGACAGTGACTGTGCCCACGTCAGCCGGAGCATTGAAGATCCACCTCGCGCAGAGCGAATCTGGGACGCGGCCCTGGCTCGTGACCACTCCCCTGCCGACCCTCGATACTGGTTACGGCGATTCGGAACCCACCGCCCCGACTACGACGGCACCGAACAGCACAACGACGCCCACGTCGACCCCAAAGAACCCCGCGCCAACCACATCGCAGCCGCCGTCGACCTCGCAGGAACTTCTTCCCATCCCGGCACCCGGCCCGATCCCGATTCCCAATCTGGATACCCCGTTGCCGGGGGCGATGTGATGACGAAAACGCGTACCCGACAGCCCCTTTTCGCCACTCGCACGAGGATCGTTCTTTCCCTGCTCACCGCCGCAACCACGCTCGCGCTCACTGCTTGTGGCGGTTTCGCGGCACAACCGGTGATCAAGAAATCACGCTGCGGG
>NZ_DATCVM010000071.1:0-3996 GCF_036566845.1 Williamsia sp.
CTCACCCTTGCGGCGGGCCGCCCCGAATGCTTTGTCCCCGAGTTTCCGACGGGCAGCCTGATCGCAGTCCTGATGGAAGACAGACAGATCAGGATGGATGACCGCAGTACTGCCCGTCGAATGTGCCAGCCCGTCTGCAGACCCCATCAGAACCGCAGCCCGAGCTGCGTCGCGCTGCTCGCACGCGATCCAGGCCAGCGCCTCGAGGCAGGCGGTGGCGACGCGGGGACTGTGCACTTGCCGGGACAGCTCCAGCGATTGTTCGAGCAGCCGGACAGCGCGATCCGCATTACCCTGCTGCCACACGGCAATTCCCAGGGCCCACAGCGAGTACGACCGATACATCTTCTCGCCGTGCTTTTCCGTGATCGCGAGAACCCGCTCGTGACTTTCGATCGCCTGGTCCATCAAGCCGGACAACTCATAAGCCAACCCCAACGAATGCAGGGCGGCTACTTCGAGCCTTCGATCGCCGCGCTCGCTGAACTCCGCGAGCGCGGTTTCGAGGTGAGAGCGGGCACGTTCGGGATCACCACTGTAGAGGCCCAGCATGCCGTCGGCGAAGGAAACGAAAGCGCGCATCATCGGGTCGCTGGTCTGCGCGGTGAGCGTGCGCCCCTCGTCGACGAGCGCCGCCCCGGCCCGGAGGTCACCCTGAACGTTCGCCATCACGCTGGCGCAGTAGAGCGCTCTGACCCACTCGAGGGTGGGTGGGCCGCTCTGGCGGGCGAGCAACTGGCCGAACCAGCGCCGGCACTCGTTGTAGAAGCCCTGGGAGCTCCAGAACAGGAACAGTGCGGCGGCAGTGCGCAGGCCGGCGGCGGGGTCGTCGGCGACGCTGAATTCGAGGGCCTCCCGCAGATTCGGTTGTTCCCGTTTCAGGCGGGCGATCCAGTCGAGTTGGCGCGCGCTGATCCACTCGGCCTCCGCGGCGAGCGTCAACGCCTCGTACCAGTCCCGGTGCCGGCGGCGCAAAGCGGATGCCTTACCGGTCTGCTCGAGTTTCTCGTAGCCGTATTCGCGGAGAGTTTCGAGAATTCGGAACCGCACCACCGACCCGTGCTCCTCGCGGATCAGGATCGACTTCTCCACCAGAGACGTCAGCGTGTCCAACAGTTCGTCCGGGTCGAGGCCCTCGCCGCACACCTGCTCCGCGGCATCGAGTTCGAAGCTTCCCGCGAACACCGCCACCCGTCCCCACACCAGTTGTTCACCGGCGGTGCACAACTCGAAACTCCAGTCGATACACAACCGCAGCGTCTGTTGCCGCGTCGGCGCACCCCGGCTGCCGCGAGTCAGCAGGGCATAGCGGTCGGTCAGTCGCCCCAGGATCTGCTCGGGCGATATCGCCCGCAACCGGGCCGCCGCCAACTCGATCGGCAACGGCAACCCGTCGAGCCGGTGGCAGATTCCCGCCACCGTCGCCGCATTGTCGTCGGTGAGCGCGAAACCCGGAACCGCGGCAGCGGCGCGTTCGGCGAACAGGGTCACCGCATCGTATTTGGGCAACCCGCGCAGGGAGGTCCGCCACCCGAGATCCGGGACGGCCAGCGGGGGGACCCGCAGCACCGCCTCCCCACCGATGCCCAGGGGCTCGCGGCTGGTGGCCAGCATCCGCAACCCAGGGCACACCCGCAACAGGACCTCGGCCAGTTCCGCCACGGCGTCCACCAGATGTTCACAGTTATCGAGTACCAGCAGCAGGTCCTGCACCGCCAGGTGCTTGAGGAGAACCTCCAGCAACGGCCGCGTCGAATGGTCCCGCACCCCCACCGCGGCGGCCACCACGTCGACCAGCAACGACCCATCGCGCAGCTCACCCAACCCGACCAGCCGAACACCGTCGCCGTAGTTACGTTGCACAGTGGCCGCGACCCGCATCGCCAGCCGCGTTTTGCCGACACCGCCGATCCCGGTCAAGGTCACCAGCCGCGACCCGGCGAGCAGGTTCTTCGCCTCGGTGAGTTCGTGTCGGCGGCCGATGAAACTGGTCAGTTCCAGCGGAAGATTCCCGGTACTGCTCCGAGGGGCGGGTTCTATCGGTTGGTGCCGACCACTTGACGCTGTTCCCCGGTCACTGGCCTCTGCGTCGGGTTCAAAGCGGAGGGCCATCTCGTCAACGGGGAGGCCGTGGTTGCGCTGCAGTTGCCGCAGTTCCTGCCCGAAGTCGGCGGCGATAGAGGGGCGCTGACCGGGCTCGCGCGACATCGCCCGGGCGATCACCGCGGACACATCGTCGGGGATCCCGTGCTCGCGCAGGTCGGGCAACGCTTGCGTGGTGATTCGCAGGAACTGTGCGACGACCTGTTCACCGCTACGACGTTCGAACGCGGCGTGGCCGGTCAGGGCACTGAACAGGGTGGCACCGAGACCGTAGACGTCGGCGGCCGGTGTCGGTGGTTCACCGCCCAGGACCTCCGGCGCGGTGTAGGCGGGCGACCCGGTGACGGCACCGGTGGCGGTCTCGAAGCCTCCGGCGATGTGCGCGATGCCGAAATCGGCCAATTCCGGCTCGCCGTACTCGGTGAGCAGGATGTTCGCGGGTTTGACGTCGCGATGCAGGGTGCCGAGCCGGTGCGCCGACTCCACCGCACCGGCCATCTTCACCCCAAGCCGCAACGCCTGGTCCACCGGCAGCGGACCGTGGCGGCGGATCCGCACGTCGAGGGAATCCTGCGGGTGATACGGCATCACGATGTAGGGACGGCCGCTGTCGGTGGCGCCGACCTGCAGGATGTTGACGATGTTCGGGTGCCCGGTCAGCCGGCCCATCGCCCGCTGCTCCCGGAGGAACCGCGCCCGGTTCTCCTCGTCGAGTTCGACGGTGAGCACCTTCACCGCCACCGTGCGATCCAGGTCCGCCTGGGTGCAGCGGAAGACCACGCCGAAACCGCCCCGGCCGATCTCCTGAACGTCAACGAAACCAGCTCCACCTAGTTCGGCGGCCGGGGACGGCTGGGACCGCTGAGTGTCGAGCGGATCACCTTCACCCATCGGACGGTCTACTCACTCCGTCGGCTCATGTCCCGAACACTGGTCCCGACGGCACGACCAGCGCAGCTTCAACCGTGGACGCACTCTCGATGGCGTCCTCTTGAGGATATCGCTGTCATCGGTTGTGTCGTGTATGAGATTGTCGCGGTCAACGCCGGCTATCCACGCGCCCCGTACCCCGCGAGCTGTGCCCCTCAACTGAGGTGCACTTCACCGATCGCGCTACATAGACTTCGTCCACGAGTTCCTCGACCGCCGCGCGCGCGCATCTTCAGCCGTGCGGGATCGTCCCAGCGCGATCCACGCTGCCCCTCCAGCGAAGCGGGCCGCCGAGGACCGTGACGTTGCGATCGTTCGGGATCATCTCGTGACTCCTTCTGGATGAGCACCGGGATTCGTGGGCGAAGAGTATGGGCGCGTGCCGCGAGTCGGGTAACCCGTTGCTGGCACATCGTGCGCCACTGCCCCCTCAGTGCAGCGGGAAGTCGTACACCCGCACTGCCGTAGGGCGGCGTACCCAGCACCTCGGACAACGTGGAGGACGTCCTCGTGCAGGGCGCCGATGGCGGCCGACCACATACGCCGGCGAGGCAAGGGCATAGGCCCCGGTGACCTGGTCACACACCGCGGGGGTCAAGTACCGGCTGACCCCGCGCGGTGCCGAACAGGCCCGAGGCGAGCTCGGTGGTGTCGGCAGCGGTCGCGGCGTCGGTGTCGGTGTCGACTGTGGCGACTTCGGTGGCCCACTGGACCGAGACGAGCGCGTAGAGCGCCGGATTCGGGCCCGCATTCAGCTGAGCTGGAATGTGACGGCGATGGGCGTTCAAAGTTCGGTGTTGGCGGCTACAAGACCGTCGCGCCGACGCGTCGCTCCAACTGCGGTGCGATCGTCGGCCAATCCTCGTCCGTCATGGAAAAGAGGGCGGTGGTGCGCCAACTGCCATCCGTTCGCTGGCGGTGCTTGCGGAGCAAGCCCTCGTACTGCGCGCCCAGCTTGGCGAT
>NZ_DATCVM010000072.1:0-27076 GCF_036566845.1 Williamsia sp.
AACCTCGATCCGATCGGTGGTCGACGGCGCGGTCCAGGTGCCGTCGATGAACAACGACGTGACGTGTACGGCCTCGGCGGCACGGGTCATGAACGAACTCCTTGGGATGCGGGTCATCGGCTCGGGGACAGTCTGCCACGATTGGGCCTGAGAATCAGCGTTTACATAATTCTCTCTGTCTACTCTGTGAACAGCAATTATCGATCACCCGGTGTGCTAGTTGGTCGAAGTCATGAATCACCTTTGTCTTCTCGGGTGCACGTTCACCTCGGCGCAGTACATTGGGCCGATGGCAGTCGATGATGCGACCTCGGCCTTACTCGCGCAGTTGGCAGAGGCGGGCAGGCCGCCGATTCACCAGTTGCCGGTGCAGGAGGCGCGGGGCGACTTCGCGGTACTCGCAGGTCTCGTGGCGCCCGGCCCGGCGCTCCACGCGGTTCGGGAGGACACCGTGCGGGCCGACGACGGATACAAGATCCCGGTCCGGGTCTACAGCGCGACGGAACAACCCCGCGGCGCGATCGTGTACTTCCACGGCGGCGGCTGGGTGCTCGGATCGGTTGCCCAGTACGACGCCGTCGCCCGGCGTCTGGCTGCTGTCACCAATTGTGTTGTGGTGTCGGCTGATTATCGACTGGCGCCCGAGTTTCGGTATCCGACCGCCGCGCGCGATGCGTGGGACGTGACGAACTGGACATCGTCGAGTTGGCCCACACTCCCGCTGATCGTCTCCGGGGACAGCGCGGGCGGTAACCTGGCGGCCGTGGTCGGCCAACGCGCGGCGCGGGAATCCGGACCGCCGATCGCGTTGCAGATCTTGATCTATCCCGTCACCGACCATGACGTCGACACCGTCAGCTACCTCGATCCCGCGAATCAGTTGCTGCTGCAGAGAGACTCGATGATCTGGTTCTGGAACCACTATGCACCCGATCCGGCCACCCGGAGTCACCCCGATGCCTCACCCCTGCGGGGAGGCCTGGAAGGTTCACCCCCTGCGCTGGTGCTGATCCCCGAATACGACGTCCTTCGCCACGAGGGCGAGGCCTACGCCGATGCCCTGGCGCGCGCCGGGATCCCGGTGCAGATCAACATCTTCGACGGGCAGATGCACGGATTCTTCCAGCTCCCGGGGGTGCTTCCGGCGGCTGATGCCGCGCTCGAACTGATCGCGGAACGGATCGCTGCGGTCACCGGCGGGTGATCGCTCGCACTGACCGGGACGCGTTCCCGCTGCGGCATTGGCGCCGCTGAATTAGAGTCGGGCTCACGCGTAGCTGAGGAGTCCACAGATGGCATCGGAGTTCGTGGTTCCCGCCGTCGACATCAACCCGTATGTCAGCGGTGGAACAGACGCCGAGAAGGCAGAGGTCGCCAGGGAGATCGACGCGGCGTGTTCCGAGGTCGGATTCATTCAGATTCTCGGACATGGCATTTCGCCCGCCGTGCTGGACGCTCTGGCGGCGGCGATCGATGAGTTCTTCGCGCTGCCGCTCGACACCAAGAAGGCATATCGGACACCGCCGCGGATCAATCGTGGTTACACCGCACCGAAGTCGGAGTCGTTGTCGCTGAGCCTGGGTGTCGAATCGGCGAACCGGATGAACGACTTCTTCGAGGCCTTCAACGTGGGCGCCTCCGCGGCGGACTACCCGGACGTCGATCTGCCGGAGGATGACTACGCCGAAAACCTCTGGCCGACAGAAACTCCGGGATTCGTGACGGGGGTTGGGGCGTACTATGCCGAAGCCGCCAGGGTGGCCCGAACACTCACCCGCATCTTCGCCGATGCACTCGATCTGCATCCCGACTTCTTTGCCGGCTTCACCGACCATTCCCTGGATGTGCTGCGGATGAACAACTATGCGCTCCCTCCCGGCGAGGTCGAGCTCGACGGCGAGCTGACCGGGATGGGCGCGCACACCGACTACGGGATCGTCACCGTTCTCTGGGCCGATCAGGTCAAAGGGCTGCAAGTCCTTGACCGCGACGGGGTCTGGCACGATGTCTCACCCGACGACGGAGCCTTGCTCGTCAACCTCGGTGACCTGATGGCACGCTGGACCAACGAACGCTGGATGTCCACACTTCACCGGGTGAAGCCGCCGGTGGTCGACGGCGTCATCGAACGCCGGCGTTCGGCGGCGTTCTTCCACGACGGCAACATCGACGCGACGATCAGCACCCTGCCGTCGTGCATCGGTGACGGCAGCAGATACGAGCCGGTGACGGTGGCAGATCACATCGCCGCAAAGCTGGCCGGATCACGTGCCGGAGTCGCCAACACCGCTGCCGAGCGAGAGGCCGCCCGCGTCCGGGCCTCAGCGCCCCCGTGACCCGATGATGTGGTCTTTTGGCGAACAAAACCCCAGGTCGGCACCGCCAAAACAGCACATCATCGGGGGCCTGAGGCCGATTCAGAGCCAGTCTCGGCTGCGGAACATGAAGTAGAGGATGGCGACGGTGGCGACGATGATCCCGACACTGAGGGAAAGTCCGAACGTCGTGCCGAATCCGGGGAATTTGACGTTCTGACCGAAGAAGCCGGTCACCGCGGTGGGCACCGCGATGATGGCGGCCCAACCGGTCAGTTTCTTCATGACCGTGTTGAGCCGGGCATCCTGCAGCGACAGGTTGGTCTCGAACAGCGTTGTGACCATGTCGCGCAACGATTCTGTCCACTCCGTGGCGCGCAGAACGTGGTCGTAGAGGTCGGTGAAGTTGGCGTCGAGAGCCGGATTGGAGTGGTTCTCCAGCCGGTTTCGCTGGATCAGAGCCACCACTTCGCGCATCGGGAGCACCACTCGCCGGAGCTTGACCAGGTTCTTGCGGACCCGGTAGGTGCGTCGTTGGAGATCGCGACTGTTCTTGTTGTCGTCGAACAGCAGCGTCTCGATGTCCTCGATGCTGTCGTCCAGTGACTGCACTGCGTCGAAGTGGCCGTCGACCACCACATCGAGCAGTCCGTGCACCAGCGCGCCGATGCCGTGATGGTGTTCGTCCAGCGTGTCCCAGCGCTCGGTCACCAGGTCCATGTCGAAGTCATCCGACAATCGCACCGTGATCAGCACGTTGTCTTTGATGAACATGGAGATGCGATGGGTGTGCAGGGCGCCGTTGGTCGACTGGGTCGGATCGGCGTGCATGTCGACGGCGTAGACGGTGATGAACTTGTGGTGTGGGTAGTTGATCGCCTTGACCCGCTCGGCGTCCGCGAGTGCGTCTTCCACGGCCCACGTGTTCAGGCTGAGCTCGTCGGCCAACTGGCAGAGCGCCTCATGGCTGGGGTTCACCAGGTCGGCCCAGGCCAGGGTGGTGCCGTCTTCCAGGCAATCGGACAGTGACCCGATGTCGAAATCGTCTTGGAGCTTGCCGTTTCGCCAGATCCGGCCGCGTACTTTCTCGATCACCTGCTCATCGTGCCATCAGTGCGGGATTCAGTGGTCGGTGGAGAATCCCGACCGGACCTGATGCCGTTCACACGCGAGTTCGACGAGGCGGTCGATGAGGTCGCTGTAGCCCAGTCCGGATGCCTCCCAGAGCTTCGGGTACATCGATATCGAGGTGAATCCGGGAATCGTGTTGATCTCGTTGAGAAGCCAGCCGCGGCTGTTCTCCTCGTAGAAGAAGTCGACGCGGGCCATGCCGGCGCAACGCAGCGCGAGGAACGCGCGCTTCGCCAGCTGCTGGACCTCGGCCACCTCGTGATCGGACAGGTCGGCCGGGATGACCAGTCCGGCCGCTCCGCTGACGTATTTGTCCTCGTAGTCGTAAAACTCTGCGCCGGGGACGATCTCGCCGGGCACCGATGACCGGGGATCCCGGTTGCCCAGCACCGCGACCTCGATCTCCCGGGCGTTGACGGCCTCTTCGATCACCACCACTTCGTCGTAGCGCAGCGCCAGCTCGATGGCGGTGCCCAGCTCGTCCCGGTCGTGGGCTTTCGAAATACCCACGGAGGAGCCGAGATTGGCGGGCTTCACGAAGACGGGCAGACCGAGGGTGTCAACCGCGCGCTCGATCAGATTCTCGATCTCACCGGAACCCGCCTGGAACTCGATCCAGTTGCACTGCGGGATCTGGGACTGTGCGGTGACGACCTTGGCCATCGCCTTGTCCATACAGAGTGCCGAGCCCAGGACGCCGGCTCCGGCGTACGGGACACCGGCCAGCTCCAACATGCCTTGGACCGTGCCGTCTTCACCGTGCGGACCGTGGAGCAGCGGCAACACGACCACCGTGGCATCGCCGGCCCGCTGCAGTGCCGACAGAGGGTCGATCTCGGTGCCCTCGGGTTCGAGTGCGTCGGGCAAAGACAGGTTGGGGTCGGCGAGTGTGGCAATGGCCTTGTCGTTGCGGATCCAGGTCCCGTCCCGGGTGATGCCGACCGGGATCAGCTCGTACTTGGAACGGTCGGCGGCCGCGAGAACGTGCGCCGCCGTGACGCAGGACACATCATGCTCTGCGGAGGCACCACCGAACAGCACAACGAGACGGATGCGGTCGGTCGATGCGGGATTGGCCATGCGGCCCACGATAGGCCAGCGTCGAACCGGACACCGCCGGTGGTCGGTGGTGTCGCGCGGGGTTCGGCTGTGACGATGGCCGGCTGCCCGGTAGCGTCGACGCGTGCGATTCAAGGCGAGTGACGTGGCAGCGGCGACCGGCGGAAAGCTCTTCGGTCCCGACCAGTACATCGACGGCGCGAGCATCGATTCCCGGGGCATCCGGCCAGGCCAGCTGTTTGTCCCGATCGTCGCCGAACGCGACGGACACGACTTCATCCCCGGTGCGCTCGGCGCGGGCGCTACCGCCTACCTGACCGCGCAACTCGATGAGCAGGGCGACGCCGGCGCGACGTCGATCCAGGTCGCAGACACCGCGCTGGCCCTGGCCGACCTGGGCCGGGCTGCTCGCGCCCGGCTGACGGGCCCGGTCGTGGGTGTGACCGGATCGGTGGGCAAGACGTCGACCAAGGACCTGCTCGCGGCGGTTCTCGCGACCACGTACGTGACTGCGGCCAACGAGCGGTCGTTCAACAACGAGCTCGGTCTGCCGCTGACACTGCTCGGTGCCCCCGACAACACCGAAGCGGTCGTTGTCGAGATGGGTGCCCGCGGGATCGGGCACATCGCGCTGCTGTGTGACATCGCCCGCCCGACCGTGGGCATCGTGACCCGTGTCGAAGGTGTGCACCTCGAATTGTTCGGTGACCTCGATGCCGTGGCCCGGGCCAAGGGCGAATTGATCGAGGCGCTGCCCACCGATGGCCTCGCGGTGCTCAACGCCGACCATCCGGTGGTGGCGGCGATGGCGCAGCGCAGTGCCGCCCGTGTGCTCACCTTCGGTCTGTCGTCGAATGCCGATGTGTACGCCGAGAACATCGTGATGGATTCGGAGCTGCGGGCGAGCTTCACCTTGCACACGCCGTGGGGGACGGCGCAGGTCGCGTTGGCGGCCCGCGGCGAACACCAGGTCGCCAATGCGCTGGCCGCCGCGGCGGCAGCGGGTGGCATCGGTGTCACTGTCGAGCACATCGCCGAAGGCCTGGGCGGTGCCGCCATCTCCGGGCTCCGGATGGAACTGAGCCGCACCGACGCCGGTGTCCAGATCCTCAACGACGCCTACAACGCGAACCCGACGTCGATGGCGGCCGCGCTCGACTCCTTCGCCACCCTGGACGCGGGTCGCCGGGTGGCCGTGCTCGGTGTGATGGCCGAACTGGGCGCCGACGCGGCCGCCGAGCACGTGGCCATCACCGCGCGGGCGCGTTCCCTGGGTATCGAGGTGATCGCGGTGGCCACCCCCGACTACGGTCCCGACGCCACGCACGTTGACGACGTTGATGCGGCGGTCGCCGCGCTCGCAGATCTGGAATCCGGAGATGCGGTGCTGGTCAAGGGCAGTCGTGTGGCGGCCCTCGAAAGGGTGGCCGACGCGCTGTCCGCGAGCTGAGACCCGCCTCGATGACAGCGCACACCGGATTCACACCGTCGCTCACCGGGCTCCGGGGGCTGGCCGCGTTGCTGGTGTGCGCCACCCACGCCGCGTTCTGGACGGGCAAGTACACCGACGATTTCGAAGGCTGGTTCTTCGCCCGCCTCGAGATCGGGGTGTCGATCTTCTTTGTGTTATCGGGCTATCTCCTGTTCATGCCCTGGGTTCGGTCGCTGGCTGAGGGCGGGTCGAAACCTGATGTTTTGCAGTATTTCTGGCGACGCGCGGTGCGTATCCTTCCCGCGTACTGGATCACGGTGCTCGGTGTCTACCTGGTCTTCGTGTGGCGCGACGACGTCTCCGACGTCGGCCACGGGCCGACCGGACTGGTCCGCAATCTCACACTCACGCAGACCTACGGTTTCGGCCATCTCCATTCGGGTTTGACCCAGATGTGGAGTCTGGTCGTGGAGGTCGCGTTCTACCTGATGCTCCCGGTGTTCGCGTGGGTGATCGGGCAGCTGATCTGTGGCGGGCGATGGCTGCCGGGCCGGATGATCGCGGCCATCGGTGTGCTGATGCTGGTCACACCCGCCTGGGCGATCATCACCGCTGACGGGGCAATCGACGTGACCGCGCGGTTGTGGCCGCCGGCGTTCCTCGCCTGGTTCGCCGGCGGCATGCTGCTGGCCGTGCTCGCCCGGGTGGTCTCAACCTGGCCGCCGACCCTGTCGGTGCTGGTGGGATTGCTCGCGTTCGAGCTGGCGTGCACGTCGATTGCGGGTGAACCGACGATCGCGCCCGCCTCCACTTCCGCGACGATCGTGAAGTCGGTGCTGTATCTGATCGCTGCCGTAGCCCTGCTGGCCCCGCTGGTGATCGGCCCGCCCGGGCATTGGTGGGATCGGACGTTGTCCCGGCCCGCGGTGGTCTGGTTCGGGGAGATCTCCTACGAGTTCTTCCTCGTCCACGTGATCGTGATGGAACTGGTGATGGATCTGCTGGGCTACTCGCTGTTCAGCGGGTCGGTGGTGGGTGTGTTCATCGTCACCGCAGTGCTGTCGACGCCCGTCGCGTGGGCCCTGCACCGGGTCACCGCACCGCTCTGGCGTCGGAAAACGGTGTTGGTCGGCAGCGTCCGGTAATACTGGATGAAAGCCCGTAAACCTCCCGGAGGCCCCCATGGTCGACAGTTCTGCATCCGCCGGTTCCGGCGGCGCCGCGGACATTCGCCGGTGGTGTGAGCGAGCCCGGCTCCCCGGCCACGCGCCCGATCTGTCCGACCCGGCGGCCATCCTCATCGCATCGGGCTTCCTCTCGGAGCAAGCCCGGGCAGTTCTGGTCCGTCGGAGCACCGCCGGCCTGCCCGTCCCCGGGATCGGTGGTTTCGGTGAGCTTCGGCGTCTGCAGCGTGAGCTCGGGCAACTCGAGGAGCATCTGCGTAACCCCCGGGTTCCCAAGGTCGCCGGCCTGTTGGTGCGGTCGCGCGTCGTGGCGCTGTCTCGACGACGTGATGCCGCACGCAACCTGGTGACGGCATCGAAACCGGTCTTCGCCGGCACGGTGCGAGGCATCCGCCGGGAACGCCGGGAGGGCATCCACCTCGACATCGGTGATCGTGAGCGCCTGTTCAACGGACTTCTCTTCACACCCTGTCCCAATGCGCTGGACGTCAACTACTTGCGACGGGCGACGGCGATGGCGGCCAATACTGCCGCCGGTGTCATCGGGCAGCTGACCGACAACCGGTCGAAGGCCGGTCAATGGGTGGCGGGCAAAGCGGCCACCCTCGATGACGCGGATGGGGAAACTGCTTCCGGCACTTCTCGTTTCGTCGACGGATACGAGACGTTGCTCTACATCGCGGGCAACGCCTACGACCGGATCGTGCGTTCGCCGGTCTGGCACAGCGACCACTTCGTGGTTCAGCGCGGTCAGATCAACGTGCATGCCGAGGTCGCTGAGATCGCGACTGATGTCATCAACCTCCGAACGGTCCGCATCGAACTCGATCGGGTTCGGGCCGTGGCCGACGCGGATGAACGCCTGCGCGAGCAGCTGCGATCCCGGGAAGCCGAGTTGCGGCCGGTCTGGTCGCAGCTGATCGAGCGAGTGTCGGCGCTGTGGGATGTTGCTGACGCGGTGGCGGCGGGTGCGCAGGAGCTGAAGGTTCTCGACCAGGTCAACTATGCGGGCACGATCGACCAACGCATCGACCACCTCATCGCGCGTTCAGGCGAGCGAGAGTTGTCGGCGGAGAACACGCGACGGCTCGGCGAACAGCTCGGCGCCGGGAGTGCGAATCTGCGTGACTACCGAAACATCCTGCAGGGCAACGTCAGTGCCGTCCCGGAAATGGAGGTCTCGGCCGCCGTTCCGCCCAATCCGGCCCTGCCACATCCGGCAGCGGGGCGCAAGGAACTCGAGAACTGAACGCGGCAAACGGCCTCAGGACCGCGACCACTGCTCGAGGTAGCCCTTCTCGACGTCGGTGAGCCGGCGAAGGCTTTGCTTCTCCACATCGACGACGGCCATCTGTGTACTGGCCACGCACGCCGGCTTGCTGCCGGCGGCGGCGTGTGCCGACCGGACCTCGTACCCGATGGTGAAGTCGACGGACCGGAAGCCTCTTATCCACATGCTGATGCGTAAGGGGCTGTCCTCGTGGCGGAGTTGTGCCTGGTAGCGGATCTCCACGGTGACGATCATCGCGCTCTTGATCAGCGGTGCGTACTGTTCGCCGGCGCTGAGCAGCCACTCCACCCGCGCCTCTTCCATCAGGGTGACCATCCGGGCGTGATTGATATGGCCGAAGGCGTCCATGTCCGACCATCGCACCGGGACCTCGGCAACGAAGGCGAACGAATCTGTGGCGGCGAAGCCATCCGACGGCGTGTGCATGTCCGACATGATCCACGCCGCGTTTGCGAACGGACAACTCAGTCCCGGCCGTTTCTGTGAGTTGAGTAAGAGGCTTTCCATTTCGCCGGATCCCTCGGTAGCCTTCGCGAGTTCGAACCGAAATACAGGGAGTGGTTACTTTCATGCAGCGCGCCAAACGAGTGATGCAGGTAGTCGGCGGGCTGGCGGCTTCTGTCGCGCTGGTGACCACGGGTGCCTCGGTGGTGTCGGCCGACCCGGCCGCGGCCAAGATCGAGAAGGCCGTGAAGGTCGGTCCCCAGCGTCAGGACCTGACGATCTCCTCGCCTGCGATGGGCGGCGAAGTGCAGGTCACTGTGCTGCTGCCGCAGGACCAGAGCGGATCGCGCGGAACGTTGTACCTGCTCGACGGCGCCGGCGACAAGACGGATGTCAGCGACTGGGTGTCCAAGGGCCACGCGCCCGAGTTCTTCGCCGACAAAGACGTGAACGTGGTGCTCCCGTCCGGTAAGGGCGCCTTCTACACCGACTGGGAGAAGCGCGACCCGGTGCTAGGGCAACCGAAATGGGAGACGTTCCTCACCAAGGAACTGCCCCCGCTGATCGACGAGGCCTTCAACGGCGACGGAAACAACGCGGTCGCCGGTTTGTCCATGGGTGGGCAGGCCGCGTTCGCACTGGCCGCGCGCAACCCGGGCCTCTACACAGGCGCCGGCTCGATGAGCGGCTGCCCGCCGGTCACCGGTATTGCCAACGAGAGCTACGTCCGGGCCACGGTCGCCAGGGATGGCGGCGACGCCAACAACATGTGGGGGCCCTGGGGATCGCCCGGATGGGCCGCCCACGATCCGTCCAAGCGACTCGACGCCCTCCGCGGGAAGAACCTGTACCTGTCGGCGGGCACCGGGATCGCCGGACCGCTCGACGAGCAGACCAAAGGCGAGGACGGGCTGCCGCCGGAGACGGTGACGGCGCTCGGTGGCGGCCTCGAGGTCGGCGCCTACCGCTGCTCGCTCGAATTCGCTCTGGTTCTGCGGGCCCGAGGAGTGCCGGCAACAGAGAACTTCCACACGGTCGGCACACACGCCTGGCCGTACTGGGCGAAAGACCTCGGCTCCATGTGGCCGGTTCTGGCCCGCGGCCTCTGACCGGAGGCCCTGCCCGCGGTCCTGAGTTCGACGTTGCGGCGCCGGGGGCCTGTTCTTCGTGCGTGGGTTGTCCCGTGGCTGCCGGCGCCCTCTACGGCCGGCTGCGGGTGCGAGCGAACTCGAGGAAGGTGTTGTTCTCGTCCGCTTCGGTGACCGTCACCCGTACGCCGTCGCCGTCGAACGGCCGGACGATCACTCCGGCGTCGACCGCATCGCGGGCAAAAGGCACCGCATCGGCGCCGAGGTCGAGCCAGACGAAGTTGGCCTGGCTCGTCGGGACGCGGTAGCCGGCAGCTCGCAGTTCGGTGGTGACCCGGTCGCGTTCGAGTGCGATCGAGTCGGTCCGCGCCAGTAGTTCGGCCTTGGCGTCCAGGCTGGCGATCGCCGCAGCCTGCGCCAGCGAGTTGACGCTGAACGGTACGTGCACCTTCAGCAGTGCGTTGGTGACCGAGGGGTGGGCGATCGCGTAGCCCACCCGGAGTCCGGCCAGCCCGTAGGCCTTCGAGAATGTCCGCAGCACAACCAGATTCGGGTAGCGGCGGTGAAGTTCGACGGCGTCGTAGCGCTGCGCCTCATCGGGCCGCATGTACTCGTAGTAGGCCTCGTCGAGCGCCACCAGGACGTCGGACGGCACCTGGTCGAGGAATGCGATGAGGCTGTCGGCATCGACGACGGTGCCGGTCGGGTTGTTCGGATTGCAGACGAAGATCAGCCGGGTGCGGTCGGTGATCGCGGCTGCCATCGCCGGCAGATCGTGGACGAGATCCTCGCCCAGCGGAACCTCGACGGGCGTGGCCCCGGCCACCCGGGTCGCCAGCGGATACGTCTCGAACGACCGCCACGCGAACAGCACTTCGTCACCGGGGCGGGTGGCGATGGTGATCAGGTTCTGGCACAGCGTCACCGACCCGCAGGCGGTCTGCACGTTCTCCGGTGCGACGCCGAGGTGCTTGGCCAGTTCGTCCGTCAACGCCACCGCACCGTTGTCGGGGTAGCGGTTGACATGCGCTGCGGCCTCGGCGATCGCCGCTGCCACACTCGGCAACGGCCCGAAGGTGGTTTCGTTGCTCGCCAGTTTGAGAGCGCCGGGGATGTTCTTGCCCGGAACGTAGGCGGGAACGGAGGCCAGATCGGGACGAATACGCGGGGTCACCTGGTCCAATCTAGTGCCCAACCCCCGGGCCGCCGGAAAGGGTGCCTGATCAGTCGGTTTGCTACGTTCGGTCAACCGTGTGTAATCTTCTGTCTCGGCAGTTCGATAAGAACTCCAACCAGGAGGCGTGCCAGAGCGGCCGAATGGGACTCACTGCTAATGAGTTGTCTCGCTAAAACGAGACCGGAGGTTCAAATCCTCTCGCCTCCGCCAGTACGACCGCATGGATGCACGAACCGCAAGACCACAAATGAATACAGCACGCGCCCGTAGCTCAACGGATAGAGCACTTGACTACGGATCAAGAGGTTAGGGGTTCGAATCCCTTCGGGCGCACCAAGTTACGGCCCGGTCCCGCACGTATGTGCGGAGCGGGCCGGATTTGATTCGATCGACATTGCCTCAACTCAACACTTTCCCCTCGAAGTGTTCGGTGATTGCGGTACGTGGGAGCCGTATCTGAGGGGTGTCGGCTTGGCTCAGAGGCATGATTCGAATCACCCGGCCGAGGACTTCCCGCTCTGCGTTGTGGACTGCCGATGGGGCTCTCGGAAGTTGTCGCCGTCGATTCGGCTCGATCTTTGGGAGTGCGTCCATTGACGATGTCGCTCTCCACCAGTGCCGGAATGAGCCGCTTCGGGCGGACACAGCCCTTCAATTGCCAGCGCTATGGGACCACCTGTTTGCCACGAGCATGGGACCACCGTGGCGCGTTATTGAGGATGCTCGCCGAGGTTGGATGGGTCAAGTCGGGAGTGGTGTCGTTGGCGGTATGAGGGGCCTTCGATGACGAGTGTGTGCGCTCGGGAGGTCAGTCGGTCGATGGCTGATTGGGCCAGGAGCGCGTCGGCGGTCATGGTGAGCCATTCGGCGGGTTCACGGTTGGACGTGACGATCGTGGTTTTGCTTTGATGGCGTTCAACGATCAGTTCGTAGAAGTCGTTGGTTTCGGTCGGGTCGAGGGCGCGGAGCGCAAAATCGTCGATCACGAGGACGTCGACGGCGGTGAGTCTGCGCATTTCGGCGTCGACGCTGTTGTCGAGGCGGGCGGCCCGCAGGCGATGGAACAGTTTGTCAGCGCGGCCAAACACGACGCTACGACGACGTCCGATGGCCATGTGTCCCAATGCTGTTGCCAGATGCGTCTTGCCGACGCCGACGGGTCCGAGCAGGATCGCCGAGTGCCCGGCGTCGACGAAACGCAGCGAGGTCAGATCAGCAAGAAGGGTGCGGTCATAGGTCAGGTCCTCGGCAGCTTGCCAGGTGTCGATGCGCATCGTCGGGTCGAGTCCTGCTGTGCGGGCTCGTAGTGCGGCTGAGCGTGATTCGCGGCGGGAGACTTCATCGGCGAGGAGTTGTTCGAGGAACCCGATGTGGGAGGTTTTGTGTTGGCGGGCCAGGACGGCACGCTGCGGCAGGGTATCGGCCAGGGCACCGAGCTTGAGGGCTTTGAGCAACCCAACGACATCGGCACCGATCGGTTCAGGTGTGGAGTGGGTCGTCATGATCGATCAGCCTTTCGCAGCAGGGTCGGCGGTGGGTACGGAAGTCAATATGGTTGTGGTGGTGCTGAATTCGGAGGGATCACGACTGAACCGGGTGGGAGCGCCGCCAGCGGCAGCCGGCAGAGCGGGAGTGCTGGTCTCGGTGGCTCGTTCGAGCATCGAACCGATTTTCGGGACGGAAACAACATCGAGAGACAACGCGGTCTCGCAGGCGGCTTCCACCGGGCCTGGGTTGTAGCGTTTGACCAGCCCGATCAGCGCGTACGCTGCTCGCATTCGCGACCACGGCCGCGGGTCATCGAGCAGCCGGGCGGCGTAGATACCGACGTGCGGGCCGTAGCGGTCGCTGGTGGCGATCAGGGCGGTGATGTCGCGCATCGCGTACGCGGTCTTGTGTTCGGGATAGTCGTTCACATCAGTGCTGCGACCGCCCGGGCGCTCGCGTGGGTGAACCTTGACCAGAGAACCGCGATGGTAAAACTTCACGCTCTCGCTGTCGGCGCGCACATCCAGGGTCGATCCGATCCACGTTTCCGGCAGCGAGTAGAGAGCTTTGCAGACTGATGCGTGAAAGTCTTTGTGCACCTTCACTTGTTGAATATCGGAACGTCATAGACGGCGGGCACAGGCAGCAGGTGCGGCTTCTCGTCGGCGTCGAACAGGACCGCCGGTTGGGCGGCGGTGGTGCCATGGGTCCGCATCCCAGCGGTCTGCGCACACCAATGGACCGCGGCGTGTTGGGCGGCGGCCAGGCTGGGAAAGTTTTCTCCGGCCCAGAAGCTGTTTTGCACGTAATGGATGGCCCGCTCCACCCGCGGCTTGTCTTGCGGCGTGCGGACCCCGGCCAGTATCGGTGACGAACCCGGCATGGCCGGCGTAGTCCAGCCAGCCGCGCGAAAGCCGCGGGTTGATCGCATCTGCCTGAGTGACAATCGGTTTCATATTGTCCGGGATCACCACATGGAAGACGCCGCCGAAGAACTCCCACGCCGTCGCGCACCCCGCGAGAACCGCGGCCAGGGTTTGTGAATGGGTCAGCCAGATGAACATGTGCCGCGAGTACACCGCCGTGATCACCAGCGCGAACACTTTGCGGCGCGCACCGGTGCCCTCGTCTGCGGGCGACCGGATCGATCGTTCGGGAGTTGGCTTCAGATCGACGGAACTGTTGCCAGAACCGGAAAGCGCCGCCAATCTGTCGACTGGCGGCGTTTCCAAGAGCGGTTCGGAGGTTGCGACTCGTACCTCAGATGTCGATCATGATGTCGTGCAGCGGGGCGTCGTCGTCGGCGATGAGATCGGCATCAATTCGCAAACCGGTTACCGGGCAGAGGTATTCGCGGAAACGAATGCGGTCTGCCATCTTGGTATCGGACACCTCGTGCTCGGGTGCGATGTGTCGCACGAGTGTGTCCCGTATGATCGCCCCGTCTTTGTAGTTGGCGGTGGCTGGTCCCAAGTCGGCACCATTGCACCACCAGCGACCATCAACGAGATGCAGTAGATCGCCCACTCTTTCGGCCGAGTGTGGAGCGGTGACAGGCTCGCCCGGTTCACGCCCGCCAAGCCGTTCTTTGCGCAGCTCCAGACGCCTGGTCGCGGTCGCGGCTGAATCGACGACTCCCGCATCGAAAACAACGCCGTACACACGTTCAGCGGAAGGTTCGTCGACGAGCAAGTTCTCCAAATCGTTCGCGACGAGCGTGGGCTCTCGTAGCAGAGGATCGCCGTAGCCGGGAGCCGCAGGTGAAATCCAGTGGATGATGTCGCCGTCGCCGAACGCGAACGGTGGGCCTACGTGAGTGAGCGTCTCCTCCTCGCCAACTACTTCGTCGATGGTGACGGGTACTCGGCTCTCGGCCAGTTGAGCGCGCGCGTTAGTGCTCCGCTTGATTCGACACTTGGCCATGCCGCCCGGATTGCCGCCGAACAGTCCCTCGCCGGTGGTGAAACTCTCGTTTTGGTAGTTGATGATCTCACCACCCAGCACGCCGTGGACCATCAGCGTTTCGTGATAGCCAACACCCGCTCGGTAGCGACCGCTGCCGCCGAATCCGGACTCGATCATCTTCCGGGCCAAAACGACGACCGGACTCTGCGCCTCTAGATCTTCTGAGTTGTAGGCCATTGCGTCGGGGATCCACCACTGGCCTCCCGCGTCGACACCATCTCGGTGGGGGCGGCCGGCCAGGCTGCCCATGAGACCGTTGGCGTCGACCAAAAGGAATGGAGATCCGCTCGGATCCAACCCTGCGCCGATCAAGCTGTTCAGGTTCGGGGCGCATGGACCCAGGGGCAGGGATCGAGCGATCTCGTCACCGCAGGCCAGCATCTTGCTCACAACGGCACCTGCAACGCTGCACTGAACAGCAGCCAGCCGGATACCGGAGGCGCTGACCCCGGCCGGGTACTCGGCACAGTTCATCAGACCCGACGTCGGGTTGAATGCCACCCGCCGGTATGCGCCGCCGTATGCGCCGGCCAGATCCGGCACC
Organism: Williamsia sp.; assembly: GCF_036566845.1. Taxonomy (GTDB): domain Bacteria; phylum Actinomycetota; class Actinomycetes; order Mycobacteriales; family Mycobacteriaceae; genus Williamsia. Next base: position 15,119 of record NZ_DATCVM010000072.1, read on the forward strand.
ATCTGCTGCGTGATCGCTGCAAGGACAATTCCGCTCAATCCGGCGAAAGTGATGTTGCCACCGCCCAGTTGACGCGCTGTGCCCTCATTGTCGACCATCAGCCAATCGCCACGCTTGGTGATGTTTATCTGTTGCGCGTGGATCTCCCGGTCGCCGGGAAAGGCGCCCTCGATATAGGTGCGATGCGACCAGCGGCCGTCAGGAATGGTCCGGAGTCTCTCGACGAACAACCGTTCACCGGAATCCACGATCCTGCGCATCACGTTCTTGACGACATCGGGACCATACTTCGTGATGAGCCGTTCGACCTTTTCGCGGGTCGCCGTTGCGCCACCGACAGCAGCGCGGAGGTCCATCTTGGTCATGACGGGATAGCGACTTTGGCGGACGAACAGGCCCTCGACATCGCGGCAGAGCTTGCCGTTTCGGACCAGCGCGACCGGGGGAACGAGCATCGGTTCCTGCCACACATCAGTCGCAGAAACACACTGGCTGCCCGGGACAGAACCACCGATGTCCGAGAAGTGCATCGAGTTGGCCACCCAGCCGAAAATCTCGCCGTCGACGAAAATGGGGGCAATCACGGTGACGTCCGATTGATGCGAGGACCCGATGTAGGGATCGCTGGCCAGGAACATGTCGCCTGGTCCGATCTCGTCTTCCTCGAAGTGCTCGAGGATGTACTTGATCGTCAGCGCATTCTGGTTGGAAAAGTAGACAACCCCAGCGCCGATACTGACGAGATCGGCATTCTCGGTGAGCAGCGAGGCCTGAAAATCCCGCGCGAGCATCACAACAGGGGACAGGCTCAACCGCTGCAACATGTCGGCGTGCTCTTGATTCATGTTTGCCAGCGCGCTTCGCACCACTTCGTACGACACCGGGTCGACGTCGACATCGACGCCCTGGTGCAGGCGTAGAGAAGGACTGATGGAGAGCGGTTCACTAGGGATGTATCCCTGGGTCGTGCCGTCCCACAGCGCTGCTTCGTCACTGGCGGCAACGTTGGTGATGGTCATGCCATGATCTCCTTCAGAGTTAGGACCGCGTTGCCCGATGCATCGGTCTCGAGGTACTGACCGGGCGCCACCGAGATGCTGGTGTGGGGCAGTTGGACAACTGCAGGCCCGTCGATGCGTTGACCGGAAGTCGGAGTGCCGTCGTACACAGCGGTTTTCTGCCAGGCTTCAGTGCCCGGCCAGTAAATGTCGCGATGCCGAGTCGGGGTGGCCGGCTCGGTGGAAACCTCTCCACGAGATGTACCTGACGTACCTGACCCGCTGTGCAGGTTGACCCGCGCGGTGACGCGCACTGCGAAGATCTCGATCGCTTGGAACACCGCGAGCGCCGCCTCGCCGAACAGTCGCTTGTACTGCGCCCGGAAGGCATCCGTCATGGTCTGTGCGATCACCGACTCGTCCCCAGACAACGTCGGCAGACTCAACTCGAGTTCTTGCAGGTATTGCTCGGCGTACCGCGCCAGCGCCGTGTGCTCGACCGTCACCTGATCTGCCGGGAAACCCGCTTCCTTCATCGCGGTCCTGGCTTGGTCTTCGACCGAGCTCACCACGGATTTGAGGGTATCGATGTCGAACGGAGCGACGATAGAGCATTCCCGCTCGAATACCTGCATGACATCGCTCGCCGCAATCCCGTACGCCGAGAGCGTCGACGCGCCGTTGCCCATAGGAATGACCACCTGCGCGGCGCCCAGCTCTTCGGCGAAGTGGAAGGCGTGCACCGGGCCGGCGCCGCCGAAGGCATACACGACAAAGTCGCGCGGGTCGACACCCTGCTCGATGGTCCGCTGACGGATGAGGGTCGCGGCGTTGTGGTTGTTGATTCGAAGGATCCCGGACGCTGCCTCCTCCACCGACAGGCCCAACTGGTCAGCCAGAGTCTGGACCGCGTCCGCGGCGCGTTGGGCATCCAAGCCCATTCGGCCACCAAGGAATTGGTCCGGTTCCAGCAGGCGAAGTACCACGTCCGCATCGGTGACCGTCGGGAGCGTCCCGGCTCCATAACAAGCAGGCCCGGGTGAAGAACCGGCTGACTCAGGACCGACCCGCAGGCCCCCACTGTGCGGTTCGTATCGAGCTATCGAACCTCCACCACACGCGATGGATCTCACGTCGAGCTGTGAGATCTTGAAGGTGTACTGGTCGATCACGTTCTCGCTGGACAAGATGGGCCGCCCATCAATCAGCAGACCGACTTCGAAAGACGTCCCGCCCATGTCAGTCGCAATCACGTTCCGATGGTTGCTTCGTGCAGCGATGAGAGCGGTGCCCGCCAGCCCGCCGGCAGGGCCGGAACCGATCGTCTGGATGGGAAGGCGAGACGCAACGGCAACCGGCAGCACGCCACCGTTCGACTGCATGATGAACGGCTCGCGGCCGATTCCACGACCGCGCAGCTCGTCGGCAAGCTCGGTCAGGTAGCGGCTTGATGCCGGACCCACGTAGGCATTGATGACTGTTGCCACAGTTCGTTCGTACTCGCCCTGCCGCGGTGCGATCTCCGAGGACAGACTCACGTAGATCGACGGATCGACCTCCTGAACCAGTTCGCGTAGACGTTCCTCGTGTGCGGGATTGCGGAAGGACCACAGAAGTGCGATCGAGATGGCTTCAGCACCCTGATCGAGCAGGCCCGTGATCACCGCGCGCGCGTCGTCCTCATCCAACGGGGCCAGTACTGTTCCGTCCCGGGTGATGCGTTCGGCGACCTCTGCGATGAGTCGGCGCGGGACGATGGGCACGGGCTTGTCTGTATCCCGGACATTGGCGCGCAGGTCGGCTGCTACTCCGGCGGTGCGTCCTCGACCACGCATCATCGACAGCGCATCGCCGTGTCCTTTGGTGGCGATCACACCGACCTTCGCGCCGTTGCGCTCGACCACCAGGTTCGTGCCAATGGTTGTTCCGTGGCTGAACCGGCTGATCGCGGGGATGAAACTGTCCAGTGACAGACCCGCAGCTTCCGCAAGCTGTTCAACACCCGCCAGAACCCCTTCCGTGGGCGAAGTGGCGTGCGTGGAGAGAGCCTTGCCGTGCAGCACGCGGCCAGTCTCGTCGATGGCCACACAGTCGGTGAAGGTGCCGCCGATATCAACTCCCACTACGTATTTCACTCAGGCTCTCCAATTTGGGTCAGGGATGAGTTCCATGCCGGGACTCCTCGTGTTCGGACGACTGTGTCTGTCACCGAGATGGGCGATGAGACGAAGCGTCGCAATATTGTGTATGACTGTGGTCACACCTGTCAAGAGGCCTGAGAGTGGGTGCGCAGCCTCCCCGCGCCAAGGGCTCTGCGGCGCCCTCAAGCAACGGAGGAGCACGTTCGCGTCTCGGCGGCCCGTTGCGCCGAATGCGCCCCTGAGCAGGAGGGGTTGTGGCGCGAGTTACAGGCGACTATATTTTGAGACGAGTAGTATTAGACTCACCATGCCTGGTGACTCTCCGAACGGAACGAAGTCTTGTCCCCAGTTACCGCACTCGCGAGCACATCTCGAAGCCCCCAACACACCCCACTTCAGGCCGGCACGCTGCCGGAGGCGTTCCAGCGGACGGTTGCAACGTACCCCGACGAGGTCGCGATTCGCACCATCGGCGGCGGCGTGGAGTTGACCTGGGACGTCTTCGGAGCGCGCGTGCGTGGGCTCACCGGAAGCCTCGCCGAACTCGGCTGCCGCAGAGGTGAACACGTCGCGGTTCTCATGCGAAATCTGATCGAGAATCACCTGATCGACTATGCGTTTGCCCACCTGGGTGCCGTGCCCTTCGGCATCTTCAACAGTTCCTCGGTCGACCAGATCGTCTACCAGATCGGCCACGCCGAGGCCGAGGTTGTCGTTACCGAAGCTCGCTACCTGCAAAAGGTCATCGAAGCTGTGTCGCAGCTGGGCGACCAGGTTCGCCACGTCATTGTCGCCGATCCCGACGGCGACTCGCCGCAACTTGCGGGCAACCAGATCTCACTGGACACAATCGCTGAAATGACGGGCGACGACTTCGATTTCGAGGCAGCATGGCGTGCGATCGAGCCTGAGGACATGGCTTGCATCATCTTCACCTCGGGCACTACGGGGCCGCCGAAGGCGGCCATGTGGTCCCATCGAATGATCATGGAGGGCGTACGCGCGATCGACGCAGCGATCCCTCTACCACGGCGTGGGCTCATCTCGTTCTTGCCGATGGCGCATGCGGGCGCCCGAAACAATGGGCACCACTATGCACTGGCCTACGGTGCGACGATCACGGTGTGTCCTGATATGAACAACGTGCCCGAGGCTTTGGTCGACGCACATCCGGACCTCTTCTCCTCCTCTCCCCGCGTGTACGAGAAGCTCAAGGTTGCCATCGAGGCACTGATCGAGGCACAGCCTGAACCATCGCGGGGTGCCCTCAAAGACGCGCTCGAGACAGGTCTGCGCGTTTCCCACGCGGACGAAGCGGGCGCTTCAGGAGCTACTTCCGACCTGGCTGCGCTACGTCATCGACACGAGCAGACGGTCGGGCTCTTCATTCCGATCTTGCGGGAGGTCGGACTGGATCAGTTGCGTGTGGTCATCATCGGAGGCGCAACTGTAGCGCCCGAGATAGTGCATTTCTTCCGTGCGATCGGAACACCGATGCTCGAAGCGTATGGGTCTACGGAAGTCATGTTGAACGTCTTCAACAGGGTCGACGACTTCAAGACCGGCACCGCGGGTAAACCACTCCCGGGTGTGGAACTGCGGCTCGCGGAAGATGGGGAAGTCCTGTGCCGGGGCCCGCTCAACTTCAGCGGATACTTCAAGGACCCAGAAAAGACGGCCGAGGTAGTGGACAGCGACGGCTGGGTCGCCACTGGAGACATCGGAACTATAGACGACGACGGATTCCTTCGAATTGTCGACCGTAAAAAGGAAATCATCATCAATTCCCACGGCAAGAACATGTCGCCGGCTGTGATTGAGACTGCTATCCAGGACGAGAGTTCGCTGATAGCACAGTTCGTGGCCATCGGAGAATCGCGGCGATATGTCACCGGTGTCACGACACTAGACCCCGTTGCGCTTCAGACATTCAAGAGTAGTCACCCTGAACTCGCTGGACTGTCGCCACACGAGATGACCGGCCACAGAGTGGTCCAAGCTGAGATCTCTGACGCGATCGAACGAGGCAATGCACGACTCAACAGCAATGAGCAAGTCAAGAAGTTCGTGATTCTGGGACTGGCGTGGGAACAGGGCGATGAGATCCTGACTCCCACGGCCAAGGTCAAACGACGAATTGTCAACGAGCGCTACAGCGATGTCATCGATGGTCTGTATTCCGACTGATCCACTGACTGTGGCGTATCAGTTGCAAGTCGGCGGCATCCGTGACTGCGGCGCATTGCTCGGCATGCGGACACGGGATCAATTAAGAGAACATTTAGCCAATTCAATCAGGAATGGAATCAAGGATGACTGAGCAGGAACGCATCACGCGGATGGTGCTGGAGATGTGGGCCGGCGGACTCGAATCGACCATCGCGTCGTGGCAAGACAACGCAACGGACGACCTGGTGTGGTGGAACAACGCGCGAGGTGCAGTCAACGGACTTGAAACCTGCCTGGACAGCATCCGGATGTTCTACCAGACGATGAACGTCAGCCACGTCAAAGTGCCGATTCGGGCAGTCGTATCGGATGGAAATGACCTCGTAGTCGTGGAACGCTCCGACGACACCTATCTCAGCGACGGGTCGCTGCTGGCCGCCGTGCCCGTAGTGGGCGTGATCAAGTTTCGCGACGGCAAGATCGCCGAATGGCGAGACTATTGTGATGACTGGGTGAGTAAGCTCGGATTCTCTGTGAGCGCGGAGTTCGAGCAATCGTAAAGGAATGCCCCACCGGTATTGGTCAATAGGCACTCAGTGAACGACGTTGCAACGGATTCCCCTCGGAAATCGAGACCGACTGTGCATCGGGTCGCGAACACAGGCGCACTCTGGTGACCGATAGGGTGAGTCCAATCGAAAGGGACATCAAGATGAACGAAACCTTGCAAGCGCCGGTGCTCTCCATCGGGGAGGGACTCACTGTTCCTGGCTTGCTGAGTCGCGCGGTGGCGACCGTACCCGACGGGGACTTCCTCGACTTCGAGGGGCATGTCTTTTCGTTTCGCGAAGTCGAGCGACGATCGACGCACTTTGCACACGCGCTGGTCGAACTCGGGGTGACGCCGAAGTCGACCGTTGCCAGCCTTCTCGAGACCTCGATCGACGCTGTTGTGACGTGGCTGGCCACCAATCACGCTGGGGCCGTGTGGGTACCGTTGAACACCGCCTATCGGGGCGAGTTCCTTCGACATCAGTTGGCGGATTCGGACGCCGAGGTTGTCGTCTGCGAGGCTGAGTATCTCGAGTATGTACTCCAGGTCGCGGCCGAGTTGCCGAAGCTACGCGTCATTCTCTGCTCCGGAGAGCCCACGGTCGATACGGCCGGGTCACCGGTTCCTGTTCTATCCCTCTCTGACCACCGCGGGGAACGTGCACTGCCACAACGTGAGATTCAACCTGGTGACTTGTCGATCTTGATCTACACCTCCGGAACTACCGGGCCTTCAAAAGGGTGCATGGTGAGTCAAAACTATATGTGTAGTCAAGGGTTGCAGTGCAATGATGCGGTTCCGCCGAACCCCGGTGAAGTCATGTACACGTGCCTGCCTCTCTTTCATGTGTCCGCATTGAGTCAGATCATCGCAGCACTCGCGGTGAAGACCCGCATCGCGATTTCTCCGCGTTTCTCGGTGTCGGGGTTTTGGCGTGAGATCGAACGATCAGGTGCACGTAACGCGCTCTTGATGGGCTCGATTTTTCCGCTGCTGGCACACGCAGAGGAAACGCCCGAGATGATCCGGTGCCGTGGACAGCTCCGCGTCGTCACCGGCGTGCCCGTTGCGCCTGAAATACGGAAGATCTGGGAGTCGCGGTTCGGCGTCGAGCACATCAACAGTTTCGGCTATGGGATGACAGAAGGAGCACGGCTTGCACTGCATCGATACCGCGGTCGCGACCACCTTCCGCCGTTGGATTCCTGCGGCGAGGTAGCGTCCGACCGATTCGAGGTCGTGGTGCTGGACGAGATGGATCGAGTACTGCCCGAAGGATCGGTCGGAGAAATCGCATTCCGCCCGAGGCTTCCTCATGTGATGTTCGAAGGGTATTGGAAGAACCCTGCGGACACCTTGAAAATCGCGAGCAATATGTGGATGCACTCCGGAGACCTAGGACGCATCGAGAATGATGTTCTCTTCTTCGTGGACAGAAAGAAGGACTACCTGCGAAACCGCGGTGAGAACATCTCCAGTTTTGAGATCGAACGCGCATTCCGCCAGCACTCCGACATCGTGGAGGTCGCAGTGCACGAGATCGGGGTCGGAGTTGCCGAGGATCGGATGAAGATCACTGCGATCCTGGCCGACGGGTCCCAGCTGACCGAAGAGCAATTGTGCCTATGGGCGCTCGATCATGTTCCGTACTTCGCGGTGCCTCGCTACATCGAGTTTCGAAAAGATCTCCCGAGGACCCCCACCAGCAAGGTGCGGAAGGTGCAACTCCGCGAGGAGGGATTCACCGCCGAGACATGGGACAGGGAAGCCGCAGGCATCTCCGTTCGTCGTTCCGGCGTCAGCCGACAGAGTGCTGACTAGCGCGGAGGAAGTAACGGCGGAGCGGAAAGGCCAGGCACCGTCGCTATCGATGGCAGAGCACAAAAAATTCAAAGGAGAATATAATGGGATTGCTTGACGGAAAAGTAGTGTTGGTGACCGGCGGAAGTCGTGGTCAGGGACGCGCGCATGCTTTGACTTCGGCGCGCGAAGGTGCGGATGTGATCATTGTCGATGTCACATCAAACTTGTCGTCGGTGACATATCCGATGGCTCGCGAAGAAGATATGGCGGCGACCGTTCGGGCCGTTGAAGATCTTGACCGACGGATTGTTGCCGTCGAGGCAGACGTGCGCGACCAGGCTCAACTCGATGCCGCAGTCGCACAAGGTATCAGCGAGTTCGGGAAGATCGACGCGTTGATCGCGAACGCCGGCATCTGGACTCAGGGACCATTCTGGAAGCTGACGGACGAGCAGTGGGAAGAAATGATAGGCGTGAACCTATCCGGCGTGTGGCGCGCAGCGAAGGCAGTTGCGCCCCACATGATCGAAAGGCAATCTGGCTCCATCGTCATGATCTCTTCGGTGAACGGTTTGGAAGCGGGCCCCAACTTCGCGCACTATACCGCGGCGAAGCACGGAGTTGTCGGACTCATGAAAACGGTCGCACTCGAGCTGGCCCCCTACGGTATTCGTTGCAACTCAGTGCATCCCGGGGCCGTGCGCTCCGGTATGACCGAGAACCAGATGGCATTCGACATGTACAAGGGCGGCCCGGGTGGCACTGTCGACGACCTCATCGAGGCCGGGAAGCACTACGGCGCGCTCAAAGCGACGACCTTCATGCCTCCTGAAACGATCGCGGACGCCACACTCTTCCTCAACTCTGCGTTGGCGTCTTCCATAACGGGTGCGGCGCTGCCGGTCGAGGCGGGCCATCTGTTGATTCCTGGAGTGAACTCCACGCCCTCGTAGCTGGATCCACCGGCGATCCGGGTTGGTGCCGGCGGGTCATTCCAAACCTGGATCCGTGGATTCGTATCTGTGAACCGCCAGACTTGGGTCGGTACCGGTGAAATATGTTGTAGCCAGGTGCAATTCGCTGGTCTGCCCAGCATTTTCACTGTGATTGCTGGTTGCTGGTTGCTGGTTGCTGGTTGCTGGTTCCTGGTCGCGGTGTGGGCGGTTGTGCAGGGGTTCAGGTGACGGAGATTGTGTTGTGCCACAGATTGATAAAGGGTGTTGACCAGGCCAGCCGGCGGGTAGGTGAAGGACGGGTTTGCGGGCTGGCCGGGCCAGACGTGCGGGGATCGCGATGATCCGGCGCACGATCAGCCGAGCGGTCACCGCGTGTTTACTCGATTCGAAAGCGGTGTAGGTGGTTGCAGCGACCTCGGCATCGGAGATCCATGCTCCGGTGTCGGGGTCTTGCACCGCGCCGGGATACTTCACCGGTGTCCACGCATCCTCGTCGATGCCTTCGATCGCAGCGACGATCTTGGTGTTTTCGGTCATCACGACCGAGAACTGGATCCCGGCTCGTACGCAGGTCCTCACCACCTCGCTGGTGCCCCGTCAACCCACGTCAGTCCACGGATCCAGGCTAAGAAGTCTCGCCGTTCAATTGACCATGAACGTACCGGAAACTCTTCGGTAGGAACAACGTTGGCCTTCGTTCACCATCCTTGGCTACTCGGTGCGGTTTGCCCACCTGATTAACCTCTGACTGTCTGGGGGCGTGGAGAGACCGTATGCCAGTCATTGGTGATGCGACTACGTTCTGGCGACCAAAAAGTTCTTCGGATCATCCGCCGAAGCCATCGATATAGACGCCGCGGCACAGGCGGATCCGAGGACGCGAACTACCACCTACTTCGGGGGAGCGGGGGGAGGTGTCGATGCGTCGGAACACCCGGTCCTCCTACGCTGACATGGTGGCCTTCGAGCCCACGGCTCAGATTTCGCCCGAGGCTGGACAGGCGCCGCGCAGCGCCGGTATATCCGGTGGAGGTCATGAACGGGCTGTCGTCGATGACGACTGCCAGGCGCCCCATGGTGTCGTGGTCGGCGGGCTCGTCTGTATCGGGGTGCAGGACGGTTACCGTCGACCCGGGAAGAGGCGGTCCCAATGACGAGGCTTATCGAAAGTGCGCAATTTGGCTCATCGAAACTGCTCACTTGTGGGTCGGTTCTACTGTAGCGGTCGGCGGATGGTTCCGGCGGCGGTGCGGTGGTTTTCTGATCGGGCGTGGTGGTCTCGTAGGCGGTAGGAATCGCCGCCCGTGTTTGAGGACTACCGAGCGGTGCAGGTGCCGGTCGAGCATGGCTGCGGCGACGGTGGTGTCGCCGAGAACTTCGCCCCATTCGGAGACGCTGCGGTTGGTGGTGATCACGATCGATGTCTTCAAATATCGTTGTGCCACAACTTGAAACAACGCAGAGGCAGCCTCGGCTGGCAACGGCAGATACCCCAACTCATCAATTACCAGGAGTGTGGGTCCGGCGTAGAACCGCATGCAGGTGGCCCACCTGGCGTACTTCCACTGATTCTTCCTGTGTGAACATCGAAAAGCGGGCCTTCCTCGAGCTGGTGAGTGGTCAGAGACCATCAGCATCAAGGAAGGCCCGCCCTTGTTGGCGGAGCCACACAAGTGAGCAGTTTCAGTTAGCAGATCTGGCAATTTCAGTGAGCGCCTAGATCCAGGATGCTTTCCGGAGCATCTGGCGAACTTCAATTCGAAGCGCGGAAGGTGCTATCAGCTGACACCCCATATGACCTTGAACTGGGCAAGTTCGTCCGGATACGCAAGCCAAGAGCCATCGGGAGCGAACGAAGCCGTCTCGATGTTTTCTGGGGTGATCACCATCGTCGGGAGCTCTTCGCGACCTGGATCCTGTCCCGCGAGCACTCGCGCAACCGCATCACCGATCCGAAGACCAATGAAGTTCATATCGAACGGCAAGTTCGCAGCCTCTCCACCGCTGCGGATGTACTCAAAGTTCAGCGTTCCGCCGGCTTGCGAGACAAGCTTCACTTTATCGGCCATCCCTGCTGCCTTAAGGGCCTGCGGCACCCCCACGTTCATATCGGCGAACGCGGTAGCGACATAATTCACATCCGGATGAGACTGAAGATAGCTTACGATCTCGCCTGGGAGGCCGGACCCTATCGTGCTTAGTGCCACTTCTTCAGTGGCTGCGGGACAACCGCATTTCTTCATTTCAGCGACGTAGGAGTCTTTGGAAGCGAGCAAGATTGGATACTCTCTCGAATAGAAGAAGACGCTGTTGGCTTGCCCGCTACTGTCGGCGACGATCCACTGCGCCGTATCCGTCCACTGATCCGTGCCTGCATACTCATTAGTCGACACCGCAAAGTCCACATTGTCAGGGGTCCCTTCTTCGCCAAGGGAGTTGCCCACGAAAACTCCGCCCTTGGCCTTGTACTCAGCGAGCTGTCGCGCGTACAACGACGTCGGGAAGCCTCCGAACGCTACTGCGTCCGGCTGCGCTTGAAGAACTTGTGACCATGCCCGAGATATTGACTCGGGGGTAGAGCCAATATTCAACTCGGTAACGTTCATCCCCATTGTCTCGCCGGCCAAAGCTACATTCTTCGAAATCTGCTGCCCAACAGCCACTTCCGGGAACAGAACGTAAAGAGATTTGCCCGTCGGGAGCTTCGCAAGGGGGGCGAGGTCAGGAAACTCCGTCGGCGGTGCCTCGAGTGGCTTCATTGCAGCTGATGCTTCAGCAACAACTTGCTCGCGGTTGACAACGGTTGACTCGCTCGAATCCGAGCCGCCGGATCCACAGCCGACCGTGACGAGCAGCGTCGCCACTGCGATCGAGGCAAGACGCCACTTTCCGAGGTATTTGGATCGTGTCATTGATTTAGGCTCCTAGCCCGAGAGGAGGACATGAGACTGTCCAGATGGGTACGGCGAAGTGCATCGAACACAATGCTTGTCGACTCAAACGGTCTTATTTGTGCCGTTGATGTCTCAATATAGAGTGACCTGGGCCACACGTCAAGATCCCGACTTGACTCACGTGATCTGCCCGCGAAACACCCTCGGTGCCTCACATGAGTGTGCCCGCGAAAGGGTGACTGTCGGTGGATGGGAGGTGAGCTGTCGATGCGGTCTCGTGCCGAGGTGACCACGAGGTTTGCTGCGCGTTACGCGAAGGCGACGAAGAAGGATCGGGGCCGGATCTTGGATCAGGTGGTCGAGGTGACGGGGTGGTCGCGGGACAACGCGCGTCGCCGGCTTCGAGCGGCTTTGAGCCGGCCAGGCCCGGGCCGGGCGGTCGTG
>NZ_DATCVM010000073.1:0-1507 GCF_036566845.1 Williamsia sp.
ACTCGGACACGACCTGGCAGGCACCGTCATCGGAGTCGGTGCGCACGTGCGACAGTTCTCCGTCGGCGACGAAGTCTATGCGCGCCCCCGCGACGGGCGCATCGGCACCTTCGCCGAACGCATCGCCGTTCACGAAGACGATCTCGCGCTCTCACCTACATCGATCAGCACCGTCGAGGCCGCCTCACTGCCCCTCGTCGCGCTCACCGCCTGGCAAGCACTCGTCGAGCGAGCGAATGTGCAGCCCGGACAGAAAGTTTTGATCCATGCCGGAGCGGGCGGAGTCGGATCGATCGCGATCCAGCTCGCCAAGCATCTCGGCGCGAGCGTCGCCACCACCGCGAGCGGCACAAACGCTGACTTCGTCCGGGATCTCGGCGCGGACGTCGTCATCGACTACCGCACCGAGGACTTCGAGAAAGTCCTGACCGCCTACGACGTGGTTCTCGACAGCCTCGGCGGCGACAATCTCGAACGGTCACTGCGGGTACTTCGGCCGGGCGGAACGGCAATAGGGATCGCGGGCCCACCCGACCCGGCCTTCGCCGCCGCCGCCGGGCTCAACCCGATCGTTCGACTCGCGATCACCGCCCTGAGCCGAAATATCCGCAGACATGCCGCGAAAGCAGGCGTGAGTTACGAATTTCTCTTCATGCGCGCCAGCGGCGAACAACTACGCCGCATCTCCGAACTCGTCGACGGCGGTGTCATCCGGCCGATCGTCGGGAGGACCTATCCCTTCGGCGAAACACCAGACGCACTCACAGCCCTCGCATCGGGCGGCATCCGAGGCAAAGCCGTCATCACCTTGCCCACCGCCCGAACCGCCTCGGAGAACCCCACATGAGCACGTCGAACTACCAGGGCGCCTACGCATCCGCGCCGACCAAGACCATCACCGCAGGTGGAAATACCTACGCCTACCGCGAACTGGGGCCGACAGGCGGCATCCCCGTCGTCTTCTTCGTCCACCTCACTGCCAACCTGGACAACTGGGACCCCCGCATCGTCGACGCCATTGCACAGAACCGTCACGTCGTCACGTTCGACAACGTCGGCGTGGGTGCATCCACCGGAAAAGCTCCCGACACCATCGAGGCGATGGCGGCCGACGCCTACACCTTCATCACCGCGCTCGGCTTCGAGACGATCGACCTGTTCACCTTCTCCATGGGGGGCTTCATCGCCCAAGATCTGATCCTCGAACACCCACAGCTGGTCCGTAAACTCGTCCTCACCGGCACCGGACCTCGCGGCGGCAAGGACATCGACAAGGTCGCTCGGACAACCTACTTCGATGTTCTGCGCGCAACGCTCGTACGGGCGGACCCCAAGGAATTCTTGTTCTTCAACCGCAACCTCGCCGGCAAGACCGCAGCCAAGGCATTCATCCGGCGCTTGAACGAACGCAGCACCGACCGCGACACCGCCGTCAAAATATCAGTGCTGCGTACCCAACTCGCTGCCATCAAAAAATATGGACGCTCCGCCCCATCGGACCTGTCCC
>NZ_DATCVM010000074.1:0-1896 GCF_036566845.1 Williamsia sp.
GGGTTGTAACAGCGAAATGCCCTGTCGTAGTGAAAGAATGAGATTTCTCGAGGATCAAATTCGGCCACTACGAAGGGCATCTCGTAGATGCAACTATCTCACACTCGGCCCGTCGCGTCGGCGATCTTCGATGACCCGAACCTGGTGTCGTGCGCCGGGCTGGTCCCGATCGCCGCGTTGGCCCAGCAGTGCGGTCTCAAGACTTTGACTGACGAGCACCTCAGCGTGCCGACCGACAAGGGCGCCAACGCCGGAGCGAAAGTCAGTGCGCTGGTCGCGGGCATGATCGCCGGCGCCGACAGCATCGACGACATGAGGCTGCTGCGCCACGGCCGCGATGGGCACCCTGTTCGACCGCCCGTATGCGCCCTCGACGCTGGGATCGTTTCTGCGGGAATTCAGCTTGGGCCACGTCCGCCAACTCGACGCCGTGGCATCGCGGCTGCTGGCCGGCCTGCACGCCCGTACGCCGCTGCTGGCCGGCATCGACGGCGCGGTCATGGTCGATGTCGACGACACCATCATCGAAGTGCATGGTCACGCCAAACAAGGATCGGGATACGGCTACTCCGGGGTCCGCGGGCTCAATGCGCTGATCGCGACCCTCACCACCGACGAGGGCGCACCGGTGATCACCGGCCAGCGCCTGCGCAAAGGATCCTGCGGCTCCCCACGCGGGGCGGCCCGGATGATCGGCGACACCCTGGCCACCGTGAAACGTCTGCGCAGCACCGAGGCCATGTGTAAGCCGCTGCTACGGGCGGACTCCGCGTTCTACGGCCATCGGACCGTCGCCGCAGCGATCCGCGGCGGCGCCGAGGTGTCGATCACCGTGCGCCTGGACTCGACAGTCAGGACCGCGATCGCCGCCATCGACGACGACGCGTGGACCCCCATCGAGTACACCGACGCGATCTACGACGAGACCACCGGCCAGTGGATTTCCCGGGCCGAGGTCGCCGAGATCGGGTTCACCGCGTTCAGCTCCAAGAAAGCCAGCCAGCAGGTCCCAGGCAGGCTGGTGGTGCGCCGAATCCCCGACCTCAACCCCACCGCCGACAAGCAGGCCACACTGTTCGACGTATGGCGTTTCCACGCCTTCTTCACCACCACAGACCTCGACACCGTCACCGCCGACAAGACCCACCGCGGCCACGCCATCATCGAGCAGGTTCACGCCGACCTCAAAGACTCCGCCCTGGCCCATCTACCCTCAGGACAATTCGCCGCCAATAGTGCCTGGTTGGTGCTGGCGGTGATGGCGTTCAATCTCACCCGCGCCGCGGCCACCCTCACCGGGCCGGCGCTGGCCAAGTCCCGCACCGCGACCATCCGCCGCACCCTGATCAGCGTGCCGGCACGCATCGCCTCCTCAGCCCGACGCTGAACCGTCCCGGGTTTCGTGCACCTTCTTCTGAGGGAAGGATGGCACGATGCCGAGCAAGTACGACGAGAACACCAAGGCCAAGGCGGTGCGGCTGGTCCGAGAGCATCGCGATGACTACGAGACCGAGTGGGCGGCGATGCGCGCGATCTCGGCGCGGTTGGGGATGAGCGCGGAGACGCTGCGCAAGTGGGTGCGCCAGGCCGGGGTGGACGACGGTGAGGGTGCGGGTGTGCCGACTGAGACCGCACGCGAGCTGCGGGAGCTGCGCCGCAAAACCAAGGAACTTGAGCAAACGATCGAAATACTAAAGGCCGCAACAACTTTCTTCGCGCGGGAGTGCGACCCGCTACACCGCTGATCTGCGAGTTCTGAAACGCTCTGGTTCCGGTGGAGGCTCGGGCTATTGGATTTCGACCAGGGGTTGGTCGGTCCGTTTCGTAGCGTAGAAGATGGCTTCGAACTCTGTGGGCGGTAGGTCGTTGAGGTAGCCGTGCAGACGCGCTGTGTTG
>NZ_DATCVM010000075.1:0-8149 GCF_036566845.1 Williamsia sp.
GCAAGTCGTCGAGCGCACCGCCCACCCACCGGATCGGTTTCTCGTCGCCTCGCTCCACCCCACCACCATATATCAATACCGATATATACGACCGGACGCATTGCGCTCGACACACTCGTCGCCGCAGTCGTCCACATAACCACGATCGGGCACGGCATGCCGTCCGCTGGTCAGAGCTACGGACCCGCCCCAGATGTGGACGGCTCCACCGCACTGAAGGCCTCGGATGATTGCAGGATCAGCGGCGCGAATCTCGGTGACGGGGGCGCAGAACTTGCCGCCGGAACGGTTCCACCGGAGTTCGAGAAGTGGTTGATCCTGAGTGCTCGGCAGTGCACGGAAGTCACGCCGGTTCTCTTGGCCGGTCAGCACGAGCAGGAATCGAATTGGACCCCGGTCTCGTCAGTGCGGACGGCGCTATCGGTTACACACAGTTCATGCCGCCGACCTGGGCTACCTTCGGATATCCGGTGGACGAGAACGGTAACCCGAACGGCCGGGCCGGGGCGGGTGATCCGAACAGCATCGCCGACGCGGTAATGGCCCAGGGCCACTACGACTGCTACATCGCCGACTATCTGCGCCTCTTTGCAGGAAAGCGGACAGGTCAGCGGCGATCCGATCGACAACATGCTCGCCGGATACAACGCCGGTCCCTGCGCCGTCGAACAGTCCGGCGGCATTCCGCCCTTATCCGGAGACGCAGGCATATGTCCCGGACATCAGAGAGCGCATGACCCGTTACGACGCCGCACTCACAGGCAAGAGATAGGAAAAGCCGATGAGAGAGAACAAAATCGAAATCATCGTCGGCGTGATCGTTGCCGTCTTTCTGATCGTCGGCGGGGCGGTCGCTCTGCGCCAACACACCGAGACCTCGGTAACCAGCACTTCCGAAGGCAGCGATGTCGATCACGACCATGGCGACCCGCTATCCCCTGAGCACGCGCCACCGGAGACCATAGCCACCAACGCCATGTCGATGATCTTCTCTTGGCACCCCGGCCGCGACCGATCGCTCAACCGCGCAGCTCAGACCGATTTGTTAACCGGTGTCCTCGCGAAAGCTGCGGCTACCGAACCGAACCCACTGCCACGTCCGGTCAGTGATTGGGCAGCGTGGGAGCGCAGCGGGGACACCGTCACCGCGGCCGGGGCCGCATAAGGCGCACCTGTCGTCACCGGCGAGAGCGCCACCGTCGAGGTACAGGTCCGGCAGATCGTCATCCACTCTCAACCCTGCACTGACGTTGTTACCCGGATCGAGGACCATATCCCGCGTAGTCCTCGATCCCTGATGATGTCGACGGGGATTACTGCGGGCGAGATTCATCGAGCAGGGCGACTACGTCCAAGTCATCGGGCCACTGCATCGACTCCGCCGGAATCGACTGCACACCATCACCTCTCACCCAGACGGTCCCCTTCTCGTCGATGGTCACGGCAGGATCGGTGGCGAAAATCGGTGTGCTCTTTACCGGTTCGAGAGTGCCCGCATCCAACAAGGTGAAAAGCCAGAACTGACGCGTGCGGTCATACTCGGCAGGCCCAGGTAGCGGCCACCATCCCGTTCTCGACGTCCCGTCGGGCGGGTGGCCGATAATCCACACGAAGGCGCCGACCTGACCACCACGGAAGACATCACCTCCGAGTTTCTCCACCGTTCCGTATGTCAGATCGGGACGCACCACCACCGCGACACTGCCGCGGAAAACCCGAAGTGGTGAGCCTACGAGAAATGGCCTGGGAAAACCTTGCATCGTCGGCAATTCCGGACCGACGGTCACATCCCCGGAGACGTTCACCCGGATCAGCCGGTAGGTCGATGCCGCATCGGTATGTCGCTGCTCCGCCAGAACGACAAAGGACTCACCGTCGACGGCTATCGAAGCGACGTAGCCGTCCGGAACCTCGACCGCAACAGGTTCGTGGTCCTGGGTGTGCAGCCACCACTTCGTGCCGGACGGGCAGGCCAGGAAGTGCTCGCCGATCACTGCTCCCTGATGCACTGAGTGGGGAAAGACTCTCCGAGGCTCCTCACCGATCACGCGCCGGTACAGGCCGTCGTTGCCGCCCACCCAACATCCCGTCGGGGTAGCCCACACGCGGCGAGAGTGTCCGATCGGAGCGGGCAGAACATACTCGCGGGCAACATGATCGGGGTCGATGCTCACCACGATCGGTAATTGGCTGTCCACGACCCACAACAATTCGCCCGACCCGGACACGTCACCCGGGACGATCATCGGGCGGGCCGGCACGGGTGGTACGTCGTCGAGGTCGAGGTCCACGAGCACCCCGACGCCGCGATCCACCTCGAACAGATCGTCGCGCATGAACATGTCGTTGCCGAAGAAACGTGGTGCCGTCTCGATATCGCGGAACGTACGGTGCCCCGGCACGACGGCCCACCCATGACTCTCAGGCGGGCGCCGGTAGCGCGCGCTGACCAGCTGCACGCGGGTCACCCGCCCACGCACCCTGGACGGAGTGTCATACCCCATCACCCCGTAAAACCGGCCGGTCAGCTCCACCTGTCCGGTGAGTGGCCGGAAACCTCGCCACGACGCCGTCCACCCGTCACCGCGCAACAATCCGTTCCATTCCCACCGGCGAGGCAAATCACGGCCGGTGTACTGGAAAATCGGATCTCGACCACTTGCTTCCAGAAGCGCGCGAATCGTCACCGTGTTGGCATCGGTCGCGGGTTGCTCCACGAAGCGAAGCGGGAATTCGATCACGTCACCGAGACTCGGCGGCACGATTTCGCCGTCCTCGATCGCGACGCTCTCGATCTGCACGACAAGCGTGCGTTGGCGCGTCATGCGCCTTTCAGTGGAGTCATACCGACGACCGTACCAATTCGTATCGCCCTCATGCCTGCCTCTCGATATGTATGGACAACGGCACCATTCGAACCAGCTGCCCTCCAGCGTCGAGCTTCTGCGTTGCTCAGGCTCGGGTCCAGCGGCCGTCGCACCGTGATTCACCAGGCCTCCGCGCCGTCGACACCGGAAGCATCGGGATCGCGCCTTGTTCGAGACGGATCCGACGTCGTTGAACGATGGTTGTATCGTCAGGGGCGGTGACCTGACGCCCGAACGCTTCGCCGTTCGGACCCCCTAGTGCGTCGGGAACAACATGAACGACCAAGTGCGCGAGGCAATTCAACGTCCTCGAACTTTGCGCGTATTCATCCCCGGATGGGTCATCGGCGATGGATCATTTCCCCGCGCTGCAGTCGGCGACGTAGTCGACGTGTCATTGGTACTTTATTCAGCTGGCGATGCGCCTTCGGTGTGCGATGAAACGCGAACGGCAATCGCCTGCCCGGCATACGGCCGCGCGCCGGTGACCGGCCCTGACGGTGCTCTGCGGTGGCTGCACCTCGTGTACGGCGATGGGTGGAGCAGTCAATGGTGGACCGACCGCGCCGTCCGCGGACCGGTGACGCTCACCGGGGTTTTCAGCGCAGACCTCGAGGACAACCGAGGCCAAGACAGACCAGGGAAGGTCTACGGCCGCGCGCGTCGAATCCAGCTCGTCGAGCGACGCGTAAGCCGCCTCGACAACGGCTGGGACCAGATCCCGGGTTCGGACCGATTGTCGGAAGTCGGCGCAGTCCCCAACGACGTCAGCTGGTGGCCGACCGACACGACACGGGACGGCGACTTCGCGGCAACGGGCGTCCTGGTCGAACTCGACTTGAACGCCCGATCGGAGATCGAACCAGAATTCAAGGCCGGCGCTGTCGCTGTGCACGAGAACATCGTGTGGGTCATGCACGCATCCGATCCGATACTTCTTCGGGTGGACGCATCTCGTGGCGGTCCGCCGAGCATCGTTCGATATACCTTGCCTCTGCCGATCGAGATTCTGGATGGACTGTGGACGCGCCGAGTCCACGCCGACGGCAATGACGGCTGCTGGATCACCTCCCCGCATGACGTCCACCGCTGCACGCTCACTAGCGACGGCGAGTTGAACCTCGATCGCTACACCACTGCAGGTGGCAGGGCCACTACGGTTCACCAGCGCAACCTCTACGTCGGAGGTCGGTCAAGAGCCTGGCTGTCCAGCAATCGACGGCACGGAACCGTGCGCACCGAACCGGACCGTCATCGTCTCCAGGTTCTCGACGAGACGACCCGCCGCCTGATACCCGTTACCGATCCAGAATTGGAGCGCACCGTGACGAAAGCGGCGACCCGAGCGGATGTAGCGGTCGATACCGACGGAACCACATGGAGCATTGTCGGCAGGGAGAAGTTACGCAGTATCAACCACCACACAAGCGATACCTCGACAGTCGCCCTATCCGGACCGAGCAAAACCGGCGTTGTCCGCATCACGACGCCGGATCCCTACAGCGATCCGATCAACGCCGCCCTCCTCGCAGCCATCACCGTCGACCCCACACGACTGAAAACCACGCACCCACCCACCGAGACCAAGGACTAGAGCAGACACAGCCACTCACCGAGGCCGGGCCGGTATCGATCACCAACGCAACTACGAGCAGATCCTCCTAAACCGGGTCGCCCATCTCTACCCGCGCTCCGCGAGTTCGACGCGATGCCCGTCGGATGGGCGTTGCAGCAGCGAACACTATTAGCTGGTCCTCATCGTTGCGTTTCTTCGACCCACTCGGGGTGTTCTCGGCTGTCGAGCACCCAGGTGCGGGATTCGTCGCCGATGCGGTCGGGGTCGGCGAGCCAGCATGTTGCGTCGGGCGCCCACCCGGCGATGACGCTCGCCGTCTCAGCCTCAACCTGGATCGCAGTTCCCGCCGCGGCCAGGTATCCGGCGACGGTGAGATGCACGCCCGCATAGTCTTTGGCGACGAGCTGCCAGTTGGGGATGACCCATCGCCCTGATCGCCCGGTAGTCCGGTACCAGTCGTGCCGCTTCTCCGCGGTGACCTCGAGAGGGAACCGTCTGCAGAGTTCCGCCCACGCCTGCGCGCCGTCGATCTCGTAGATACGAGCGCCAGCGGGTGTGCCGACCTTTCGCACGGCGATGCGTTCCCATCCCATGCTGTCTTCGACGAACCACAATTCTGCCGGGGCCCCGTCGAACAGTGTCCGTGTCGAACACCGAACAGACGGATTCGACCACCAGCGACCGGACACGTTCGCTGTCGGGTCGGTCGGGCGGTCAGCGGCTCGCGCTTCCAATTCCAGGATGCGCTCGTACCACGCGCTCAGTAGTTCTGCAGCCGCCGGCTCGAAGGTATCGGGACTGTCGTCACCCCGGCTCACTATCACCCATTGGTCGGCCTCGGCGAGCGCGGTCGTCCACCACTGCGCATGTGGGGATCGCGCGATGTGCTCGGCAACTCGTCGAAGCTCCTGCCGCACCGGCTCGGTTGCCGCGAGGACGTCCTCACCGTCCGGGTCCTGCCAGTAGCGCGCTGAGTCCGTCGCGGCAGAGAGCGCCGAACGGAGTGCCACCTCGGTCACCACGGGAAGCGGCACCTGAGACAGGCGGTGCGCCACATCGTCGGCAGTGACAACGGCCCGTAGAAGCTCTTCAAGAGGCACTTCAGCGCCGGACTCGTACGCCACGCGTGAGTACGTCACGCGTGAGTACGTCACGCTCGAGTCTCGCTCGGGGTCGAGGTGATGCGACGCCCGGACAATCGCGGAACGGAACGAGTCGTCATGCGGCTCGGGTCGCCGGATCTGTTCGGCATCCATCACGTAGGCAAGCAGCATCCGGCGCCCGCGTGGGCCGGCCAACAACGCAGCCGCTGTAGTGGTTGTGCTCGATTTTGCCTCGAACTCCCCGGTCAAGGAGTGAACTTCCAGTCCAGTCGGCCATCGACCACAGTAGGTTTCCAATACTTGTCGAACTTTGATCCGGTTTCGAGGCTCTCTGCCAGATCGGTCAGCATCGCACTGAGCGAGACCCACCGAGGACCGGCATCGTCTGCATCGACCTTGTCGAACTCGGTCACACACCCGTACAGATCCCCCGGGCGCGTATCGACGAAGAGTAGGTACCCGTCGAGTCCCGCGAATGGAATGAACTCCGGCATATAGGTGAATACCGCCGTGCCGGCCGTCGTTCCCTCCGGCGGCTCGTACTCCTCGATCTCGTTCGTTTCGGCATAGACGTCGAGTTCCATCTCCCGCTCCTGGACAACCCGCTCGAGGTCGAACAGGTCCCGGCCCGGGAGAAGCCGAACCAACTCCTCAGGCGGAATCCCGTTGATCTGTTCGTAGAACTCGATCAACTCGGGCGGCCACGTCGTTCCGGTGGATTCGGCGGCATCTGCGATCTGAGACTTGGTTGCGCCGGCGATTGTGACGGGAGAGTGATGCGAGTTCAGCCACGCCGTGATCCGTGCCCATTGCTCTGTTACCGATCCGGCGGGTGCCGAGGATCGGGTGATCGGTTTGGGCAGTTGATCATCTGGCTGCATGGTGACCTCTCGTCTGCTGTGTTCGACATGTACGTCCGCGAGGCAACAGCTGCCCCTTTTTCGGGGATCGTATTGTCGGTGTCGATGACGAACCTATCCAAGGAGCAGCCCACATGAGCAAAGTGACCGGTTCGGTCAGGGTTTGGTACGCCGAGCAAGGGTGGGGTGTATTCGACTCCGCGCAGACTCCCGGCGGATGTTGGGCCGACGCCAACGAAGTGATGCCGATGGAACAACCACTCGATCTGCACCCCGGCTCGCCAGTCAGGTTCGACTGGACGGACATCAGCCCAGTGCTTGTCGAAGGTTTCCGCTACCGCGCGTACTCCTTCTATCCGATCGACGAATCGCTGGACCTCGACGACGAAGATTACGCACTACTCGATCTCGAAGACGCGGTCATCCTCGATGACGATGATGACGAAGCACCGAGGTCCGCGGCAGACTTCGTTCGGGACTCGGAGATCGGGGGCCGACCGACATGAACGGTGCACCGATCGGGTCTAAGTCAGGCCGGACGACCTACCGAGACTTCGAATGGGTGACCCGCGACTACCCATGGATCGCGAACGGCCTTTTCGTGACCTACGTCAAGGGTTCAGATCCCGCAACCGTGATCGAAGCAATGACCGTGGAAGGCCTGGGCACGGAGACCGGCCTGGCCCGCGTCAACGAGCGCGGATGGGAAGAATTCGCCATCATCGGGGCCGCAGCCGTGGAGGACTGGACGATCGCGATCGCACCTGCGGCGGCCGCAGGTGCATCCGAGGAATTGATGCGACCACTCTCGCTCGGGCGCGAGGTGCTGACCCACTACCGCGATATGAACGGCGGGGCCGGTTTCTACGTCTGGGAGGACGGGAACCGCACGGCGTATTTCGATCCGCTTCTGCGCTGCGGCTTCGGACTGGACCCGCTGCCCACGCAGTGGGAGCCCCGACTCGAAGAAGTCGGTGTCAATCCCGATGGCGACGAGCCCATGACGCAAGACGGAGGCTTCCCCGTGATCGAGGCATCGCTGGCGCTGGCGGCGAACTACACCGGCGCGCGGATTACGCCCGAGTTCTTGTCGAGTGCGACCTTCATCGTGGGCAGCGCCGACTGATCAGGGCCGTGAGATACCGCAGTCGCAGTGCAGCGCAAGGAAGGGGTGAAAACCCTAGGAGCTAGTTTGCAGGCAGATGAAGGTGCCGGTTGTGGACGACGGTGATGATCAGCGTGGGGACCACCATGACTAGTACTGCGAGTCCTGCACAAAGAAACGGTCCGAGCAGTTGCCGCTCGGACCAAAGCTCCTGAGCCAGTACCAAAGCGCCGTAAACCGAAAGACCTGCACAGACTGCTCGAAGCGCAGCCACACACGCTGGCGGCCTGACGGGATACTGCCCAGTGACAATCGGCAAGTTCTAACAGTGGTTGCAACACCTGACTGAGATTGACATATTCAGTCTGGATCCGGCCCAAGCTCGAAACCCAAGCCCTATACCCGAATTAGGGTTACTGCATGCGCCCGAACGAGTAATGATCAATACCTGTGGACAGGGAAGGACGCACCTCCCCAGATGATGATCTACAAGAAATCAGGTATTCGATCAAGACCAGCGCGCCAACGCTGGTTGGGAAGGTACGCTCGTGCTCACGGTAGTACACGAAGACGACCAGTCCAACGATGGCAACACCGCGACCGGACGGTCGTTGCTCGACGAGATCGTCCGCGACGGA
>NZ_DATCVM010000076.1:0-3749 GCF_036566845.1 Williamsia sp.
CGGCAAGTGGGAATTCGCCGAACTCGAGACCCTTGCCGAAGCGATCGACAACGGGTCGGTGTCAGCTCCGTTCCCGCTCACGCACAAGGCTCGTGCGCTCAAGAAATGGCGCAAGGCCAACGAGGAGCGCGACGACGCCGAAGACGAGAGTCCTGACCCGTCCTGGCGGCGGGCGTACCGCACACTGCCTCGGCGTGGGTTCCGCGACAGCTACCTCAGCAGTGACGGCGGCGGCGCGATGGAGACCGTGCTCGCCCCGATCGAGTACCAGGTCAGCACCATGCACGCGTGCGGACTCAACCCGTGGATGATCGGCGCAACTGCGCCCACCCTCGGGACCCCGATCGGAATGCACCAGCGCACCGGGGATTCCGCGTCCTGCGATGTACTGACGTGGTTCGCCGAAGGACTGATCACCAACCCATCTGCGTTCCTGCTTTCACTACCTGCTCTGGGCAAGTCCTCGTTCATTCGCAAGATGTTCGTCGGCGCGGTCGCCCGGAATCAGTGCCCGATTGTCGCCGGCGACATGAAGGGCGAGTACGTCGGCGCCACGCAGGCGATGGGCGGTCAGGTCATCACTCTCGGCCACGGCAAGGGTCATCTCAACCCACTCTCGGCCGGCGCGATGGGCGCGGTTCTCCCGCGTCTCGAGCAGCATCTCGCTCGACTGCGCGCCGCAGAGGAGAGGGCCGCTGTCACCGGTGAACTGTTGCCTGCGATCGACCCGTTCACCGGCCGCGATCGAGTCAGTGCCGCGCACATCGAGGAACTGATCGAAGAAACGAAGTTGGTCGTACATTCACGCCAACTCCAGATGATCACCGCGTTGATCGAACTGATCCGCCAGGATCCGATCGAGGACTACGAGAGTTCGCTGCTTTCGCGGGCTTTGCGGGAGTTGCGGGAGGGCGGCGAGTTCTCGTTCGTCGATCCGCCGCTGGTCAGACACCTCGCGGCGAAGATCATCGAGGGCTCCGAGCGTCTGCGCAAGGTGGTCTTCGCGCAGTCCGAGGATCACTACATCACGATCATCACGCGCCTGGTGCAGTCCCTCGAAGCATTGCTCGACGGACCGCTCGGCGACATCTTCGCCGACCACACGAGCGTGCCACTGGATCTGGATTCGACGGCGATCTGCATCGATGTCTCCGCCATCACCCGCGGTGACCAGAAGCTCAAGGCCGCGGTCATGCTCAGCTGCTGGTCCGACGCCTACGGGTCGATGGAGGCCGCGCATCTGCTCGCCGATGCCGGTCTCGAACCGCAGAAGTACTTCCTCGCGATCTTGGACGAGCTGTGGCAGGTCCTCGGTGCCGGCGCTGGAATGGTCAATCGCATCGACGAACTCACCAGGCTCAACCGCAGTGACGGAACAGGCCTGCTTCAAATCACGCACACCGGCCGCGACCTCGAGACACTGCCGACCGAAGTGGACGTCAAGATCGCCAAGGGCTTCATCGAACGATCCGGAATGGTCATCTGCGGCGGACTACCTGCCGGTGAGCTCGATCGACTCTCCGACGTTCTCCAATTCACGTCCGCCGAGCGGGCAATGATCACCTCGTGGTCACGCGGCGCTCCGATGCGCCGTACCCGCCGTGGTCCGCGTCGCAACCCGCCGGGTCTGGGCAAGTTCATGATCAAGATCGCCAAGGACAATGTTCCGGGAATCCCGGTGCAGACCGTGTTCACGCAAACCGAAATAGATCTGAAACTGCACGACACCAACTCTCGCTTCAACGAGCTGTTCGAACTCGAAGGTGTGGCGTGAGTAGCCGGTACGGGGACGAGACCCGTGCATGGGCGGAGAAGACGTTCGAAGAAACACGACACCAGTACAACTCGCGCCTCGAATGCTGCCAGGCGATCGCAAAATCGTTGGGCGCGCATGTCAATACGGTCTCGCGCTGGATCGGCGAAAGTCATGGACCGGCACGGCAGGCACCACCGGAAGAAGTGAGCGCCAGGAT
The DNA here is from genome assembly GCF_036566845.1 of Williamsia sp. GTDB lineage: Bacteria > Actinomycetota > Actinomycetes > Mycobacteriales > Mycobacteriaceae > Williamsia. The sequence goes on from NZ_DATCVM010000076.1 coordinate 1,974, forward strand.
GCGCGCACTGGAAGAGGAAGTGGCGCGGCTGCGACGTCAGAACCATGATCTGGCTTCCAGTCGTGGATTCACCGCCGGGAAGCTGGGGCTGGCGTGAAAAAGGGACTCGCTGCGGCGTTGGTACTGATCCTTCCGATTCTCGTGGTGGTCTTCATCGCGACCTCGGAGGAGCCGAAGTCGACGGACTGCGTACCTAAGGGCAGCGGTCCGGGTTCGTCTGTGGCGCAGGGAGTCCCGGCAGGTTCGATGTCGAAGCCGATGCGTTCTTCGGATGGTCAACTGACCTCGGGGTGGCGCACTCCGGATCGTCCGAACCACAAGGGTGATGACATTGCAGGTCCGGTCGGTGCACCGATTTTCGCCCTCGCGGACGGCGTGGTCGTCGCGGCAGGGGAGGCGTCGGGGTTCGGCCAGTGGATCGTGATCGACCACCAGATGGACGGGAAGATGTTCTCGTCCGTCTATGGGCATATGTTCGAGGATGGGGTACTCGTCAAGAGCGGTGACCAGGTCAAAGCCGGTCAGCACATCGCCAACGAAGGCTACAACGGCGAGGTCTCTCCTCCCGGTCCCGGCGGCGCTCATCTGCATTTCGAGGTGTGGGAGGGCGGCAAGCTCACCGGTGGCCACGACGTAGATCCGATGCCGTACTACCAAGCGGCTGCCGAACCTGGCAGCGCTGATTCTGCCCCCACTGCGCCGACACCGGATCCATCGGTTCCCGCGACTCCTTCTGCGCCGTCGGGTGCGGAGATGGCGGCACTACCGGCGAATGTCGGGACGGAAGAACATTGGCAGGTCGACACAGTCCGTATCGCTCGGGCCGTGTATGCGAAGTTTCCGCAGCTGACGACTATCGGCGGGTGGCGTCCGGTCGACGATTACCCCGATCATCCGTCTGGACGTGCTGCCGACATCATGATCGACGACTACTCCAGCGACGAGGGCCGCAAGCTCGGTGACGCGGTCAAGGACTATTTGTGGGCGAATCGCGAGTATTTCCAGATCGAGTACATGATCTGGCGCCAGGAATACATTCCCTCGACCGGCACGCCGAACATCATGGACGACAGGGGCAGCCCGACACAGAATCACTTCGACCACGTCCACGTGACCACGATCGGGCACGGTACGCCACCGGATGGTCAGAGCTACGGACCTGCCCCGGATGTGGACGGCTCCACCGCGCCGAAGGCTTCGGGTGATTGCACGATCGGCGGCGCGAACCTCGGTGACGCGGGCGCAGACCTCGCCGCCGGAACGGTGCCACCAGGATTCGAGAAGTGGCTGGTCATCAGCGCAAGGCAATGCACGGAAATCACGCCAGTTCTCCTGTCAGGTCAGCTAGAACAGGAATCGGGTTGGCGCCCCGGCCAGGTCAGCCCCAAGCAGGCTATGGGGTACACGCAGTTCATCCCCGAGACCTGGGCGGCGTTCGGATATCCGGTCGACGAGAACGGCAACCCGAACGGGCCGGCCGGGGCGGGGGATCCGAACAACATCGCCGATGCGGTGATGGCCCAGGGCGCCTACGACTGCTACGTCGCCGACTACCTGCGCCCCCTGCACGAAAGCGGGCAGGTCACAGGCGACCCGATCGACACCATGCTCGCCGGATACAACGCCGGCCCCGGTGCGGTCGAGCAGTTCGGCGGAATCCCGCCGTACGCCGAAACCCAGGCCTACGTCGTCGACATCAAAGAACGCATGACCCGCTACGACGCTGCCCTCGCGGGCAAGAACTAGGAGAGATCCACGATGAGAGAGAACAAAGGC
>NZ_DATCVM010000077.1:0-10785 GCF_036566845.1 Williamsia sp.
TTGGCCTTAGTTGAATTGGCAACCGGCGAGGGGCTTTCCGGCAAATCGGTCCAGTAGGTAGTCGACGCCGCCGCCGGGCAGCATCCCGTCGGTGATCAGCGGCAGCGCGTGATTGACCGCGGTACCCGACAAGATCGGTGGGATCGTGTTGCTGCGGAACTCGACCGTCGCCCCTTGATCGCACCAGCTCTGCGCCATCCGGCGGGCCTGCGCGTACGGGATCACGTCATCGGCGACATTGTTGGTCACCAGCACCGGTGAGGTCGGCTTGAGCTTGCCGATCTGCTGGTCTTCGATGACCGCCAGCGCGGCGGGGGTGTCCCTGACGTTGTCCAGCATCGACCGGCCGTCCTTGGTCATCGATGCTGTCGACAGGAACGGGTGCGACAGGATGCTGTCGCCGATGCACTCGGTGGAGATCTGCTTCAGCACAGCCTTACCCGCGTCGGTGAACTTCATGTCGACGACTTGCGCGAGTACCGGATTGCGTTCGACGAACCCGTTGAGCGCGTATCCGATGGCCCCGGCGATGAGGTTGTTGTCGATCGCGGGCAGGACGTCGAGAAGGTCGGCCGGTGGTGCCCCGGCGAACGTCCCCTTGACGTTCAGCTCCGGCGCGTAGGTGGGCTGTAGTTCTGCCGCTGCCGCTGCCGCGCCGCCGCCCTGGGAGTAGCCCCAGAAGGCGATGGGGGCGTCGGGATCGTCGCCGAGAGCGAGCGCGGCCCGCGCGCCGTCGAGCATCGCGTGTGCCTCTTCGGCGCGGTTCACGTAGGTGTGGAGGCCTGGGGTTCCGAGACCGACGTAGTCGGTCATGAAGACCCGCGCACCCTCGGCGAGCCAGCGATCAGCGGAGATCACTTCGTAGTTGATCGACGCGGACAGCGGATCGTTTGTCACCCGCAGCGCGGTGGGGAAGTTGCGGGACGGGGCGCATTGATCGCCCTGGCCGACTGTTCCGGGACCGATGACGATCGTGGGCCGCGGACCGCCGCCGGTCCACGGCACCCCCGGCTCGACGAGGCTGCCGGTGACGGCGGTCGGGGTGCCGTCCTGAAGCGCGGAGGTGTACATGACCCGTTGACCTTCGCCGGGCCACGAGCCGTTCAATCCGGGAATCGAGGCGTACAGGGGCATCGACTGAGTTTTCAGCACGGTCCCGGCATCGGCGCTCACGTCGGTCGGTGGTGTGTAGAAGCCACCAAACGTGTCAGGCTCGGCCTGCGCGAGGGCAGTCGCCCCCGCGACCTGCACCAATCCCACAATCGCAACTGTTGAAATCCATCGTGATAACCGCATTCATCGTCCCCGTTGGCGTCCTTCGACGGTGTTACCCGCCAGTAAGTTATGTGAAACGGGACGTTATCAGACCTGCCTGTGGTGGCCAACACACGGATGCCCCAACGGCCGATCGAGCGTGGGGTCCGTGGTCTGGGACAGACGCCGCGCACAATCTGGAACGTGTTATATTTCTGGGGTCGTCGGACTAGTGTCCAGTCACAAGTCCACATCGTTTCGATCTGTCGGATTCTTGCGGAAGGGCTGCAACCATGGACTTCGGAATCGTCCAGTTCACCAGTGACCGGGGGTTGGCGCCGTCGGTGATCGCTCCTCTCATCGAGGAGGCGGGGTTCGATGCGTACTACGTCCCCGAGCACAGTCACATCCCCACCCGGCGCGATGCAGCTCATCCCCAGACCGGTGACTCGTCGCTGCCGGACGACCGCTACATGCGCACGCTCGATCCCTGGGTCTCGCTCAGTGGTGCGGCCGCGGTCACCTCGCGGGTTCGGCTCGGAACCGCGGTGGCATTGCCCGTGCAGTCCGATCCGCTGACGCTCGCCAAGAGCATCGCCACGCTGGACCATCTCTCCGGGGGCCGGGTGACCCTGGGCGTCGGATTCGGTTGGAACCTGGACGAACTCGGTGATCACCACGTGCCGCCGAAGCGACGGCGAACGATGCTGCGCGAGTACATCGAGGCCATGCGGGCGCTCTGGTCGCAGGAAGAAGCAGAGTACAGCGGCGAATTCGTGAACTTCGGCCCGTCGTGGGCGTGGCCCAAGACCGTTCAGCAGCCCGGTCCGCCGGTCCTGGTCGGGGCGTCGGGCAACGAGAAGAACTTCAAGTGGATCGCCCGCAGCGCCGACGGCTGGATCACCACGCCGGGGGAGCAGGAGATCGAGGGTTCCGTTCTTCTGCTGCAGCAGATCTGGGCTGACGCCGGACGCGAGGGCGCACCGCAGATCGTGGTCCTCGACTTCAAGCCGGTCCAGGAGAAGCTCGACCAGTGGCGTGAACTCGGCGTCACCACCGTCCTGTACGGCGTGCCGGACGACAACGTCGAGAAGGCCACGGCCTATCTGGCGAAGCTGGCGGGCAAGTTGGGTCTGAGCCCGGTCACCGTCTAGCCGCCGACCGGGCCCGCAATACCGCCGATCGTGCCCAATTCGTCGACAAGCGTGCCAAAGTGGCAGTAGTCCAAGGGGTTTCAGCCCGATCGAGAGAGATATTGCAGATGGAAGTTCAGGCCGGGTCGATCGTCACGTCCGTGGACGAGCTCACCGCACCCTGGCTCTCGACCGCACTCGGGACGACGGTCGACTCGGTGACGGCCACCCCGGTCGGCACCGGTCAGGTCGGGACCTGCTACCGCCTCGAACTGACCGGAACCGGTGTGCCCGAGCGGATTCTGGCCAAGCTGCCAGCGGCTGATCCGGCGACCCGGGAGATGGTGTCGGGCGTGTACCGGTCCGAGGCGCGCTTTTACACGACGATCGCGGCAACCGTCGCGATCGACAGCCCGCAGTGCCACTACGCGGCGATCTCGGACAGCGGTGCGGACTTCACCCTGCTGCTCGAGGACATGTGTCCGTCTGAGCAAGGCGATCAGCTTGCCGGGTGCACAGTGGATCAGGCGCGTGACTCCGTGGTCAACCTCGCGGGTCTGCACGGGCCCCGGTGGTGTGATCCCACGTTGCTCGACATCGAGGGACTGTCGGTGAACGGGCTCGACGAGGCGAGACTGATGGCCGAGATGTACGGCCCGGCGACCGAGATCTTCATCGACGTCCTGGGGCCACTGATCAGTGAAGAAGACCGGGTGACCCTTCGTGAATGTGTTGAGGTGCTGGAACTCTGGGCGCTGGGGAGGTCGGAGCGGTATGCGCTGGTCCACGGCGACTACCGTCTCGACAACCTGCTCTTTCCTCCGGATGGGGCGCGCGGTGTCAGCGCGATCGATTGGCAGACCCTGAGCCTGGCGCTGCCCGCGCGCGACCTCGCTTATTTCATCGGAACCAGCCTGTCACCGGACGTGCGACGCGAACACGAGTTCGCTCTGGTCGGGGACTATCACCGGGCGCTGACCGGTCATGGTGTGGAGAACTACAGCATCGAAGACTGCTGGGACGACTACCGATACTCGATGATCCAGGGACCGCTCATCTCGGTCTTCGGATGCGCATACGGCACCCGTACCGATCGCGGTGACGAGATGTTCGCCGCGATGGTCGCGCGGTCGTGTGCGGCGATCCGGGATCTCGGGACCGTGGCGCTTGTCACCGAGGGTTCCTGAGCCGGAAACTCCTGATCCGGAAACTATTGTGCGGGAGCGACTTGCAGCGCGGGAATCACGTAGCGTCGGCAATAACGCGCAACCCAGACCTGGTCTTCGGGGTCGAAATTCTGGCTGTGGATGGTGGTCAGGTTGATGAGCACCCGCGCGATCCATTCGGAGGCTTCGTCGATGTCGGTGTCCGGGTGGATCTGACCGCGGTCGCGGGCCGCGACCACATAGCTGCGCCAGAAGGCGGTGAGGTCGGGTAGGAGGCCGACAACTCCGACCCCGGCGCAGGCGGCGAACTCTTCCGGTTCGTTTGTCCGGAGGGTCATCATGAGCGCCCCGGGAGCGTCATACGCGTTGTGGCCGTGCGCCACGCCGGCTGCCATCTGCGCGTCGAAATCGGTTATGTTCGACAGTGTTCGGTGCGCGTCGGCCCAGAATGCGTCACCCATCCGGACGATGGTGGCTCCGAGCAGTGTCGACTTGTCCGGAAAGTGGCGGTAGAGCCAGGCCCGGGACACCCCTGCGGTCTCGGCGATCTCCAGCACGGTTGTTGCCCGAATTCCCTTGGCCGCGAGGCATTCCTCGGCGGCATCGAGGAGTCGTTCCCTGACGCTTCTGGTGTCTACGGAATCTGTCACGGGGCAAACATAGCAAAACCGATAGACAGTTTCTCGGATCTGTGTACGCTCGGGTGAACAGATTTGCGAATGTGTCAACTTGATAGCAAGGGGAGCTCGTATGCAGGGTCCGAGAACGGCTGTCATCGGCGCCGGGATCAGTGGATTGACAGCCGGAAAGATATTGAACGACTACGGCATTCCCTACACCTGCTTTGAGGTATCGGACCGAGTCGGCGGCAACTGGGCCTTCAAGAACCCGAACGGCTACAGCAGCGCGTACCGGTCCCTGCACATCGACACCTCCAAGCACCGGCTGTCGTTCAAGGACTTCCCGATGCCGGAGAGCTTCCCGGACTTTCCACATCACTCGCAGATCAAGTCGTATCTCGACGACTACGCCGACGCATTCGATCTCCGGGAGAACATCGAGTTCCAGAACGGCGTGACCCATGCCCGCAGGCTCGACGGGGGTGGCTGGGAGATCCGGACGCAGGCCGGCGAAACGCGCAACTTCGATCTGCTGGTCGTCGGCAACGGACATCATTGGGATGCGCGCCGGGCGAACTTCCCGGGAACCTTCAGCGGAGAATCGATCCACGCCCATCACTACATCGACCCGCAGGATCCGTTGCCCCTGACCGGCAAGCGGATACTTGTTGTCGGACTGGGTAACAGCGCAGCCGACATCTCGGTGGAACTGTCGTCGAAGTCGCTGCAGAACGAGGTGACACTGTCGACCCGCTCGGGCGCCTGGATCGTTCCGAAGTACATTGCCGGCAAACCTGCGGACAAGTACTACAAGACCACGCCGTACCTGCCGTTGTCCTGGCAGCGCAAGATGGTTCAGCTGGGGCATCCGATCATGTCGGGCCGGCCGGAGGACTACGGCCTGCCCACCCCCAATCACAAGATGTTCGAAGCACATCCGACCCAGTCGGTGGAGCTGCCCCTGCGGTTGGGTTCGGGCGACGTGATCCCGAAACCCAATGTTCGTGAACTCGACGGCAGCACCGTACATTTCGAGGACGGCACCAGCGGAGAGTTCGATGTGATCGTGTACGCCACCGGCTACAACATCACGTTCCCGTTCTTCGACGAAGACTTCATCAGCGCACCGGACAACCACATCCCGCTGTACAAGCGGATGTTCAAACCGGGGATCGACGATCTGGTGTTCATCGGTTTCGCGCAGTCGACCCCGACCCTCTTCCCGTTTGTCGAATGCCAGTCCCGGTTACTGGGTGCCTACGCCGCGGGACGATACCGATTGCCCAGCGCCGAGGTGATGGACACGGTGATCGCGAGCGACCAGCAGAAGTACACCGGGCACATGCTCGATCGCCCACGGCACACCCAGCAGGTCGACTACTTCATCTACGAGCATGAGATGCGGACAAAGGAACTGCCCGAGGGTGCGGCCCGGGCGGCCGCACTCGGCGCACCCCGTTGGGCGGTGGCCGCATGACCGCGCAGACAGTCACACTCGGCACCGACAGTCACACTCGGCACCGACAGCTCGGATTCGCTGCCGTATCTGCCCCGGACGTTCTACAGCGGCGGGATCGAATGCGACGCCTGGTACTTCCGGGCCCGATCCGACGATCTCGCCGGACCTGCAGGCAAACCGGTGGTGGTGATGGCCCACGGACTCGGTGGCACAAAGGATTCCGGACTCGAACCGTACGCCGCGGCGTTGCCCTCCAATGGTCTCGACGTGTTCGCCTTCGACTACCGGGGCTTCGGGTCATCGGGTGGGGATGCGCGGCAGACGGTGTCGATCGCCGATCAGCTCGAGGACTACCGCGCCGCCATCTCGGCGGTGAAGACCTTCGAGGGGGTCGACCCGAACAGGATCGTCTTGTGGGGCGTGTCGTTGTCCGGTGGCCATGTCCTCTCGGTGGGTGCCGGCCGGGATGACGTGGCCGCGATCATCTCGATGACACCGCTGGTGAGCGGTCGGGCGGCCGGGCGGCTCGCGATTGCGAACCTGCCGGCGTCCGCGATCGCACGTGCGACCGCGCTGGGCCTTCGGAGCCGGATCCGCCGGCGTTCCGGGCGGACCCCGATGATGATGCCGATCGTCGCCGAACCGAGCGAGATCGGCGCCCTGACGCTGCCGGGCTACCGGCGGGACTATCTCGCGATCGCCGGACCGACGTGGCAGAACACCATCGACGCCGCCATCGGTCCGGAGATCGGTGGCTATCGGGCCGACCGCGATGCCGGCGACATCCGGTGTCCGGTCCTGATGCAGATCGCCGATTTCGATCGCAGTGCACCGCCCTCGTCTGCCGCGAATGCCGCGGTGAAGGCGAGGGCCGAGGTCCGGCACTATCCGTGCGATCACTTCGGTATCTACTCCGGTCAGCCGTGGTTCGATGCCGCTGCGAGCCACCAGGTCCGGTTTCTGACCCGCCACCTCGCCGCACCGACGCCGCCAACCGCATGACGGTCCGCCGGTCGCCGCAGACGGAAAGACTCGTCGACGTTGTCGAGATGCTTTCCGATCCGCCGGGCCGTCGCAGCAGCCTCACCGCGATAGCGGCGGCCCTCGGGCTCGACAAGGCCACGGTCTATCCGATGTTGACAGAGTTGACGCGGGTCGGGTGGGTGGTCAAACATCCGACCACCAAGACCTATCGGCTGGGTCCGGCGCTGGTGCGCATCGGCGATGCGGCCGGTCGCAGTATCGCCGAACTGGCTCCCACATCACGCGCGATCGCGGTCCTCGCCGAGGCGACCGGTCAATTGTGTTGTGTGGTGGTCCCTTCCGGTGACGACCTGCTGATCGCGGGTGTGCGTGATGCTCGCCGGTCGCAGGGCGACGGCTTGCAATTGCGATCGGGGGATCGGATCACCTTCCGGCCTCCACTGGGCTCGGTACTGGTGGCGTGGTCGGATGATCTGGCCATCTCCGATTGGCTCGATCGGAATCCGGTGCCGGGCCAGTGCGATCACCGACTTCCGGAACGCCTTGCCGCGGTACGGGCCCGGCATTTCTCGGTTGAGCAGTACCCGGCGAACGTCGGTGGCTTTCGGGACCTCGCATCGGCTGCGACGGGCGCGGGTATTCGTGGGTCGCGACGCACGACCGCATTTGTGGAAGGCCAGCGGCGGACGCTGGACATGGACGTTCTGGTGGGCGTCATCGATGAACGCGCCTGGTATCAACCGTTGTCGGTGAGTGCGCCGATCTTCGACGTCGACGGAGATGCTGTCGGGGCGCTCTGCGTACTAGAGTCTTCCGAGCCGGTGACGGGCACCGAGCTGACCAGGCGCGGTGAGCTGGTCAGCTCGGTGGCCGCGCAGGTGACCGATCACCTGGGCGGCAGTGCTCCCTGGAACTGACCCGTCACAATGCCAGAGCCCGTTCCGCTCCGGCAGACGGCCACGCCGCGTGAAGGAACCCTAGCCGGGAGTGATGATGATCTTGTGCTGGTCGCTCGGGTGGGACAGCCCGTCGACTACGTCCTGAAGGTCGTCCAGGGTCGCGTATCCGCTGACGAATCCACCGATATCAAGGCTTCCATCGGCCAATGCTGCAGCCGCGAAACCGAATTCGTCGACGGTGTAGTAGCTGACAAAGCTCATGGTGACGTCTTTGACAACACCGCCCAGCGGCATGAACGTGTCTGGCTCCATGCACACCCCGGCGATGACGATCCGGCCGCTCGGGCTGACCGCGTCCAGGCAGGCGGCGACCATCCCGGCCTTTCCGACGCATTCGATCACCAAGTCGAAACCGGTCCCGATGTTGTCGGTGGTGGGGTCGAGGGCATTCGTCGCACCGAGATCCAGTCCTGCCTGCCGCCGCTGGTTCACCGGATCGCAGATGGTGATGTCGGTGATGCCGCGCGCTCGTGCCCTGATCACGACAGACAGTCCCACCGGTCCGGCCCCGACAACCAGCAGGCGGTCGCCTGCTCGGGCACCACCGCGATTCATGGCGTGCAGCCCCACGGCCAGCGGTTCGACGAGTGCGCCCGACCGGATGTCGAGCGACGGGTCGAGTGTGACGGTGCCGGATGCGGCGACGGTCACGTATTCGGCGAATCCGCCGGCGCGAACACCCAGGCCCAGCGCCTGTGGCTCCGGACATCGGGCCGGGTCTCCTGCGATGCAGTGCCGGCAGGTTCCGCAACCGATCACCGGCATCGACGCGACCGCCGTGCCTTCGGGCCAGTGTTCGGCAACGGTGGATCCGGCGGCGACGACCTCACCGGCGAACTCGTGGCCCATGATCGTCCCGTCGGGGAGCAGCGGGTACGTCTTGAGGTCGGATCCGCAGACCCCGCAGCCGTGAACTCGGATCAGAAGCTCGTCGTGCGCGGGCTCCGGGTCGGCAATGTCCCGGACCACAAACTTTCCACCTTCGATGACGGCTGCGCGCATGGGATCGATTAGTTCACGTACGGATGAGGCTGTCAATGATCTCACAGAGGTTAGATGTTGTCGCCCAATACTTTTCGGATTCCGTTTGCACAGTGCAAACCCCTTGTGGAGAGGCTCCGGATCGATGAGACTTCACGGTATGGACCACGCTGATCCGATCGTTACCAAAACTGGTACCGGGCGATGCCACTCGACACCCATCACGTCGCCGACGTCACCGTGCCGACGACCTTCATCTGGAGCACCGATGACATCGCGATCACCCGCGCCGGACCGGCTCGGTGCGCGCAGCATGTGTCCGGCCCGTATCGGTACGTGGAGGTTGCTGGGGGTACCCACTGGATACCCGAAGAGTTCCCGCAGGTTGTCGCCGACGCGGTCATCGAGCAGGTCGGTGCGGTGAATTCGGACATTTCTTCATGAAGTAGAACGTGTTCTCATATGCTCGGTGATGTGTACAGCCAAGGAGGAAGTTGAACGTGACGGCGGCCCTCGAATCGATATCGCTCTATCGCGAGCTGGAATCTGAGCTGACCGGGCCGGACGGCCCGTTTGCACTGGCGTCTGCCCAGGTCCGCGGTGAATCCATGCAGGTGTACCGCGACGCCCCGGCGGGGCTCGATGCGGTGTTCGGAGAACTGGTCGAGGCGTATTCCGACAACGTATTCCTGATCGAGGGGGGTGTGGAATACAGCTACCGCGAGGTTGCCGACAATGCGGCGCGTCTGGCTGGCGCGCTGGTCTCCGAGTACTCCATCGGAACCGGCAGTCGAGTTGGCGTGCTGATGAAAAACCAGCTGGCCTATGTTGTTTCGATCGTGGCCATCGCACGTTGCGGTGCAGCTGCGGTGTTGTTCAACAGTCGGGAGTCAATTGCGGAGATCGGTCATGCGCTGGCCGATGCGGACTGCGCGGTGGTGATCGCCGATGACAAACGGGCCCGGTTGGCGCGGTCGGCAGGATCCGGTGCGCGGCTACTGGTGGTCGGTGACGAGCCGCTCGACGGCAGTACCCGTCTCTACCGCGAAGTCATGTCAGGAACGTTTGATCCGCCGGCGCCGGTGTCGGTCGATCCGGAATCGCTGTGCCTGATCCTCTTCACCTCGGGTACCTCGGGTCGGAGCAAAGGTGTCCTGCTGACGCAGCGCAACGTCTGCACGATGGTCATGAACCTTCGGATGATCAAAGAGATCAACATCCACACGAATGCCCGCAAGTACGGGATGGAACCCGATGCGCTGCGCGGGTTGATGCCGAGTCTGTCTGCGCTGCTGATCTTCCCGCTGTTCCACACCTCCGGATTGGTGTCGCTGCTGACGTCGTTGACCTCTGGCGGCTTCGTAGTGATCCAGGACCGGTGGAGCGCCGAGGGTGCGATCGAGTTGATAGCGAAGCACAAGCTTGCAATGTTGGCGGGCCCGCCGATGGTGATCACCGACCTCCTGGCGACCAACCCCGAGCCGGAGGCCGTGGCGAGTCTGGTCAACGTTGCGCCTGCCGGTCAGGCCACCCCACCTGATCTGGTGGATCGGATCAGTCAGATGCTCCCCGGGGCCGGCCGGAGCGTGGGCTGGGGGATGACCGAGGCGGCCGGCAGCGTCTGTACCGCGGGCGGGGATCTTCTTGCGGCATACCCTGACTCATCAGGACCGGCCAGCCCGGTCATGTCGGTGCGGGCTGTCGGCGCCGATGGCACCGTGCTTCCGGCCGGCGAGGTCGGTGAGCTGGAGATCCGTGGACCGCTGGTCATGGTCGGCTACCTCGACCGTCCCGCCGAGACAGCCGCTGTGTTCGACGGATCCTGGTATCGCAGTGGGGATCTGGGCTACCTCGACAAGAGTGGCCTGGTGTTTGTAGTCGACCGGAAGAAGGACATGGTGATCTCGGCGGGGGAGAACATCTACTGTGCCGAGGTCGAACACGCGCTCATGGCGTCGGACAAGTTCGCCGAGGTGACGGTATTCGGCGTCCCGGATGATCGACGTGGTGAGGTGGTGGTCGCGGCAGTTGCGCCACGAGAGGGCGAGATTCTCACCGAACAGCAGGTTCAGGACATCGTGCGTGGTTCACTGGCCGAATACAAGGTGCCGACTGCAGTGGCGTTCGATCTGGCGCCCTTCCCGAGAAATGCGACCGGGAAGATTCTCAAACGAAAAGTGCGCGAGCAGTATTCGTCCTGAAAGGCCACCGGCCACCGCCGATCGGCGG
>NZ_DATCVM010000078.1:0-9580 GCF_036566845.1 Williamsia sp.
CCCGCCGCAATTGCCAGTCGTTTGACGATGCGCATGGTGGTCCCCTTTGATGGTCGGCTTTGTTTGGACTATCGAAAGGGCGCCGCCGTTTTGTTACCGCGATCACAAAGTTGTGACTGTCACCTCGGGAAGTAGATGACCTGATTGGCAAACAGCGAATCCGGTGCGGAGATGTAGTTTGCGGCCGCAACCACTCCGATCCAGGTGTCCAGGTTCTCGTTGCCGTATTCGGCGAGGCACAGACTGTGAAGGGTGTCGCCGGCCGCTCGGGCGCGCCGGTTCAGTCCGGGTCGGATCAAGACCTGCCCGAGGGCAAGTGTTGCGTTGTGGGGCAGTTGATTTGCGTGTGCAAGCATGATCCGAAGATGATCGTCGCCGTACCAGCGGAAAGCGAGTTCGTGAAGGTTGTCGCCGGTGACCACCGTGTGATGGCCGGGGTTGAGCAGGTCGGGAATGTGCAACCACGATCCCTCTTGTATCGGGCGCTGGGCGACACCGTTGATGATCTCCCAGATCAATTGCATGCCGGGGTCCGCGACGCCGTAATACTGCTGTGTGATCGCCTGCCGAACCGCCGGGGAATCGGGTGAGGAGAAATGATGGCGGAATGTCACGTAGGGCAATTCCAGATTCTGCCCGATATTGATGACATTGGGATCGGCCAGATGATTCTGGCGTGCGATCACCGGAAAAAGGTTGCCGTCTCCGTACTCGTGTTGCGCGATGGAGAAGAGGGTGTCCCCGGACTGAACGTTGTAGGTCTTCATCGTTACCTCGCTCGTAGGCGTGCTGTCGGTCCAGGTGGGGCGTGGAACCGCACTCGGTCGGGCATCGCGGTGAACACGCGTAACGGGACTATGTGAATTCTCGCAGTCTGCCCCGGTCCGGTCTAGTAGAGGATGCCTCTCTCAAATGAGAATGGCGTTCTGATAGTGTGCACGCAATCGCGCACCACAACGTCGAAGGGGCATTTTCGGACCATGTCGGACAATCAACTGGAGTTGTTGGCATCCAATGCCTTCGAGAATCGCACCGTGCTCATGTCAGGCGGTAGCCGCGGTATCGGGCTGGCCATCCTGACCGCGCTCGCCAAGCGAGGTGCCAACATCGTGCTCCTGGCCAAGACCGACGTGCCGCATCCCAAGCTGCCCGGCACGATCCACACGGCGGTCGACGAGATCAAGGCCGCCGGTGGAAAAGCCGTCGGTGTGGTCGGTGACGTGCGTGTCGACGACGACGTCCAGCGTGCCGTCGCGACCGCTGTCGACACCTTCGGCGGCATCGACATTCTCATCCACAACGCCAGCGTCATCAATGAAGCCGGCACCGCTGATCTGCCGCTCAAGCGCTACGACCTGATGCAGGGTGTGAACGTTCGCGGAATGTTCTCCCTGACCCAGGCCGCGCTGCCGCACCTGGCCAAGTCACCCAACGCGCAGATCCTCTCCATCGCGCCGCCGCTCAACATGTCGCCGTACTGGCTGGGCAAGTTCCCCGCCTACACACTCTCGAAGTACGGCATGACCGTGCTGGCGCTCGGCTTCGCCGCCGAGTTCGCCGACCAGAACATCGCCAGCAACTGCCTGTGGCCCGAGACGACCATCGCGACCGCGGCGGTGAAGAACCTGCAGTCCGATCCCGCGGCCGCCATGCATGCCCGCGAGCCCGAGGTGATGGCCGACGCCGCCACCCTGATCCTGTCGCGGCCGTCGTCGGCCACCGGTGAGGTGCTGATCGATGCCGAGGTGCTCAAGGGAGCCGGCGTCGCCGACCTCTCCGTTTACGGTGGCAGCGAACCCCTCGACCTGGACTTCTACATCGACGCCTGACAAGCGGAGCCGCGTCAGCCGACGACGATCCGGGCGATCTCGATGGCCTGCTCCTGCGTGGTCGCTTCGAGTCCGGTCGGGCCCTCGATCTGGATGCTGATCAGTGCTTCGTCGACACACACGGTGAGCTCACCTTCGGCATCGGTCGAGTTCTCGAAGTCTTCAGGCTGCCACCACGCTTGATCGTCCACGCCGGAGACGGGTGTGACGGGGTGGATGTGGTCGGACGGTTCGATGCACTGAACTGTGTTGTCGCTGAATTGTTCGGCGAACGACAGGGCGAGATCGATCTCGATCGTGTTGTCGTCCGTGGCCAGGTGTCTGGTCTCGTACGAGCATCCAACGGTCTTGTAGTTGATGTCGTCGACAGTGCTCCGAGCCCCCGACGACGGAGTCGGGTTACCGAAGTCGGCGCCGAAGATCTGCGTCAGGTCGGCCGACGTCAGTCCCGCGCAGTCGGCGCGAAGGTTGGTGCCGCCCGCCGGCGCCGAGGTCGCATGCCGACGCTCCTCACATCCGGGTCGGTCCGTCCACCGTCTGCCCGACATCGCGCGAATTTCGCCGCAGTCGCCGTTGTTGCTGTTGTTGCCGTTGTTGCCGTTGTTGCCGGCCCACAGTCGAACGACGGGGGTAGTTTTGCCCTATGTCGTTGATCGATGGCCTCGTCTCGGCCGACAAGCTGCCGTTGACATTGGCGTTTGTGGGATTTCTGCTGACCTTCATCATCACCCGGACGATCACGAGAATGATCCGCGCGGGCCGGGGGCCGTTCCGGGACAATGTGTCCGGCGGTGTCCACATCCATCACGCCATACCCGGCATCGTGCTGACCATCTCCGGTGCGTTCACGTCGGTGGCCGTCGATGGGCAGTCACCAGGTGCCGAGATCAGCGCGGTGATGATCGGGATCGGCGCCTCGCTGGTGCTCGACGAGTTCGCGATGATCCTGCGCCTGCAAGACGTCTATTGGTCTGAGCAGGGCCAGCTTTCGGTTCAGGTGGTGACGATGACCGGGGCGGTGCTCGGACTGTGGGTGCTCGGGCTCAACCCGCTCACCGGGGACCGCGGCTTCGGTTCCGGCCATCTGGCGCTGCTCGTGGTGGGCGCGATCCACATCGGTGCCCTGCTGTTGTGCGTCGAAAAGGGCAAGTATTCGACTGCGGTGGTCGGGGCGTTCGTTCCGCCCCTGGCATGGTTTGCCGCGCTGCGCATCGCGCGCCCGCAATCACGTTGGGCGCGTAAGCACTACGGACCCGACAAAGTCGAACGCGCCCGCACGCGGGCCGAGAAGTTCGATCGTCGCTTCGGACATTGGGGGTTGGGCATCGAAGATCTGGTGGCGGGCAAGCCGACCGACAAACCGTCCGTCCCGCCGCCGTCACCGACGGGAATCGGTGACGGCGAACGGCGGATGAGGTGAGCTGCCGGGTTCAGACCTTTTCGAAGATCGCGGCGAGGCCCTGACCGCCGCCGATGCACATGGTCTCGAGGCCGTACCGGGCGTCGCGGCGCTGCATCTCGCGGGCCAGTGTCGCCAGCATCCGGCCACCGGTGGCACCGACGGGGTGACCCAGTGAGATGCCCGAACCGTGGACGTTGGTGCGCTGGTGATCGTCGGCGGTGAACTTCCACTCGCGCATGACGGCGAGGGCCTGTGCGGCAAATGCCTCGTTCAGTTCGATCAGGTCGATGTCGGAGAGCGTGAGCCCGGCCTTGGCGAGTGCCTTCTCGGTTGCCGGCACCGGTCCGATGCCCATCATCTTCGGCTCGACGCCGGCCACACCCCACGACACCAGTCGCACGAGCGGGGTCAGCCCCAGTTCGGCGGCCTTCTCGACGGTGGTGACGATGCACATCGACGCGGCATCGTTCTGGCCGCTGGCGTTGCCCGCGGTGACCGTGGCTTCGGGATCCTGCTTGCCCATGATCGGGCGCAGCTTGGACAGCGATTCGACGGTGGTGTCGGCGCGGGGGTGCTCGTCGGTATCGATGACCTGGTCGCCGGAGCGGCTCGGTACGGACACCGGCACGATCTCCTCGGCGAGAAGTCCGGCCTGCTGCGCGGCGACGGCCCGGGTGTGCGAGGCGACGGCCAGTTCGTCTTGCTCGAGTCGGCTGATGCCGTACTCGCGGCGCAGGTTCTCAGCGGTCTCGATCATGCCGCCGGGCACCGGATTGAAGTGGCCACCGGCGGTGGATCGGGCGCGGACCAGGCTGTCGTGCATCTGGATGCCGTTGCGGGCGCCACCCCAGCGCATGTCGACGGAGTAGAACGAGGCGTTGCTCATCGACTCGGTGCCACCTGCCACGACAAGCTCGTTGTCACCGCTGCCGACCTGGAACGCGGCCTGGATGACCGTTTGCAGGCCAGACCCGCAGCGGCGGTCGATGTGCATTCCGGGGACGGTCACCGGCAGGCCGGCATCGAGTGCCACGACCCGGCCGATCGCCGGTCCTTCGCTGTTGCCGTTGCAGTGCCCGAGGATTACGTCATTGATCTCGTCCGGTGCGATGCCGGTCCGCTCCAGCAGCCCCTTCAGAGCCGCCACACCGAGATCGACGGCGGTGAGTGACTTGAACATCCCGCCATACCGACCGATCGGTGTGCGTACCGGCTCACAGATCACAACCTCGCGCATCAGTGCCTCGATTCTGTCACTCGTCCACCTGCGAACTGAAACTCCAACAGTATCGGACCCCAATATAGACGATCCAGACTCGACAATGCAGGGTAGTCCCATGACCGTCTGTACCGCATCGGCCACCCGATGAGCAAAGAACACGAACCGCAAGCCCTCCCCCTCGTAGGCGTGCGAATCATCGAGGTATCCAGCTTCGTCGCTGCACCCCTCGCCGGAATGACGTTGGGATCGCTTGGCGCCGAGGTGATCCGCGTGGACCCGATCGGCGGTGCCGCGGACTACCATCGTTGGCCGGTCACAGACGACAACGAATCGATCTACTGGGCCAACCTGAACCAGGGCAAACGTTCGCTGGCCGCCAACTTCCGTGACCCCGAGGCCACCGCTCTGATCCGCGATCTCATCCTCGAGGCCGGGATCCTGGTGACCAACGCCGCCGGCCGCGACTGGCTCGACTACGACAAACTGGCGGGGGAGCGGCCCGACCTGATCCACGTCCAGGTACTCGGCCGGGCGGATGGGCGCGGTGCTCTCGACTACACGGTCAACGCCGCGATGGGCTTTCCACTCGTGACCGGCCCGACCGCGCTGGGAACACCCGTGAACCATGTGCTGCCGGCATGGGACGTGGCCTGCGGACTGTATGCGGCGCTGTCGGTGACGGCCGCGGTGCACCGGCGGGCGAGCACCGGGGAGGGGGCCAAGATCGTGCTTCCCCTCGAGGACGTGGCGCTGGCGACGATCGGCCATCTCGGTTACCTGGCCGAAGTGCAACTCGGGGGCCCTGATCGGCCCCGGGTCGGCAACTTCGTATACGGCACCTACGGCAGTGACTTCCGTACCGCCGATGGCGAGACGATCATGGTTGTCGCGGTCACGCCGCGACACTTCCGCGACCTGGCCGAGGTCACCGGTACCGCCGATGCCATCACCGCGCTGGAAACCGCACTGGGCGTGGACTTTCGGGATGACGGTGACCGCTTCCGCCACCGCGACGTGTTGAGCGGCTTGTTCTCGATCTGGTTCCGCGATCGGACGGTCGAACAGGTGGAGGACGCGCTGAGCTCGACGGCCGTTGTGTTCGAACGCTATCGGACCTTCTCCCAGATCGCGGCTGATCCGCGCGTCACCGAGAACCCGATGTTCCAACAGGTCGACCAGCCGCGGATCGGCTCGTATCTCGCGCCGACCACACCGATGTCGATCGACGGACAGTATCCGGCGGCACGGCCCGCGCCGGCCAACGGGGACGACACCGCGTCGGTGCTGACCGACTACCTGGGATTGACCGAGAGCACGATCGCGGGCCTCGAGGCCCGCGGGGCCATCAGGGTGTCGACGCCTATCACCGCGAAGGAAACGTAAATGACACGTCTTGCGCAGACGCATGACCTGACCGAGCTACAGACCGATATCCTGTCCACCGTCCGAAATTTCGTGGACCGCGACATCATCCCGAACGCGCAGGAGCTCGAACACTCCGACACGTATCCGCAGGCGATCGTCGACAAGATGCGCGAGATGGGTCTGTTCGGGCTGATGATCCCGGAGGAGTACGGCGGGCTCGGGGAGTCACTGCTCACCTACGCACTGTGTGTCGAAGAGCTCGCCCGCGGGTGGATGAGCGTTTCCGGTGTGATCAACACGCACTTCATCGTTGCCTACATGATCCGCCAGCACGGAACCCCGGAACAGAAGGCCCATTTCCTTCCACGGATGGCCACAGGTGAAGTGCGCGGGGCATTTTCGATGTCGGAACCGGAACTGGGATCCGATGTTGCCGCTATCCGTACGCGGGCACAGCGTGCCGGCGACGACTACGTGATCAACGGGCAGAAGATGTGGCTGACCAACGGTGGCAGTTCCACCCTGGTGGCCGTTCTGGTCCGCACCGACGAAGGGGCGGACAAGTCCCACGAGAATCTCACCGCCTTCCTGGTGGAGAAGCCGGCCGGATTCGGCGAGGTGGCACCGGGTCTCACGATTCCCGGAAAGATCGACAAGATGGGATACAAGGGGATCGACACCACTGAGTTGGTGTTCGACGACTACCACATCTCGTCCGACATGGTCCTCGGTGGTGCTCCCGGCCGCGGCTTCTTCCAGATGATGGACGGTGTCGAGGTCGGACGCGTCAACGTGTCGGCCCGGGCCTGCGGCGTGGCGATCAGGGCCTTCGAGCTCGCGGCCAAATACGCCCAGCAGCGCAGCACATTCGGCAAACCCATCGCCCAGCACCAGGCGATCTCGTTCTCGCTGGCCGAGATGGCGACCAAAGTCGAAGCGGCACACCTGATGATGGTCAACGCCGCCCGGCTCAAGGATTCCGGCGAACGCAACGACGTGGCCGCCGGCATGGCGAAGTACCTGACGAGCGAGTACTGCGCGGAGGTGACTCAGGCCAGCTTCCGAATCCACGGTGGCTACGGGTATTCGAAGGAATACGAGATCGAACGCCTCATGCGTGAGGCACCGTTTCTGCTGATCGGCGAAGGCACCAGCGAGATCCAGAAGACGATCATCAGCAAGGGCGTGATGCGGAGCTACATGCTCTGAGAGGTGGCTACAGGATTGCCTGCCGGCTTCGTCGGTGGCCGGCAATCCTGCGAAACGACCTCTCCAGCAATGATGTCGGTGCCCGTTCCGGATCCATCAGTTCGTTCTCGGCCATCTCGCTGTCCTCATCGGAAATGAGTTCGTGGTCGAACGGAACGAGGGTCTTGCCCTGGCCGCGCAGCGCATCGATCGCAGCGATCAGCGCTCCGTGTGCGTCCACGTTCTTCTCGAGTTCGTCGCCCGTGACGTCGAGATGTTCGGTGAGCAGGCGATTCCGGACACCGCGGATCGCCGCGCGGTGAGCGTCCGCGTCAGGCTGTCCGGGTTCGATCTCGACGGCGAGGTCGCATTCGCTGTCGAAACCCATCGATCGATTGTTGAGATTGGACGATCCCACCCGTAGGAAACGGTCGTCCATCACCAGGATCTTCGCGTGAACGTAGATCGGCGCACCGGACGTCGTCACCGGATGGTAGGCCCGGAAACGATCGTATGTATCGGCGCCCCAAAGCATGTGAAGCAGTCGGTGGCGGGCGCCGTCCATCGTTTGCTGTTCGAGCCAGCCGTCGGCGTGACGGGGCAACACCAGCACGATCTCGGGCCCGTCGGGTTCACGAAGCCGCTTCTCGATGGCCTCGGCGATCGCGCGTGACGCCAGATACTGACTTTCCAGATAGAGGTAGTCCCGGGCGTCGGCAATTGCTGCCAGATATAGGGATTCGATCTCGCGAATCTCATCGCGTCCCGGTATCGCCGGCAGGGTCCTGGCCACGGCCACCGTGACCGATCGCATTGTCGGTTCCAGATCGGAGGGCCAGTAGTCGCCGCTCCCGGTGTTGGTGACCGGTGCGAGTTCGGCCCTGGTGGCCGCCTGCCACCGGTCGCGGGCCATCTGGGCCACCGCCTTCGCCGCGGCGCCGTCGACAGCGGTGGTGGCGTCGTGCCAGGGACCATAGGTCTTGCCGCTGGGCTTGGTCCGGTAGGTGTTCTGGTCGGCGTGGTCGGAGGTGTCCCACCGGTCGACGGTCATGTCGATGCCGCCACAGAAGGCGATCTGATCGTCGATGACCAGGATCTTCTGATGATGTGCCGCACCCAGGGGATGTGCGAGGTCGATCTCGAAATGCAGTGAGTCGGGAGTGAGCCAGTTCTGGACGAACACCGGTGCCATGCCACGCGTGACCGCGGCAAACGCGCCCAGACTCCACTTGAGCAGCTTGATCTCCAGCCCGGGCCGGTTCTGGGGCAACCATTTCAGGAAGGAACCGAGGTCATTCGGCCCGTCGAGCGTCGCGCCCTGCGGCTCGAACTTGATCCGGGTGTCAAAATCCCAGCCGATCAACATGATTCGGCTCTGCGCCTGCAACATCGCGGCCTTGGCGTGCCGGAAATACTCGGCGGCGTCGATGATGACGGCGAGCCGGTCGGTTTCGGCGATCTGCCAGCAGGTGTCGCCGGTCACCAGAACCGGTTCAGAAACACTCACGGAGCTCCCCGGTCGTCGGCAGATTGGGCCTCGACAAACTAACACGGCGATGAGCCCGCGATGGTCCCGGAGTGGACTGCCGCCACCGGCTGGAATCGGTGGTCAACAGAGTGGTCGAGCATCGAACGAACCGGTACGAATCGTCAGAATGCCTCTGCGGGCATTGCGACGGGGTCTTCGACCACTCGTTC
The DNA here is from genome assembly GCF_036566845.1 of Williamsia sp. Lineage (GTDB taxonomy): Bacteria > Actinomycetota > Actinomycetes > Mycobacteriales > Mycobacteriaceae > Williamsia. The sequence continues at coordinate 8,705 of NZ_DATCVM010000078.1, forward strand.
GCGGGACAGCAGGAAGATCGATGCGATGAGTCCGACTGCGAATACTGCCGCGGCAGCATAGAACCCGACGGCGATCGCGTCGGCGGTCTTGTCGATGAGTTCCTGCTTCGGATCGCGGCTCGAATGGACCGCTTGTGTGCCGGCGTGCTGATGGGCGAGGACGATTGCTCCGATGACCGCCACTCCGATGGCGCCACCGAGTTGGCGGACCGTTTGGACGATCCCCGACGCCTGCGCTCTCTGGGTTGCGAGAGCGATGATGATCCACTCCTCGCCGTAGGAACCGTGCGGGGCGAGGCCGCACAGGGTGGAGGCAACGAAGAAGACAATGACACCGGCGCGGAACGTGGTGACCGGGCCGCATTTGACCCCGAATTTGCCGCCGAGCGACAGTTGCGGCCATTGCGACGACGTCGGCGTTGACCACCCATTGCTGACCGCTCGGCGACAGCGGCAGTTCGCGGGTCATGGTCGGAAGTGCCACGGTCACAACGGTCTGGTCCAGCATGATCATCGACAGGCTGCCGGTCATCGAGACCAGTGTCAGCCAACTGTGGCGCGTGGGAGCGGTATCTGGGGTTGGCTGAGCGGTCATCAGTGGAGCCACCTTCGACGTGTGATCGAACAACCCCCGAATCAGATGTGGCCCCATCGCATCAGGGGCGGTGAAGGCTGGAGAGCGTAGTCGAACAAAGATTCGACAGATCGCGGATCTGTCTGTAGACTAGGTGCAATAACTCGTTCAGATGTGCTGGGGGGCACCGTGACTGACGATCATTCTGTTGATTCTCTTGATTCTGGTTTGTCTGTTGATGCTGTGTCGGTTCCGGTGTTGGTGGGTAAGTATCTGGAGTTGGAGGTGCTGTTGGCTGATAT
>NZ_DATCVM010000079.1:0-16622 GCF_036566845.1 Williamsia sp.
GAGGTCGATGTGTTGCTCCACCAACACGATCGCCATCTGCTGTTCATCGGCGATGCTGCGGAGCCGGGGCAGCAGATCCTTCACCGCGATCGGCGCCAGACCCAGGCTGAGTTCGTCGATGAGCAGGACCTTGGGGCGGGGCAACAAGGCCTTGGCCAACGCGAGCATCTGCTGTTCACCACCAGAGAGGTTGCCGCACTTGCGGCTCCGCAGACTCCTGAGTTTCGGGAAATACTCGAAGACGACGTCGACGTCGGCACCGCCCTTGCGGTTCGCCAGCCGCAGGTTGTCGGAGACCGACAGCTTGTGGAAGACACCGCGGTTGTCGGGGACCAGTGTGATCCCGCGCCGGGCATTGCGTTCGACGCGCTTGTCCAGCGGCTCACCGAGGACCGTGATGGTCCCCGACATCAGCGGCAACGCACCGACCGCGGCCAGCATGGTGGTCGTCTTCCCGGCTCCGTTGGGACCGAGCAATGCCAGGATCTCGCCCGCATGGACCCGGGCGTCGAGATCGCGGACCGCGGGCACGCCGCCGTATCCGACGGTGATCCCCTCGATGGACAGAACCGGCTGCGTGGCAACGACTGTGCTCATCCGATGTTCCCTTTCTGCAGGCCCACTCCGGGGGTGGCGTCGAGGTCGATGTCGGTCTCCTCCACCTCGGCGGTGCCGAGGTATGCCGAGATGACCGCCGGGTCGTTGCGGATGTCCGAGGGTCTACCGGACGCGATGACCCGCCCGAAGTCGAGGACGTACAGGCGATCACACACCTCGAGGACCAGGGACATGTCGTGGTCGATCAGCAGCACGCCGATCCCGTTGCCCGAGATGCGCCGCAGCTCCTCCCCGAAGGCCTTGCTCTCGTGGGTGTCGAGGCCGGCCGCCGGTTCGTCGAGCAGAACCAAACGGGTACCTCCGACGAGTGCGCGGGCCACACCGACCATCTTCTGCTGGCCGAGGGCGAGTTCACCAGGCCTCCGATCCGCCACCTCGGTGAGCCCGACCATCGCCAGCGCCTCCCCGATGGTGTCCGTGGGTGGTTTCGACCCGGTGAACACGTCGGTGACCAACGCCTTCAACCCCGGACGCTGTACCGCGACGGCGAGGTTTTCGGCCACCGTCAGGTCGACGAACAGTTCGCCGGCCTGCCAGGTGCGAGCCATTCCGGCACTGCGCCTGCGATGCGCACTCTGCTTCTCGATCCGGACGCCGGACAACGCGACTTCGCCGCTCGATTTGGTGAACCCGGTGACGGCGTCGACAAACGTCGTCTTCCCGGCGCCGTTGGGGCCGATCAGCCCCACGATCTCGCCGGCTTCGACCGACAAGGTGATGCTGTCGTTGGCGACCACACCGCCGTATCGCACCGAGAGATCCCGGGCCTGGAGTAGCGAGGTGGTGGATTCATCCGACATGAGAACTCGCTTTCGGTGCGGAGGTGTCGTTCGGTGGCGGTGGAGGGGAGGACTCCGTCGACGGCGATGGACCGAACCTGGCCTTGATGTGGACCACGGCATCCTGGACGGCACCGACGATCCCGACCGGGTTGAGGACCGCCATCACCAGCAGGCTACCGGCGGCGAAGAGCTCGTAGTACTGACCGAAATCCAGTGTCTGGGTAAGGAATACGTAACCCACACCCAGCGGACCGATGATGCCGGCGATGAATGCACCCCAGATCGAGGTGATGCCGCCGACGTACGTCATCGCCAGCAGGACCAACCCGACGACCACCGTGAACGATCCCGCCGACAGTTGTCCCCGGCTGTAGCCGATCAGACATCCACCGACACCGGCCAAGAACGCCGAGAGTGCGAAGCCGAGAAGTTTGGTGGCCGCGACATTGATCCCCACCGACGCCGCGGCGCGTTCGTTGGAGCGGACGGCCAGGAAGGCCCGGCCGGTGGATCCGGCCATGAACCGCAGGACGATCAGGGTCAGCACCCCGACCACCACCAGCACCATCATCGAGAACTCGATCGTCGTCAGTTCCGAGCCCTGTCGAACCGACAGGTCCCAGCCGAACAGCGTCGGATCCTCGATCAGGTTGCCCTCGAACGGAGTGAGCGACGGATTGTTGAAGACAAAGCTCTGAATCGCAAGGGCAGCAGCCAAAGTCACCACTGCCAGCTGGGCACCGCGGATACGCAGCGCCGGGACACCGACCACCACACCGAGCGCGGTCGCGATCAGTGCGGAGATCAAGATGCTGAACGGGAACGGCACACCCCAGTTGGTGGTCACCTTCGACAGTGCAAAACCGGCAGTACCCGCGAATGCCATACTCGCCAGCGAGATCTGGCCGAGGTACCCGGTGAGCAATACCAGCGACAACGCGATGAGTGAGAGGATCATCGACGTCACGATGCCGAAACGCCAACTCCCGGAGGTCAGCACGACGGCGGCGACAACCACGGCGATCACCGCGATCACCGGGATGGGACGGATCCGGGGTATCGTGACCGCCGGCATCTTCGCTTCGCCGAGCGAGCCGCGAGACGGGATCTTCCCGCCCAGCAGGAACAATGCGACCACCACGATCACAAACGGCACGGCGTCGCCCAGGCCGGTCTGCGCCCAGCTGGGCCACCAGTCGAGTGTGCCCGCCCAGAGGATGACCGCCTGGAATGATCCCAGGACCAGACCTGCCGCACAAGCGATTCCGAAGGACGTCAGACGACCGACCAGCGCCACGGCCAATGCCGGGATGATGTAGAACGTGTAGCTCGCCGAGTCCAGTCCGATCGTGTACGCGCCGAGAACGACGATCAATCCGGACGCCGCGCCGGTGATGACCCAGACGATGGCGGCGAGTCGGTCGGGCGAATACCCGGCCAGCCGGGCAGCGAGTTCGTCCTCCGAGCCGGCCCTCGTGGCGACACCGAGTTTGGTCAGCCGGAAGTACGCCCAGAAGAGCGCCGATATCACGATCGCCGCACCTGCCAGGAGCAGGTCGCTGACGTTGATCACCGCACCCGCGAGTTCAAACGTGTTCTGGGGCAGCACGGGTAGCGCCATCAGCGATTCGGTGTCGAACCGCAGCGTGACCAGCGCCTGGATGAAGAGCATCAGGCCGACCGATGCGACAACCTGCGCCAGCACCGGCGCCCGCCGCAGTGGACGGAAGATGAGGAGGTGGGCCAGTAGCCCCCAGATGGCCGCGGTGGCGACACCGATGATGATCGCCGGGAGCATCGCGGTCGGATCATCCTCGCTGCCGAGTGAGATCTTGCCGATGGGCAGTACAAAGGTGCCGTCGGTGCGCAGTGCTGCAACAACATACACCGCCCACAGGGCGATCGAACCCTGCGCGAAGTTGATGACCCCGGTGGCGGCGTAGATGCCGACGAGCGACGAAGCGAACACCGAATAGATCGCTCCGACAGACAAACCGAGGAAAACGAACTGAATGAATTGACTCATGAGACCGTGGCCACCTCATTCCCCTAGTGGACTTCAGATGTGAGCACCGCGACGCCGAGTGCCCGGGGTCGATTCGGGGGTGCACCGCGCGACGGCTGTCGCGCAGTACACCCCCGGATCGTTGTTATGCGTGCCTGTCGATTGTTAGCTGGCACCCGGAATCATGGTCAGCGCCTGCGGGTTCGGCTGGATCAGACCGCCACCGATGGGTTCGGTCTTCTTGTCCGCGGTCACCTCGAACACGAACATCTCCGTGGTGCAGTTGGGACTTGTCGCCTTGCCACAGCTGAGCACCGGTCCGAGCCAGCTCTGGTAGCCGTCGACAGCCTTCAGTGCGGCGAGCACGGTCGGTCCGGTGATCTCGGCCGGGGCAGCGGCGCCCAGTGTCCTGGCGAAGTCGACGAAGGTCGCGAAGGTACCGTACGCGTAGAAGCCTCCGCTACCGCCCTCGTCCTCTACGTATTCGGCTGTGGTGTCGAGGTTTTCCTGCATTTCCGCCGGGGCGGCATCCTTGGACGGTGCCAGCCAGATCGGCGAGTAGGTCTGGGCACCGACCGCCTGCGCACCCATGGTGTCGATGAACTCGGTGCACGCTGCCATGAACATGGTGTTCTTGAAGCCGACACTCTGCAGCGACTGGGCGAGCTTGGTGCAGTTGGCATCGGTCTGCGAGGTCATCAGGCCACCGACATCGGGGTTACCCGAGTTGATGGTCGACGCCAATGCGGTGTAGTTCGGATTGGTCGGCGAGTAGTAGACGCTGTTCACCTCGAGCCCGAGCTGTGCTCCCAGCGGTTTGAGGATGCGGTCGAATGTCTGGTGCGCAGAGGCGACGTCGACATTGGCCAGGGTGAGCGAGTTCTTTCCCTGCTGCTTGAGGGACTGCATCACGCCGATGAGGAACGAGGCCTGCGGCGGTCCGAAGTACACCCGGTTCTCCGGCGAGGCACCGGTCACGGAGTCGAACGGAATCTGTCCGACCAGCGGGATGCCGGCCGACTGCAGAATGGGCAGAGCCGCACTGGAAGCGGCGTCGAATCCGTCGATGACCGCGACCACGCCCGCCTGCACGAGCTGGTTGGCACAACCGATGGTCGATTCGGGAGCTGTCACGTCGACAGCGCAGTTGACGACCTCGATTGGACGTCCGGCGACGCCGCCGATCGAGTTGTTGATGTAGTTGACCGCCGCCTTCTGCCCGGTCTCGACACCCGGCTGGGTGATCGGCCCGTTGGAAGGGTTCAGGAAGCCGACCTTGATCGGCGCACCTGTCGCCTTGGTGCCGCTCTCCGAAGGAGCGGCACTGCTGTCACTGCCGGAATCGCTGTCGTCGCTACAGGAGACGACGGAAAAGACACACACCGCTGCGACAAATGCAGCCGCTATCCGGCCGGTTCTCTTACGCATTTCAATGCCTTTCCCGGCGGCGTGTGGTCGCGATGGACTTGCGCCGACAGCGTCGCTCAGCACGGGCTGAGAACGGTGTCTCCAGACGCAAACTGATCCGGCCAGGCCCTCCGAGTTACACGGGGTTACAACCGAATAGCGTTCTTGCCATCCGCCGTGCCCAATCCGGGTGTGATCTGGGCCACTCGAAAAGTAGCCCCTGCCTTACAGCCGTGTCAAGGTACAGTTCGGACTCAATTCCGCCGCTCCATTTCGCCCCGCAACCGGCGGCAATGTGCATAGAATGCCAAGGTCAGAGGCCGGGAGCCCGACGATCAGATCCTTCGCTTTGCGAATCACAAACCGACGAGCGAGGCCGGCTCCGGATGAATCGAAACGGTCACGCAACGCACTGACTGATACTCATGTCCGCCTTGGCGTCTATATTTTGACGAGATCGGTCGGCGCCCGGCAATCTCCTGCTGCGGCCCGGCCTTTCGGCGTCGAAGGAGTGGCCTTCGCCGGGGAGAACTGCCGGGAAGAAAAGCGGAGTGGCGTGGGTGCAAAACGGATAGGTGTGGTGGAAGACCACTCGTCGGTTGTATTGGGCCTGAAGGCGATGTTGGCCGACCATCCCGGATTGGTCGTGGCGGCGGCAACCCCGACCGTCACCGAACTCCTCGGATTGCGCGTCGAATTGGATCTGGTGCTGCTCGACCTGCGCCTGTCGGACGGATCGTCGCCGACCTCCAATGTCGACGAACTCCGTGCCGCCGGACTACAGGCGCTGGTGTTCACCGGCGCCGAGAACCCCTACCTCGTTCGGCTGGCGGCGAAAGCGGGTGTGCTGGGTGTGGTTCGGAAAACCGAGCGCACCGAGGTGGTGGTCGCGGCGATCGCCGCCGCCGCCGAAGGACGCCAGGTGGTGACCACCGAGTGGGCGGCCGCGATCGACGGCGACCCGGGACTCCCCGATGTCGGCCTGAGTCCTCGTCAGCGCGACGTCCTGAGCCTGTACGCGTCAGGGGAAAAGGCCGATCGGGTTGCCCGGCTGACCGGCCTGACACCGCACACGGTCAACGACTACCTCGCACGCATCCGGGCCAAGTATGCCGACGCCGGACGCCCGGCCGGAACCAAGATCGAGCTGTACAAACGCGCCGTCGAAGACGGGCTGCTCCCGATGCCAGAGGCACCGGAGGCCTGATGGAGTTCCGAAAGCTGTTGTGCCCAGGCGATCTCGGCGGTGGCGAGAACACCCTTCGCCTCACGCGGATGTTCGCGCGGTTCATCAGCGTCGGCTATCTCGCGTACCTGGCCATCCTGCTGCCCTCCATCAACATGCTTGCCCCGCGGATGGATTCGTGGTGGACACCCGTCACGGTGGCGCTGGTCTTCGGTTCTGGACTGCTCCCCGGCGCGCTCTCGTTCAGATCCGATCCCACGCCGATGCGGGTCACCAGCGGTGTCGCCGCCGCCCTGTTCCTGGTCGCGGCCGCGAGCTGGCCGCTGGCGTGGAACGGTCCGGACATCGGCGATGACGACGGGGTCTGGCTGGCCTTCTTTCCCGGGGTGGCCAGCATCGCCGCGGTGATCGTGTGGCCGACCGTGTACGTGTTCGGACATCTGGTGATCGGCTGCGTCGCGGTCCAGGTGATCAACTTCGTGGCGAGAGGCGAGACCGACGTGGGCTTGCTCGCCCCCGAGATCATGTTCGCGATCATGTTCTGCACCCTGTTCGTGGGCGGCGGGGTGATGGCGATGCGAACCGGGCGCCTACTCGATTCCACCACCGAGACAACATATGCCGCCGCAGCGGTGGCCGCGGCCGGGCATGCGCGCACCGTCGAACGTGAACGGTTCGACGCACTGATCCACGACAGCGTGCTGTCGACGTTCTTGATCGCCTCCCGCGGTCAGCCGAAGGAGGTCGTGGGCGCGATGGCCACCACCGCGCTCGCCGAACTCGACAACATTCGCGCCGAAGCCGTTCCCGATCAGCAGTTCTCGGCCACCGAGGCGATCAACCACCTACGTGCAGCATCCGTCGAAGCCGACGACACCGCCATGTTCCGCGTCTTGCAGGAACGTGATCACAAAACGGCGGACATACCCGCAGACGTGATCCGAACGATGGGGTCGGCATTGTCAGAGGCGTTGCGCAACAGCAGGCTCCATGCCGGGCCGAACACCACGCGCACCGTGGACGCCAACCTCACCGAGACCGGATTGGGCGTTGTGGTGGCCGACGACGGTGCAGGGTTCGATCCCGCCTCGGTCGCCCCGCATCGTCTCGGTATCGCGGTGAGCATCGTCGGACGGTTGAGCAACCTTCCCGGCGGCAGCGCCCACGTCGACACCCGGCCCGGTTCCGGGACTCGCGTGTACCTCGGATGGGAGGCCCGATGACCACCCCATCGACCGCATCGGACGATCCCCACGAAATCCAGGACGCCGGTTCACTGCTCGGGCTCCACACCGTTGCCGCGCAGATCCTCGTGTTCGCGTATGTCGTGACGTTTGCCGTTGTCAGCTGGACAGATTCACCTCCGGGTGGCTTCTGGTACGAGTTCGCGGCCTGGATCGTGGTCAGCATCGGCGCGGTGGCGCTGATCCTGGTCCCCGGCGACCCCCTTCCGCTGTCGGCGACCCTGGGGCTCACCGTCGTCGGACCGGTTGCGATCAACCTCAATTTCGTGAGGACACCCCTTCCACTCGAAGGGCACCTGCCGCTGTGGACGTTGGGGGCGGCAACGGCGATCTACGCCTACATGTGCGTCCGCGGGCGCACCGCGTGGGCGTGGATCGGGATGCTCACGATGCTGGCGAGTTGCATGGTGTGGACCGCTGCCGGCGGAGAAGGCGCTTTCTACGGGCTCTCGATCTCCGTCATCAATCTCGCGCCCCTGCTGATGGCCACGTTCTTCGCCTGGACGATCCGGCCGGCGGCCCGCAGCATCTTCGAACTCCGGAGGCAGCGGACGCTGCGGGTCGCGGCCGAGGCAGCCGGCGCCGCCATCCTCGAAGAACGCGATGCCCGGCTCGCAGAACTCGACGAACTAGCCCGCCCACTGCTCGAACAGCTGGCGCAGCCCCATCCGCTCACCCCGGATGTCCGGCTGCGGGCCAAACTCATCGAGGCCCGCCTCCGCGACTCGCTGCGCGCCCCTGCGCTCGACACCCCCCGCATCGCGGAGGCCGCCCGGCAGGCACGCACGCGTGGTGTCGATGTGGTGCTGCTCGACGACCACGGCATGGATGCCGCATCCCCTGCCGTCTGCGCCGAGATCTTCCGGGCCGTCGCCGGTGCCCTCGACCGGGCAGATGCCGGGACGCTCACCGTCCGCATACTCCCACCGCACCGGGACACCCTGGTCACCGTCCTGCACAGCACACCTGACGACACCACCCGCCTCGAGTACGGGCTCACCGGCAAGGCGCTGGCGCCGCGGGTGTAGCGCTCGCCAAGGGCACTACAATCTCTGGGTGCACTTCTCACGTTTTGTTGCCATCGGAGACAGTCAGACCGAAGGTATCGGCGACGGCGACGACGTCATCGGGCACCGCGGATGGGCCGACCGGCTCTCCGAAGAGCTGTCGGTGATCAATCCCGAACTCCACTACGCGAACCTCGCGGTCCGGGGTCGCCGGACCCGGCAGATCCGTGACACCCAGCTCCAACCCGCGATCGCGTTGTCCCCGGACCTGATCGCGGCGCCGCTCGGGATGAACGACGTGCTCGCCGGCTCACCGCCTGACGACGTCCGGCGCGATCTCGACCACATCTATTCGCAGCTGGCCGCGACCTCTGCGACGGTCATCATCTCGACCTACCCGAACATGGCCGAGACCGTGCCGATCGCCAAACGCCTCGAGCCGCGACTGCTCGCGCTGAACGACATGATGCGTGAGTTCTCGGCCACGTACGGCTTCGTACTGGTCGACCTCCACGCCGCGCCGGTGCTGGTCGACACGCGCGCGTGGTCGATCGACCGACTGCACGCGTCACCATTCGGCCATGAGCGGTTCGCGGCCGGCGCCGCACACGCACTCGGACTACCCGGGAGTGACCCCAACTGGGGCCGGCCCCTCGATCCGCTGGCCCCGATGACGTTGGCGCAGAGGTCTATCCGCGAGGCACAGTGGGCTCGCGCGTTCCTTCTGCCGTGGCTGGTCCGCAGGATGCGCGGGGTGTCGACGGGCGACGGGCGCAGTGCGAAACGTCCGGCGCTGACCCCGGTGCGCCAACTGTCGAGCTGAGAACGAAAACCGCGGCCCGGGTTCCCCATTCGGAGAACCCGGGCCGCGGCTCGATGTCAGCGAACCGAATCAGCTAGCTGTTCAGTACTTCTCACCTTGTGCAGCTTTGTCGACCAGCGACTGCGGCGGCTCGAAGTGGCTGCCGTACTTGCTCGCCAGATCACGGGCGCGATCGACGAAGCCCTGCAGCCCACCCTCGTACCCGTTGATGTACTGGATGACACCACCGGTCCACGCGGGGAAGCCGATTCCGAAGATCGAGCCGATGTTGGCGTCGGGTACGGACGTCAGGACACCTTCGTCGAAGCACTTGACGGTCTCGAGGGCCTCGGCGAAGAGCATGCGCTCTTTCATGTCCTCGAACGGAATCGACGTCGACCCCGACTTGAACGATTCCCGCAGGCCCGGCCAGATGCGCACGCGCTTGCCGGCTTCGTCGTACTCGTAGAAGCCCTTGCCGCCGGAGCGGCCCGGGCGACCCAGTTCGTCGACCATCTTGTCCACCACGGCGGAGGAGCCGTGCTCGGGGACCGGCCTGCCCTCGTCGGCGAGCGCCTTCTCGGTCTCCTTGCGGATCTTCTGCGGCAGCGTGAGGGTCAGCTCGTCCATCAACTGCAGCGGCGGGGCCGGGTATCCGGCCTGCGAACCGGCCTGCTCGATGAACGCCGGCTCGATGCCCTCGCCGACGGCCGCGATGGCCTCGTTGACGAAGGTGCCGATGACCCGCGAGGTGAAGAAGCCGCGGCTGTCGTTGACCACGATCGGGGTCTTGCGGATCTGCAGGGTGTAATCGATGACCTTGGCCAGGACCGCGTCAGAGGTCTTGGCGCCCTTGATGATCTCCACCAGCGGCATCTTGTCGACGGGCGAGAAGAAGTGGATTCCGATGAAGTCCTCGGACCGCTTCACGCCCTCGGCCAGGATGGTGATCGGCAGCGTCGAGGTGTTCGAGCCGAGCACCGCGTCGGGTTCGACGATGTCCTCGATCTCGCCGAAGACCTGCTTCTTGACCTCGACGGACTCGAACGCGGCCTCGATCACCAGGTCGACACCCTTGAAGTCGGCCGCATCCACCGTCGGGGTGATCCGCGCCAGCAGTGCGTCGGACTTCTCCTTGGTGGTCTTGCCACGCGAGAGCGCCTTCTCTTCGAGCTTGACCGAATACGCCTTGCCCTTTTCGGCGGCTTCGATGCTGATGTCCTTCAGGACGACCTCGATGCCGGCCTTCGCCGAGACGTAAGCGATTGCGGCGCCCATCATTCCGGCACCGATCACGCCGACCTTCTTGGCGGTGAACTTCTCGTATCCCTCGGGGCGCGATCCGCCACCGTTGATGTAGTTGAGATCGAAGAAGAAGGCCTTGATCATGTTCTGCGCGACCTGGCCGGTGACCAGCGAGACGAAGTAGCGGGTCTCGATGAGGTCAGCGTTGTCGACGTCGACGTACGCCCCTTCGACGGCGGCGGCCATGATGGCCCGCGGTGCGGGCATCGGGGCGCCCTTGAGCTGCTGACGGAGCAGCGACGGGATGGCCGGCAGCATCTGCGCCATGGCCGGGCTCGTCGGTGCGCCACCGGGGATCTTGTATCCCTTCTTGTCCCAGGCCTGTGCAGCTTCGGGATTGGCGGCGATCCAGGCCTTGGCGGCAGGGAGCAGCTCGTCGACGGAGGAGACGACCTCGTCGACCAGACCGGCATCCTTGGCCTTGGTCGGGTTGAAGCGGTTGCCCTGCAGCAGGACGTTCATGAGGGCGTTCTGGATACCGAGCAGACGCACGGTACGGGTGACGCCACCGCCACCGGGGAGCAGACCGAGTGTGACCTCGGGCAGACCGATCTGGGTGCCCTTCACGTCGGCTGCGATGCGGTAGTGGGTGTGCAGCGCGATCTCGAGGCCACCGCCGAGTGCGGCACCGTTGATGGCCGCGACAACCGGCTTGCCCAGGGTCTCGAGACGACGCAGAACAGCCTTGAGTCCGTTGGTGTGGTTGCTGATCTGGGTTGCCAGCTCGACCTTGTCGATGCCGCTGCGGTCCGAGGTCATGTCCTTGAGATCGCCACCGGCGAAGAAGGTCTTCTTCGCCGAGGTGATGATGACACCGGTGATGCCGTCTTTTTCGGCCTCGAGCCGGTCGACCGTCGCAGCCATCGAAGTGGTGTAGAGGTCGTTCATGGTGTTGGCGCCCTGGTTCGGGTCGTCCATGGTGAGCACAACGACGCCGTCGCTGTCCTGCTCCCAGCGAATCATGTTGTCAGTCATATCTTTTGAAGTTTCTTTCGTGAAGGTTGGAAGATACCTGCGGTGGCGGAGCCGACCGCTTCTACAGACGCTCGATGATGGTCGCGATGCCCATGCCGCCGCCGATGCACAGCGTGACCAGGCCGTAGCGGCCGCCGGTGCGCTCGAGCTCGTCGAGGCAGGTACCCAGGATCATCGCGCCGGTGGCACCGAGGGGGTGACCCATGGCGATTGCGCCGCCGTTGACGTTGACCTTCTCGTGCGGGATCTTGAGGTCCTTCATCCACTTCATGACAACCGACGCGAAGGCTTCGTTGAGCTCGAAGACGTCGATGTCGTCGACAGTCAGTCCGGCACGCTTGAGCGCCAGCTCGGTGGCCGGTGTGGGGCCGGTGAGCATGATCGTGGGATCGCTGCCGGTCTGTGCGGTGGCGACGACGCGTGCGCGCGGCACCATGCCGGCCTTCTTGCCTGCGGCTTCACTGCCGACCAGGACCAGCGCAGAACCGTCGACGATGCCCGACGAGTTGCCGCCGGTGTGGACGTGATCGATCTTCTCCACGTTCACGTACTTCTGGCGTGCGACGTCGTCGAAACCGGCCATGGCGGCCAGGCCCTCGAACGCCGACTTCAGCTTGCCCAGGCTCTCGACCGTGCTGCCGGGGCGACGGTGCTCGTCGTTGTCGAGCACGGTGACGCCGTTGATGTCCTTGACCGGCACGACGGACTTGGCGAAGTAACCGGCCGTCCAGGCAGCCTCTGCGCGACGCTGCGACTCGGCGGCGTAGCCGTCGACGTCTTCGCGGGAGAAGCCCTCGATGGTGGCGATCAGGTCGGCACCGATGCCCTGCGGAGCGATGTACAGGTCGTAGACCGTTGTCGGGTCGGTGAACATCGCGCCACCGTCGCTGCCCATCGGCACGCGGGACATCGATTCGACACCGCCGGCGATGACCAGGTCATCCCAGCCCGAGGCGACCTTCTGCGCCGCGAGGTTGGTGGCTTCCAGGCCCGAGGCGCAGAAGCGGTTCACCTGGGTGCCTGCGACCGTCTCGGGAAGTCCGGCGACCAGAGCCGCGGTACGGGGCAGGACCGCGCCCTGCTCGCCGACCGGCGACACGATGCCCAGGACCACATCGTTGATGTCGGCGGGATCCATGTCGGGGAAGCGAACCTTGAGTTCGTTGATCAGGCCGACAACGAGGTCGACGGGCTTGACGCTGTTCAGCGAGCCCTTCCGTTGCTTGCCACGAGGCGTACGAATGGCCTCGTAGATGTATGCATCAGTCACGCTGGGTTTCCTTTCAGATGAACTGCGCTGTTCGTCGCGCCCGCCGCTAACAGGGACAAGGCTAACGCGCTGTAACTTATTTGACCATACCCCGAGGACAAATGCGCATTCAACGTCAATCCATGCGCTAGGGTTGATTCACAATGTCTCCCAAGCCCGATGTCGGATCCGGCCGGACCGCAAGTCGTACCCGCCGTCCCGCCGACCGCAAACGCCAGCTGGTCGACCGCGCCGCCGAGCTGTTCCTCGCGCGCGGATACGACCATGTCTCGGTCACCGACATCGCAAAGGCGGCCGGGGTGACCGGGCCGTCGATCTACCGACATTTCGCCGACAAGCAGGCGATCCTGTTCGCCGCGGTGATGGCCGGCGTCGAAGAAATCGAGATCTGTACCGACACCGCGCTGTCCCCCGCCGCCGACGGCGAGGTCCCGATCGACAAGGCGATCGAGAAGCTGTGTGCCCTCGGGGTCACCAACCCGAACGCGGCCGCGTTGTGGCGATGGTCGTCGGCACACCTCTCGCCGGAGCAGAACGACGAGGTCGCCAGGCGCACCCACAAGGTGCTGAACCGGTGGTCAGGCGCGGTCTTCGCGCATCGAACCGAACTGCCGTCCCGTGACATCAGCCAACTCGCCTGGACCATCCTGAGTGTGAACGGCAGCGTGTCGGTGCACCGGACGCGCATCTCGACATCGCGCGCCGTGGCCAGATTGGTTGTCCTGGTCCGCCGGGTTGTCGAATTGAGTCCGGGCCTTGCCGCGCCCATCGATCCCCTGTCCCGCGCACTTGCCGAGCCGGCCGGACGGCGCGACGAGATACTCGACGCCGCAGCCACCCTCTTCCAGCGGCGTGGGTTCGCCACGGTCGGCGTCGACGAGATCGGTGAGGCCGTCGGGATCTCCGGGCCCAGTGTCTACAACCACTTTCCGAGCAAGCAGGCCATCCTGATCGGGATCAGCCAACGCAGCGCCAATCGGCTCGAGGCGAGCGCGATCGCCGCCTATTCGATCGCGCAGGATCCGACCACACTGCTCGGCCTGCTGATCGACTCCTACGTTCAGGTCCTCACCACCACACCGGATCTGTCGGTCTCCTTCAACAGCCGCAGTGTGCTCGAGGGCTTCGACAATGGCGATCTCATCACCTATCAGCGCCGATACGTGGCACGCTGGGTCCACCTGGTCGAACAGATCGAGGCCGACCTGCCCAACCCGGAGGCCGCAGTGACCGTGCACGCAGCACTGACAATTGCCAACGACGCGATGCGATTGCGCCGGAACTGGAATCGCCCTGAGATGCCCGCGCTGCTGGCCTATCTGATGAAAGGCGTCCTCGGTCTTCCCCAGGTATCCGCGTCTGCGGTCCGCTCCGCATCATGACCACCCCACCGGAGACCGCCGGCCGCCCGGGGATCACCGCCGAAGCGATCGAATCGCAACTCCTGGGCGGTGAGCGCCTTTTCACGCTGGAAGACGTGTCCGCCGCGCTGAACATCTCGGAAGAACACGCGCGGCGGGTGTGGTCGGCGTTCGGCTTCACCATGGACAACACCAACACAAAATTGTTCACCGCCGATGATGTGCAGGCGCTGCAACTCGTCCATGCCCTCGACGCGAACCGATCAATGGAGTTCGAGGCGGCCATGGCACGCACCCTCGGCCAGACGATTTCACGCCTGACCGACTGGGAGGCCCACAACATGGCCGAACGGATCCGGTCCGACGCCGAGACAGGCACCGAGAGCGTCGACCTCGCCACCATGGTCAAGGCGGTACAGCGCGTCCAAACACTCGTCTGGCGACGTCACCTGGCCTCCGCGCTGCAGAACGCGCTTGCCACCACTGACGGCGTCGACCGCACTCTCACAATAGGTTTCGTCGACATCGTCGGTTACACGAGCCTGTCTCGCCAGATCGACATGAACGAACTCGACGATCTGCTCGAGCGTTTCGAGACCAACGCCTACGACGTGATCAACACCCGCGGAGGTCGCGTGGTGAAAACTCTCGGCGATGCGGTCATGTTCGAGGCGGAAGACCCGATCGCCGGCGCCGAGATCGGCATTGCACTGCAACGGCTTTCGAAAGAATATGATCTGCCGCCGTTGCGCGTCGGGATGGCACTGGGAACTGTGCTCACCCGCCTGGGAGACGTCTTCGGCGAGCCCGTCAACATCGCATCCCGTCTCACGAGTTCGGCACGGCCCGGCACCATCCTCGTCGACAGCGTGTTGGCCTCCGCGGTCGACGACGACCGGTTCTTCTTCAAATCGATCGGCCCACTGAGTGTTCGTGGCTACAAACGACTTCGGGCCCGCACGCTGGAGGTGAACAGGAAGTCGGTCGACGCCGACTGACTGCGTTCAGGCGCGCCGCTCATCCAAGAGTTTGACGGCCTCTAACGGCATCCCGGGTAACCGAACGAATGCATCCAGGAGTGCGTGAGCGCACCGGTCGGCCACTTCGTCGCGGTCGATGGTGCGGTCGAGTACCCACTGGCGCATGAACTCCTGCGTGAAGGCCAGCCAGGCACTGACGATCACCGGCATGAGTGCTTCAGCGCGCGACGGGAGTTCGGAATCCATCATCTCGCGAAGTCGACCGACCATTAGATTGCTCAGATACTCGTGGTCACGGTGGTCGCGGTCGATCAGCGCAGGCTCGGTACTGCCGATACCCACCAGGATTGCGTCGGCGGCGTGCGGATGATTCTCATACTGATCCAGATAGCCGAGCACACCGACGCGAATCTGCGCGAACGCTGTCGCGGCCGGATCGATGGCGGCCTCCGTCCGCTCCAACATCTTGTCGGACAGCCAATTGACAACGGCCACAAACAATGAGCGTTTGTCGGGAAAGTACCGGTACATCAATGCCCGGGAGACACCCGCGGCCTCGGCAACGTCATCCATGCGCACCGAATCGTAGGAGTTCTCCCCGAAGAGGCGCGTGCCCGCCCGAACGATCTCGGCCCGGCGCACCTCGGGCGCCAACCTGCGCCGGGGAACTCCGGCATCCTTACTTGACACGTGTTGAATAGTAGCGCACGCTCGTTAGTACACATATGTCTACTAAGGGGGAACGGGATGACGCTGCCACATCCACCGGGCCGGCTGCCACTACTCGGCGACACGGTCACGATGAACCTGCGAGCACCGATGCAGGCACTCGTCGACATCGCGCCGCGGGTTGGACCACTCTTCGAGACCACCACCCTGGGGGCCCGCTACGTCCACGCCGTCGGGGCAGATGTCGTCGCCGAGTTGAACGACGAGAGGCGATTCGCAAAACACCTCGGCCCAGAACTCACCGGACTCATCCCGGCCGCCGGTGATGGGCTGTTCACGGCCGAGAACGACAGCCCCAACTGGCGAGCGGCACACCAACTCCTGATCCCGGCGTTCAGCCAGCAGGCAATGCGGACCTACCATCCGGTGATGCTCGATGTGGCCGCCGAGCTCACCGCGAAATGGGATCACCTGGTCGGTGAGGCCGTCGACGTCCCGGCAGACATGACCCGGGTGGCATTGGAGACGATCGGCCGCTCGGCGGCCGGCTACAGCTTCGGCAGCTTCGGCGAAACCCGTCAGCACCCCTTCGTCCGGCACATGATCGGTGTACTGCGCGGCAGTTCGATCGAGTCGTTCCTGCGGCATTCGTGGCTGCCGAATTGGATGGCCAAGGCAGGGGTCCGGCACGTCCGCCGTCACGGTGATCACCTGGCGCGGATCGTGGACGAGATCATCGCCGACCGCCGCCGATCACACGAAAACAACGACGACCTGCTGGCACTGATGCTCCGGCCCGGAGCCGACGGCAACCCGGTCCTGGACGAGGCCAACATCCGCTACCAGTTGATCACCTTTCTGATCGCTGGCCACGAAACAACCTCGGGTGCACTGTCTTTCGCATTGCACCACCTCTCGACGCGGCCAGATGTCGTCGCCTCCGCTCGCGATGAGATCTATCAGGTCTGGGGCGATACGGCGAGGCCCTCATTCGAGCAGGTCACCAAACTG
>NZ_DATCVM010000080.1:0-27475 GCF_036566845.1 Williamsia sp.
CGACCAGAATCGATCACTCGATGCGCTGCATCGACTTTGTACTCGGTCGTGAACGACCGACGCTTCCGCGACATGTGAACATCCTCCCAGCGGGACCGGTGATCCCGCTATCTCGGTGTCCACTACCTCGGGGGAACCTCAGAGTTCCTGGCCTGGATCCTCGGCTGGGACCTGATCCTGGAGTTCGCGGTAGGCGCGGCGGTGGTCTCCAAGGGATGGTCGAGCTATCTGGGGACCGTCTTCGGATTCTCCGGCGGTACAGCAGAAATCGGGGGTCTCGACGTCGACTGGGGTGCCCTGGTCGTGGTCACCGTGATCACGGTGTTGCTGGTGGTGGGCACGAAGTTGTCCTCGAGATTCAGTGCGGTGGTCACGGCGATCAAGGTGTCGGTTGTTCTGCTGGTCATCATCGTCGGTGCCTTCTACATCAAGCCGGACAACTGGAAGCCGTTTGTCCCAGAATCCCAACCGTCGGAGTCCGGTGAGAAGTCGGTCGAGTCGACCCTGTTCTCACTGATCACCGGCGGCGGCGACTCCAGTTACGGCTGGTACGGAATTCTGGCCGCGGCCTCGATCGTCTTCTTCGCATTCATCGGTTTCGATGTGGTGGCAACCACCGCCGAAGAGACGAAGAATCCGAAAAAGGACGTGCCGCGCGGCATTCTCGGCTCGCTTGCCGTCGTCACGGTGCTGTACATCCTGGTGACGATCGTTGTCACCGGCATGATCAGCTACAAGGAACTGGCGACGTCAGCCGGCGACGGGGAGCCCAAGAACCTCGCGTACGCGTTCGGTCAAAACGGGGTGACATGGGCCGAGAAGGCCATTTCAATCGGTGCTCTCGCCGGTCTGACGACGGTTGTGATGGTGCTGATGCTCGGTCAGTCCCGTGTCCTGTTCGCGATGTCGAGAGATGGTCTGCTGCCCCGGACATTTGCGAAAACCAGCCGTTTCGGGACTCCGGCCCGGATTCAGATCCTGGTGGGTGTGGTCGTCGCGGTGGTGGCGGCGTTCTTCCCGATCAACAAGCTCGAAGAGATGGTCAACGTGGGCACCCTGTTCGCGTTTGTTGTTGTCGCCGCGGGTGTCATCGTGTTGCGCAAGACGCGCCCGGATCTGCCGCGTGGCTTCAAGGTTCCCTGGATGCCGGTGATCCCGATCCTGGCGATCATCGCTTGTGTGTGGCTGATGCTGAACCTGTCGGCACTGACCTGGATCCGCTTCCTTGTCTGGATGGTGATCGGCGTGGCCTTCTACTTCCTGTACAGCCAGCGTCATTCGATGGTCGGAAAGCGTGCTCGAGGTGAGATCCCCGATCAGGTCGGTGACGACATGCGGGCGAAGGTCGGGAAGGCAGATGATCCGCGAGAGTGAGCAGTCCCGGCGCTGAGCGCTGAATGACCCGGTCCGAGGACAGAACCTCGGGGCGGGTCTTTTTTTGAAATTCGGAGCTTTACAAATCCTCGATTATGTATAGACACGTGACGCAAGTCGCAGTATTGTCCAAACCAGGTTCCAGTCGAAGATCAGCCAGGAGGATGATGATGAGCACCGCGGAATCGTCGCCGGATCAACAATCGGTGGCGGCATGGAAAGACAAGAAGCGGCACCTGTGGCTGCTGGGCCTGATCCCGCCCACAGCGCTGTTTCTTGCCGCCGCTCTCGTGGCCGGGTTCAACTGGCTCGGCGCCGACCTGGTCGCCCCGGTCTGGTGGTGGATCGGACCTCTGCTCGTCTACGTGTTGCTGCCGATCCTCGACGTCTTCTTCGGGCCTGATGGGCAGAACCCGCCCGAGGAGCTGATGGGCGAGCTGGAGAACGACAAGTACTACCGCTATTGCACGTACGCCTATATCCCGTTCCAGATCGCGAGCCTGGTCTTCGCCTGCTACCTGTGGACCGCCGACGACCTCAGTTGGCTGGGGATCGACGGTGGCCTCGGGCTCGTGTCGAAGCTGGGGCTGGCCCTGTCGGTCGGTGTGATGGGTGGCGTCGGTATCAACACCGCACACGAACTCGGGCACAAGAAGGATTCGCTGGAGCGGTGGCTGTCGAAAATCACTCTCGCGCAGACGTTCTACGGGCACTTCTATATCGAGCACAACCGCGGCCACCACGTGCGGGTCGCGACGCCGGAGGACCCCGCCAGCTCCAGATACGGTGAGACCTTCTGGGCCTTCCTGCCGCGAAGTGTGTGGGGGAGCCTGAGGTCTGCGTGGAGTCTCGAACGCACGCGGATGCACCGGTTGGAACGTTCGGTGTGGAACATCCGCAACGATGTCCTCAACGCCTGGCTGATGTCGGTGGTCCTCTGGGGCGCACTGACCGCGATTTTCGGCTGGCAGGTCCTGCCGTTCCTGATCATCCAGGGTGTCTTCGGTTTCACGCTGCTCGAGACCGTCAACTACCTCGAACACTATGGCCTGATGCGTCAGAAGACCGCCGGCGGACGCTATGAACGTGCCCGTCCGGAGCACAGCTGGAACTCCGATCACATCTGCACCAACATCTTTCTGTATCACTTGCAACGGCACAGCGATCACCACGCCAACCCGACCCGGCGCTACCAGACCCTGCGCAGCTTTGACGGCGCCCCCAATCTGCCGAGCGGCTACGCCAGCATGATCGGGCTGGCCTACTTCCCGCCGCTGTGGCGAAAGGTCATGGATCACAGGGTGATCGAGCACTACAAGGGGGATCTTTCGTTGGCCAACATCGTGCCGAACCGCCGCGAGCAGATCCTTGCAGCTCACTCACCGTCCATGCCCGGCGACGAGAAGGGAACCCAGAAATGAGCGCGTACCGCTGCCCGGTCTGCGACTACGTCTACGACGAGACGTCGGGAGCTCCGCGTGAGGGGTTCCCGGCCGGCACCGAGTGGACGCAGATCCCCGACGACTGGCCCTGCCCCGACTGCGGCGTCCGCGAGAAGATCGATTTCGAGGAGATGGTGTCACCGTGAACTACAAGCTTTACGTCTGTATGCAGTGCGGATTCGAATATGACGAGGCAAAAGGCTGGCCCGACGACGGGATCGCCCCCGGCACCCGTTGGGAGGACATCCCCGACGACTGGAGTTGCCCGGACTGCGGCGCGGCCAAAGCCGACTTCTACATGGAGGAAGTGACCCGCTCGTGAACCGGGTGGCCGAGCGGGCCGTTACCCTGGCCGACATGTCAGAGGTACCGGAACCGGCGTCGGCCACCGCGGGGTCTGCTGCGCCAATCCCGTTCGCGCAGGCCACCAAACGATTGCTCCGTAACAGCCTCCTGGACGGGATGCGGGAACTGCTGCGCACGAAGGACTGGTCGGCGGTCACGATGGCCGACGTGGCGGCGGCCGCCGGAGTCAGTCGGCAGACCGTCTACAACGAGTTCCGCTCTCGGCAGGGGCTGGCCACGGCGTACGCACTCCGTCTGACCGATGAGTTCGTCGACCTGATCTCCGAAGCCGTCCTCTCCCACGAGGGGAGGGTCAAAATGGCTCTGGCCGAGGGCTTCTCGGACTTCTTCGCTTCGGTCGCCACCGACCCACTGATCCAGTCGCTGCTCATCGGCCAGGCCAAGCCCGACCTGCTCCGGCTGATCACCACCGATGCCGGGCCGTTGATCGATCAGGCCAGCGGCCGGATCAGTGCGTTGTTGCAGCACAGCTGGGTCCAGGCCGAAGAGACAGCGGCCGTGCGAATCGCCCGCGCGGTGGTCCGGATGGCACTGAGTTACGTGTCGATGCCACCGGAGGCCGATCGAGATGTCGCCGACGATCTCGCCGAGATCTTCGCGCCCGTCGTTGATGCCGCAGCCGGGGGCGGACCGTCTTCGTCCAGGGGTTAGCCTGATAGGCAACATTCAGTGGGACTTTGAGGAGTGGTATATGACATCGGTCCAGAACGGCCCGCTCGTAGCGGACAGCCGTGGCGGTATCGACTTCAAGGTGGCGGATCTTTCGCTGGCCGAATACGGCCGCAAGGAGATCGGCCTTGCGGAACACGAGATGCCGGGTCTGATGGCATTGCGTCGCGAATATGCGGATGTGTTGCCGCTCAAGGGTGCTCGTGTGTCGGGCTCTCTGCACATGACGGTGCAGACCGCAGTGCTGATCGAGACGCTCGTTGCACTGGGCGCAGAGGTGCGCTGGGCATCCTGCAACATCTTCTCGACCCAGGACGAGGCTGCGGCCGCGATCGTCGTCGGGCCGTACGGCACCGTCGACGAGCCGAAGGGTGTTCCGGTCTTCGCATGGAAGGGTGAAACCCTCGAGGAGTACTGGTGGGCCGCAGAGCAGATGCTCACCTGGCCCGGCGAACCGGCCAACATGATTCTCGACGACGGCGGCGACGCGACCATGCTGGTCCTGCGCGGCGCTCAGTTCGAGAAGTCGGGCGTGGTTCCGCCGGTCGACGAGAACGATTCGGCCGAGTACAAGGTGTTCCTGTCGCTGCTGCGCGAGCGGTTCGAGAGCGACAAGAGCAAATGGTCGAAGATCGCCGACTCGGTCCAGGGCGTCACCGAAGAGACCACCACCGGCGTGCTGCGCCTCTACCAGTTCGCTGCTGCCGGCGAATTGGTGTTCCCGGCCATCAACGTCAACGACTCGGTCACCAAGAGCAAGTTCGACAACAAGTACGGCACGCGGCACTCGCTGGTCGACGGAATCAACCGCGGCACCGACGTTCTCATCGGTGGCAAGAAGGTTCTGATCTGCGGCTACGGCGACGTGGGCAAGGGTTGTGCAGAATCGTTGGCCGGCCAGGGCGCACGTGTCCAGGTCACCGAGATCGATCCGATCAACGCGCTGCAGGCACTGATGGACGGGTATGACGTCGTCACCGTCGAAGAGGCCATCGGCAATGCCGACATCATCATCACCTCTACCGGCAACCTCGGCATCATCACCTTCGATCACATGAAGCAGATGAAGCACCAGGCGATCCTGGGCAACATCGGTCACTTCGACAACGAGATCGACATGGCCGGCCTCGAGTCGGCCTCCGACGTCAAACGGATCAACATCAAGCCGCAGGTCGATCAGTGGATCTTCCCCAACGGCAAGTCGATCATCGTCCTGTCCGAAGGTCGCCTGCTGAACCTGGGCAACGCCACCGGCCACCCGTCGTTTGTGATGAGCAACAGCTTCTCCAACCAGGTGATCGCCCAGATCGAGCTGTGGACCAAGAAGGACGAATACGACAACGAGGTCTACCGGCTGCCCAAGGCCCTGGACGAGAAGGTCGCCAAGATCCACGTCGAGGCACTCGGTGGGTCGCTGACCAAGCTCACCAAGGAGCAGGCGGAGTACATCGGCGTCGACGTCGAGGGGCCGTACAAGCCCGACCACTACCGCTACTGAGTTCTAGAACCACCTGAGATGGTGGGTTCGGGCGAGCATTCCACCTGTTGACTGCCGCCCGAACCCACCATTTTCGGTGGTGGGGACTATCCGGTGATGATGTCGTCGTCTTCCGTCGGAGTCTGGGTCAGACTCGGACAGAAGCGCCATTCGCCGTCTTCCTTCTTGAACGACCACGTGACGTCGCCGGAGTCGTTGTCGATCGACATCACGCCCTCCACCGTGCCGACCGGGCCCTCGACCACCACGTCACGGACATCGATGGACGCGGAGATCGGGCCGTTCTCTTCGAACAGGTCCTGGTATCCGGCGGTGGATTCCGTGCGCGAATCGGCGTCGCACGCCATCTGGTGCAGGCCGACCGCGTCCTGGGTGTTGATCAGTTCGACGCGCAATTCGGCGGCCGCGGCGACGTCGTCTTCGTCGGCCGAAGCACCAGAACTCTTCTCGGCCGATGAACTTCCGGACGCGTCGGCGACCACCTCGTCTTCGGTGCTCTTGTCGCCGCCGGCCAGGACGGCCACGGTGATCACCACACCCAGGACGACCACGACGGCAGCGGCGATCGCGCCGATGATCAGGCCGGTGTGGTTGCTTTTCGGCGGGCGCGGCGGTGGTGCACCCCACCCGCCGGATGGAGCCGGTCGCCCCCACTGCGGCGCTCCGGGACCAGGTGCCTGACCCCACGGCCCCGGTTGCGGCGCCGGTGGCTGTTGTCCTTGGCGGTGTTGTGGATATTGGCGCGGGTCGGGGTTCTGCCACCCCGGACGACCCGCCGGCGGATAGCTCAAGAGTTCCTCCCCACAGGGTCCACCATGTGCGTCCGATTCATGTTTGTCAGATCTCGCGGGTGTCGCAGATCTTCCACGTCTCCAGCCGATTCTCCATGGTGAAGGTGAACTGACTGGTCTTGACCGGGCTCTGGTCGGCGGGGTCGACGTAGGTCAGCGACACCGTCGCCTCGGCACCGTCACCCTCGACCACGATGCCGGTGACCGAGTTCAGCTGCATGTCGTTCAGTTCGACGCTGCTGTCCGACTGGAGGTCCCGGATGATGTCCTGCTCAGCACCGCAGGTGACCGCGAGCGCGGTTTCCCAGTCGGCATCGCTGAACGCGACGGTGTACGTCCGGATCGCGTCCTCGATCTGCTCTTCTGCCTCCGCCTGGGATGACTGTGAGGTTGTGGTCGGTACGTCCGGATCGGCCTTCGGATCGGAGTCGTCGCTGCCGAGCGTGACGAAGAGGACAACTGCAAGGACCACCACAACCACTGCGGCGGCGGCGATCCCGATGATCCACGGCGTCTTGCTCGGTGGCTTCGGCCCGTTCGGTGGGGGTCCGTATCCGGCAGGCCCCACGCCACCGGGTCCGGACGGTGGTGGTGTGTTGGCTCCATAACCGGTGCCGTAGCCGGTGCCGTACTGATCCGGCCGGTATTCGGCAGTCGGCTCATACGGCGGTGGCTGATTCTGGGGTGGCTGGTTCTGCGGTGGTTGCGTCTGGCCCCAATCCGGCCCGGCACCCGGCGAACCGGCCCACGTGGGTTCGGATCCGGTCTGTCCACCCCATGTGGGCTCGGACGGCGACTGGCCCCAACCCGGTTGATTCGGTTGGCTGTCCGGGCCCTGTCCCCAACCCGAGTTGTCCGGGTTGTCACCAGGTCGGTGCGGACCGTTGGGTGGTTGCGTCATGGAGACCTCCGAGCGGGTTCAGGGCAGGCAGGATGAGGACGATGAGGATCTGAAGCGGTGGGTGGGGCTTCGCTGACTGGGAACTCTACGTCGGGACGACGACACCGAACACCGCAAGGTACCCACGCCGTGGTCGTGTCACCGGGCCGTCGACCGTTCGTTCCGAGGGCCCGACGGACGATCAAAGATGTCGAGTGATCTGTTGCAGATCATTCTGTTGGCACATCTTCCAGCCGGTTTCCTCGCGTTTGAAGTACGAGACCGTCTGCGGCGGCGTCGACAGCGCCCCGATCCCGGTACCGCTGACAGTCAATGTGACGTTTGCGGTCGCCAGATCGGCCGGAGATGAACCGATGAACCGAATGTCGGTTATCCGGGCGACATCGACGGTGCTGCCGGCGTCGGCGGGTCCGAGGGTGTCGATGATCGGTCCGCCGATCGGACCGCTCTCGGCGCAATAGGTGAGTTGCAGCGCGGACGGGTCACGATCGTTGAGCGCGGTGATCTGACGGTGGACGAGTTCTTCGATCTGGGCAGTGTCGCTCGGCGGACCGCCCCGGAGACCGAAGGCGATGCAGAGGAGCGCGATGTTGACCAGCAGGACACCGGCGGTGATCGCGGCGATGGGCCGGACGGGTATCGGTGCGGTGGATTGCGATCCGTGATGGTGGCCGACATGGACCGGGAGATGGATCATCGATACCTCCCATCGTCTGCGACTTCCACCAGACGCTAGCGATGTGTGCGTGCCGAACAGTCCACGTCACGGCCGGCGTTACGGTCTCTTGATGGGGTTGTGACCAAATCCGCTGAATATCAGATGGATATCAGCCGATCGGCGAGATCGGGATCGGGTTCGGTACCAAGTCGTGACCATGGGGACATCCAGCCACGTTCGGCCAGCCCGCGGTAGACCAGCGCCGTACGGTCCTGCAGGGCGTGGTCGCGTTCGTAGTGGTCACGCGTACGCGAGATGTCGGTCGCGGCGCGAGACTTCGCCCGGTCGATCGCGAGCTCGGTCGGCACGTCGAGTAGCAGATGATGGTCGGGTACGGCCAGCCCGAACCTACCGAATTCGAGTGCGGTGACCCATTCGACCACCTCACCGTCGGCGGCTTGCCCGAGACGGGCCGCGCTGTATGCGGCGTTCGAGGCGACGTACCGGTCGAGGATCACGGCGTCGTTGGCGGACAACAACTTCCGCAGTTCGGCATCGGCGTCTTTACGATCGAGTGCGAACAGCAACGCCATTGCGTACACGCTGGACCTCAGGTCGCCGTGTTCGCCGTGCAGCGCCTCTGCCGCGATTTCGGCGGTCACGGATTCGGAATACCTCGGGAAGGTGATGGTCGCCACGCGATAACCCTCTGTGGCCCAACGGTTTACGAGTCCCGTCACCAGAGTGTGTTTACCGGCGCCGTCCAGGCCTTCTACTGCGATCAATACACCCACACCGTCGAGACTAACCGTCGTGGGAAGCGGGGTGCCACAGCCCGTGTGATCGAAAGTCGGCGCGCCAACCGCACTTTGCAACGATTCGGTGACACGATATGCAAATGAAACCCAGGATTCTGGTTGTGGACGATGATGCGGCATTGGCGGAGATGCTCACCATCGTGTTGCGCGGGGAGGGCTTTGAGCCCTTTGTCGTCGGCGACGGCACCCAGGCCCTCACCGCGGTCCGGGAGATCCGGCCCGATCTGGTGTTGCTCGACCTGATGCTGCCCGGCATGAACGGCATCGACGTGTGTCGCGTGTTGCGCGCGGATTCCGGTGTGCCGATTGTGATGCTGACGGCGAAGTCGGACACCGTGGACGTGGTACTCGGACTCGAGTCCGGTGCCGACGATTACATGGTCAAGCCGTTCAAACCCAAGGAACTCGTCGCCCGTGTGCGCGCTCGGCTGCGGCGCACCGAGGACGAACCGGCCGAGTTGCTGGCCATCGGTCCCATCGAGATCGACGTCCCGGCGCACAAGGTGACCCGCGACGGCGTGCCCATTTCCCTGACGCCGCTCGAGTTCGACCTCCTGGTCGCCCTGGCGCGCAAACCGCGACAGGTGTTCACTCGCGACGTGCTGCTCGAGCAGGTCTGGGGGTACCGCCATCCGGCGGATACTAGGCTGGTCAATGTGCACGTGCAGCGCCTGCGGGCAAAGGTGGAGACAGATCCGGAGAACCCCGAGGTTGTTCTCACCGTGAGGGGGGTCGGCTACAAGGCCGGACCGCCGTGATCGGACGCCCACGGCGCCGCATCAACGGGACCTTCGGACCGGCGATGCGCCGGGTGGGCTCGGTCGGCAGATTTGTCGGCCAGATGTGGCGGCGATCGCTGCAGCTGCGGGTGGTCGTGTCGACCCTCGTGTTGTCGTTTGTGGTTGTGCTGATCCTGGCGTTTGTCCTCACCAGCCAGATCACCGACCGTCTGCTCGACCTCAAACTCCAGGCCGCGACCGAACAACTCGATCGCACGCGGCTCGCCGTCGAACGTGATCTGACGGGAGCCGACGCGGATGCGTCGCTGCTCAACCGTCTGCGTCAGACACGCTCCGTCCTGACCGACACGGGTATCGAATCGGGTGACAGCACGGGTTCCGTCGGTACGTTCGACACGGTCTTGCTGGTGCCGAGTTCCGGCCCGACAGGTCCCACCGGCGTCGGCCCGATCGGTGAGATCCCCGAGAACCTGCGCCGGATGGTTCAGGGCGGCCAGATGGCGTACCGGTATTCGTCCGTCACCGGATCGGACGGTCAGCAGATCCCGGCGCTGATCATCGGCAGCCCGACCAACACCGACATCCCGGGTCTCGAGTTGTATCTGGTCTTTCCGCTGACCAACGAAGAGAGCACTGTGTCCCTGGTCCGCGGCACGATCTTCACCGGCTTCCTGGTGCTGCTCGGGCTGCTGGCCGCCATCGCCATCCTGGTGTCCCGGCAGGTGGTGATCCCGGTCCGTTCCGCGTCGCGGATCGCTGTCCGTTTCGCCGACGGCAGGCTCAACGAACGTATGCCGGTGCGCGGCGAGGACGACATGGCCCGGCTCGCGATGTCGTTCAACGACATGGCCGAAAGCCTGTCGAAACAGATTTCTCACCTCGAGGAGTTCGGTGGGCTGCAGCGGCAGTTCACCTCCGACGTGTCCCATGAACTCCGGACCCCGCTGACCACGGTGCGGATGGCCGCCGACGTCCTCTACGAGAGCCGCGACGAGCTCGAACCGGTTCTGAAGCGATCCGTCGAGCTGCTCGACATGGAACTCGAACGATTCGAGACCCTCCTCGGCGAACTGCTGGAGATCTCCCGCCACGATGCCGGTGTCGCAGAACTCTCGGCCGACCGGTTGAACATGACCATCCCGATCGACGCCGCGATGAAGACGGTGCGGCATCTGGCCGAGGAGACCGACACCGAGCTCATCCTGGACCTCCCGGACGACCCGATCATCGCCGAGGTCGATCCGAGACGGGTGGAGAGGATCCTGCGCAATCTGCTGGCCAACGCGATCGACCACGGCGACCAGAAACCGGTGACGTTGACGATGCGCACCGACGGAGACGCGGTGGCAATCACGGTGCGTGACCGGGGCATCGGTCTGCGCCCGGGTGAGGAAAAGCTCGTGTTCAATCGATTCTGGCGGTCCGACCCGTCCCGTTTCCGCCGCTCGGGCGGTACCGGCCTGGGGCTGGCCATCAGCGTCGAGGACGCCCGATTGCATCAGGGGCGTCTCGAGGCCTGGGGTGAACCTGGCAACGGCGCCTGCTTCCGGCTGACGCTGCCGCTGGTCCGCGGGCACAAGGTGTTGGGCAGCCCACTGCCGCTCAAGCCTCCGGGGTCACGCCGCGCACCTCGTGATTCGGGGTCCTCCGGTGAATGAAGGTTCGGGTCCCGGTGAATGAAAGACAGCGGCACGAGACGGCCGACGAACAAAGGCGAGGTGAGGTGATGATGAGCGGTGTGACGCGTCGCCGCGCCGGTCGAGGGTCTGCTCGACGCCGGTTGTCCGCCGGGTTGGTCCTGGGGATCCTGGTGTCGCTGTTGTCGGCGTGTGTCTCGATACCCAACAATTCGAGTCCGCAGCCGCTCGGATCGCTCGAGCGCCGGCAACCGACCACCAACGTCCCGACCCCGGCACCGGGGATGGACCCGGAGGCGCTGGTCCGCAGCTTCCTCAAGGCCTCCGCGCAACCCGGTTCCGATCATCTCGCGGCCCGGCAGTTCCTGACCAAGGAAGCCTCCGACTCCTGGGATGACCAAGGGGGCGCGCTGCTGCTCGACGAGATCAACGTCCTCTCCGACAACCGCACCAACGACACGATCACCGTCCGGGTCAACGGGGAGAACACGGGCGAACTGAAACCGAGCGGGCAACTCATCCCGAGTTCGGGACGGATCGAGATCCGATTGTCGCTGACCCGGGTCGACGGGGAGTGGCGGATCAACGGGCCGTTGCCGGCCGGCGTCCTCATCGACCGTGAGCAGTTCGAGGCCTCGTACCGGCCGCACGTGCTCTACTACCCGAGCCACGACGACCAGCATCTGGTTGCCGACCCCCGCTGGTTCTACACGGGCAGCGACCAGTTGGCCGATCAGCTGATCGGGTCGCTGATCGCCGGACCCGTCGACGACCTGCGCGGTGCCGTCAGGAACGAGTTCCCGCCCCGGTCGTCCCTGCGTGGATCGATCGAGTCGCTCGGCAGCGGGGGTATCCGGATCGACCTGGTCGGTCTGAGCGGGCTCGGTGGTGCCGAACGCAATCGCCTGGCAGCGCAGATCATCTGGACGCTCAGCGATGCCGACATCAGCGGCCCGTACGTGATCGATGCCGACGGTGCCCCGCTCAACGAACGTTATGCGGGTGGATGGCAGACCAAGGACGTGGAGTCGCTCAATCCGCATCCGCCGTCGAGTCCGGTCGGCCTACACGTGGTGCAGGGCGGTTCGTTCCAGTTGGTCGCGGACAACGCCCTGGTACCGGTACCGGGTGCGATGGGCGCCGCCCGGGATCTGGTCTCGGCGGACCTCTCCGCGGATGGCGCCCGGGTGGCCGCGGTGTCGCAGAATCCCGCACCGGACCCGGCGCCGACGCTGGCGCTCTCGATCGGTGATTACGGTGCCGGTGTGACCCCGGTGATCGAGGGCGGCACGATCACGCGACCCTCGTTCGCCGGTGATTCGCAGACCGTGTGGGCAGTTGTCGACGAGACACGGGTCACCCAGATCACGCAGATGTCGGGCAACAGTCAGGTCACCGAGAAGGAAGTCGATTCGTCGGCGATCCGGTCGGTGGCACAGGGTCCGATCACCGAACTGCAGGTGTCCCAGGACGGCGCCCGCGCTGCGCTGATCGTCGGTGGTCAGGTGGTGCTCGCGATCATCGAGGACAGCGCGGACGGCAGGCTGGCGTTGTCGAGCCCGCTGGGTGCGGCAGCGCTGAACATCGTCGGAGCGGTGTCACTGGACTGGCTCAGCAGCGAGATGCTGGTGGTCGGCCGCAGCTCGACCGAGGGATCGGTGGTTCAGCTGCGGATCGACGGGATGCCACCGGGCGCGCTGCCCAGCGGCAACCTGACCCCGCCGGTGACGTCGGTGACCGCGAGCCCGTCGACGATCTACGCCGCCGACAGTCGCGGTGTCCTCCGACTCGGGGGAACCAGCGATGAGCCGGACCAATATTGGAGTGAGGTCCCGCCGACAATGGGTACGGCCGCGATACCTGTTCTGCCGCATTAGTTTCTGCGCGACACCGTGACCTCGGGGCGGGTGTGTCTGGGGAGCGTTCCGTGCACTGTGGACAGCGCGGCCGGTCGGCGGAGGGCCGGTCGTGGAGGGTGTGGGCGTCCGGGCATCATTGCCGACCATGGTCGAGCGCGTGTGGCCGGCGCTGGTGGATCTGGTGGTTCCGTTGCAGTGCGGTGGATGTGCCCGGCCCGGGACCCGGTGGTGTCGTGGATGCGCCGCGGCGTTCGCCGACGCGCCGATCGAGGTCCGGACCCGGGTTCGCCTGCCTGTCCCCGCGTACGCGCTGGGGCGGTACACGGGCGTCCGGCGGCAAGCGATCCTGGAGCTCAAGGAGCGCGGCCGCCGCGACCTCTCCGCCCCTTTGGGCGCAGCGGTGGCCGGGGCAATACGGGCTCTCGACCGCTGGTCTGAGCTGCCGGCCGCCGAACGTCTGCTGTTGATCCCGGCGCCGACCCGGCCGATGTCGGCGCGACGTCGCGGAGGTGATCCGGTGACCGCGATCGCCGATTCCGCGGCCCGGTCGCTGGGAGATCTGGCGGCGGTGAGGCCTCTGCTGATCACGTCGATGTGGGCGCGTGATTCGGCGCACCTGTTGGCAGACGAACGCGGCGACAATCTCGCCGGCGCCATCCGGATCAGGCGTGGCGCTCGTACCGACCTCGCGCCCACCCGCGGCCGCGACGCCGCCGTCGTCCTGCTGGACGACGTGCTGACAACCGGGGCGACCGCGGCCGAATCCGTCACGGTGCTGGCCCACGAAGGAATCGACGTCCATCTCGTATTGGTCATCGCGGCAGCGTGATTCGCGGTGCGCGCCGGCCGGATCCCAGCGAAACGATCTGGTGCCCACAGTCATTCGACTGACGCGAAAGCCGCTCCACGAGCATGACCTGAGTCGACGCGCCGGTGAACGGGCAGGGGCAAAACTGTGGCGAACAGTTGTCCGGAGGACTACGGTCGGAGGTGCATAAGTTAGCCGCACCAAAGGTCGCCGACAAGAGGCGGTCGGGGGGAGGTGAGAGCCCAACTCACAGACCGGTTGCTGCAAGCATGTGCGCTGCGGTGACCGGGATTTTTGTTCACCGATCCAGGAGGTATCGCAAGTGACAACAAGCGTCGGCAAGGCAGCCGTTTCCGAATCTGCGGACAGCGCGGATTCCAGCACGAGTCCCGACACAATCACCCGTACCGACCCGTTTGATCCGGGTATATACGTCCGAAGCGAATCGTCCGAAGAACTCTCCCGCCCTGACGCCGAAGTGCAGGTCAGCGGCCGCAACGTTGAAATTCCCAACCACTTCCGCATACATGTGATGGACAAACTGTCCCGTGTGGAACGGTTCGATCCCAGGATCTTCCGGTTTGATGTCGAACTTCACCACGAGCGAAATCGCCGTCAGTCCAAGGTCTGCCAACGACTCGAGATCACCGCCAGGGGTAAAGGCCCCGTGGTCCGAGGAGAGGCCTGCGCAGACAACTTCTACGCCGCACTCGATGGCGCATTGTCCAAACTCGAATCGCGCCTCCGCCGGACCAAGGATCGGCGCAAGGTTCACCACGGCCTGAGAACACCTATTTCTGTGGCCGAGGCCACCGCAGCGGCGGATCCGTCGCTGAACGGCAGTGCCCCGGCGCAACCGAGCGCTGAAGACCGTTGGGCCGACCATGATCCGGAGGCAGCGGGCCCCGGACAGATCATCCGCGTCAAAGACCATCCCGCCGAGCCGATGTCGGTCGATGACGCCCTCTATGAGATGGAATTGGTCGGCCACGACTTCTTCCTCTTCCACGACAAGGAATCCGACAAACCGTCCGTCGTCTACCGCAGGCATGCGTTCGATTACGGCTTGATCCGCCTCGCCTGAGCGCGCGGCGGGGCTCTTGATTCGCCTCGCGTGACTCGGTCGGCCGAGTCGCTGGCTACCATGGAGTTCGACCTGCGGGAATCTGTAGGTCGAATTTCGTGTGTAGTCGACCGGATCGAGGGAATTACCAGTGCTCAACAAGCTGCTGCGCGTCGGCGAAGGCCGGATGGTCAAACGCCTGGATGCAATCGCTACGCATGTGGAGACGCTCGACAAAGAGACCGAAGCCCTGTCAGACGAGCAACTCCGTGCGAAGACCGACGAGTTCAAGGAACGGTTGGCCGCCGGCGAGACCCTCGATGACCTGCTGCCCGAAGCCTTTGCCGTAGCCCGCGAAGCTGCTTGGCGGGTGCTCTCACAGAAACACTTCCACGTCCAGATCATGGGCGGTGCCGCGCTGCACTTCGGCAACATCGCCGAGATGAAGACCGGTGAGGGTAAAACCCTGACCTGTGTGCTGCCGGCCTACCTCAATGCGCTGGCCGGTGAGGGCGTCCACGTCGTCACCGTCAACGACTACCTGGCCAAGCGTGACTCCGAGTGGATGGGCCGCGTCCACCGGTTCCTGGGCCTGGACACCGCGGTGATCCTGACCGGCATGACGCCGGCCGCGCGTCGGGAGGCCTACGCCGCCGACATCACCTATGGCACCAACAACGAGTTCGGCTTCGACTACCTGCGCGACAACATGGCGCACTCGCTCGGCGATCTCGTCCAGCGCGGCCATACATTCGCGATCGTGGACGAGGTCGACTCGATCCTGATCGACGAGGCGCGGACCCCGCTGATCATTTCGGGCCCGGCCGATTCGTCGAGCAAGTGGTACGCCGAATTTGCCCGCATCGCACCGCTTTTGAAGAAGGACGTCCACTATGAGGTGGACATCCGCAAGCGCACCATCGGTGTGCACGAAGAGGGTGTCGAGTTCGTCGAGGACCAGCTGGGCATCGACAACCTGTACGAGGCCGCCAACTCGCCGCTGGTGAGCTACCTGAACAACGCGATCAAGGTCAAAGAACTCTTCGAGCGCGACAAGGACTACATCGTTCGCAACGGCGAAGTCCTCATCGTCGACGAGTTCACCGGCCGTGTGCTGGACGGTCGTCGCTTCAACGAGGGACTGCACCAGGCCATCGAGGCCAAGGAGCGGGTCGAGATCAAGGCCGAGAACCAGACCCTGGCCACCATCACCCTCCAGAACTACTTCCGCATGTACGAGAAGTTGTCGGGCATGACCGGTACGGCGCAGACCGAGGCCGCCGAACTCGACCA
Organism: Williamsia sp.; assembly: GCF_036566845.1. Lineage (GTDB taxonomy): Bacteria > Actinomycetota > Actinomycetes > Mycobacteriales > Mycobacteriaceae > Williamsia. The sequence goes on from NZ_DATCVM010000080.1 coordinate 15,918, forward strand.
GATCTACAAGTTGGGTGTGCTGCCGATCCCGACGAACAAGCCGATGCTGCGCGCGGATCAGACCGACTTGATCTACAAGACAGAAGAGGCCAAGTTCGACGCCGTGGTCGACGACATCACCGAGCGGCATGAGAAGGGCCAGCCGGTCCTGATCGGTACCACCAGCGTGGAACGGTCGGAGTATCTGGCGCGTCAGCTCAAGAAGCGTGGCATCCCGCACAACGTGCTCAACGCGAAGTTCCATGAGCAGGAAGCCCAGATCATCGCAGAGGCCGGACGCAGTGGCGCGGTCACCGTCGCCACCAACATGGCAGGTCGCGGTACCGACGTCGTGCTGGGCGGTAACCCCGACATCCTCGCCGACATCCGTCTGCGCAAGGCCGGGCTGGACCCGGTGGAGACCCCGGACCAGTACGAGGCCGCCTGGGATGAGGTGATCGCCGCGGTGAAGGCCGAGGTTGCCGAAGACGCGGAGAAGGTCAAGGAGGCCGGCGGTCTGTACGTGCTGGGCACCGAGCGGCACGAATCGCGTCGTATCGACGACCAGTTGCGTGGCCGCTCGGGTCGACAGGGTGACCCCGGTGAGTCGCGGTTCTACCTGTCTCTCGGCGACGAGTTGATGCGGCGGTTCAACGGGGCCGCGCTCGAATCGATCATGAACCGGGTGAATCTGCCCGACGACGTCCCGATCGAGGCAAAGATGGTGACCAAGGCCATCCGCAGCGCGCAGACCCAGGTCGAGCAGCAGAACTTCGAGGTTCGCAAGAATGTCCTCAAGTACGACGAGGTGATGAACCAGCAGCGCAAGGTGATCTACGCCGAGCGCCGCACGATCCTCGAAGGTGAGGATCACAGCGAGCAGGTCAAGCGGATGATCGACGATGTCGTCGGCGCGTACGTCGAGGGCGCGACGTCGGAGGGTTACACCGAGGACTGGGATCTGGACCAGCTCTGGACGGCCATGAAGACGCTGTACCCGATCGAGCTCGACTACAAGGAGCTGTTCGAAGAGGACGAGTACGGAGAGCGCAAGGACATCGATGCCGAGGAACTGCGCGAGATCCTGGTGACCGACGCGCATGAGGCATATGAGAAGCGGGAATCCCAGATCGAGTCGATTGCCGGTGATACCGCCATGCGTCAGCTCGAACGGACGATCTTGCTGAGCGTGCTCGACCGGAAATGGCGTGACCACCTATACGAGATGGACTACCTGCGCGAAGGCATCCATCTGCGGTCGATGGCACAGCGTGACCCGGTCGTCGAGTACCAGCGCGAGGGTTTCGACATGTTCACGGGCATGCTCGAAGGCCTGAAAGAAGAATCGGTCGGGTTCCTGTACAACGTCAGTGTCGAGGCCACCCCGGCCCCGGCGCCGGCCCAGCCGGCCGCCGCGGCAGCGCCGCCTGCAAAGACTCCGGCCGCGCCGGCCGCGCTGCCCACCGAACAGCCCGCACCGGCCCGTTCGGCTGCACCGGCGGCGTTGCGGGCCAAGGGCATCGACGACGGTTCGGTCAACGCGGGTCTGACGTACAGCGGCCCGTCCGAGTCCGGCGGTACACAGGTCCGTAGGTCCGCTGCCTCCCCGGACGGACAGTCGGGTACCCGCAAGGAGCGGCGCGCCGCTGCTCGGGCCGGATCGAAGGGCGACGCCCCGAAGCCGCCGAAGACCCGCAAGAGGCGCTGACCTCCCCAACCGCGCTCGGAGAACCCGGATACCTCCGTTCTGCTTCCGAAAGGAACCAGGGACGGGCAGTACGCGTCGTACTGCTGGTATCCGGGTTTTCCGGTACCCGGACCGGCGTCGCCGGTCCTGCCGGACACGGCCCGGGGGGCGCCATGACAACAACGGATATCGCCGAGATCGGCTGTGGGGGAGGCGGTGCGGGCGGCTGTGCCGGGGCCGATGGTGCAGATCCTGGTGGGGGCCTGCGGATCAGCCGGGTGCCCAACAGCGAGCCGCCCCCGCTGGGTCTCGGGCCGTCGAGGCCGGCGCCGTCCGATACTGCTGTTCCGCAACGGGTTCCGGTGCCGCCACCCGATCTGGTCGATGTCGGATTGCGCAGGTTCGCCATCAGTGCCACAACGGTGTTGCTCGAGATGATGGGAGGCCGCCGGCCCGTGTCGCATCTGGGCGCTGTCGCGTTGCCGCACATCGTTGATCAGTTCCGGGTGCTGCTGGCGGCCGACGTCGCCAGGGGACCGGCCTGCACACTGCTGCGGTTGCACACCCAGCACCCGCGCCCGGACGTCGCCGAGATCACCGTGGTCTACAGCCGGGGTGGCAGGGTCCAGGCGATGGGTGCCCGTGTGGAGCGTCGCCTGATGCCCGTCCGCCCCGCCACGCCAGGGGGACGCAGACGCAGAGAGCCGCGGTGTGTCCTGGTGTCGGTGAGTGTTGGCTGATCGGCGACGCGCTGGACGTGCAGGTCAATGGTTGGCGGCACCCGGGCGGGTGCCCTCCCGGTTACGATTGGCGCTGTGAACCGGCTGTCGCCCCAGGATTCGATGTACTACTACCTCGATGACCGCGGCTCGACAACGCAGGTGGGTTCACTCCTGATCGTCGAACGTCGACCGGGAGGCCTGGACTACCAGGGCCTTTTGCGTACGGTCGAGAGTCGCCTCCAGCTGGTCCCGCGGTATCGCAAGAAGATCCGGGAGGTCACGCTCGGCCTGGCCCGCCCGGTCTGGGTGGACGATCGCGAGTTCGACATCACCTACCACGTTCGCCGCTCGGCGCTGCCGAGTCCGGGCGCCGACGACCAGCTCCACGACCTCGTCGCGCGGCTGATGTCGCGCCCGTTGGAACGCACCCGCCCGCTCTGGGAGATGTATCTCGTCGAGGGCCTGTCGGACGACCGGATGGCGATCCTGACAAAGACCCATCGAGCACTGGTCGATGGGTCCGAGGCCTTCGAGATCAATCAGATCATCGTCGACGACACCCGCGAGCCACCGTCGATGCCGGAGGATCTCTGGCTGCCCGATCGCGAGCCGGGCAGTGGGGAACTGGTGGTCGGCGCGATCACCGATGTCCTGACCAGACCGTGGGAGATGGTCGATCAGGTGCGCACGGCGTCCAACCAGCTCGCCTCGGTGGGACAGGCACTGTCCGGCGCGGTCCGCCGGGTGGAGTCGGTGATGAAGATGGCCACGACGACGGCCCCGTCGAGTCCGCTCAACGGTTCCACCGCCCCAACCCGTCGCTTCACGGTGGCATCTTGCTCGGCCGAGGACTGTGTGGACATCGCCGAGCGACACGGTTGCACCCCCAACGACGTGCTCCTGGCAGCGATCGCGGGAGCCATCCGTCGATGGTTGCTCTCGCGGTCCCAGGCCGTGGACCAGGTGGAAACCGTGCGTGTGATGGTTCCGTGTTCGGCCTACCCGGCGGGGCACGCCGAACCCGAGTTCGACACCGATCTCGATGCGCAGGGTGAGTCGTCGTCCGCATCGTGGATGGTTGGCGGGCTGCAGGGATTCGTCACCGATCTGCCGGTGGGGGAACCGAATCCGGCCGTGCGGCTGTCACAGGTGGCGCAACTGGCCGAGCGGCATTCGCATTCGAACAGGAACTGGTCGGCTGCGGTCGAACCGTGGATTCCGGAGATCGGCCCGGCCACGTTCCACGCGATGAGCGCGCGGGCGGCGGTGTCGTTGTCGCGGCGGTCGTTCAACGTGCCGGTCACCATCGCCCGCGGTCCGCGCGCCGCGCAATACCTGGGCGGCAACGAGATCCTGGCCATCTATCCGGTTCCGGTCCTGGTCCGCAAACGTGCGCTGGCGATCGGCATCACGTCGTACAACGGCCGGATCGGCTTCGGCTTCAATGCCGATCGCGGTGTGATGTGGGATCTCGGTGCGATGGCCGAATATCTCACCGACTCGTTCGAAGAACTGCTTCCACACCGGTGACACCCATCGGTGACATCTCCACAGCGTCACGCCCTCCGAGTCCACTGAGAAAAGGTCCGATGAGAATTTATCTACCCGCCACCCTGTCGATGCTGACAGCGCTCAGCACCGCCGGAGAGTTCCGGCCCGTCGGCGGTACGGCTTTTGCACTGACACCGGCGCTTCGGGAGTCGTACCTCGACGGTGACGACGAGGAACTGGCCGAAGCCGCGATTCGCGAGGCCGCCCGGGCCTCGCTGCGGCTGATGGCGGCCGAGGGCGACGGGGCCGATGAAGGGGCATCGTTGCCGGCACGCCGAGTGGTGATCGCCGCTGACGTCGACGAGGTGAAGCTGCGGCCGGATCTCGACGTCGCGGTGGTGAAGACCCCGGGGATGGTTACCCTCGCGGACGTCGCATCACTGCTGGTCGACGGCTCGGAAGCGGAGGACAAGGTCATCCGGGCGATGGAACTCGTCGACGCCGCGGACCTCGGCGACGAGGATGCCGAACTGGCGATCGGAGACGTCGAGGACTTCGACCTGGGCTGGTACGCCACCCAGGAACTTCCCTTCCTGCTCGAACTCCTCTGACACACTCCTCGAGCGCTGTGGCGGCGCACACTGGGGAGGTCGGGGCACCGCTGTTTCCGCTAACCTACGGTAGCGTAGGTTAGCGGCACATGGGCTGGCACGGCCGAACGCGGATCTCGACCGACATTGCTTTTCGACTGGAGGCACCTGATGGGTTTGCGTGAACGATTCGAGGAGCCGGTGCGCGATATCGCGAGCCGTAGCCGGGCGGTCAACATGGTCCGTGCCGCGGCATCGCGGGTCACGACGCCGCTGTTGCCCGACGACTACCTGCATCTTGCGAATCCGCTGTGGTCGGCGCGGGAACTGCGCGGCAAGATCGTGGAGGTGCGTCCCGAGACGGCCGACTCGGCGACGCTTGTGATCAAACCGGGCTGGGGTTTTTCATTCGACTACCACCCCGGGCAGTACATGGGAATCGGTGTTCTGGTCGAAGGCCGCTGGACATGGCGGTCGTATTCGTTGACGTCGGTGCCGCAGACCACCTCCGACACGCACGGCAAGGTTGTGTCGATCACGGTGAAGGCGATGGCCGAGGGGTTCCTGTCCGGCCACCTCGTCAACGGTTTGGCGCCCGGCACGGTGGTGCGGCTCGCCGCGCCGCAGGGGGAGTTCGTCCTTCCGGCGGAGCTGCCTGAGAAATTGCTGTTCGTCACGGCGGGCAGTGGCATCACGCCGATCATGTCGATGTTGCGGACGATGTCGTCACGCAAACAGCACACCGACGTCCATCTGATCCATTCGGTACCCACCGACAGCGACCTCATGTTCGGCGCCGAACTCGAGCAGTTCGAGGCCGACGGACTGTTGCGGGTCCATGTTCAGCGGACCCGGGCCCAGGGCAAGATCGACCCGGAAGGTCTGACCGCACTGTGCCCCGATTGGGCGCAACGTCAGACCTGGGCCTGTGGCCCGGCTCCCATGCTCGACTCGCTGACCCAGATGTGGACGCAGGCCGGATTGCGGGATCATCTCCACATCGAGCGCTTTGCGCTCGAACGCGGTGAGGTCGGTGCCGAGGGCGGCACGATCACGTTCTCGAAGACGGGGCGCGCCGCCACAGCTGATGGCGCGACCACGTTGATGTCCGCGGGTGAGGACGCCGGGGTGCAGATGCCGTTCGGTTGCCGGATGGGTATCTGCCAGAGCTGTGTGGTGATGCTCGACAAGGGTGTTGTCCGGGACTTGCGCAGTGGCGCGGAACACGTTGCCGGCGAACGCATTCAGACGTGTGTCAGTGTCGCGGCAGGGGACTGCACCCTGGAGGTCTGACCCGGATCGACGAAAAAGCGAGGCCCGGGTCGTCGACTCGGGCCCCGCTTTTCGGTTCAGAGATCTAGCGCGCGCTGCTCGAGCGCGACTGGCTGCGACGGGCGCCGCCCTGTGAGGAACCGCCACCGCTGTGTCCGGTGTATCCACCGCGGCTGCGACCACCTTCGGTGTGGCCGGCTGCGGCGCGGCCACCCTGCGAACGGGCGCTTTGTCCGCGACCACGGCCCTCGTAGGGCGCCGATCCGTCAGCGGTGGGGCGCGGGCGACGGCCGGTGCGGCTGCCCGGCGACTTCACCGAGCGGTTGGGAACCGAGGTCACGGCGGGCGGGGCAACCAGGTCGGCGGTTTCGCCGACGAGTGCCTTGAGCTCTGCCGAATCGGCGGTCACCCTGATCGGGGTCGCCTTGATGGCGGCCTTGCGCAGCAGTTGCGACATGTCGCGACGCTGCTCGGGGAGGGTCAGGGTGACGACGTCACCGGCGCTGCCGGCGCGCGCGGTACGACCCGAGCGGTGCAGGTACGCCTTGTGCTCGGCCGGCGGATCGACGTGGACAACGAGTTCGACGTCGTCGACGTGCACGCCGCGGGCCGCGACGTCGGTGGCGACGAGGACGCGTGCCTTGCCGCTGGAGAACGCGAGGAGGTTGCGGTCACGGGCACCCTGCGAGAGGTTGCCGTGCAGGTCGACGCTGGGGATGCCGGCGTCGGTGAGCTGCTTGGCCAGCTTGCGGGCCTGGTGCTTGGTGCGCATGAAGAGGATGCGACGGCCCTTGCCCGAGGCGAGCGCGAAGACGACACCCTTCTTGGAGTCGGCGCCGGAGACCTCGTAGATGTGGTGGGTCATCGCGGAGACGTGAGAGGTGGCCTCGTCGACCGAGTGCATGACGGGCTGGTTGAGGAAACGCTTGACCAGCTTGTCGACACCGTTGTCGAGGGTTGCCGAGAACAGCAGGCGCTGTCCGCCTTCAGGGGTGGCGGTCAGGATGCGGGTGACGCCGGGCAGGAAGCCGAGGTCGGCCATGTGGTCGGCCTCGTCGAGGATGGAGATCTCGACGCGGTCCAGACGCACCAGGCGCTGACGCATGAGGTCTTCGAGGCGACCGGGGCAGGCCACCACGATGTCGACGCCTGCGCGCAGTGCCGAGGCCTGGCGACCCTGGGGGACACCACCGAAGATGGTCGTCACGGTCAGGCCGAGTGCCTGGGCCAGCGGCTGAACGACGGCCGTGATCTGGGTGGCCAGCTCGCGGGTCGGAGCCAGGATCAGGCCGCGGGGGCGGCCGGCTCCGGCTGACGAACCGGACGCGAGGCGGGCGACGAGCGGAATCGAGAAGGCGAGCGTCTTGCCGCTGCCGGTCTTTCCGCGGCCCAGCACGTCCCGGCCGGAGAGGCTGTCGGGAAGGGTGTCGGCCTGGATGGGGAAGGGGGAGGTGATCCCGCTGGCGGTCAGGGACTTGACCAGGCTCGCGGGGACGCCGAGTTCGGCGAAAGTTGTTGTGGCAGGACTGGAAACAGGGGTCATCAAATAGATCACGTTTCTGGATTACGCGGCGTCTCGAGCACGATTCACCGCTGGTTGGCGCGACCGCCCTGATCTGTGGGCCGACACTGGGTCGACCACCGCAAACGGTGGGCAGTAACGATCGCCGTGTGAATAGCTCAGTGGGGTTGATCGACTCGCAACAGGTGGACTCGGGTCTCCCCGGAGGCCACGTCACGAGGAAGCAGTTCCACGACGGTTCCGCGCATCTTGCGCGAAGTACTCGACCAGCATAGCCCGGCGGGCCCGGTTTCCTCCCATCGAGCGGCAGGTGAGATCAGTCTCACCCTCCCCTGGACACCTCTCGGGACGTAACCTACGATTGCGTAAGTTACGTATCCGTAGGTTTGTCGCAACGCTGCGCTGACCTCGGATCGGTCCCCCTACGAGAGGTCGAAGCGGTGGCAATTACCGACATTCCGGAGTACGCACACCTGACGGACGCCGACGTCGAAGCGCTCGGTCACGAACTCGACGCCATCCGTCGCGACATCGAGAACGATCGTGGCGAACGCGATGCCAACTACATTCGCAACTCCATCCGCTTCCAGCGCGGACTGGAGCTTTCGGGACGGGCGCTGCTGTTCGGCGCCGGCAACCGCAAGATCTGGGCCCTGGGCGCGGGTGTGCTCGGTGTCTCCAAGATCGTGGAGAACATGGAGCTGGGCCACAACGTGATGCACGGCCAGTGGGATTGGATGAACGATCCCGAGGTCCACTCCACCGGATGGGAATGGGACAACACCGGCCCGTCCGCACACTGGAAGCACACGCACAACTACATCCACCACAAGTACACAAACGTGCTCGGCATGGATGACGATGTGGGCTACGGCCTGATCCGCGTCACCCGCGACCAGCGATGGAAGCCCTTCTATCTCGGCAACATCGCCTACAACACCCTGCTGATGCTGTTCTTCCAGTACGGCGTCGCCGTGCAGCACCTGGAGCTCGGGCGGGTGGCAGTGGGCCGGCATCCGAATCCGGAGGGCTTCAAACAGGACCTTCGCGACGTCGGCATGAAGGTCGGCAAGCAGGTCGGCAAGGACTATGTGGTGTACCCGGCGCTGGTCGGAGCCGTCACCCGGTCACGCAAGACCTGGCTGCGCGCGATGACCGCGACATTTGCCGCCAACACGATCCGCAACATCTGGACCAACGCGGTGATCTTCTGCGGACACTTCCCTGATGGGGCAGAGAAGTTCACCAAGCAGGATCTCGAAGGCGAATCACAGGCCCACTGGTACCTGCGCCAGATGCTGGGGAGTGCCAACTTCAACTCGGGCAAGACGCTGGCGTTCATGAGCGGCAACCTGAGCTATCAGATCGAGCACCACCTGTTCCCTGATCTGCCGTCCAACCGGTACGCAGAGATCGCCGTGCGCGTGCGCGCCCTGTGCGACAAGTACGACCTGCCCTACACAACTGGTCCGTTCCTCGTCCAGTACGCGAAGTCGTGGCGGACGATCGCGAAGCTGTCGTTGCCGAACAAGTACCTGAAGGGCACGGTCGACAACGCCCCCGAGACGGCGTCGGAACTGCGTTTCAAGTCCGACCCCGACCAACGTCTCACTGCGACAGTCGATCCGGCCACGGGCCGTCGCACCGGCCTGCGCAGCGCGATCGGCAGACTTCGTCGCAGGCGCTCACCGGTCGCGGCGCTCGCCGGGGCGCGGCAGTCCAAAGACGTGCGTGCTGCCTGACAAGGGTCGGCGCCCGGGCGCCGAACGCCGTACGCTGGACGTGAACGATGGCGGTCGGCCGTGGGCTCGGGCCGCATCGGCCCAGGGCGACGCCGGCAAGGGAGTTACACAGGCGCATGGCAATCACTGACATCAATGAATACACACATCTGACCGAGTCGGATGTGGAGGCGCTCGGTGCCGAGCTCGACGCCCTGCGGCGCGAGATCGAATCGGATCGTGGTGTTCGCGACGCAAGGTACTTGCGGCGTGCCATCATGGCCCAGCGGGTCTTGGAGGTCGGTGGCCGAATTGCGTTGTTGGGCAGCCGGAATCGACTTCTGTGGCTGACCGGGACGTCGTTGCTCTCCGCGGCGAAGATCATCGAGAACATGGAACTCGGCCACAACGTCATGCACGGCCAGTGGGATTGGATGAACGATCCCGAAGTCCACTCCACATCGTGGGAGTGGGACATGGTCTGCTACTCGGCGCACTGGAAGCACTCCCACAACTACATCCATCACAAGTACACCAATGTGCTCAACAAGGATCACGACATCGGGTACGGCCTCCTGCGGGTCACCCGCGACGAGCCGTGGCAGTGGAAGCACTCGGCCCAGCCGCTGGCGAACCTCTTCCTGGCCGCCACCTTCGAGTGGGGAATCGGGCTGCACGACCTCGAGCTCAAGGAGTTCTTCAAGGGAGAGAAGCCCAAGGAGATCGCGGTTCCGCAGATCAAGGACTTCTCCAAGAAGGTCGCCCGGCAGCTGGCCAAGGACTACGTGATCTTCCCGCTGCTGTCCGTCGGGTCGGCGCGAAGCACATTGGTTGCCAACCTCACCGCCAACTTCGTCCGCAACATCTGGGCGTACCTGGTCATCTTCTGTGGTCACTTCCCGGACGGTGCCGAGAAGTTCACCGAGGAGTCACTCGTCGACGAGACGTCTGGCCAGTGGTATCTGCGGCAGATGCTGGGCTCGGCGAACTTCGATGCCGGCCCGGCGATGGCATTCATGAGCGGCAACCTCTGCTACCAGATCGAACACCACCTGTTCCCTGACCTGCCGTCGAACCGGTATGCCGAGGTGGCGGTGCGGGTTCGGCAGCTCTGCGAGAAGTACGATCTGCCGTACACCACGGGTTCGCTGGGCCGCCAGTACTGGCAGACGTTCCGGACGATCAATAAGTTGTCGCTGCCGAACAGCATGCTCATCGCCAGTGCCGATGATGCCCCGGAAACCGCGTCAGAGAAGAAGTTTGCCGAGTTGCGGGCCGCGGCGGCCGAACGCGGTAAGCGGCTCGTGGCGGCGGGCGAAGGCAAGCGTGACGGATTGAAGACCGCGATTGCCGAGCTCAAGGCACGCCGGAAGGTATTGCGCGCCAGTTGATCCCGGAGCGGGACGCTCACCTAATCCCAGTGGTTTGCCACACTGAGTGCCGCGATGAGTTCGCGGACGGCCATCGCCCGGCGATGGTGTTGTCCGGTCAACGCGTCGAGCGCACACTCGGGATCTGCCGGCGGTCCGAGATGGGTGCACCCGCGTGGGCACTTCTCGATGGCCTCGCTCAGATCCTCGAACGCTCCGATGACGTCTTCGGGCCCGATGTGGGCCAGACCGAACGACCGGATGCCGGGTGTGTCGACCACCCATCCGCCGCCGGGCAGGGGCAGGACCACCGACTGGGTGGACGTGTGACGTCCCTTGCCCACCCCGGACACCACCGCGGTGGCCCGATAGGCATCGGGCACAAGACGATTCACCAGCGTCGACTTTCCGACGCCACTGTGGCCGATCAGCGCGGTGACCTTGCCAGCCAGTAGTTTCTGCGCCGGCTCCAGAGGATCGTCGCGCCCGGCCAGCAGGACCGGGAGGTCGAGATCGGAAAAGGCGGAACGGAACAACTCGGGATCCGCGAGATCACCCTTGGTGAGGCACAGAACCGGTTGGAGGCCACCGACATAGGCTGCGGCCAGCGCGCGTTCGACAAAACCGGTCCGCGGCGGGGGATCGGCCAGTGCGGTCACGATCAGGAGCTGATCGGCGTTCGCGACGACGATCCGCTCGTAGGGATCGGTGTCATCGGCGGTGCGACGCAACACTGTTCGCCGGGGAGCCACCCGCACGATCCGGGCCAGGGTGTCCGGTTTGCCGGACAGGTCGCCGACCACCGACACGTCGTCACCGACCACGATGGGGGTGCGGCCGAGTTCGCGGGCCCGCATACAGACAACCCGGACATCCTGGTCGTCTTCCAGTACGCAACCCCACCGGCCCCGGTCGACGGAGACCACCATCGCGGTGGCCGCGTCGTCGTGGGTGGGACGGGTTTTGGTGCGCGGCCGACTTCCCCGGCTCGGGCGTACCCGGACGTCGGATTCGTCGTACTGCCGCTTGCTCAAGCGCTGATCATCCTCGCCCACATACCCGGAAAGTCCGGCAGGGTCTTGGCGGTGGTCTCGACATCGTCGACGCTGACCCCATCGGTGACGAGCCCGATCAGGGCTCCCGCTGTGGCCATCCGATGATCGGCGTACGAATGCCAGGTGCCGCCGTGCAGCGGCGCCGGCTC
>NZ_DATCVM010000081.1:0-69327 GCF_036566845.1 Williamsia sp.
CAGGTTCAAATCCTGTCCCCGCTACGAAGGTCAAGAGGCCCTCGAGACATTGTCTCGGGGGCCTTTTGCGTTGCGTGGGATCGCTCACCGATCCCACGCCCCGCGGATCACGCAGCTGAGAGAAGGATGCGCGACGGCGATCCTGGTGGCATCGTGAAGTCATGACGAACCGTGATGGCACGCAGGAAGGCTCTACCGGGGAGTACAGCCTCGACGAGGACAGTCAGCTCCAACCCGGCGATACTCTCGACGACCGTGGCGTCGACGATGTCCTGGATGAGGGCTACTCACCACCGGATCGACCACCGGCGTCAGAGCGATTCGGGATGACCGCCGAGGAACAGGCGACCGGGGAAAGCCTGGCGCAGCATCTGGCCGAAGAAGAGCAGGACCCGTCGGCGACGGCCTACCAGCCCGACGAGGTCAAAGAAGACTGGCGCAGCGACGAGTCGGACAGCGATGCCGAGTTCCCCACTGGCAACGAGGTGGGCAATCTCCGCGCCGGACGCCTGATCGCACCCGATGAGGGCGGTGTCATCCACGATGTCCACGAACGTGTCGCGACCGATGCCGGTATCGACGGCGGTGGCGCTTCGGCTGAGGAAGCGGCCATGCACGTGATCGACACCGACGACTGACCCACAGATGGCACCGACCGCCCGCGCCGTGTGGGCATGGGTGATCGGTGGCTATCTCGCCGCGATCAGCTCGTTCGCCGCCGACCGTTGGCTAGGCGTCGTGAAGGGCCGTCACGAGATCTCGTAGATGGTGTGGGGGCAGGTCCTGTCCGGGGAAGTAACAGCAGACACGGTCGGCGATGGTGCCGAAGCGTTTGATGATCTGCGCCGCGCAGTCTTCGGGCGTGCCGGTCACCGATAGCTGACCGAGCAGGTTGTCGTCGATGAGATCGAACATGCGCGGGTAGTCGCCGGCTTTGGCCAGCGTCTGGAGTGTGCCCTGGAGGTCGGGACAGCCGGCCACCTCGAGGACGGGCCGGTACGCCGGCGTCGAGCCGTAGAACGCCAACAGTGCACGCACTCCGGCCACCGCCGTCGACATCTCCGTATCGGTGCGTCCGACACCGCAGATCACCTGCGGGATGATCTGCAGGTCGCTGCGGTCGCGACCCGATCGATCCAGACCGGCTTCGATGGCGGGGAGGGTGCGCTCGGTGAGGTGGTCGACCGAGTTGAACGGCATCACCAGCAATCCGTCGGCGACCTCGGCTGCGGTGCGGGTCATGATCGGGCCGAGGGCTCCCAGAAAGATCGGTGGTGGACCGAATTCGGAGGGGCCGGGATTGAACATCGGTGGCATGTAGGTGTGGCTGTAGAACTCTCCGGTGAAATCCAGTCGGGCGCCGTTCTGCCACGTGTCGAACACGGCCCGGATCGCATCGACCTGCTCGGCCATCCGGGCCGCGGGCCGCGACCACGGCGTCCCGTAGCGGCGCACGATATGGGTCTTGACCTGTGATCCCAGACCGAGCCGAAACCGTCCTCCGGTCTGTGTCTGCAGATCCCAAGCCATGTGTGCAAGGTGAACAGCACTGCGCGGCAGAGCGATTGCCACATTGGTCATCATGTCGACCTGAACCCGCGTTGCCGCCTCGACCAGGGGGAAGAAGACATCGTGGGGACCTTCGAAGGTGAACAGCCCGTCGATACCCGACGCGGTGAGTGCTTCGGCGCGATCGGCGCAGCCACCCGGCGGGGCATCGAGCTGGATCTCGATTTTCATACTCCGACGTAAACACGAGCCGAGGGTGTGGGGAACCCGAATCGAGAGGTTGGTCAGATGTTCACGAATTGATGGGCAATGTGCGGCACGTGATCACGCGCCATATGTCAGTCTGTGGGAATGCGCGCTTTCGACTGTCCCGAGTGTGGTGGACCGGCTCCGTTCGAGGCACAGAGTTGCCCCACCTGCCAGGTACCGCTTGCCTTTCACCTGCCCTCGAAGAAGCTTGTGGCCATACCGGGTGACTCGGTGACGATCGACGACACCCGGCTGCTCCGATGCTCGAACTGGGCATGGGAATGCAACTGGCTGGTCGCCGACGACTCCGGAAGTGGGCAATGCTTCGCCGGATCCTTCATTCGTCAGCGGCCGGAAGGTGATGACACCCTGGCGCTGGAGAAGTTGGCGGAGACAGCGAAGTCGTTGCGCCGGTTGCTCATCCAGCTGATCGAACTGGAGCTGCCCGTCGAGCCCTACTTCCGCCAGGATCGTGGGCTGGCTTTCGATCTGCTGTCGAGTCGTACCTCCGGCACCCCCGTGGTGATCGGGCATTCCCGCGGAGTGATCACCATCGACCTCGCCGAATCGCTGGACGCGTATCGGGAATCCCTACGGGTGAGCCTGGGCGAACCGTACCGGACGATGCTCGGCCACTTCCGGCACGAAGTCGGTCACTACTACCAGAGCATTCTCGTCGAAAACGGCCGGATGATCGACGAATGCCGCGACCTGTTCGGTGACGAGCGCGCGAGCTACGCCGACGCGATCGAGCGGCATTACAAGTTCGGGGCACCGGAGGGATGGGAGCGGTCCTACATCTCCGAGTACGCGACCATGCATCCGTGGGAGGACTTCGCGGAGTGCTTCGCCCACTATCTGCACATTGCGGACACCCTGGAGACGGCGGCCGAGTCGGGTCTGGTGATCCAGTCGGAGCGAGCCAGGTGGAACCTGGCTGCCGACGTCGTGCCCCGGACCGACTACTCGGGAAGCACCATCGAGGCGGTACTCGCGGACTGGCAGACCCTCGCCGGCGTCTTCAACCGGATCAACCAGTCGATGGGTAAACGTGACCTGTACCCGTTCACGATCTCCGAACCGGTTGTCCGGAAGCTGGAGTTCGTGCACCGGGTGGTGGTCACCGCCGGCGCCCGGCGCCCCGTCTCGGCCTGAACCAGGCGCTCAGGTCAGGTGTAGAGGTTCTGGCCGCACACCGGCCATGCGCCGACGCCCTGTGTCGCGAGGACGTTTTCGGCCCTGGTTCTTCCTCCTCGCACCGCGGCGCCCGAATCTCGGCTGCCGACAGTGGCCCGATGTGGAAAGCGGGCTGTCGAAAGTGGTTGTGCCCCAGAGTGCAGAGAGTCCCGCCGGCTACCCCTCGATGCCGCGGGACTCTCTGTTGCCTGGTGAACTCGCCTACGGTGAGCTACCGGTGGACTGTCACTTCAGTTCGGCGCTGCTCTTTCCGAGAACCCGGCGAGCGATGATCAGGTTCTGGATCTGCTGGGTACCTTCGAAGATGTCGAGGATCTTCGAGTCGCGCGCCCACTTCTCGAGCAGGAGACGCTCCGAGTAGCCCAAGGTTCCGGCGAGTTCCACGGTCTTCGTGGTGACATCGGTGACGGTGCGTCCGGCCTTGGCCTTTGACATCGAGGCCTCTTTGGAGTTGGGCTCCTTGTTATCGGCCATCCACGCCGCGCGCAACGAATGCAGGTACGCCGCTTCGTAATCGGCTTCCATCCGGATGAACTCCGCGGCCGCGGCATGCTGGTTGTTGACCGGCTTGTCGTAGTCGATCTCGACCCCGGCGTCCTCGAGCAGCTTCCGCAGCTCCTCGAGTGCCGCGCGGGTGACACCGACAGCCATCGCGGCCACCAGTGGACGGGTGTTGTCGAAGGTCTGCATGACCCCGCCGAAACCCTTCTTGACATCGACTTCTGGTGAGCCGAGCAGGTTTCCGGCCGGGACGCGGACGTTGTCGAATCGCAATACGGCGGTGTCGGACACCCGGATGCCGAGCTTGTGCTCCAGGCGCACCACGGTGAGCCCTTCGCTCTCGCGCGGGACGACGAAGCTCTTGATGGCCGCCCGGCCCAGGCTCTTGTCGACGGTCGCCCACACGACGATGTGGCTGGCCCGCGAGCCGGCGGTGACAAAGATCTTCTCGCCGTTGATCAGGTAGTCGTCGCCATCACGGGTCGCCGTGGTGGACACCGCCGCAGAGTCGGACCCGAAACTCGGTTCGGTGATGGCCATCGCGGCCCATACCTTGCCGAACTCGACGAGCTGCTCATCGGTTGCGACCGCGGCGATGGCGGCGTTGCCCAGGCCCTGGTACGGGATGGTCAGCATCATTCCGGCGTCGCCCCAGCAGGTTTCGAGCGCATTGAGCACCGACTGCATGTTGCCGCCGTTGACGACGGCACCGGCCGGAAGATCCTTTTTTTCCTTCTTCTGGCTGCGGCCGCCGTCGGCACCTGCACCGGCGGCACCGGCCTCGGAGAGTCCGTCGTAGAGGCTCGCCAGGGTGTCGAGCTCGACCGGGTAGTCGTGCTCACGCAGGTCGTACTTGCGGGAGATGGGCCGGAAGATCTGGGCCGCGGCCTGATGCGCCTGATCGACCGTCGTGTTCAGCTTCCGCGGAAGCTCGAGATTGATAGCCATAGCTCTTGTCTTTCAGTGAGATCGGACGTCAGAGACGTGGAATCGGAAGCAAGGTGGGTGAGGTGGGTGAGGGAGCGGGCAGTGTCCTCAGAGGACGACGATGCCCTCACCGATCGCGGCACCGCGCAGGTCGCGGAACCAGCGTTCCACGGGGTGCTCCTTGGTGAATCCATGGCCGCCGAGCAACTGCACGCCGTCGGATCCGATCTGCATGCCCTTGTCCGCGGTGAGCTTGCGGGCCAATGCGGCCTCGCGGGCAAATGAGAGTCCCTGTTCGGCGCGGGCGGCGCCGCGGAGGGTGACCAGGCGGATCGAGTCGAGCTCGGTTGCCATGCCCGCCACCATGAATGCCACGGCCTGACGGTTGGAGATCGGCTCACCGAACGCCTCGCGCTCGTTGACGTAGGGGATGACGTAGTCGAGGACGGCGTGCGCGGTACCCACTGCCAGCGACGACCAGCCCAGGCGGGCGAGCCGGACGACGTCGCGGTAGGCGGCGTAGGCGGCTTCACCTTCTTCTTCGCCCAGCAGCGCACCGGTCGGTACGGTGACATCGGTCAGCAGCAACCGGCCCATCCCGGCGGCGCGGACGCCCATACCGGGATCGGCTTCGACCACAAGCCCCTTGGCGCTCGACTCGACGATGAACAGTGCGGGCCGTCCGTCGAGCTGTGCGCCGATGATGAACAGCTCCGACGATGCGGCGGCCGGCACAAACGACTTGACGCCGCTGAGCCGGTATCCGCTGGGCACCCGGGTTGCCTTGGTCTGCAATGACATCGCGTCGAACAACGGCCGCGGTTCGGCGATGACGACGGCCGATTGCGGCACGTTCTCACCGGCGAATGCGGGCAGGTAAGTCTTCTGCTGGGCGTCGCTGCCGAACTGGGTGAGGGTGGTGGCCACACCACTCGGGGCCAGCAGGGGCAGCGCCAGGCCCATGTCGCCGTACGCCATCGCTTCGGCGACGAGCGAGTTCGTGACCACACCGCGCTCACTGGCGGCGCCGTCGAACTCTTCGGGAACATTCACCATCGTGATTCCCAATTCGGCACTGCGGGTGAGGATTTCGTCCGGAATGGCGGCTGCGGCATCCGCGTCGTAGGCGGCGGGGCGCAGGATCTCCGTGGCGAACTCCTTGACGGTGTCCGTGATCATCTTCTGTTCGTCGTCGGGGTACAGGTTGAAGTAGTCCCGGGGGGTGGTGGTCAGGCGCTTGGCCTTGTCGCCGCCCTGGGCTGCCGCGAACGCTCGGGTGGCCGCACCGATGGTCTTGAATCCGGTCTTGGTGCCCTCGTACGCAATTCGGTTGAGTGGCTCGCGAATCTTGTACTTGTCGGCGAACTCGGAGCCCGTCACCGTGGTCAGTACCCGCATTGCGGTACCGATGGCGCTACGGCGATGGGGGTTCTTGCCAACAGCGGACGTGTCGCGGGGCTCGGTATGAGTGCTCATTCTCACCAGCTTGTCTCGTGCGTGTACGGGGCGTGATGCCTGTCCGGACGAAGCCCGGACAGGGTGATCTTACTGATCGGTAAGAACTACCTTACTTCGGAGTAAGGTGTTTGTCACGCGGTCGGCGCCGGGGCTGGAGGGCTTTGGTGCTTTGGACAGCTAAATACTCGGCAGCCGCCAACTATCGTCGCTGGTCAGGCTACTGTTCCAAGGGAGTCATTCAATCGATGACTTTTTTCGGCGTGGGGTGCCCAACCGCGCCTTCTGTGCCTTAGTGTTCCCTCCATGACACAACCTCCTCCCGGCTTCCCGCCGCAGCCGCCCCAGCCGATGGGTGGCCCTCAGAACGACACGTTCTTCGTCTCGCTGTTCGGCCAGGAACAGGGCCCGATGGGCTACCAGGATCTGGCCGGGTTGGTCCGCTCCGGTCAGGTGAAGCCCGAGACCCAGGTCCGGACCCAGGCGAGCAACTGGTTCCCGGTGTCTCAGGTGCCCGGGCTCTTCTCGTCCAAGGAATGGCTGACCGCCCTGCTGATCTCGGTCTTCGTCGGCGGCTTCGGCATTGACCGCTTCTACCTCGGCTACACCGGCCTGGGTGTTGCAAAACTGCTCACCTGTGGTGGGCTGGGTATATGGACACTCATCGACATCGTGCTCATCGCGATGCGCAAGGTGACCGACTCGGACGGCCTGCCACTGAAGTGACGGCCTTGTCGACGACGCCGGACCGGCAGCGCCCCGAACGAGCTGTTCGGGTCGCCGCCGGTGTCGGTGCCGCGGCGATCGTCACGGCCTTCGCCGTCACCCCGGCTCTGAGTACGTCCGGTCCGACCCTCTGCCCGATGCGGCTGATCACCGGCCTGCCCTGTCCCGGTTGTGGTTTGACCCGCAGTTGGACGGCGGCCGCGCACGGCCACTTCGCCGATGCCCTTTCGTACAACCTCTTCGGCCCGATCAGCCTGATCGCCGTCGCCGCCTTTGTCGGTGCGGTGGCCGTGCTGCAGTTGAGACGACGTCCGACGACGCCGGTGGTGAGGTTCCTGCGGCATCGGTTGGTCGCGGCTGTTGTCGCGCTCTGGATTCTGTACGCGCTCGCCCGGGCGGTCGATGGGATCGCCGGAAGTGGGATCTTTCCCGACGTTGCCTGACCGCCCGCCGGTCAGATGGTCATATTCGCTCCGAGGCGTTGTCGGGGCGATCTGGATATCTGCACTGTGTTCTACGTCGCTGTGGATTCTGGTACGGCTGTATACAATCGGTTGGCGTTCTGACCAGTTTTCACCATGATTACCCGGACATCACGCAATGGCACGATCAATTGCAATGGCGGAATTGTTCTGCGGGATGTCTGGAGGTTGACATATATGGCTGTCGTACGCAGATTTCGGCGTGTGGTCGGGGTGATGATCGGAATCGTTCCGCTGATGTTGTTCGGGGTGGAACCGGCGCTCGCCGCACCCCTGGACTTCGGATCGTCCGGCTCCGGCTCTGCGGGTTCGGCTGGTTGTACGGCCACGGCCGCCGAACGGCATGGATGGGGCACCCCGGATCGGTCGGAAGATTTCGACCACGCGTCGTCGCTGAACAATTGGTTGGTCTACGACGGCCCCGGCCACGTCAACAACGGGCGTCGTACCCCGGACGCGGTCACCGTATCCGACGGAAGTCTGGTGATCAGTGCCGATCTGGCCGGGAATTCCGGTGGGCTGACCCCGAATTGGGGCGGACGTATGCACGGCCGCTGGGAGATCTGTGCACGGTCGACGATCGCCGGACCGGCGTGGACCGCTGCCGCGCTGCTGTGGCCCGATGCCGAGGACTGGCCTGCAGGCGGCGAAGTCGACTTCATGGAGATCTCCGACCCGACCAGACAAACCGTCAGCTACTTCCTGCACTGGGGCGCCGAGAACCACATCGAACAACACACCACGATCGTCGATGCCACGCAGTGGCACAGTTGGGCGGTCGAATGGACGCCGCAACGGATCACCGTGTTCCGGGACGGAATCGCCTGGGGAGCGAGCGTCGACGTCAACCGGCTTCCGCCGAGGCCGATGCACCTCACATTGCAACTCGACAATTTTGGTGGAATCACTTTTCCGGCCGGAAGAATGTTTGTGGATCGGGTCGCCGAATATCCGCTGTGACGTTCTGGACCGGGCAGTCGGATACCTCAGTTCACGGTCAGCGAATCCTCATTGGGTAAGACGATGAATTCGGTGGTCGGATTGCTCATTTCCGACAACCGCGCATAGTGCATCTTCAGGCCGGCATTCGACAGCAGGCCCTGATGAATCGGGAAGCTCAGGCGCGGGCTCACCGCGCGGAGATAGTCGACCGCCTCGCTGATCTTCATCCAGGGAGCCATCGTCGGCATCGCGAGGACGTCCACCTTCTCCTGCGGGACGAACAGCGAATCACCCGGATGCATGAGCTGAGCTGGATTGTTGTTGTCGCCCAGCAGGTATGCGACGTTGTCGATGGTGGGGATGTCCGGGTGGATCACCGCGTGGGTGCCGCCGGTGATGCGTGCGGTGAGGTCGCCGATGGTGAACTCGTCGCCTGGGTGCGCCGCAGTCCAGGTGCCCGCCACGTCGTCGCCGTTGAGCTGTGCGGTCGTCTGGGGGTCGGCGTACAGCACGGCGCCGGGGTTGCCGGCCACCAGATCCGGCAGGGCCGCGGTGTCGACGTGATCGGGATGCTGATGGGTGATGAGGATGGCGTCGAGGCCCGTGACACCGGTGAACCCGTGCGAGAAGTTGCCCGGATCGAACAGGATCTTGGTGCCGCCCTGGTCGACGAGGATGCAGGAATGCCTGAAGTGTGTGATCTGCATGAAACCAAGTATGCGCCCGGAGGAGGGGGTCAGGGGCGGGTCAGCGCCGCCAGCACCTCGGGCTGCAGAACGCCGTTGGAGGCGACAGCGCTGCCCTGATGCGGCCCTGCGATCCCGTCGAGGCCGGTGAAGGTGCCTCCGGCCTCACGAACGAGGACGTCGAGCGCAGCGAGATCCCACAGCGACACCTCCGGTTCGGCGGCGATGTCGACCGCTCCTTCGGCCACGAGGCAGTAGTTGTAGAAGTCGCCGTAGCCCCGGACCCGCCAGACGGAGTCGGTGAGTTCGACGAACTGATCCCGGACACCCCGGTCGTGCCACCCCGACAAGCTCGAAAACGCCAGGCTCGCCGACGAGAGGTCGGACACCTGCGATACCCGGATGCTCCGGACCTCGCCGTCGGGGGACTGGGCGAACGCCCCGGCGCCGGCGCCGGCCCACCATCGCCGGCCCAGCGCAGGTGCACTGACGACGCCGATCTGCGGAACACCGTCGACGAGCAGCGAGATGAGGGTGGCCCACACGGGCACGCCGCGGACGAAGTTCTTGGTGCCGTCGATCGGATCGATCACCCACTGCCGTCCGGTCAGGGCCACATCGCCACCGAACTCCTCGCCGAGGACCGCGTCGTCGGGCCGGATCTGCCGCAGTTCGTCCCTCAGGCTCGTCTCGACGGCCAGATCGGCGTCGGACACCGGGGTGAGATCGGGCTTGGAGTCGACCCGCAGATCGATGGCGCCGAAGCGGTCGATGGTGATGATATCGGCGAGTTCGGCCAGCGACAGCGCGAGCTCCAGGTCACTCAACACGTTCTTCAGGCCACTTGAGTCCGTCACGGGCTCCCACGTTACTAGCAAGTGGGCATCGGGCCCGTGACACTAACCTGAAACAACCAACCCACGACGGAGGAGCCGCCGGCCATGTTCGAGATCATCATCATCCTCATGTTCGCGGCGGTCCTGGGAGCTGTCCTCGTCCAATGGCGACGTTCACGCCCCGGTCAGCCGCCTGCCGGAGCGGTCGGAGACCCACGTTTCACCAACCGTGTGCCCGGCACCCTGAAGGTGACGGGCGTGTCCGACAAGCCGATCGAGGGCGACAAGAACAACCAGGTCTTCTGCACGGTGTCGGGAACCATCACCGGCCCGGACACCTCTCCGACCGACGTTTACGGGCGTTTCGTGGTGACCATGGCGATGAGCTGGCCGTCGATCGGCGACGAGATCCCGGTGACCTACAAGCCCGGTAAAGCGGAGTCGACCTGGCAGATCGCCGGCCCGATCGGCGACGAACCCGGTGGCGCCGGACCCAACCTGCGTAAAGACTGAGAACTGCGCAGATAGGACTCTGCCCCCGAGACCGGTAGCCTGAGTGATCGTGCATCCAGACGTTTCCTCAGACCTCGACGCCCTCGATTCGACCCTCACCACAGTGGAGAAGGTTCTCGATCTCGAGGAGCTCCGACGACGGATCAGCGAGCTCGAGCATCAAGCCGCGGATCCGGAGCTGTGGAACAACCAGGATCACGCCCAGAAGGTGACCAGCGAGCTCTCCCACGCGCAGACAGAACTGCGTCGGGTCTCCGAGCTCCGGCAGCGCGTCGAGGACATGCCGCTGCTGTATGAGCTCGCCGAATCCGAAGAAGGCGCCGACCGCGCCGAGGCGTTGGCCGACGCCGACGCCGAGCGCGCATCACTGCGCGCCGACATCGAGGCGATGGAAGTCAAGACCATGCTCGCGGGCGAATACGACCACCGTGACGCACTGGTGAACATCCGTTCCGGCGCCGGCGGTGTGGATGCCGCCGACTGGGCCGAGATGTTGATGCGCATGTACATCCGCTGGGCCGAGAAGCACGACCACAAGGTCGAGGTCTATGACACGTCCTACGCCGAAGAGGCCGGACTCAAATCCGCGACGTTCGCGGTCAAGGGGCCGTACATGTACGGCACACTCTCCATCGAGATGGGCACCCACCGGCTGGTGCGGATCAGCCCGTTCGACAACCAGGGTCGCCGCCAGACGTCGTTCGCCGAGGTCGAGGTGCTCCCTGTGGTCGAAACCACAGACCACATCGACATCCCGGAAACCGAAGTGCGCGTTGATGTTTACCGTTCATCGGGCCCGGGCGGGCAGTCGGTCAACACCACGGACTCCGCTGTGCGGCTCACCCACATTCCGACAGGTATCGTGGTGACTTGTCAGAACGAGAAGAGCCAATTGCAGAACAAGGCGGCCGCGATGCGCGTGCTGCAGGCAAAACTTCTCGAACGTAAACGCAAAGAAGAGCGCGCTGAAATGGACGCTCTCAAGGGCGACGGCGGATCCAGCTGGGGCAACCAGATGCGGTCGTACGTATTGCATCCGTACCAGATGGTGAAAGACCTGCGGACCGAGTTCGAGGTCAACAACCCGACCGCGGTGCTCGACGGCGACATCGACGGATTCATCGAGTCGGGTATCCGGTGGAGGATGGCCCAGAACGACGCCTGATCCGGCAGGGCACCCGCGAAGCCGGACGGTGGATCTGCACAACGCGCATGATCTGTCCGCGGCCACCGCCGCCCTCACACGATCTGGAGGATCACACGAGTGATGCATGACGTCAGCGCTCTTGTCACGGCTGCCCCGGACGGGTGGTTCGGATCAGATCGTCTGATCCGCTGGCTCTCACTGGAGGGTCTGTCGATCCTGCTCTGGGTCCTCGGAGCCCTGTTGGCGACCCGGTTCATCCAGTGGACGGTCAACAAGGTCACCACCCGGATCGACGCGGGCTTCACCGAATCCGATGCGCTGGTGCGGTCGGAGGCCATCAAACATCGTCATTCCGTCGCCCAGGTGATCGCCTGGGGTGCCATCGCGATCGTGTACATCATCGCCGGCTTCAGCATCGTCAGGGAACTCGGTGTGCCCATCACGGGGTTCGTGGCCCCGGCCACCGTGCTCGGCGCCGCACTGGGTTTCGGAGCCCAGCGCATCGTGCAGGACCTGCTCTCCGGCTTTTTCATCATCACCGAGAAACAATACGGATTCGGTGACGTGGTCTCCCTGGCGATCCTGGGTTCGACGGAACCGGCCGAGGGCACTGTCGAAGACGTCACTTTGCGCATCACCAAGTTGCGGTCGGCGGACGGCGAGATGATCACCATCCCCAACGGACAGATCGTGAAGGCGATCAATCTGTCGAAGGACTGGGCGCGCTCGGTGGTCGATATCCCCCTCCCGATCGGGGTCGACATGGGCCGGGTCAACGACCTCATCGCCCAGATCGGGCACCAGGCGTTCAACGACCCCCGCATGAAGAAGCTGTTGCTCGATGAGCCGACCGCGATGGGTGTCACCGACATCGAGGTCGACACCATGACGGTGCGGATCGTGGCACGAACGTTGCCGGGCCGTCAGTTCGAGGTCAGCCGTGACCTGCGATCGCGACTCGTCCGGGCATTCGGCCGCGCCGGTATCGCGTTGGCGCCGGGATCGGCGATCGAAACCGGCGGGGTCGAACCCTCCGTCGCCGAGGAGGGAACCCGATGAGCGAGCAACACTCCGGTTCCACATCCGCCCAATCGCAATCAGAACCCAAGAAGTCGTTGTCAGAGCGCATCCCGCGCCGGCTGTTCCACGGCAAGGTCCGGACCACCACAGCGGTCCTGGTGGTGCTGTTCCTCGGAGCGTTGATGCTCTACGGCCAGCGATCCGATCACTACGACACGGTCGACGAGCAGAACCGGCAGGCGAGGCTGTCCGAGGTACAGCAACCCCGGACCACCACTCCGGAATCCGAGGTGCCGGTGCCCGAGCCCGAATACACCGAGACGCCGGAGACCACCACCACGGAACCCTCGACAACCGAGACCACCGAACCGGTCGACCCGACGGAGCAGCAGGAAACGACATCGGTGCCACCCCCTCAGTCCACGTCGCAGTCGACTCGGGGCGGCGGATTCCTGCCTCCATGGGAACTGCCGACGATCAGTCCCGCCCGGTGAACCGGGGAGAACCCGCGAACTGCTCACCACCGGGACGGGCAAGCCGCACCGGGTTGCCGGCGATCCGTGGTTACACTGGCAGACCGTGATCAGCGTCAAGAATGTGACGATGCAATACAAGGCATCGACCCGGCCCGCTCTGCGGGATCTGTCCCTCGACGTCGACAAAGGCGATTTCGCGTTTCTCATCGGGCCCTCCGGATCGGGCAAGTCGACCTTCTTTCGACTGCTCTTGAAGGAAGACAAACCCACCACCGGTGACGTCTACGTCGGAGACTTCCACGTCAACAAGCTGCCGAGCCGCAAGGTCCCGAAGCTGCGGCAGTCGGTGGGCTGTGTGTTCCAGGACTTCCGGCTGTTGCAGCAGAAGTCGGTGGCCGAGAACGTCGCATTTGCCCTCGAGGTCATCGGGAAGCCCCGCAGCACCGTCGACAAGGTGGTTCCCGAGGTCCTCGAATACGTCGGGTTGTCCGGCAAGGCCGACCGCATGCCGTACGAGCTCTCCGGCGGTGAGATGCAGCGTGTGGCGATCGCGCGCGCCATCGCGAACCGGCCGCTGCTCCTACTCGCCGACGAGCCGACCGGAAACCTCGATCCCGACACCAGCCGCGAGATCGTCGAGGTCCTCGATCGGGTGAACCGCCGCGGCACCACCGTGGTGATGGCCACCCATGACCGGGCGATCGTCGACTCGATGCGACGCCGCGTCCTCGAGTTCAGCAACGGCCGCCTCGCCCGTGACGACGAGCACGGTGTCTACGGCCTCGGTGGCTGACCAGCCGGCAGCGGCGGAGCTCAGCCGGGCCCGACCCGTGCACACCCAGTTACGCGTTTCACTTCTGTAGTCCCGACCGGGAGGACACCCGACTCACATGCGCGCGAGTTTCATATTCAGCGAGGTCCTGAACGGCCTGCGCCGCAACATCACCATGACCATGGCCATGATCATCACCACGGCCATCACCCTCGGTATGTTCGGCGCGGGCCTGCTCGTGGTCCAGATGGCGGACAAGACCCAGGACATCTTCCTCGATCGGGTGGAGATGCAGATCTTCATCTCCGATCAGGTGACCGACGCCGACCCGAACTGTCAGACCGCGCCCTGCCTGACGCTGCGTGAGCAGATCGAGGCGGCCGATGGTGTCGACTCGGTGCAGTACATCGACCGGGCCGAGGCCTTCCGCGATGCGACGACCAAGACGTTTGCCAACAATCCGGACATCGCCGCACTGGTCCGCGAGGACACGTTGCCGGCGTCGTTCAAGGTCCGGATGGCCGACCCGGACCAGTTCGGGGCCGTACTCGACGAGTTCCGCGGTGCCGACGGCGTGGACAGCGTCCTCGACCAACGGGAACTGGTGAGCCGGATCTTCAGCGTGCTCGACGGCGCACGCAATGCGGCCTTCACCATCGCACTGGTACAGGCGATCGCCGCCATCCTGCTGATCGCCAACACGGTGCAGGTCGCGGCGTACACCCGCCGCACCGAGGTGGGCATCATGCGGTTGGTGGGCGCCACTCGCTGGTATACCCAGCTGCCGTTCCTGCTCGAGGCGGTGATCGCCACCCTGGTGGGTTCGCTGCTGGCGATCGGTGGTCTGTTCGGGGCCAAGGTGCTGTTCTTCGACCGGGCACTCGAGGATCTCTACGGGGTCAACATCCTCGCCAAGATCGGCGTCTCGGATGTGGTGTTCGTGGCGCCGTGGCTGATCATCATCGGCGTGGTGATGTCGAGCCTGACCGCCTACGCGACGCTGCGGTTCTACGTCCGCGAATAAAGGATGCGACACCCCGGCCCCGCGATGTGTATTGTTGCGGGGCCATCGAAGTCGTCGTCGACATCGATATGACTGCAACCATTGATGCAAACCGAGAGTAGGTGACGAGGATGAAGGAAAAGGGCCGCAAGGCAATTGCCACGAACCGTAAGGCGCGGCACAACTATGCCATCCTCGACACGTACGAAGCCGGTGTCGCTCTCGTGGGTACCGAGGTGAAGAGCCTGCGCGACGGGAAGGCGTCCCTCGCCGATGCGTTCGCGACCGTCGACAACGGTGAGGTGTGGCTCCGTGGGTTGCACATCCCGGAATACGGCAACGGATCCTGGACCAACCACGCGCCGCGGCGCAGTCGCAAATTGCTCCTGCACCGCAAAGAGATCGACGGCCTGGTCGGCAAGATCCGCGACGGCAATCTGACGCTGGTTCCGCTGTCGATGTACTTCAACGACGGCAAGGTGAAGGTCGAACTGGCTCTGGCCCGCGGCAAGCAGGCCCACGACAAGCGTCATGATCTGGCCAAGCGGGACGCCGAACGCGAGGTCACCCGGGAACTGGGTCGTCGCGTGAAGGGCATGCGCTGAGCGCTCCATCTCGATGGGGTGAGAGTTTGATATCGACCCGGTGACGCCCGGGTGATTCGGTTTGCGACGACGACAACCCGTCGGGTTCAGTGGAACGCGTGAGCATCCTGGGGGGTTTGTCGCGTCGTCTGGCGCTGATTGTTGTTGTCGCAGTGGGCGCGATGTGCCTGACCGCCGGCCCGGCTGCTGCCGCACCCGCCGCCGTCACGGGCGTTCAGCAGGTCACCGCCCAACTCTCGATCATCTACGTGTACTCGCCGTCGATGAACCGGGTGATACCCAATCAGGTTCTTCGCCCGGCGGGCAATGCCGCCGGGGCGCCCACCTTCTACCTCCTCAGCGGTAAAGGCGGTGGCACGGACGGCGACAGCTGGGTCGCACAGACCGACTACGAACGTTTCTTCGCCGGCAAGAAAGTGAATGTCGTGTCACCGCTGGGCGGCCGGTACAGCTGGTACACCGATTGGCGTGCCGCCGATCCCGTCATCGGGGTCAACAGCTGGCAGACCTACCTGACGCACGAGTTGCCTGCCGTACTCGATCGTGAGCTGAAAGCCAACGGCCGCAATGCGATCGCCGGACTGTCGATGAGCGGAGGTCCGGCACTCGATCTGGCGGGCCAGGCCCCCTGGCTCTATCGCGCGGTCGGGTCATACAGCGGATGTCCGTCCATCAGCAGCCCGTTCGGAATGGCGGCGGTGTCCGCGACCGTCGCGTCCGGTGGTGCCAACCCGTTCAACATGTTCGGGCTTCCGGGTGATCCGGCCTGGGTCGATCACGATCCCACGATGAATCCGAATCGGTTGCGCGACAAAGTCGTTTACCTCTCGGCGGCAACCGGGATCCCGAGCGGTGCGCCGGGGCTGTCGGCGGCGCCATTGTTCCTCGGTCCCAGTCAGGTCGAGTCGATCACCAGGGGATGCACCGACCAGATGGCAGCGAGTCTGCGACGGGCGGGCGTTGCGCACACCTACCGCGTCTTCGACACCGGCGCGCACACCTGGGGGTCCTTTGAACGCCAGATGCGTGACAGCTGGCAGGTGATCGGTCCCGCGATCGGTGCCTGACCCCGGGATCCGAACCCAGGCGAGGTGAAACACAGTGCGTGGCAAAATCTTTCAGTTCTGTCGAGGCTCGCCCGGATCGGATCCCGGCTACGACTCGTATCCCGGGCAGGTCTGGCGATAGGGGATGTCGGGCATGAGGTCTTTCCATTTGCTCTCGGTCATCGCGCCGGCGGTGGCCTGACAGAGGGCAGTGTTGGCCGTGACCTGGTGCGTCCACCAACGCAGCGCGCCATTCTCGCCGGCACCGGCCAGATGCTGGCCATCCGGGCTGAACGTGACCTTCCATCGGACGGTGCCCGGAGGCGTCACCGTTCGGCCCATCGCGGTCGGATGGGTCATGTTGCGCAGGTCCCACATGCGCACGGTCTGGTCGTCGCTGCCCGAGGCGAGCATGGCGCCACTCGGGTCGAATGTCACAGACCGCACCGTCGAATCGTGGCCGCCGATCCGCACGGCATTCGAATCGGAGTCGAGCTTCCAGAGCCGGATGGTCTGATCATCGCTGCCGGTCGCCGCCCAGTGTGAATCAGGACTGATGGCCACCGCGTTGATCGGTCCGGTGTGCCCCGGGTAGACCTGCGACATCGGGGCACCGCGGTGCAGATCCCAAAGGTGAAGGTTCTTGTCGCTGCTCGCGGCAGCCAGGTAACGGCCGTCGGGTGAGAACGTCACATCGTTGATCCACCCCTGCGGTCCGGTCAACGGTGCCCCGGACGGAGTGGGCTTGTTCCGGTCGGTCAGATTCCAGATCTGCACGCCCTGGTCGTCGAACGCGGTCGCCAGCAAGGAGGAGTCGGGCGAAAACGCGAGACCGTGCGTGTACCGGGCCCGCGACTGCAGCGGAACGCCCAACGGTTGCGGGGCGGAGGGCACCGAGACATCCCACAGGCGCACCTGACCGTTGCCCAAACCGGCGTAGGCCAACGTGCGACCGTCGCCCGACAGAGCGATGTTCTCGATCACCTGCGGTCCGTCGGGGTCCGGCAACAGGGCGATCGGGCGCGGGGCGAAGCCGACACTGGTCTCCCACATCCGCACCGTGCCATCGCGGGACCCCGTTGCCATCAGGGTCCCCGACGCGTTGAAGACCGGCTGGGCGACCCTGCCCGTGTGACCGAGGAGGGTTGCGGTGGGCAGAGTCCAGAACCGGATCGCACCGTCCTGGCCGCCGGTGATCAAACGGCCGGAAGGACCCGCGAACGCCACGGTGGTGAGCCCGCCACTGCTACCGGTCAGGGGTTGACCGAGCATCTCCGGCCGGGCCGGATCGATCAGGCTCCACACCTTGGCCGTTCCGTCCCAGCTCGCCGTCGCCAGCAGTGACCCGTCGTGGTTGAACTCGAGCGACCAGATGGCGGCGGCGTGGGCCTCGATAGGCGTGCCCAGGGGGGTGGTTGCCTCGCGGTTGGCCATCGACCACATCCGGAGCGTCTGGTCGTCACTCGCGGTCGCCAAGAGCGATCCGTCGGGGCTGAACCTGACCGCATGGACTGTCGCGTCGTAGCCGGTCATGGGCGATCCGAGCCGCGTCGGGATGGACGGGTCTGTGGTGTCCCAGACGATGGCGGTCCGGTCGTCGCTGCCGGTGACGAGTGTCTTGCCGTCCGGTGAGAAGGAGAGGCTACGCAGAGCGTCGGTGTGTCCGGCCAGTACCTGGGTCTGCCCGGTCTCCAGGTTCCACAGCCGGGCGGTGTGGTCGTCGCCGGCCGTGGCGATCCAGCGTGTGGCGCCGTCGGCTTCGGGGCGCACCGCAATCTGATAGACCGCACCGGTGTGGCCGGTGAGGGGTGTATCGGAGCGCAGGCGCGCATTGATCGGGTCAGCGACGTCCCACACCTGGATCACGCCGTTGCCGTCGCCGGAGAACAATGTCCTGCCGTCAGCCGAGTACTCGACGCTGGTGATCCACGACTGATGCCCGGTCAGCGGTGGCCCCACCGGGGTGGGCAGCCCCGCGCCGGATTCCTGCCACAGCCGAATCGTGCGGTCGTAGCTCGCGGTGGCGACGAGATCGCGGTTGTTGATCGCGACGTCGTAGACGGCACCTTCGTGTCCGTCCACCACACTCGCCAGCGCTGAGGTCTGCGTCCCCATCAGCAGTGCGCCCGGCCGGGGATCATCCGGACGTTGCTGTGCTGCGGCCAGTGACAGGCGGGCCGACACGGTGGGATCCACCGATTGCGACAACGCGGCCTGTGCCAGCAGCGCGTTGTATTGGGCGTCGGACCTATCGGCGTCGGCCTGACGTTGCTGGAGTACCGCGATGAGTGCCGCGGTGGCGGTTGTCATGAGCAGCACGACCAGGAGCAGTACCAGCCCGCGACGCACCCGCACGCCACGACGGCGAAAAGCCCGCGCGGCACTGAGGAATTCGGTGGTCGTCGGCGACACCGGACTGCGAGAGTTCTTCTGCCAGTCCGTCGTGGCCGCCAGGCGGGCGCCTCGGTAGAGCAGTGATCGTTCGTGGTCGTGGTGGTGCCAGTCGCGTGCGTCGGCATCGACACGTTGCCGGTGCAGTACGTCTTCGCGGTCGTCGTCGAGCCACTGCGACAACCGGGGCCAGGCCTCGATGACGGCCTCATGGGCGAGGGTGGTCCCGTGTTCGTCGTGGATGACCAGCCGGGCGTCGCTCAGGGTGTCGACGATGGCCGGCGCCTCCGGGTGCCGGCCTCGCAGTTCGTCGGTCGGGACGTGGCGCCGCGTCCCGCGCCCGTCCTCGCCGACGTGGACCATGTGCAGCAGGAGGTCGCGGGCCACGTCCCGCTGGGTATCGGTGAACTGCGACCAGCGCTCTTCGGCACTGAGCGTGATCGCACCGTGAACGCCTCCGGTTTCGCGGTATCCGGCGAGTGTGAGGGTGTTGCCGGTCCGGGCTTCCCAGGTGCGGTGCAGGGCATGTGCCAGCAGGGGCAGGACGCCGGGATCCGAAGGGACAGCTGTCGGGCGCCGGGATGTGACGCCGAGGTCGGACAGGATGACATCGACCAGACCGTCGGCGATCGAGAGTCCGACAGCGGTGGCCGGACCGACGATGGCGGCGGTGAGTTCCGCTCGCGACATCGGGCTCAGGACCACCTGGTTGTTCATGAGTGACTCGCTGAGGGCCGGCAGTTCGACGCACTGCTGGTAGAAGTCGGACCGCACCGCCACAACGACGCCGGCGAGATCGCGCCCGGGCAATTCGTGGAGTCCGGTCAGCATCGCGACGAACGTCGATCGCTCGTCGTCGTCGCAGGTGGTGAAGATCTCTTCGAACTGGTCGACCACGAGTACCCGCGGCATCTCGGAGCCGGTCGAGCTCAGGGCCTCGGCGAGTGCTTGTGTTGGTCGCGCGCCCGGCGTCATCGCTGTGACGCGGTACGCGCCGCCGATCGCGACGGCGAAACCCGCCTGCAGGAGCGAGGACTTACCGGAGCCGGACGCCCCGACCACAAATGTCAGTCGACCCGACCCCAGGTTGTCGGTGAATCTCTCGACCAGGGTCCTGATCGCGGCGACCCTGCCGAAGTAGAAGTCGGAATCGGAGTTCGACAGGGGAGTGAGTCCGGGGAACGGGCAGAGGTCCGGGCGATCGGGAACAGGTTCGTCGGCTGTTTTCGTGCGTGGCTCTTTGTCGATTGCCGGTGACGTCAGTGCCCGGTTCCACAGGTTGTGCCATTCGACCAGCGAGTAGAGGCCGCGGGACGGCGGGTCCGGGTGACGCTTCCTGGCGGCAGCGATCAGGACTCGAAGTGTGGCCGCCAGCGGGTCGAATTTGGCGGGGACGTTGCGTCCGGTTCGCCAGTCGGACAGGCGTTGGGGGGATACCGCGCCGGCGCGTGGCACGTCCCCGGTGAGCATTGCCGTGGATGCGCGCGAGGCGAGGGTTTTCAGGGCCGGTGATCCGGCGGTCTCGTGTAGCAGACGGAAGCGGGCCGCGAACTCGATGCGGGCGTCGCGGGTCTCGGTGCTCTGTGTCACTTCGTCCAACCCGATTCTGCCGATCTACAGGAAAGCCAACTGAGTATTCAACGAACCAACTTTGCGCGCAATTGATCGAGAGCGAAGTCACACAAACCCCCTTTGTTCAGGATCCGGACCGGACGGGCATTTCTGCCTTCTGAGCAGCGCACTTCAGATCCGGCGAGTTTCCGCACGGGTCGCGCAAAAGTCTCGCGGTGCAGATTAGGGCTGCCTAACAACGCTCGGCAGCGGTTCGCTCGCAACCGAGTCGGAGGCAGTCCACGAAAGCACGCGAACGGTCCGCACGGACGTGAGCCCCAGCCAGGAAGCATTCGAACAGATGAGCCGAGAACAATCCAGGACCGGGAGTGGTGCCGCGACCCTGATGGATCGACGGAGCCGGGGTTGGCGTCCGGCGGTGGCGATCGTGTTCGCCTCCCTCGCGGCGACCATGGCCATGGGCGTGGTGCCGGCGCTGGTTCAGTCGAACGCGTCGGCACGACCGATCAGTGACTGCCCGGACCTCCACGTGGTGGCGGTTCCGGGAACCCTCGATTCGAGTGTGAATCGGGATCCGCACGATCAACGCGGCATTCTCGCTCCGGTGATCGCCGATGCGCAGCGGGACGCGCCGCCGGGGTCGATGCAGACCACCTACGTGCCGTATCCCGCGGACTTCGGTTACACGTCGAACGGCACGCCGTATGCGCAGTCGGTGGATGCGGGTGTGACGGCGACCGAAGCCCAGATCGCCCAGATCAATCGGCGGTGTGGCCCTGACACCGAGATCGCGATCGTCGGCTACAGCCAGGGCGCGCAGATCGCCAATCGGGTCGCGGTGAACATCGGTGCGGGCAAGGGGCCGGTGCCCGCATCACAGGTACGCGGGGTCTACCTGATCTCCGACCCGAATCGGAGTGTGGGTGCTGATCTCGTTCCGGGAGCGCCCGGACTCTCAGCGCCGCTGAACGGCGCGTGGACCACTGCGCCGAGGTCGGATGCGGCGCTCGGTGGCGGTATGGGAGCCGGGCGTGATGCCCAATTCGGTGCATTGACCGGGCGCGTGGTCTCGCTGTGCATGACAGGCGATTTCGCGTGTGCGATCCCGGACAATGCGCAAGCGGTCCGGATCGGGGCGAATGTGGCAGAGCAGATCCACATCGACACCACCGATCCGGGGCAGATCGCAGCGGACCTGGGGAGGGTGGTCCTTCGGTCGACGTTGCTGACCGGGCTTCATGTGGTGACAACCCCGCATTGGATGCTGTCGTCGGAGACCCTGGGCGACGTGGTCGCGGCGACCACCGATCCCTCCTACACGGTGCCGGACTACACAGATCCGATTCGGCTGCTGCGGTCGGGATACGGGGTGGCGACGTTTGCGACGGAAGCACCGAACGTGTGGCAGGCGAAACTCTCGCAGGAGCTGGTCCTGGGCGTCAAGAACAATGTCGGGATCCTGCTCATGGCGGCGCATCCGGAGTACTGGTACCCGGGGCCGTCGCACGGTAGTTACTTCACCGATCGTGACCAGACGGGTCGCACCGGCACGAACTATGTGAGCTCGTGGCTTCGGGAGTCCGCGGTCAGCGGCGCGCCGTCGGGAAGTGCCGAACCTGTTCCGGTGCCGGCGACTCCGACACCCCCGGTGTCAAACCCGGTGGCCAACAACGTGACAACCGGGGTCGCGGTCGCCTCGGTGGGAGCGGCCGTGACCCGGCAGCTGCCGGCGGTCGCCGACGCCCTCACCGACGAGGTCGACAACCTTGCCGAGGGATCGCAGATCGAGGCCGCGGTCACTGATGTGACCGAGGTGATCGATCAGGGTGCGGCGCAGGTGGAGCAGGTGTTCGAGGTCGTCGATCAGACGATCGCGCAGGTCGAGGAGGTGGTCGACACGGTGGCGCCTGTCATCGACACAATCGCGAACGTGATCGACACCGTCGACCAATTCGTCGATGTCACCAACGGCGGTGATGTCGCCGATGTCACCGATGCGGGGCCGGCGGGACCGGCTGGGTCCTTCCAGCTGAGTGACGTGTTGCCGATCGGGGCGACTGCTCTGAACAGCTGAGTTCCCAGATCGAGGTGGTCTCGATCGAATCCGACGAGGACCCCATTGCCGCTCAATCCGCGGAGGTGGGGTCCTCCTCGTTGGTGGTGCCCCAACAGTGGTGCCCCAACAAAGGGAATGACAAGGGCGGCAAGCTTGTTACAATGGATTGTCCGGTCGTAGCCAGCGGCTGGATCCTGCTGAAGATCCACCTCTCGGGGCTGAACGGTTTCGACTTGGTTTGTTGAGGTAGGGGAAGCGTGTCGGTGCAGGCTAGAGACCACCGTAAGCGTCGTAGCAACCAATTAAGCGCCGACAAAAATCAGCGCGACTACGCCCTCGCTGCCTAAGCGAAGGCTGGTCTGTCGGCCCGGGTGAGCTCTCGCCCCGGGTACCGGCATCATTCAGAGAGCTCACCACTGTGGTCGGTCGCGGACCGCGGTGGGACATCCAACAGCGACTGGGATCGTCATCTCGGCTTGTTTGCGTGACCGGGAGATCCGAGTAGAGACTTAGCGAACTGCACACGGAGAAGCCCTACTGACACGGCGAAGGACCCGGGTTCAATTCCCGGCAGCTCCACCGTTGATCGCAAAAACGGGGAGAGAACCAAAAAAGGTTCTCTCCCCGTTTTTGTGTTTCAGGGCTCGAATCACCTAGTGGATTGGACGACGATGACTCAGGTTCCGAACATCACACTCAGCAACGGAAACACCATCCCGCAACTGGGGTTCGGCGTTTTCCAGATCGAACCCGCAGACACCGCGGCGGCCGTGCGGTCGGCTCTTGAGGTCGGCTACCGCCACATCGACACCGCGCAGATGTACGGCAACGAAAAAGAGGTCGGCGAGGGTATCCGCGACTCGGGTGTACCGCGTGACGAGATCTTCGTGACCAGCAAGCTGAACAACAAGTTCCACGAACCCGCCGCCGCCCGCGAGGCATTCGCGACGACGTTGTCGGACCTCGGTCTCGACCACATCGACCTGTTCCTCATCCACTGGCCGCTGCCGACGCAGTACGGCGGCGACTTCGTCTCGACGTGGCAGACCCTGATCGAGTTCGGGAAAGACGGCCGGTCGGGCGCAGTCGGCGTGTCCAACTTCCAGCCCGAGCACCTCGAGAGGCTCGCGGCCGAGACCGATCTGGTGCCTGCGGTGAATCAGATCGAGGTGCATCCGTACTTCCCCAACGAATCGGTACGGAAGTACAACAACGACCACGGCATCGTGACCGAGGCGTGGTCGCCGATCGCGCAGGGCGACGTGCTCTCCGATCCGGTGATCAATCAGATCGCGGGGCAGCTGGGCAAGTCCGCGGCCCAGGTGGTCCTGCGCTGGCACGTGCAGCGCGGCGACGTCATCTTCCCGAAGTCGGTGACGCCGAAACGAGTTCAGGAGAACTTCGATCTGTTCGATTTCGAACTCGACGACGCCACGATGAGAGCTATCGACGCCCTCGACAAGGGTGTTGCCGGACGCCGCGGTCCGGACCCGGACACCTTTGACTGGGTGGGTTGAGCCACTCGACGACAATTCGCTCCGCCCGCCTACGTCCGCGCCGGTTGCAACCGGATCAGACGCAGGCAGGTGGAGCGAGTTTGCGGCCGTGACTCAGCCAAAGCTCCGGACGAATCGAACCGCGGTCGACTGCCAGGTCCACACGTGGTCGAGCAGTGCGTGCCCCCCACCCTCGATGGGGACGAACTCGGCGTCGACGCCGCGCTCCCGGAGTTCGCGGATGCCCTTGGCCGTACGTCTGGCGTACGTGCGGGTGTCGGCGGTGCCGTGGAGGGCGAGGACCCGGGCGTCGTCGTTGATGTGTCGCCAGTCCGCGTGCTGCCACCAGGGTGCGAGTGCGAGGACCCCCGCGACCCGTTTATCCGCGGCCAGCTGGGCGGCGACCCGTCCACCCATCGAGTGCCCGATCACGATCACCGGAACGTCGGGGTGTGCCTCCAGGAGTTCGGAAAGAGCGGCCTGCGCATAGGGCATCGGGCTGTTCTGTTCACCGTTCCAGCCGTAGAACCGGTATTGGACCTGACGCACGACCACTCCGGGTATCGCGGCGAGCGACACCGTGAAGGGGTACATCCGCAGCGCTGCCGGTTGGGTTCGGCTGAACGGCGCGTACGACAGATCGGTTCCACCGGGCAGTACGAGTACGGATGCGGTCGGTGCCGCGCGGCCGGTCAGCACGTGCTCGGGGCGGGCGCGCCCGACAGTCGATCGTTGATGTACCCCAACGCGAACGGCACACCTGTTGCGATGGTGGAGCCGTGGTCGCCCGGCAGGATGAGCGTTTGCACCCGGGTGCCCTGACCGCACCACTTCGCCGCGGTCGCCAGGACACGCGCGGTGGGCGTCAGCTGGTCGTCGGCACCTTGGTAGAGGAGTACCGGCATCTTCGGGGCACCGGGGTACATCTGCACGCTGTTCCGGTTGAGGACGTCCGTGCCGGCGGGATCCTCCCGAAGGCTGCCACCGACGACGACATCGGCGGTCCGGAGATTCGCCCCCGCGTCGATGATCTGCTGGGTGCAACCGTTCCGGATCTGGTTGGCGAGCGCCACGCCGCGTCCGTTGAGCTGGTCGGACAGCGCCAGTTCGGCAGGGTATTCACGTTCGAGTCCGAGTGAGGCTGCGAAACCCAGCCCGAAGAGCGGGTTCGGTGTGGCGCCGAGGGTACGGGCGATGGCTTCGAGGTTGACCGGTGTGCCACCGGCGGACAGCCCGACCAGGTTCAGCTCCGGGGCGTAATCCGGCGCCAGCACCGCCGCGTAGGCACTGGCCATCGCACCGCCGGAGTATCCGGCCAGGACGGTGGGGGTGCGCCCGACGCGGAAGCCCGGGCTCGATTGCACCGCGCGGATGGAGTCGAGGGTGATGGTGCCGCCGAGCCTGGCTGCGCCGTACGCACTGGTGGGTCCGAGATGATCGGGCACGTTGACTGCAACACCGCGGGCCAGGGCGAGTCCGATCAGCTGTTGTTCCTGGAGGCCGCCGGAGAACAGCTGGTGCGACGGCGCACATTGGAGGCCGAGCGAGTTGGTGAACGGCTGGTAGGAGAGGAGATCGTGGCGACCGCCGCCGTCGGGGACGACGACGGTGGTCACCGCGGTGATCGGTTCACCCGCGGAGTTCGTGCTGCGGAACTGGATCTTCTGGGCGGTGGACCCGGGGAACGGGCTGGCCAGGTTCTGCACCTTGAGGACCTGTCCGTTGGCGGCCGAGCCCAGATCGCCGGGTGCGGCATAGAACGGATCGCTGTTGGGTGCCGGCATCAACGGTGCGGCACCAGCCGGGACCGCGCTGAAGGCGACGACCGCGGCGGTGGTGAGCGCGACGGCGGCAACGCTTCCGAAGATTCGCCTGCCGAGCAGCTTTCGAGCATGCATGATCTCTCCCTCCGTCCCCCAACCGAGGTTGAGCCGGCTCGGAAAACGGAGCGCGGCGTTTGTACGCTGGAGTGTAGCCCGCTCGTCGCACCGCTCGCGGCGATCGGTGGCAGAATTCGGAGCGTCCAGTCGAAGTCGCCAGGACGCAGCATTCGGTTCGCCGAACCGCTGCAGCAACCGGAAGGAAAGACCAATGGCTCATCCGCGTGCGGGAACTGTGGCGCTGCCGGAAGATCTGATCGATGTGTCGGCCGTGATCGACGCCTACTATTCCGGTAAGCCTGACCCTGAAAATCCTTTGCAGCAAGTCGTTTTCGGTACGTCCGGACATCGCGGGTCGAGTCTGGACAATGCATTCAACGAAGATCACATCGTGGCGACCACGCAGGCCATCGTCGAATACCGGTCGGGTGCGGGGATCACCGGACCGCTGTTCATCGGCCGCGACACCCACGCACTGTCGTTGCCTGCGTGGCAAACCGCAATCGAGGTGCTCGTCGCGAACGGTGTTCGGGTCCTCGTCGATGACAAGGACCGATTCACCCCGACTCCGGCCGTGAGCCACGCGATCCTGACCCACAACCGGGGGACCGGGTCCAGGGCCGACGGCATCGTCGTCACCCCATCGCACAACCCGCCCCGCGACGGCGGTTTCAAATACAACCCGCCCAATGGTGGGCCCGCCGACACCGACATCACGACGCTGGTCGCTGCTCGCGCGAACGAATTGCTGCGTGGCGGACTTGGAGGCGTGAAGCGGACCCCGTTCGAGGCGGCCACGAAGTCGGAGTTCTACGGCACCTACGACTATGGCGCGGGCTACGTCGACGACCTGGCGTCGGTGATCGACATCGCGGCCATTCGGGACGCCGGGATCCGCATCGGGGCCGATCCGCTCGGCGGGGCATCGGTGGGGTACTGGGCCGAGATCGGGGCCCGTCACACCCTCAACAACCTCACCGTCGTCAATCCCACTGTCGACCCACAGTTTTCGTTCATGACCCTCGACACCGACGGCAAGATTCGAATGGACTGCAGTTCGCCGAATGCGATGGCCTCGTTGATCGGGGCCCGCGATCAGTACGACATCGCCACGGGCAACGACGCAGACTCCGACCGGCACGGCATCGTGACGCCCGACGCCGGCCTGATGAATCCGAATCACTTTCTGGCAGTGGTCATCGACTATCTGTTCACACACCGCGACGGGTGGTCGCCGAACGCGGCCGTGGGTAAGACGCTGGTGTCGTCCTCGATGATCGATCGGGTGGTTGCCGGGATCGGCCGGAAGCTGATCGAGGTACCGGTCGGATTCAAATGGTTCGTACCCGGATTGCTCGACGGTTCGGTCGGCTTCGGTGGTGAGGAAAGCGCGGGGGCCTCGTTCTTGCGCACCGACGGAACTGTATGGACAACCGACAAGGACGGCATCATCTTGGCGCTCCTGGCGTCGGAAATCCTTGCCGTGACCGGGAAGACGCCGTCACAGCGTTACGCGGAACTCGCGGAGCAGCACGGTGGTTCGCCGTCGTACGCGCGTATCGATGCGCCGGCGGGACGCGAACAGAAGGCGGTGCTGGCGAAGTTGTCGGCAGATCAGGTCTCCGCCACCGAACTTGCCGGTGAGACGATCACTGCGATCCTGACCGAGGCGCCCGGCAACGGGGCCAAGATCGGTGGTCTGAAGGTCACCACCGAGAACGCCTGGTTTGCGGCACGCCCTTCGGGTACCGAGGACGTGTACAAAATCTATGCCGAATCATTCAGGGGGCCAGAACATCTGGCTCAGGTGCAGGCGCAGGCTCAGGAACTCGTCGACGGAGTACTCGGCTGAGTCACCGACTGCGTCAGCCCGACGCCGGCACCCCGATCAGGTAGCCGACGAGATAGGTTGCGCCGGCGGCGATCACGCCGAAGGCGAGTTGCCGGAGCGCGCCCTTCCAGATCGGGCGGTCGGTGAACGTCGCGGCCACGCCGCCGGCCACCAGGAGTCCGAGCCCGCCGACCACGAGGGCCGCGGTCAGCGACTCGAATCCGAGCAGGTAAGTGATCAGCGGGATCACCGCGCCGATCGCGAACATCGCGAACGACGAGAGGGCAGCGACCATCGGTGACGGCTGATCCTGGGGATCGACGCCGAGTTCCTGGATCAGATGCAGATTCACGGCGAGGTCGGTGTCGCGGTGGATCTCGGTGGCGGCGGAGGTCGCGGTTTCCTCGCTCATCCCCATGTCGACGAACTCTGCGATCAATTCGTTGAGTTCCGCGTTGGGGTGCCTGGTGAGTTCGCGTCGTTCGACCGCCACCTCGGCGTCGACCTGTTCGTTCTGCGTGGTGACCGAGGTGTATTCGCCCAGTGCCATCGAGAACGCGCCGGCCACGAGGCTGGACATGCCGCTGAGGATGATCGTGTGGCCCGACGCTCCGGCTGCGCCCACGCCGGCGACCAGGCTGATGTTGGTGACCAGCCCGTCCATCGCGCCGAATGTCGCAGCGCGCAGGCGTCCGCCGGCGACGTCGGCATGGGTGTGGCTGGCCTCGTTGCTCCCGGAGCGGGGTGGATGCGGTGGCTCGTCCGCGGGTATGTGCTGCGACACCTCGCGATGGTAGCGCCTAGACGGTCGTGCGATTGCTCAGAGTGCTCTCAGGCGCATCTCGTTACCCTTGTATGCGACGCGTGCATCTCGCACGAGGTTTCAGTCGGTGTGAATCGGTTCGGTGAGGACACAGTGAGTAACAAGAAGAAGCAGCCGGTACCCAAGACGTCGGGCGGTAAGTATCAGCCCCGCGCTCAGTCGAGCGTCACAACCTATGTTCTTGCCGGACTGGCAGTGGTTGTGGTCGCGGCTGTGGTGATCGGTGGAATTGTCTGGAACAGCAACAGAGACAAGGGAACTGCCGACACAAATGTGCTGTCCACCACCGCTGTCTTCACAGCGGGTAGCGCATCGGCGCCCACCACCATCGACATGTTCGAGGACTTCCAGTGCCCGGCCTGCCGCAACCTGGAGGCGACCTCAGGGGATGCGCTGACCGATGCGGTCAACAGCGGCCAGCTGCAGATCAGGTACCACATGCTGAACTTCCTGGACAAACGCTCGGGTTCGGGTGATTACAGTTCACGCGCCGCCGGCGCGATGAAATGTGTGGCCACCACCGAGGATCAGAACGTCCAGCTGGCCTACCATTCGCTTCTTTTCCAGCAGCAGCCCGACGAGGGTGACGTCGACCACGACAACCAGGCACTGGCCGCCTTTGCCAAGGACGTCGGCGCCAGTGACGCGACCCAGCAGTGCATCGCTGATGGGGCGCAGGTGGCGGCTGCGCAGAAGCTCGCGGAGCAGTCGCAGTCGGAGTTGTCCACCGCCCTCGGGGGCCAGGTGGGCACACCCAGCGTGCTCGAAGACGGCAAGCAGGTTTCGGTGACCGAGGGACCCGAGTGGGTTGCCACGCTCATCGCACCCGACCAGAGCTGACGGTGGAGGCCCGACCGGATCCCGCCGACAAGCGGATTTGGTCGGGCTGACGCTGATGGTGTAATTTCGGTCGAGCAAGCAGAGCGGAGAAATCGCCTCGCAAAGCTTGTGAAAACCGAAGACGGGGCTATGGCGCAGCTGGTAGCGCACCACACTGGCAGTGTGGGGGTCAGGGGTTCGAGTCCCCTTAGCTCCACTTCGCAAAGGGCAGGTCAGATATGTTTTCTGGCCTGCCCTTTGTCATTGCGAATCCCGCAGGGTGCCGTCACGGTTGGAACGAAGAACGCGGGACCTCGGGACCCACCGCGGCACACCGACGCCCTAGACCCGGTGCGGAGAGTCCCGCTGCGTCCGCATTGCAGCCAGTGATGGTCATGAAAACAGCTCCGTGACGCAGTGCTATTTGCTCTAGAGTGGGTTCTGCATAAGATAGCCGCGGTGAATTACGCGGATAATTAGTACAGATGCGGGGATAGATCAGGTGTCGTATAGAACGCTGAAGTCGATCTTTCATCAACGAGATCGTGTTGGCGCCGATGCCGAGGAACGAGCTCGACGAGAGTCTCCTGCCGCCATCCACTGGGGCCTGATGGTCGGCGAATACTCGATGTTCGCGCTGATGACGCCCGAAGTCGCAGCACTGATCGAACGAATCATGAGCTTTGAGCCGAAGATTCGGGCCGAGTGGGAAGGGCTGCCAGGCAGAGCGCGCACGCACTATCTAGATCGCATGGTGATCGATGAGATCCAGGCGACCAACGAGATCGAACAGGTCCGCTCGACCCGGAAGGAGATCACCGCGGCGATCAAGGCGGTCAGGGCGGAACGACCCATCGACAACAAGCGATTCACGGAGATGGTGCGGCTCTACCTCGACATTGGCAACGACGAGGCCGAAAGTCCGCAGACACTCGACGACGTCCGGGCCGTCTACGACGCGGTAACCGCGGGCGAGATCCGTGACGAAGACGCCCCCGACGGCCTCAGGTTCCGGAAAGGCCCGGTGTCGATCGAATCAGGAACCAAGGTCGTGCACACCGGTGTGGTGCCCGAGTCGGCGATCGAGGACGCGCTCACTCTCATGCTGAGCCAGGGTCGCGACGATTCGGTCCCTCAGCTGATCAGGGCCGTGGTCGCGCACTTCATCTTCGAGTACGCACACCCGTTCTACGACGGCAACGGCAGGGCCGGGCGCTACCTTCTCGCGCTGGACCTCCGACGAGTGCTGGCTCCCTACGCGAGCCTGGCATTGTCGGCGACCGTCGCCGACAACAAGGATCGCTACTACCGAGCGTTCACTGACGCGGAGAATTCACTGAACCGCGGAGATCTGACGCCCTATCTGATCGACATGCTCGAGATCATCGCTGAGGCGCAACATCGGCTGCTGCTCGACCTCGCCGACCGTCGGGAGAAGATCGACGCGGTCGGGGCACGTCTCCGCGTTCTGGTGGAGGACGAGCAATTCCCGCTGAGTGTCGGACTCGACCGCGAGTCGGTGCCGCCTGTAGATCCCGACGACATCGGTGCGATCCTCTATACCCTGGGCCAGGCATACTACTTCGATGCGAACCGCGCGGTCAAGTCGAACACCCTGGCCGACGCGGTGGGTCGATCCAGTCAGTTCGTCCGCCCGCGACTCCAGCGACTAGACGATGCCGGGATCATTGAGAAGGTTACGAAGAAGCCGCTGCGCTTCCGGCTCACCCCAAGGGGCGTATCGCTCCTAGAACTGGATGGGGAGTGATCCTCCTGGACGACGTACAGCGTCCATTCGCTCGCCGCCCGCGTCCCGAACAGCGACGCCCGATCGGGACTGACCGGCGGACAAGATGCGCCGCCACCGTGCGGCGGTGAACGCTGAACCGCTCACCGACCTCCACAAGCGTCGCACCCGCCTGGTACATGGCCACCAACTCGTCCACCTGCGCTGGGCTCAGAAAGGTTTGAGTCATCCCAACCGCACGCACCATCCGGCCCCGCGAGTCCGCTAGAGTCGGTTCCAACGGCCTCCGATCCCGCTTGTAAGTCCCACGGGACCTGCGAGAAGCCACGGTCTTCAAGGCCGGGCAGGGGTTCTCGAACTCTCTACGCAGGTCCACTCAAGACCCGCAGATCAGGACCTATTCCTGGCCTGCGGGTTTTTTGTCGCAGTCGAGTGGCAAAATAGCAAGTCGGCCACTGCCTCTGGACGTGAACTACCAGGACTTGACGTGGTCGTCACATCTGCGGTCAGGGGGTCGAGTCACCGCAGTGAACCGCCTGCGACTTTGCCGCCGCGAGGGCTAGGGGTCGGACCGACGATTCAGCGCATGGGTTCTGCGCGAAATCCGGAGTCCATGCCTCGGTGGATGAACACGTGGCCGACAAGTGTCCCGTCGTCTTGGACTGTCGCCCACCCGCGACCGCTGGTCTCATGTCCGTCGTCGTCACCCTGCCAGGTGAAGTCCGCGCCGCTGCGACCATCGTGGTCAGCGGGGCGCCAATCGATGGACCCCGGACCGCGATGAAGCCGAACCCTCCGATCTGTTCGTCGGCGAAGTCGATGAACCCGGGTCCTTCCAGTTCAATGGCCTCAAGATCCCACTCGTCCATGTCGGTGATGCGCCAGCGTCCGCGAATATTCACACCTGCTCCCAACTTTGATACCGGTAGCGCCACGGTAATGGGTCCGGCGGGGGAGACTGGTGTCGAGTGCGCGCCCGGTTCAGGTGATGCGCTCTTCTAAATGGACCGTGACGGTGTCGCCGACGGATTTACCCAGGATCCGGAGTAGTGCCTTTGTGACGGGAAGTTTGTGCGTCCCGTCGCCGAGCGCCATGAATGAGGTGCGGATGGGGTGCCCGTCGACGGTTCCGCGTATCTTCACCAGGCCTCGGGTGCCGAAGTATTCCGCTGATCCGGGCATCACGACGTAGGTCCATCCACCCTTGTTCGGGCTTTTCTGAATGGGAGCAGTGAACTGCTTGTCCAGGGGCGTGGGATTCGCGGTCGCCTCGCTTGCGCCCATGATCGTTCTCCTGTCTCGGAGTTGTTATGCCGGTTCCCTCATGACGCCGAAATGGCGAACCGTTCCGGAAAGTCCTGGAAGCTCTTGCATGGGCGACCACGTGCGCAGTCCATCGGTGCTGTCGGAATAGAAGTACTTTCCCCGGGTGTAGGCGTCGAGATATATCCGCCAGGCACCGTTCGGCAATTGCACCAGGGCCGGGCCCTCCAGCAACGAGCCCCAATTTCCCGACCGCACGAATGAATAGGGACCCGTCACCGACGGGGCGACCGCATGTTCGACGACCTTCTTCGTCTCGTTCTTCGTGAAGGCATGGTAAGTCGATCCCACCTTGACCACGGTGGTGTCGATGTGGTCCGCGCCGATCCCGGCGAGCGGAACAGGTGGGCTCCACAACCGAAGCGATGGTTCCAGCGCCGTCATCAAATACGGCACGAATCCTCCACCGGTCGACAACGACAGGATGACGTTGACGCGGCCGCCTTCCACGAACCATTCGGGCGCCCAGGCTTTGGTGACGAAGGGCGACAACGACGGTCCGTCCTTGAACCCGGCCGACCCGGAGGATCCCGGTGGGCTCGCCGGGCCGGTACCAGCACCGGTGCCTGGCATGAAGGCGCAGCAGAATGGAACCGGATAGGTCCCCAGGAACGCCCAGTTGATCCGGTCACCGCTGCGCGCGAAGCCGATATTCGCTCCGTCGGCTGTTGTGTAGGTCAGGTAATACAGACCGTCTGTGTTCCGGAAGATGCTCGCGTCACGCACACGCCCTGACGGGGGCGCAAACGCCGACAGTCGGACTGGCTGGAAGGCAGTGGCGTCCCCCGACTCGTATACATCCATGTCGTGGTCGCTGGTGTTGCTGAACGCCACCATCGTGTATCGCCAGGCCGGTGGTGCGGCGCCGCTGGTCCCAGGGACCGCGACCAGCAGACCCGCGACAGTGAGCACGACCATCGAAAGGAAGGCAAGGCAGGATCGTTTCGTCGGCATCACCGTGCAGTATCGCGGATAGCGGGCGCACCTGCGCGGCTTTGGCCACCTGGGATGGCGGATCGATCGAACGTTTGCGCGTTCGCCCGATCGGACACCACCTGATTGCCATACTGGGTCGATGAGTGACGTGGGACGATGACCGTTCTGGCAGACGCACGGGCGGCAATGTCGCGCGACGATTGGGCTGCCGCGCTGGCTCTGCTCGCGCACGAAAATTCATCTGAGGCCGCTGAGGTCAGGGCGGTTGCCCACTACGGCAATGGTGAGTTCGAAGTTGCTGTCACCGAGTGGGAATCGCTCTACGACCGGCATCGGAAAG
The DNA here is from genome assembly GCF_036566845.1 of Williamsia sp. Lineage (GTDB taxonomy): Bacteria > Actinomycetota > Actinomycetes > Mycobacteriales > Mycobacteriaceae > Williamsia. The sequence goes on from NZ_DATCVM010000081.1 coordinate 33,307, forward strand.
CACGTGATCATCCGGCCGCGGGCTGGGCCGCGGCGAATGTCGCGCTCTATCTACTGGTCGACACCGGCCTGATGGCACCGGTGCGAGGCTGGGTGGCGCGGGCTGACCGTGAACTGGAGGACGCCGGGGAGGTACCGGCGCACGCGTTACTTGCGATGGTCCGGACGTATGAGCGCTTCATGTGTGGTGACCCGGACGGGGCGCACCGACAAGCCCTCCGATCGATGGAACTCGGTGCGCGGCTGAATGTTCCGCCGGCGGTCATCCTCGGACAGGTCGCGACCGCCCGATTACTCATCGCCGGCGGTGAGGTGGAGCAAGGACTCGCCGCGCTCGACGACGCTGCGCTTCAACTGATGTCGGGCGCCGTCGACAATTTCACCACGGGAATGCTCTACTGCGAACTGGTCTGCGCTGCCCAGGGATTGCTCGCCTACGATCGGGCCCGCGAATGGACCGATGTCATGGAGCACTGGCGTCACGGCCAGGCGTATGGAGGCATTCATGGACGGTGCCGGGTGCATCGGGCCGAACTGTTGCGGGTCAGCGGGCCAGGTGCCGACGCCGAGCTCGAGGCGCTGAAGGCCTGCGACGAACTCCGGCCGTGGATGCGTCGCGAATTCGGTTGGCCGCTCGTAGAACTCGGCAACATCAGACTCCGACTCGGGGATCTTGCCGGTGCGGAGGACGCGTACATGCAGGCCTACCGTCGGGCCTGGTCGCCGCTGCCGGGAATCGCGTTGCTTCGCATGGAACAGGATGACCCGGTGGCGGCCGCGGAGCTCATCGCGGGCGCTGTGGAGAATCCGCCGGATCTGCCGTGGAAGGAACGGCCTCCGTTCGGCGACCTTCGTCTGGCGCCCTTGCTCGATGCTCAGTCGGAGATCGCGTTCGCGAACGGCGACGCAGCGACCGCCCTGCGATCTGCCGCCAGGTTGCGCGACATCGCGGAGCGATTCGCCAGTCCCGGTCTCGCCGCGTGTGCTGCTCTGGCGACCGCCAGAGCACACCTGCTGTCCGGCAACGCCTCATCTGCCATTGACGAAGCGTCCGAGGCGGTAGTGCGATGGTGCGAGCTGGACGCGCCCTATGAGGCCGCCGTTGCCCGAGTTGTTCTGGGGTCGGCCTACGCCGCAACCGGCGACTCCGCGCGAAGTCTTCTGGACTGGCGGGCCGCCCACGCCGAGTTCGTGTCGTTCGGTGCGGTGAAACGCGCAGCAGAGACGGCAGTCCTTCTCGAAGGCGGGTCCACCCGCTCACAGCAGACGTCGCTGGCGGCGACGATGACGTGGTCCGGTGATCAGTGGCACTTCACATTCCGCGATTCCGAGATCGTGTTGGGCAACCTGAGAGGTTTGCAATATCTGGCCGCGTTGCTGTCGCGGCCCGGGCATGAGTTCAGGGCGATAGAACTGTGCGGCGGTCACGAGGTCGCCGACCCGATACCGATCATCGACCAGCGAGCACGGTACGCATATCGGCGTCGGCTCGACGAGGTCGACCAGGACATCGCCGAGGCGAAGGGCAACAACGACATCGCCCGGGTTGATCTGGCGCTCCGCGACCGCGAATTCCTGCTCGCCGAGTTGAACGGTGCAGTCGGACTGGGTGGGCGGCTACGGGAAACAGGGGGCGCGGCCGAGCGTGCACGGACCAGCGTCACCAGATCGCTGCGGTACGCCCTCGACCGTCTGACCGACCACGATGAGGTGTTGGGAAAGCACCTGAAGCGAACCGTCCGAACCGGAAGCTGTTGTAGCTACACAACCGATACCGTGGCCCCGATCAGCTGGACCGTGACTCGTTGAAACACCGTCGAGTTCAGGGTGTTGCGCCCGCGAGCTTGGTGAGCATGTGATCGATCACGGCACCGTGTTCGTCTTGCGGACTGAACATGACGACCTCTGAATCCTGCACAACCCGTACCGAATGCCCGGGCGGCCAGTAGTACATGTCACCGGTCCTGCACGTCTCTGTGGATCCGTCGGTGAAGCTGACGATCAGCTCGCCCGAGATCAGATAGCCCCAGTGAGGCGAATGGCAGGCGTCGCTGTCCAGACCTTGCAGAAGCGGTGCTATGTCGGTACCCGCTCCGAGGCTGAAATACTCGGCACCGAACGCGCCGGCGGTCGTCACCCCGAAATCGGGCAGCTGACGAGCTCTCGCTCCCGGCACGTCGATCTTGACCGGGATCTCATTCTTGGTGATATGCATGGGATTGCTCCTGACATTGTTTTGGATGACCTTCACTGATAGAGGCGTGACAACGCGTTGTCACAATGCGACAACCCATGTGCGCCTACCCCCGGGTTTCAGGAACTGGTTCAATGCCGACTCGTGGACACCGGGAAACGGACATGAAGCTGGTCCCCTAGGCTTTGCCATGGCCGACGAGCACTCAGACGACCACATCCGGGTGGGGAATCCCGAGCGAGAACGGGCGATCACGCTGCTCAATGACGCGTTTTCCAACGGATATCTCGAGATCGCTGAGTTCGAGGAGCGTTCGCAGGTGGTCTATGCCTCGAAAACGAGGGGTGAACTACGTACGGTGCTGGAGCACCTGCCAGTCGCCGGGCGTCTGTTCGCTGATGTTCCCGGGGTGGTCGCGCACACTCCCGAGGCCGGATCGGTGGCCGCGGTTGCGCCTCTGCAGCTCGATGCGACGTGGGAGACGATCCGTCGCAAAGGTGTATGGAAGGTTCCGCCGAGCATTGTGGTGACGGGTTCGGTGGGCACCATCGACCTGGACTTCACCAACGCGACGTTTCTCGCCCCGTCCATCGAAGTGGAACTCCAGGTGTCGGCGAGCACGGTCAAGATCCGCATCGGTGCCGACCACGAGATCCGGTATTCCGATCTCGACGAGACCGGATGGTCGGGTCTGAAGGACAAGTGCGGTCAGCCGTCGCGTCCCGGTGGTCCGCTGATCAGCCTGACCGGATCCATCTCCGCGATGTCCGGGGTGAAGCTCAGAAGAGCCTGATCCACCGACCGTGCTCATATCACCGTCGATCGTGCCGAAACAACCGCCGAGCGTGCCCTAATCGCCGTCGACCGTGCCGAAAACGCAATTGAACCAACATCTTTGGCACGCTCGACGGTTGTTTTGGCACGCTCGGCGGCGGGTGATTTCGGACTTGTGGAGTTGTGTGTCGACATGCCGCTTGACAAGAGGGTGTGACTGCACGCACAGTAGGAGTACGCAATGCGAGCAATGAGTACGCAATGCGTACAGCCATAGTTTCGCAATCAGGGAGACCCTATGACCACCACCGAATCCAACGGTCCGTCCGCGGTCGGTTCCGGCACTGCTGCCACCGACAAGTTCAAGAATGAACGCGTCAGCGCAGATACCTCGCCCGAGCGGGTCGCCGCTATCGCGAAGGACGCATTGTCGGCCCTCCACAAGGTCATCCTCGACCACAACGTCACCTACCCCGAGTACCGCGTGCTCAAGCAGTGGCTGATCGATGTGGGTGAAGGCGGCGAGTGGCCCCTGTTCCTCGACGTCTTCATCGAGCATGCCGTCGAAGAGGTCCTGGCTCGCAGTCGTAGGGGAACGAAGGGCAGCATCGAAGGGCCCTACTACGTGGCGGATGCCCCTGAACTGCCGTCGGTCTGCACCCTGCCGATGCGCGATGTCGATCGCAAGGAGAAGGCGCTGGTGTTCAGCGGTCAGGTCACCGACCTCGACGGCAAGGGACTCGGCAGTGCCGTCATCGAACTCTGGCATGGCGATGCCGACGGCTACTACTCGCAGTTCGCCGACCATCTGCCCGAGTGGAATCTGCGCGGCAAGATCATCACCGACTCGGAAGGCCGTTACGAGATCACCACGATTCAGCCGGCGCCGTACCAGATTCCGACCGATGGGCCGACCGGCGCATTCATCGAGGCGCAGAACGGACATCCGTGGCGGCCGGCGCATCTGCACCTGATCGTCTCCGCTACCGGCAAAGAGCCCGTCACCACTCAGCTCTACTTCGACGGCGGCGAATGGCTCGACAGCGACGTCGCGATGGCCACCAAGCCGGAGCTGATCTTGTCGCCGACCGAGGGGGACGACGGCAAGAATCACGTCACCTACAACTTCACACTCGACCCGGCGGGAGAGTAACGATCCGTGCCTGACCTGAAGATCGTCGAGGTCCTGACCCGGATCATCGACGTCCCCCTGGTTCGCAGCCACAAGTTCGCGACCACGTCGATGGACGCCCAGCCGATCCTGCTGGTGTCGATCAAGACCGATGGCGGCGTGGTCGGTCACGGTGAAGGTGTTGTTCCGGGCGGTCCGTGGTGGGGCGGTGAATCGGTAGAGACGATGAAAGTGATCGTCGACCGGTACATCACCCCGATCCTGTTGGGCCGCACCGTGGATGACCTGACCAAGATCATGCTCGACATCGAGCGGGTGGTCGCGAACGCGCGGTTTGCCAAGGCTTCGGTCGAGGTCGCACTGCACGATGCCTGGGCGCGATGCCTGAATGTCCCGGTGCACACCCTGCTCGGTGGGGCGTTCCGCAACAGCGTCGACGTGACTTGGGCGCTCGGCGCCGCGCCGGTGGCCGAGATTCTCGACGAGGCAGCGGAAAAGCTCGACAGCCGAATGCATTTCAGTTTCAAACTGAAAATGGGTGCCCTCGAACCCGACGTCGACACCCAGCGGATCCTCGACATCGTCGACGGATTGGGCGGACGAGCAGGCGTGCGCGTCGACGTCAACGCCCGCTGGGATCGGTTCACCGCATTGAAGTATCTGCCGCGGTTGGCAGACGGTGGTGTCGAGCTCATCGAACAGCCGACGCCGGGGGAACAGATCGATGTGCTCGCCGAACTGAACCACCTGTTGCCGGTGCCGATCATGGCCGACGAGAGTGTCAGCACACCCCACGACGCCCTCGAGGTGGTTCGGCAGGGCGCCGCCGACGTCATCGCGATCAAGACCACCAAGTGTGGTGGACTTGCCAAGAGTCGGGAAATCGCCGCCATCGCAAAGGCTGCCGGCATCGCCTGCCATGGAGCGACCTCGATCGAAGGCCCGATCGGTACCGCCGCATCGATCCACTTTGCGTGCAGTGAGCCGGGTATCAACTTCGGGACCGAACTGTTCGGGCCGCTGCTGTTTGCGGTCGATATCCTGCAGGAGCCCCTGCGTTACGGCGAGGGCAAGGTCCGGTTGCCGGAAGGTCCGGGACTCGGCGTCGAACTCGATATGGGCATGGTCGACAAACTGACCCGGGACTGACGCCGGCGATCTGAAAGGCAAGGCTGCAATGGCACTCTTCCATGTCCGCATGGACGTCGACATCCCCCGCGACCTCGATCCCGAGGCCCGGGCACAGACACTCGCCAAAGAGAAGGCGTACTCACAAGATCTGCAGCGACAGGGGAAGTGGGTCCATATCTGGCGGATCGCCGGAAAATACAGCAACGTCAGCATCTTTGACGTCGAGTCACCGGACGAACTCCACGATCTGCTGTGGAACCTTCCGCTGTTTCCGTACATGACCATCGACGTCATGCCGCTGGCGAAGCACCCGTCGTCGATCAAATAGTTCACCCCGCACCCCGCAAACCCACCCGTTCCAGTCATTTCCACCTGTTGCAACAGGTGGCATTGACCGCAGCGGGTGGATTTGTGTCAGATCACGCCGGCGATCGCGAGGACTTTGCGGATACGGGCCCTCAACTGCTCGGGAGCCCGCAGATCGTCCCATACCCACCGGATGACCAACAGTCCCTCCTCGCGTAGTCGATCTTCGCGGCGTTTCTCGCGGATCACCGCGTCCGATACCGATTCACCTGGGCGCCTGTACTTTTCGTACTTGACGCGACCGTCGAATTCGCCGACCACCTTGCCGCTCCAGTCGAAGTCGACACGGGCGATGAGCCTTCCGTCGACCTCACGATATTCGGTCTGCAGTGCCGGGACCGGTATATCGCACCACTCGATCATCAATGCGCGACTCAAGGATTCACCGACCGACTCGGAGTCGCGGTCAGCACTATCGATGGCTCGACGCAGCGTTGCGATCCCGGTTGCCTTGGCCGATCGATCGGCGATGGACCGGAGTTCGTCGCGCTCGACGCCGAGGCGCAGCGCATGATCGAGGACCGCCACGGCCTGCGTGAATGAACCGGTCCGGGCAACATCGCAGGCCGTCTGGGCAAGCTTGGTCAGTAGGACACCGTCGATGACCGTGACGTCTGACCGCGTCAACGGCCCTTCGTGCAGATGCACCTTCCGGTCTTTGCGGCCGCCGGCGCGAACGTAGAAATGGACCCGGTCACGCTCGGGTGCAAGCATGTTCAGGCCGTGCATGACAGCCGCTGAGTGGTGGCTGACGACTCGCTCTTTCGATCGTCCCGCGACCGCGATGACGAGCTGGCGGTACTTCTCGTCGAGCGACTGTTCTTCGGCGTCGGCCCCGGGCAACGCGGACCGGTAGACACCCCGCGTGACCCGGACCAGCGACCCACGTCGATGCGCCCGGCGGATTTCGGGGTCACCGCGGACGCCCTCGTGGACCTGGGCGCTGCGGCGAATCAGCCCGTCTGGGCTGGGTGTGAAGTCCATGCGCAGATCATCGCGGTTCTGCACTGCTGAGGACCTCCGTGCGAGCCGGCTGGGTCCAGCACCTGTGAATGGGGCGAGGTCCTGTGGACAGAACAAACCCACCTCCTCCAGCCATTTCCACCTGTTGCAACAGGTGGAAATGGCTGGAAGAGGTGGGTTTGTGGGGGAGGGGAGGGTCAGGCGGGGACGGGGGTGTCGATGAGGATGGTCGTGGCGGTTTTGGCCCGGACCTCGTCGAGGGTGACCCCGGGTGCGAGTTCGACCAGACGGACTCCCTCGGGGGTGATGTCCAGAACTGCGAGATCGGTGATGATCCTTTGGACGCAGGCTTTTCCGGTGAGGGGCAGCTCGCAGGTGTCGAGGATTTTCGGGGCACCTTTGCGGGTGACGTGGTCCATCATCACGATGACTTTGCGGGCTCCGTGGACCAGATCCATCGCGCCGCCCATGCCCTTGACCATCTGGCCGGGGACCATCCAGTTCGCCAGGTCGCCGCCGGCACTGACCTGCATCGCGCCCAGGACCGCCACGTCGACATGGCCGCCGCGGATCATCCCGAACGACGCGGCGGAGTCGAAGTAGGACGCGCCGGGGTTGACGGTGATCGTCTCTTTGCCGGCGTTGATCAGTTCTGGGTCGACTTCTTCTTCGGTCGGATACGGACCGACTCCGAGTACCCCGTTCTCCGAATGCAATTCGACGGAGATGTCCGGCGGGAGGAAGCTCGGGACCAGGGTGGGCATGCCGATTCCGAGGTTGACGTACTGGCCGTCGGAGAGTTCGGCGGCCACCCGGGTGGCCATCTGTTCGCGTGTCCAGCTCATGCTCGTACCGTCCTGTTCTCGATGCCGACCTCGACCTTGCCGACGTGGACGACGCGTTGCACGTGGATGCCCGGGACGTGCACCTGATCGGGATCGATGTCGCCGGGCTCGACCAGCTCTTCGACCTGGGCGATGGTGATGCGTCCGGCGGTCGCTGCCGGGGGATTGAAATTGCGTGCGCTGCGGCGGAAGACCAGGTTGCCGTGCCGATCGCCCCTCCAGGCGTGCACCAGTGCGTAGTCGGTCACGATGCCGCGCTCGAGCACGTAGGTTTCGCCGTCGAACTCTCGCGTTTCCTTCGGCGGGCTGGCCAGCAGCACACCACCCGAACCGTCGTAGCGCAGCGGCAGGCCGCCGTCGGCGACCGGGGTGCCGACCCCTGCCGGTGTGAAGAACGCGGAGATGCCCGCACCGCCGGCGCGGAGGCGTTCGGCGAGCGTGCCCTGCGGCGTCAGTTCGACCTCGAGTTCGCCGGACAGGTATTGCCGCGCGAACTCCTCGTTGGATCCGACGTAGGACGAGATCGTCCGCCGGATGCGGTGCTCGTTGAGCAGCAGACCGAGCCCGAAGCCGTTGGTGCCGCAGTTGTTGCTGACCGTCTCGAGGTCGGTGGCGCCCTGTTCGAGCAGCGCCTTGATGAGTATCTCGGGAACGCCCACGAGACCGAAGCCGCCGACGGCGAGGGACGCGCCGTCGGGGATGTCGCTGACGGCCTGGGATGCGGTGCTGATGACTTTGTCGAGCATGTGGACACCGTAACGGCTGTACGCTTATAGTACAAGTGTACGACCAGCGTACAAAGGAAAGGGTGGCGATGTCTGTCCAGCTAGGTCACGTGGTGAGCGGTGCCGACACTTCCGCGCAGACCGTAGTACTCCTCGGATCACTCGGTTCGACCAGCGCGATGTGGGATCCGCAGCGTCAGGCGTTGTCGGACGACGGCTTCCGGGTCGTCGCCCTGGATCTGCGTGGGCACGGCACATCGCCGAGGCCACCGGGTCCGTACAGCGTGGCCGAACTGGCCGACGACGTGATCGCCACGCTGAACTCGTTAGGGGTCAACACTTTTCACGTCGTGGGGCTCTCGCTCGGCGGTGCGGTGGCGCAGCAGCTCGCGATCTCGTACCCCGCCCGGATCACCACCGTGGCGTTGCTGTGCACCGCCGCCAAGTTCGGTGAGCCCGACGGCTGGTTCGATCGGGCGGCAACGGTGCGGGAACAGGGGACCGCGGCCATCGCCGATGCGGTTGTCGCGCGCTGGTTCACCATGGACCTCGCCGGGCGCGACACCCTGCTGGTGCACGCGGCCCTCGACATGGTGACCGGTACCGACGACGAGGGTTACGCGGCCTGCTGTGAAGCGTTGGCGCACTGGGATTCGCGTGAGCACCTCGCCGCGATCACCGCACCCACGCTGGCGATCGCCGGTGCCCAGGATCCGTCGACCCCGCCGGCGACATTGCAGATTCTGGCCGACGGAATAGGCGGCTCGCGTCTCGAAATCCTGGAACCGGGTGCACATCTGGTGAATCTGGAGCAGCCCGCCGCGGTGTCGACGCTCCTGCGCGATCACATCCTGCAGCCATGACCGCCGGCGCCGGCGACCACGTCCAGTCACTCGCCCGCGGGCTGGCGGTGATCCGGGCCTTCGACGCCGAACGTCCGCGCCAGAGCGTCAGCGAGATCGCGGCGTCCACCGGCTTGTCCCGGCCGGCCGCGCGGCGATTCCTGCTCACGCTTGTCGACCTCGGGTACGTGCGGTCCGACGGAACCCGATTCTGGCTCACCCCGCGGGTTCTGGACCTCGGATACAGCTACCTCTCGAGTCTGTCGCTGCCGGAGATCGCGGGACCGCACCTCGAGGCACTGACCGCGACGGTGCACGAATCGGCATCGGTCTCGATCCTCGACGGCACCGACATCGTCTACGTCGCCCGTGTCCCGGTGAGACGGATCATGGCGGTGTCCATCACGATCGGCACCCGATTCCCGGCATATGCGACGTCGATGGGACGCATCCTGCTCGCCGATCTGGCGCCGGCAGACCTCGACGACAACCTCGAGCGGGTATCGCCGGTGGCGTTGACCGAACGCACCAAACTCACAACCGCCGAACTCCGGGAGGAAATCGAGCGGGCCCGCCGTGACGGATATTGCATCGTCGACGAGGAACTCGAAGCGGGTCTTCGCTCGCTGGCCGCTCCGGTACACGGGCGGGACGGCTCGGTGATCGCAGCGGTCAACATCTCCACCCAGTCGGCGCGGTACAGCCTTGATGCCGTGCGCGGCGATCTACTGCCCGAACTACTGAAAGCCGCGTCGGCGATGACCGCTGACCTGACCCGCGCCTCATCTGCGCTCTGATCGACCAACCAGGAGGATCATCATGCCCGACGCCGTCATCTGTGAACCTCTGCGTACCCCGGTTGGTCGCTTCGGTGGACAGTTCAAAGACGTTGCACCACAGTCGCTTGCGGCCACCGTCATCACAGAACTGTTGAGCCGGACGGGGATCTTCCCGGATCAGGTCGACGATGTGATCCTCGGTCAGGCCACACCAAATGGCGAAGCACCCGCGATCGGCCGCGTTGCCGCGCTCGATGCCGGGTTGGGCATCGCGGTGCCGGGCATGCAGGTCGATCGTCGTTGTGGGTCGGGGCTTCAAGCGGTGCTGCAGGCGTGTATGCAGGTTGCCACGGGCGCCAGTGACCTGGTGATCGCCGGTGGTGTCGAATCGATGAGTCAGGCCGAGTTCTATACGGATTCGATCCGGTGGGGTGTCAAGGGACCCGGTGTGGAGTTGTCGGACCGACTCGCCCGGGCCAGGGTCACCGCCGGCGGTATCAACTATCCCGTGCAGGGTGGGATGATCGAGACGGCCGAGAATCTCCGGGCGGAGTTCGGGATCAGCCGCACGGACCAGGATGCGCTGGCTGCCGAGTCACATCGGAAAGCTGTTGCGGCACAAAATAGTGGAGTGTTCGCAGAGGAGATCGTCCCGGTGAGCGTGCCCGTGCGTCGTGGGCCGGCTGTGGTGATCGACACCGACGAGCATCCTCGCGCCGACACCACGGTCGAATCGCTGGCCGCCCTGCGTCCGATCCGCGTGAAGGTCGATCCCGAATCGACAGTGACGGCGGGTAACGCCAGCGGTCAGAACGACGGTGCCGCGGCATGCATCGTGACCACGCCCGAGCGGGCCGCCGAGCTGGGGTTGCGACCGCTGGCCCGGCTGGCCGGTTGGGGCGTCAGTGGGCTGGAGCCGTCGCGGATGGGCTTCGGTCCGGTGGGCGCCGTGGCGAAGGTTCTCGCTCGGCTCGACCTGACATTGGAACAGATGAACGTGATCGAACTCAACGAGGCCTTCGCAGCCCAGGTGCTGGCCGTCCTGCAGGCCTGGAAGCTCGACGCCGGCGACGAGCGGCTCAATCCGTACGGATCCGGGATCTCGCTCGGACATCCGGTCGGAGCCACCGGGGCACGGATCCTGGCCACCTTGTTGCGTGAACTCGAGCGTCGTGAGGGTCGCTACGGACTGGAGACTATGTGCATCGGCGGCGGTCAGGGACTGGCCGCTGTCTTCGAACGCACCACCTGACGGTCGTAGGGCTGTCCGCACTGCGTACGGTGGATTCGGCGACAACAGAAGGGGGGGCGGGTAGGTGTCCGAGGTCGGCGAAGACAGGGATCGGGACTACATCCAGAGCATCGAGCGTGGATTCGCGGTGCTCCTGGCCTTCGATGCCGATCGACCGAATCCGACGCTGGCCGAATTAGCCACCGCCACGGACCTTTCGCGGCCTTCCGTGCGCAGAATCCTGCTGACGCTGCAGCGTCTGGGCTACGTCACCGGTTCCGCGGGAAAATGGTCGCTGACCCCTCGCGTACTGAGCATCGGCCAGCATTACACCGCATCTCACTCGCTGGCCGACACCGCGATGCCCCACCTGCTGCGAGTCGCGGAGACGACACATGAATCGGCGTCGTTGGGTGTTCTCGACGGAACAGACGTGGTGTACGCGGCGCGCGTCCCGGTCCGCCGGATCATGAGCATCAATGTGTCGGTGGGGACCCGGATCCCGGCGTATGCCACGTCGATGGGCCGGGTGCTGCTGGCCTGGGCGTCGTCGACCGCCGTGCAGTCGCTGATCGAGCAGATCGATTTCGGTCAGCGCTTGACGGAGTCGACGGTCTCGTCGGCCTCCGACCTCGAACGGGAACTCGAGAACGTCCGGACGCGGGGGTATGCGTTGACCGAGCAGGAGCTCGAGGTCGGGTTGATCTCGCTGGCGGCGCCGGTGCGTGACGCGGCCGGCACCGTAGTGGGTGCTCTGGCCTGTTCGACGTCGTCGGCGCGTTCGACGCCGGAAGCCTTTGCGGCTCAGACGGCCGACTTCCTGGTCGAGGTCGCGGACGAGCTCAGCGCGGATCTGGGCAATCGGCCCCGCTGAAGGGAGCCGCACCGCGGAGCGTGCCGTCGTTGCCGTTGAGAGTGCAGAAAGTGATTGCGCACCAGGATTTTCGGCACGGTCGGCGGTGATTTCGGCACGGTCGGCGGTTGGATCGGCACGCTCGGCGGTGATCGCTACTGCATCTGGCCCGGCGGTGCGGCTAGTGGTACCGATTGGCCAGGTCGACGCGGGACCGCACACCGAGTTTCGAGTAGATGCGGGTGAGGTGGTACTGCACTGTTTTGGGTGAGACGTAGAGTTCTGCAGCCACTTCCTTGTTCGAAAGCCCTTGGGCGACAAGCCGGGTGACGGCCTCTTCCTGTGGTGTCAATTCGACGTCGCTACGGGCGAGCGTCGCGTTCACGCCGCCGGCCCGCATTTCGCGTTCGCTGCGCTGCACGTATGTCGTGGCGCCGAGCGAGGCGAAGATGTCGCGCGCCGCGGACAACAACGGGTCGGCCGACCGTCGCTTCCCGGCTCGGCGCAAGGTCTGGCCGTAGGCGAAATTGACACGGGCCCGGTCGTATCGCAGTGGCAGGCCGTCGAGTAATTCGAGTGAGGTCTCGAAGGCCCGCCGTGCCCCGGGCAGATCTCCGGTTGTGCCGAGCAGCCGTCCCCGGGCGTATCCCAGGCGGGCCTGCGTCGATCGGTGATCGGCCTGGCGGGCAAGTGCTTCCTGTGTGTCAAGCAGGGATTCGGCTGCGGCCAGTTGCCCGTCGACCACCAGTGCGTTGGCGAGAACATCGGCCCACGGCCAGAACCCGGGTTGGTCCAGTGCGGTGCCCGGTGCCATGGCACGGACCGGATCGAGCGCGCGGATCACGCCGCCGTAGTCGGCACCTGCCTCCGCGATCTGGGCGCGGGCGATCAGGGCTGGGGCCCGCATGATCTCGTAGTCCTGCGTGACGGTTTCAGCGGCGCGAAGAGCCTGATGGGCCTCGTCCCAGGAGCCCCGCAGCACATGGATCTGAGCGGCCGTCCACTCCAGAAGCGGTGTGGCCAACACAACCTCGCTGGAATCTGCCAGCAGCCGACCGTCGGAGACCGAACGCAGGGCCTGATCCCAGTCCCCGGTGAGGAACTGCAGCCGGGCCAGCCAGCCGTAGGCCCACAGCGAGATTCGGGCCGCGCCGCCCAGATGGGCTGTCGCCACCGCGGTTTCGAGATTGGTCCGGGCGCCGTCGACGTCGTCGTGGGCGAGCTGAAGCCAGCCCCGTCCGAGACTGAAACGCTGGGCCTGAACACCAGGGTGGACACGGTTCTCGAGGTCGCGGTAGGCATCGTCGGCGAGTTCGGGCTGTCCGGACGAAGCCAGTCCCAGGCCCCGGATCGCTTCTGCCTCGATCGCGGCGGGGGAGTCGTGCTGCGCCAGGGCCAATGCGCGATCCGCCCACTCGACGATCTCGCTGCCTCGGCAGCGACTGAGCGAATGCAGGACGTGCCGCTGCGCAATGAGTGCCGCCGTCTCGGGGTCGTCGGCGCTGTCGACGACATCCCAGGCGCGCTGCATCCGGATCTCGGCCTCGGTGGCGCGGCCCCGAACGATCGCGAGGTAGGCGAGCACCGCATCGCGTAGTGCCGTCTCCGGCAGTGCTTCGAGATCGGGGACGAGCGACAGGGCAGCTGCGGTATCTCCTGCTGCCACCAGGGAATCCGCGGTTCGGATCAGCCGGTCGTCGCGCAGCGCCTTCTCGGTGGAGAGTCGACTGGCCTCCCGGAAGAGTCCCGCGGCTTCCGCCCAGGCACCGGCGGTGCCTCGCTCGCGCGCCAGCGCATCGGCCTCGTCGGCCAGATCCGGATCGGGGGTGGCGGTGGCGCTCACCCGGTGGATCAGGCTCCGGACCGGGTCGTCGACGACCTCGGCGGCACGGAGGTGTGCGCGCCCGGCCGCGGCGGCGCCCATGATCTCCAGGATCGCGACCCTGGTGATCCGATCGAGGAGCGCGGCGTTGTAGGAATGCCAGGGGTCGGGTCCGTCGACCAACAGCCCGGCGGCCTTGCCCTCGTCGATGGCGTCCAACGTCGACGTCGAATCCGCAAGCGTCACAGCCTCGGTGAAGGATCCGGAGTCTCCGAGGACGGCCAGCGCCTCGATCAGCGATCGGCCCTGCCGGCCGCATCGGTCGAGCCGATCGCGGGTATGCGACACCACCTGCGACGGTGCGGGCAATGCCGCGCCGGGCCGGGTCCAGATCCGTGCGGGGACCTCGTCGAGCAGCGCCGAGACGTATCTGGGGTTGCCGCCGGTGTGCTCGGTCAGGACCGGCGTCATCGCCGGGTGGATCACCACGCCCCGGCCGCGTGCGAGTTCCTCCACGGCGGTGGTGTCGAGGCCGGTGAGCGTCATGACCTGGGAGGCGAGGTCGGACACCGGAGACACCGGGTCGGTGACGGTCAGTACCACGAGCATCGGAATGTCGCGATGATGGCGGACCGCAGTTGTCAAGGCCTGCAACGAGAGTGCGTCGGATTGCTCGGCGTCGTCGATGATCAGCAGCTGTGGCCCGGAGGAATCGGCTGCGGTCGAGACGGACCTGGCGATGTGGGCAGCGGCGTCGAGCGGGTTGTCCGGCAGATCCTGTTGGAAGAGTTGATGAAGCACGGCACCGGGACTCGCGGATTCCCACGACGCCGTTCTCGCCGTCCACGCCGAGCCGGCCTGATTGTCGGCGAGGGCCGTAGCCAGGGTCGTCTTCCCGATACCCTCGTCGCCCCGTACCGCGACGATCTGCGCGCCATCGGCCGTGGTCGCGGCGAGTTGTGCAGCGAGCATCCCGAGTTCACGGTCGCGCCCGACACAGACCGCCGTTGGCCTCATCGATCCATCCTATGACCGGCTCCGGCGGTGACCGGTGGGATTGGCCGGATGTGGGCGCGAGTTCCCATCCGTCCTCACCCGCCGTCGCCGCCGGCGACGGGCAATACGGTCCCGGTGATGTACGACGCCTCGTCCGATGCCAGGAAGCAGATGGCTGCGGCCTGTTCGTCGAGCGTGCCGTACCGCTTCATCAGCGACGACTCGATCGTCTGGTCGACATGAGCTTGTAGCCAGGCGCGTTGGGTGTCGTCCGCCGGTTCCGGTGTACCGCGTGAGATGCGGCGCGGTGGTGCCTCGGTGCCACCGGGCGCGGTCGCGACCACGCGGATTCCGGCGTCGGCGTACTCCATCGCGAGCGACGCCGTGATCGCGTTGATCCCGCCCTTCGCCGCGGAGTAGGGGATGCGGTTGATACCACGGGTGGCAGCGGAGGACACGTTGACGATCACGCCGCGACCTCGGTCCACCATCGACGGCAACGCCGCCCGGCAGGAGTAGAGGGTGGTCAGCAGCGATCGGTCGAGCTCGGCGCGGATCTCAGTGTCGGTGAACTCGACAAACGGCTTGAAATTGATTGCGCCACCGACATTGTTGATCAGGACATCCACCTGTCCGAACGCTGACAGTGCCTGGTGGACAACGGACTCGGCGCCCTCCCAGGTCTCCAGATCAGCGGTGACGGCAAGGGCGTTGGCGCCACCGGCGGTGAGGTCGTCGGCGACCTCCTTCACGAGTTCGGACCGGTCGACGAGCACAACCAGACCGTCCTCGGCACTGATGCGACGCGCCGCTTGTTCGCCGATGCCCTGGGCGGCTCCGGTGACCACGACAACCTGTCCGGCGAACCGGCCGGGGGTCACGAACCGAGGGGCCCGCGCCGCCCGGCGGTCGGCCATCGCCCGCCGCATCGTCTGCTTGGATCGGTCGGCGTGGGCGACGATCAGTGACCGGGCGGTCTCGCGGTCACCGGTTTCGACCGCATCGACGAAGTGGTCGCCGGACACGTAGGGAACGGTGGACTCGGCGAGCAGTCGGTAGCCGGCCAGTTGCCGAGTGTTCAAGCGCCCCAATGTCACTTCGAGGGCACCGAGTTCGAGGGCGCAGCGGGCCGCGAAGATCGCGTCCGATTCGTGGACGTCGGGATGATCTTCGCCGATCTGGTAGCCGCCGGTGCCGACCGTGACGGTGCTCGGTGACTCCGAAACCGGTTGCGGTGTCGGGGCGGTGGGCGTCGATGTCTCGGATTTCTCGGCGACGCTCCCGGGATGTTCGAGGGTCGGCGCGATGGTCACGTCGGCGGGGAACAGGTTCTGCCCGGCGATCCGGCGGGGTATATCGCCCTCGTCGGTGACGGTCACCGGACCCGTCCACGGTGTGATCCGGGCCGATGGCAACATCGTCTGCGCGGCGATCGTCCGGGCGTCCGGGGCGAAGACCACCTCGTCGTCGACGATTGATTCTTCTGCGGGAGACTCTGTTTCGGTCGGCGCCACCGTGGACGTCGAGGCGAGTGCGAACTTCTCGTAGTAGAAGCCGGTCGGGTCGATGCCGGCGTCCTTGACGTGCTTGCGTACCGACTCGACCATCGGGGGTGGACCGCAGAGGTACAGCGCCACATCACCGTCGTGCAAGTGCTGCGGACCGATGAGGCCGGTCACGTAACCCTTGTTGGCCGCCTCGCTTGCCGGATCGGAGACGCAGTGATCCCAGGTGAATTGATCCAGCGCACCGGAGAGTTCGTCGAGTGCAGAGGTCTCCACGATGTCGTCGTCGGAGCTGACCCCGTAGATCAGGTGGACGCTTCTGGTGGTTCCGGTGGAGGCGAGTGTGCGCAGCATCGACAGGATCGGCGCCAATCCGGTTCCTCCGGCCAGCAACAGGATCGGCCGTTCGCTCTCACGGAGGAAGAACGATCCGTGTGGTCCGGTGAACGTGACCGTATCGCCCACTTGGGCGCGGTCGGTCAAGTAGTCCGACATCGCACCACCGGGGGTGAGTTTGACCAGGAAGCTCAACCGCTCGTCGTCCGGGTTGTTGCTGAACGAGTAGCTCCGTGTCGCATCGGTGTCGGGCACCGAGATGTTGACGTATTGCCCGGGTAGGAACGCCAGCTCGGATCGGTTGGGCACTTCCACGCCGAATCGCACAGTGGTCGGTGAAAGACGTTCCAGTTCAACAATGTGCGACTCGAAGGTGGCCGCCTGGGTCTTGGCGATCGCAGAGGTGGCGGCGATCTGCAGCACCAGGTCGGACCGGGGCTTCATGCTGCACGGCAATGCGTACCCGGAAGCGGCCTCGTCCTGCGACAGGGCGTCCTCGATGTAGGTTCCGCCGTCGTATTCACCGGATTCGCACAAGGCCTTGCACGTGCCGCAGGCGCCGTCGCGGCAGTCCAGCGGAATGTTGATGCGTTGGCGGTACGAGGCGTCGGCCACCGTCTGATCTTCCCGGCAGGTGATGAAGCGGGTGACACCGTCTTCGAATGCCAGCGCGATCTGATGGCCGGCCACACCGGTGGGCTGTTCCTGTGTGGTTGTCATGTGCGTTCTCTCAGAAGTGGTAGATGTCGACGACGTGGTGGATGTAGTCGTTCTTGAGCACCACGGTCTTACGGCGGATCAGCGGCTGTTCGCCGGTGAAGTCGATTGTGTAGAAAGATGTTCCGTAATAGGGATCCACGGTCTTGTACCGGAAGTACATCGTGTGCCAGTTGAAACGAACGTCGACGAGATCCCCGCGGCGTTCGATCACCTCGACGTTGCTGACGTTGTGGCTGGTGCGGGGTTCGGGAAGTGATGTGGCAGAAGATCGTTCGGTGCGTATCCGGAAGACACGGTCTTCGAGACCGCCTTTGTTCCCGTAGTAGATGAGCGAGATGTCCCGCTGGGGATTCTCGACCAGCTGGTCGTTGTCGTCCCACGACGGCATCCAGTAGACGACGTCATCGGCGTAGCACTCCAGCCACTTCTCGAACTCACGATCGTCGAGGTACCGGGCTTCCCGGTACAGGAACTGCTCGATCATGTTCTGCGTGATCAGCATGGTGCCGGTCTCGGTGGTTGTCATCAGGGTGCTCCTGCCTCGATGTCTGCTTCGGACGACACGGCTGCCCGCATCGTGTCCAGCCAGTACCCGTGCTGAACCGGATAGAGGCCCTCGTCTTCGTTTTTCACGCCGGACGAGATGACGTTGTCCATACCGAGCGAGCCGGCGACGGCGTCGGGGCCGTCGTGCCAGTGCTCCGCGCCGCGACTCATGTCGTTCCACGGGGCAGCCTGCGCGCGGAAGGTCAGCTGGCACGACCGGAACTCCTCGAGATCATCGGGGGTTGCCATACCGGAGGCGTTGAAGAAGTCCTCGTACTGCCGGATCCGGTGTGCGCGAGCCGAATCGCTTTCACCCTTGGGCGCGATGCAGTAGATGGTGACCTCGGTCTTGTCGGGCGCGATGGGGCGGAAGTGGCGGATCTGCGTGGAGAACTGGTCCATCAGATACACGTTCGGGTAGAGGCACAGGTTGCGCGATCCCTTGACCATGAAGTCGCCCTTGGCATCGCCGAACTGGGCCTTGAGGTGGTCGAGCTGGTCCCACAGCGGCCGGTCTTGCGGATTTGCCGCCCATGTCCACAGGCAGAGATGTCCGTTCGGATACGACCAGTAGCCGCCACCGGACTTGCCCCAGCCGCCGGCATCCAGTGCCTTGGTGTCGTTCTTCGATTCACCGGTGTCGCGGCGTGACGTCGTCGCCGCGTAGTTCCAGTGGGTTGCGGTCACGTGGTAGCCGTCGGCGCCGTTCTCCGCCTGGACCTTCCAGTTCCCGTCGTAGGTGTACGTCGAGGAGCCCCGAAGGACTTCCAGGCCGTCGGGTGACTGATCGACGAGCATGTCGATGACGGCGGTGGTGTCGCCGAGGTGTTCCCGCAGTGGCAGCACGTCGTCGTTGAGGCTGCCGAACAGGAAGCCACGGTAGCTGTCGAAGCGGGCGACCTTGGTCATGTTGTGAGAGCCGTTGACGTTGAACGACTCCGGGTAGCCGGCACCGTCGGGATCCTTGACCTTGAGCAGTGTTCCGTCGTTGCGGAACGTCCAGCCGTGGAACGGGCAGGTCAGTGTGGTCCGGTTGTCGGTCTTGCGCCGGCAGATCATGGCGCCGCGGTGTGCGCAGGCATTCACGAGGAGGTGCATCTCGCCGTCCTTGTCCCGGGTTATGACCACGGGCTGGCGGCCGATGTTCGTCGTGAAGTAGTCACCGGGGTTCGCGACTTGGCTCTCGTGGGCCAGATAGATCCAGTTGCCCTCGAAGATGTGTTTCATCTCGAGTTCGAAGATGTCCTCATCGGTGAAGATCCGCCGATTGGTCCGGTAGATGCCGGCCTCACGATCGTCGATAACCGCGTCGGCAAGGACGTCTGCCACATGGCCCGGATCACCGGTTGTCGGTGCGCTCATCAGTACCTCCAGATGTGAGTTGCTCTCAACACCGTCACACGCAGTGGCGTGTATCACACCAGGCAAATGCCTAATGCTGGCCTGGGGTCGGCGTCCGATGCGACCATTTTTGCGATGTGACCGGCACCTCGCGATGGCGCTGAATCCGACAACAGAAAGTCTGTCCAACAATGCAACTGAAAGACAACACGTTCCTCGTCACCGGCGGAGCATCGGGACTCGGTGCCGCGACTGCCGCAGCCATCGTCGCCGGTGGCGGCCGGGTGGTGATCACCGACCTTCCGGCATCGGATGGTGAGACGACCGCGAAGAACCTCGGTGATGCGGCGCTGTTCGTTCCCGGCGACATCACCGACGAGGCGTCGCTCATCGAGGCGCTCGACGCTGCCGAGTCCCACGGACCCCTGCGTGGTGTCGTGCACTGCGCGGGCCGGGGCGGCGACCGGATGCGGATCCTCGACCGCGACAAGAATCCTGCCCCGCTGCAGAGCTTTCGAGATGTCCTCGAGGTGAACCTCATCGGCACGTACAACGTTCTGCGACTGGCGGCATCTCGCATCGCGCGCAATGAGCCGATCGACACCGAGCGCGGCGCAATCGTGCTGACCGCCTCGGTTGCGGCCTTCGACGGTCAGATAGGGCAGACGTCGTACACCGCCTCCAAGGCGGCCGTTCATGGCATGACCCTCGTGGCCGCGCGGGACCTTGCCAGCGTGGGTATCCGGGTGAACACCATCGCGCCGGGCGTGTTCGACACACCAATGCTGGCCCGTCTGCGCGACGATATTCGGGAGGGTCTTGCCGCTGACGTCCCGTTCCCGAAGCGGCTCGGCCGTCCCGACGATTACGCTGACATGGCGCTCACGTTGCTACAGAACGGATATGTCAACGGCGAGACCATTCGGGTCGACGGTTCGATTCGCATGGCTCCTCGCTGACGACATCGAACGACCGGACGCGGCGGTCCGGTCGTTCGGGGTTGCTTGGTGGGTCAGTTGTTGTGTGACGAGCACTTGGGGTTCGTGCACGTCGGCTCGGACTTGGTCTTGTGGATATCGCCTCCAAATGTGCGGAATTCGTGGACCTCCACCTCCATGTGCTGGCCGCAGACGGGGCAGTGGTGAACAACCTGCTTCAGATATGTCTTGGTAGCCATACCCCCACGGTAGAACTGTGACGTCGGTCACGTCCAGTGCTGGAGTGGCGCGATTGCGTTGCGATTCGAGACGTCTTTCGCGCATCGGTGCGCGTAGGTGCCGGCTCGACCTCGGAACGTTGTTCTCAATTTCGAGAAGGGGACTCTTTTCGTGCTAGGTTGAGTGATCCAACACACATCGAGGAGCCAGATGGCGACGTCGCATGCAGAACCCACCTACCGCGTGATCCAGTGGGCCACCGGAAAAGTCGGTCGTCAGGCGATTCGGTATTTCGTGGAGAATTCGGCTTTCGAGCTGGTTGGCGTCCTGGTCACCAACCCTGACAAGGCCGGGAAGGATGCTGGTGACCTCGCGGATCTACCGGACACCGGTGTGATCGCCACGAACGACGTCGACGCCATCATCGCGCTGGACGCCGATTGCGTGCATTTCGCGCCCCGCGGAACCCTTCCGGACCTCGACACGGTCTGTCGGCTGTTGCGCTCCGGCAAGAACGTGGTCAGTCCGATGGGCCCCTTCTTCCGGACGGAACGCACACGGGAGTACCTCGACGCGATCGAGGCGGCGTGTCAGGACGGCGGCACCTCATTCCACGGGTCCGGCCTACATCCGGGATTCATCAGCGATCTCATGCCGCTCACCTTGATTCGCCTGATGGGGCGCATCGACCGGATCCACGTGTACGAGACCGTCAACTTCTTCGCCCATCCCTCCGATTACATTCCGGCACTGGGGTTCGGGCGCGCACCCGACGACGTTCGAGCCAACCCGAGCCGTTCGCCGGACACCCATCACATCTACGCCCAGTCGATGGAAATGATCGCCGAGACCCTCGGCGTGACGATCACCGACATCACCACGACGCTGGAATTGGCCACCGCCACCACGGACATCGCCTACCCCGGTGGCGTCGTCGAGGCCGGAACCGTCGCCGGGCAGCACTACGAGTGGACCGCATGGGTCGACGCTGCACCGCTGATCACGTTCCACGGCTTCTGGACCATGGGCGACGACATTGCGCCTCGATTTGATTGCGCGGACGACACCAGCTACCGCGTGGTCATCGAAGGCGACCCCGGGCTGGACCTGAGCCTGTCCCGCGGCCTCCGCCGCGACGACCAAGACGGCAACGGCGCCCTGCCGTGGACGGGGTATATCGGCGCCAACGCCATCCCCGATGTCTGCGATGCGCCCGCGGGTGTGGTCACACATCTTGACCTCGGCATCGTTCGTCCGCGCGGGTTGGTACGGCCTGCTTCGGCGTCGGTTGCCGTGGACTGAGGTCGTTTGCGCCCGCCCTCGGGCGGGTACCGGGAGTACATGGGACATGAACTCGACGGACAGCAGATCGCGTTTCTCGTGGCGCCGGAAGGAGCGGAACAGGTGGAGCTCACCGAACCCTGGGAGGCCGTGCGCAAGGCCGGGGGCTCACCACATCTGGTGTCGACCGAATCCGGAAAGATTCAGGCCTACAACCACCTTGACAAGGCCGACACATTCGCGGTGGACGCCATCGTCTCGGAGGTGCCGTCAGCCGACTTCGATGCACTCGTGCTGCCGGGTGGTGTTGCCAACCCCGACAATCTGCGGACCGACGCCGACGCGGTGAGGTTCATCTCGTCGTTCTTCACCGAGGGCAAACCGGTGGCGGCGATCTGTCACGCGCCGTGGACGCTGGTGGAAGCCGGAGTCCTCGGCGGGCGCACAGTGACGTCCTACCCGAGCGTGCGTACGGACGTCACGAATGCGGGCGGCCAGTGGGTGGACCGCGAGGTGGTGGTCTGCACCGACGGACCCAATGCGCTGATCACCAGTCGCAACCCCGGCGATCTGCCCGCCTTCAACAACGCGATCGTCCGCGAGTTCGCAGCAGACAAGTCCTGACCCCGGTGCCGGATCTGCCGGTCCCGGTCCGAAGGTCTGCCCGACGTGGCGTCGGGTGTGTAAGGGTGGGCAGTCATGAAGACTGCCCGGCGCCTCGGCGCACACCTTGCGCGATTCGGTCTGGCTCGGCCGTACTCGCTCCACGACACGCTCGCCGCGGGTACCCCGGCTCAGGTCCGTGGTCGCACCATCGTCATCACCGGTGCGTCCTCGGGAGTCGGTGAGGCGGCGGCGTTGGCACTCGGCCGCGAAGGCGCCGAACTCATCCTGGTTGCGCGTGGCAGCGAGGGGTTGAACGCTGTCCGCGATCAGATCGTCGCCGCGGGCGGTGCGGCGCACAGCCATCCCGCCGACCTTGCCGACGAAGACGATGTGCGACGGCTCGTCGACGAGATCCTCGCCGAACACGGAACGCCAGATGTGTTGGTCAACAACGCCGGCCGGTCCATCCGGCGCACCGCCCTCGACTCGGTGGACCGGCTCCACGACTATCGCCGCACCATGGCGGTGAACTACTTCGGCCCGGTGGGGCTGATGCTTGGATTCCTCCCCGGCATGAAATCACGTGGGAGCGGGCACATCATCAACATCTCGACGTGGGGTGTACCGGCCGGATCGATGCCGAAGTTCTCGGCGTACGCGGGATCGAAGGCGGCGCTGAGCATCGTCGGCCGCAGTATCGGAACAGAACTCGCCGGTGACGGGATCACGGTCAGCACCATCTACTTCCCGCTCATCCGCACACCGATGATCGCGCCGACCGCCGAATACAACGGGCTGCCCGCGCTGACGGCGGACGACGCGGCATCGTGGATCACCCACGCCGTACGTCATCAACCCTCGGAGGTCATGCCGCGGTATGCGCGCGTGCTGCAGCGGGTGTCGGCGATTCGCGCGGCGGGCACAGACCGCGTGCTCGGCCGGGGACTGACATGACGCTCTTCCGAACCGATCGGCCGGTCCGACTGTCCGAAGCGGACTTCGGCAGGCATGCTTGACGGATGACCGCACACCCGATGTTCCCGTTGGGCATGACGCTGCTGCCCGGCGAGACCCTGAGCCTGCAGGTGTTCGAAGCCAGATACCGGCAGATGGTCGCCGACTGCACCGCCATCGACGGAACGAACAGCTTTGGCGTGGTGCTGATCTCGCGTGGCAGTGAGGTCGGCGGAGGAGACGAACGCGTCGGTGTCGGGACGCTGGCGGCCATCGAGACATGCACCGAGCGCCCCGATGGCCGCTACCACCTCTCATGCGTCGGAACGGATCGATTCCAGGTGCGGTCGTGGCTGCCCGACAACCCATATCCGATGGCAGACATCACGATGTGGCCGAGCACTGATCCCATCGCGTACCCCGCAGATCTCGAACCCATCCGGGAACGGCTCACCGGTCTGTCGTCGGTGCTGTCGCGCGTACGCGGGATCGTGGTCGAAGACCGTCTGGTCGAACCGCTGCGGAGCGAGGGCCCCGTCGATGCGAAGGTCTACGACACCGCGGTCCGGCTGGGGCTGGGGCCGGCGGACCGATTGAAGATCTTGTCGGCGCCGGGCACCGTCGAGCGGATCATCGAGCTCTGCCAGGCCATCGACGACCTCATCGCGGTCATCGAATTCTCCGGTCTGCCAAACGATTAGTCGCCGCCATCAGGACGAGGTCTACGACATGGAATTGGCAACAGCAGCGGTATTCGTGTGGATCGGTATGGTGCTGGCGATCTCGTTCATCGAGGCGCCGCTGAAGTTCCGGGCACCGGACGTCACACTTCGCATCGGTCTGGGCATCGGCCGACTCGTGTTCCGGGCGTTGAACATTGCCGAAGTGGTGCTTGCCGTCGCGCTGGTGGCGGGCCTGATCATCGGCTCACCGACATCGGCGATCCTGGCCACCGCCGCCATTGCGGTCGCCGCGCTGGCCGTCCAGATCGTGGGGCTCAGGCCCGCGCTGACCCGCCGCTCGGACCGCGTACTCGCCGGTGACGAGAGCGGGGCCGGTTCGCGGGTCCATCTGGTTTACATCGGCTTCGAGGTGGTCAAACTCGTCGCGCTGATCGCGTGTGGCGTGCTGCTGCTGACGTGAGTCAGGTGGTGGTGGACGATCCTGCGGCCACGATCAGCAGGATCACGAACAACGCGATGCCGATGATCCACAATGCGGCACCCACCCATCCCATGATGCGCCCGGCCTGGGCCATGCCCAGGCCGTCCTGACGGCCACCGGATGCGTTGATCTCCTCGACGGCCTTGTTGCCGAAGATGATGGCGGGGATGACGGCGAGTCCACAGATCACGAAGGACGCGATCCCGCACACCAGTGCGATGACAGCGCTCGAATTGGTCTCGCGGGGTACCGAATAGCCGTATGCAGGCGCTGGATAACCCGGCTGCTGCTGGTAACCAGGCTGCCCGAAGCCGGACTGCGGATACCCGGGGTTCGCGTACGGCTGCTGAAAGTTCGGGTCGTACGGTTGCTGAAAGCCCGGCGCCTGGTACCCGGGCTGTTGATACTCCTGGCCCGGGGGCGGGGTACCGCCTTGCGCGGAGTTGTCGTCGCGCTTGCGCAGCGGATCGTTGTTCGGGTCGTACGGCGGGGGGTAGGTCATGACCATCACCTTTCACGGACGTCAACAGGTTTCCGGCCGGGGACACATGCGATGTGCAAGTCTAACGCGGTTTTCGGTCGGTCAGCCGGTGGTGGTGGCCGGTGCGCCGGGTGCGGGGATCTCGGTGAGGGCGGCAGGTGCCGGGTCGGCGCCCGAGATCACCCGGTATGCACCGTCGCGGATGGCAAAGCCGTTGTCTGACCTGGTATTCAGGCAATACAGGCCGGTGGGGACGGCCAGGCACTGGAACCTCCCGATCGAGATCGTCGAACCCGACAGCAAGGGCTCGCTCCGAACCCAGACCCATGGCGTGTCGGTGCAGGAGCCCTGTCTGGACGACTCGGCGAGGACCACGTAGCTGCCGTGCCACGTGCAGCCCGCGGGTGTGGAGTCGGGCTCGGGCTGGGTCGCCCCGCCGGCCGCATCACACGCGAGGGTGGCGGTGTCGCGGTCCACGGTGGAGCAGCGCACCTGGCCGTCGGCCGTGCTGAAGTGGAACTCGGAGGTGTCCTCGACCGGCTCACCCTCGGCCGGGGCCGCCTCGTGGTAGTCGGTGTTGTCGACCCGCGGTGCGATGCTGATCGCCTCCCCGATCGTCTGCGCGCCGGACCGGGCCGCGGTGGTCGTCGAGCGGCTCGTGGTGGTTGTCGTGACCGACTTCTCGGTCGACAACTCGTCAGTCGGCGGTAACTCCTTTGTGCTCGGCCCGTCCTCGGCAAAACATCCCCCGAGCGCGACGATCGCCGCGGCGCACACCAGCACCATCCCGACCGCTGATTTCCCCATGTCCGTACCCTTACCTCTGTGTCGACACCCAAGATTGTGCTTTTTTATGTCTTCACGCCGATCGCCGACCCCGAGGCCATTCGGCTTTGGCAGCACACACTATGCGAAGCAGCCGGGGTGAGCGGCCGGATCATCATCTCCGAGCACGGAATCAACAGCACCGTCGGCGGTGACATCGGTGCCGTCAAGAAATATGTCCGGGGGACACGGGAGTACCCGGCGTTCAAGAACGCCGACATCAAGTGGTCCGACGGACTCGGCGACGACTTCCCGCGACTGAGCGTCAAGGTCCGGCCCGAGATCGTCACCTTCGGCAGGCCCGGAGAGTTGCAGGTCGACGGGTCCGGAGTTGTCGGCGGCGGCACCCACCTGAGTCCTGAGGCCGTCCACCAGCTGGTCGACGAGCGCGGCGACGACGTTGTCTTCTTCGACGGTCGCAACCATCTCGAAGCCCAGATCGGCCGGTTCCGCGACGCCGTGGTCCCACCGACGGAGACCACACGCGATTTCATCGACCTGATCGAACGCGGTGACTACGACCACCTCAAGGACAAGCCGGTGGTCACCTACTGCACCGGCGGGGTGCGCTGCGAAGTGCTGTCGGTCCTGATGCGCAACCGCGGCTTCAACGAGGTGTATCAACTCGACGGTGGCATCGTTCGCTATGGCGAGAAGTACGGCGACGACGGTCTGTGGGACGGCTCGCTGTACGTGTTCGACAAACGGATGAGCGTGGACTTCTCCGACCACACGAAGGTCATCGGGACCTGCACGCGCTGCGGCGGCGAGACGAAGAACGTCGCGAACTATCCGGATCCCGGCGGACGCGAACTGGTGGTGGTCTGCGAGCAGTGTCTGGGTCCGGCGGAGGTATGAGAAACGCGTGAGGCGGATACCGGTACTGCTGGTCGCGGGATTTCTCGGCGCCGGCAAGACAACACTGCTCAACAACCTGCTGCGCACCCGGTCCGGTTTGCGAATCGGTGTGGTGGTCAACGACTTCGGATCGGTGAACATCGACGCGATGCTGGTGGCCGGTCAGGTCGACGGCGCGGTTTCCCTGGGTAACGGCTGCATGTGTTGCACCGTGGACGACGACGGACTTGATGCCACCTTCGAGGCGCTGACGGCGCCGCGGGCAGGCCTCGACCTGATCGTCATCGAGGCCAGTGGGCTCGCGGAGCCGCGCAACCTGATCCGGATGGTGGTGGGCAGCAACAATTCCCGTGTCGAATACGGTGGCTTGGTGTACCTGGTGGACGCCGCGAACCATGCCGATACCAGGACGCGGCATGCACAGATCGATCAGCATCTGGCGCTTGCCGACCTGATCGTGCTCAACAAGGTCGACCTCGCCGAAGCCGATGCGCTCGAGGGTGCCAGGGAGCTGGCCCGCGGCCACAATCCGACCGCTCCGATCATCGCGACCCGCGATTCCGTCGTCGACCTGGAATTGTTGACCGACGTGACACCGCGTCGCCCACCGGACACCGGTCCCCGCCAGTTGGGATTGGACGAGCTGCTGATCGAGTCACTGTCGGACACCGCAGAAGGCGACCATTGCGGCCACCTGCACCACGAGTATCAGGCGATCACCTTCACCGAGCCGGGTTCGATGGAGCCCCGGGCGCTGGCGACTTTTCTGGAACAACCGCCCGCCGGCGTCTTCCGGATCAAGGGGTTTGTGTACTTCGATGTTGCAGGACACCGGCGCAAATACGTTGTCCACACCGTCGGCAACTACGTCAGCGTGCAAGCGCAGACCTGGGAGCCGGGGGAGCCCCGCCGCACCGAGCTGGTGATCATCGGCGCGGGAATCGATGAGGCGCACGTGCTCGCAGTACTCGCCGGATGCCGGGCAAGCGGTGACGTCGACGAGCAGTCGATGCTGAGCATCACCCGCTCGCTGCGGTAGGGCAGGCTACCGGCATTCCCGGGTGCCGTCATAGGCCGTGACCAAACGATTGAGCATCACCTCGGTCACGACCGCACAACGGTTTCCGGGGCGCTGGTGCCTGGTTTCCCAAAAGTCTCAAGTGCTGCTTCACTGTTACGGAAGTGAATTTTGTGACTGATGTTGCGTAAGTGGCGTCCGAGTCGAGTCCTGGCCGGCCACACCAGCAACTGATCGGTCCGAAGGCCGCGCTGGACCGATTTCCGGCGCACGCGAAAGGAACACCGTGACCAAGAAGACCATGCGCGTGGCCGGGCTCACCACCCTGGCGCTCGCCGCTTCACTGATCGCGATGCCCACGACGGCGTCTGCCGAGCCCGCTCCGGCGCAGGGCACCGCGCTCACCGGAAAGACCATCTTCCTCGACCCCGGCCATCAGGGTTCGTCGGCGGGTCAAGATCTGAACAAGCCGGTACCCGACGGCCGTGGTGGCACCAAGGCGTGCCAGACCACGGGTGCCACCAGTCCGGGTGGGGTGGCCGAACACAAGGTCAACTGGGACATCACCCAGCTCGTGAAGGCCGGTTTGGAGAGCCAGGGTGCCAAGGTGGTACTCAGTCGCCAGGACGACACCGGGTGGGGTGGGTGCATCGACGAGCGGATCAACGCCGCCAATGCCTCGAATGCCGATATCGCGGTCAACGTCCACGCAGATTCGACGTCAGTCGGAACCGACGAGACCAAGAGCGGGTTCCACATCATCGTTCCGCAACTCCCGGTTCCCGATGCCACCGTCCAGCAGGTCCAGTCCGGTCCCGGACGCAACGCCGCCGGCCTGATGCGCGACGCCTTCAAGGATGCCGGGCTCGTGCCCGCCAACTACGCCGGAGCGCAGGACGGCGTGCAGGCGAGGTCGGATGTCGCCGCGGCCAACCTCACCAAAGTGCCCAATGTGTTTGTCGAGCTGGGCAACCTCTCCAACACCGCCGATGCCGCGGCCCTCACCGGACCCGACGGTCAGCTCAAGTACGCCGTCGGACTGATCGACGGCATGCTCCGGTTCCTGTTGACCGGGGATTCGCCCGCCGCGCCGGCGACGAGTTCGTCGACGGCTGCTCCTGCTCCGGCCGCACCGACCTCGGCCGCACCCACGACGACCACACCGCAGGCGGTGGCACCGCAGTCGACAACGGCCTCACCGGCACCCACAACACCGGCACCGGGCGCTTCGACCGCCAAGACAACGACTCCGACCACGAGCGCCAAGCCCACCACCCCCACTCGCAAGGTGGATCCGGGTCTGGGGCTCCCCAGCCTGCCGCTCGGTAGCGAGAACGGAACGTCATCGCCCTCTTCGCCGCCGGCGCCGGAATCCGGTACTGCGACTGAGGGAATCGACCTGTCCGGTCTGCAGTCGCTCCTGCCGCTCGTCAGCTCACTGCTCGAGGCGGATGATTCGGAGGGAATCGCGGGGCTGCTGGCGACGCAGGGCAACGACGCCGCGTCGCAGGTTCTCGAGGCGATGCTCTCGGTGCTCTACGAGATCTTTGGCGGCAAACTACCTGTCTGAGTCCGAGCGTGACCCGTAGGGTCGAGACATGAGTGTCAAAGACCTACTGGTGATGAAACCGCCCGTGAAAGACCTCCGCGGGAAGCGGGTGTTGATCACCGGCGCCGGCAGCGGAATCGGAAAGGCCACCGCGCTGGCGTCGGCGCGGGCGGGTGCGGCCCTGGTTCTCACCGACATCAACTCGCAGAACCTCGACGAGACCGTCGCCGAGGTCCGCAGGGACGACGGCAAGGTGGTGTTCCACCGCGCCGGTGACGTGTCCGACTACGAGTGGGTCAAGCGATTCGCGCAACAGGTCGATGCCGAGGTCGGTGTGATGGATGTCGTCATGAACATCGCGGGTGTATCCGTCTGGGGCACAGTGGAAAACCTCGAGCATCGCCAGTGGAAGAAGATGGTCGACGTCAATCTGATGGGACCCATCCACATCATCGAGTGTTTTGTGCCGCAGATCGTGCGCCGTGGCCGCGGTGGCCACCTGGTCAACGTGTCATCGGCGGCCGGGCTGTTGGCCCTCCCATGGCATGCCGCCTACAGCGCCAGCAAGTTCGGAATCCGTGGGGTGTCGGAGGTCCTGCGGATGGACCTGCGCCGCCACAAGATCGGGGTGTCGCTGGTCTGTCCGGGTGGGGTGGACACTCCGTTGGTGGACACCGTCGACATCGCCGGGATCGATCGGGACAATCCGGTCATCGCACGCCAGGTCGGCCGGTTCCACAAGGTCGCGGTGACGCCGGAGAAGGCGGCGGACGCCATTCTCAAAGGTGTTCGCAAGAACCACTTCATGGTCTACACGTCACTCGACATCCGGTTCGGATACTGGGTGTCCCGGAAGTTCGCACTTCCATACGAAATCGTCATGCGGATCGCGAACAACCAGTTCGATCACCTTGCCCGGGTCAGTGCCCGGAGCCTCGAAGCGTCTGCCGCCGCGTCGGATTCGAGCGCTAGCTCTTCCACCAGTCGTCAAAAGGGGTGACCGGGACGGTGCGCTTGTGCGCCGAGCGCAGAAACAGCGATTCGATGCGTTCGGCGGCCTGGGCATCGACCTCGCGGCCCTCGAGGTAGTCGTCGATCTGGCTGTACGTGACTCCGAGGACCTCTTCGTCCGGCAGCGCCGGCCGGTCGTCTTCGAGATCGGCGGTCGGAACCTTTGTCGTGACCGAATCGGGTGCGCCGAGATGCCGGAGGATCTGGGCTCCTTGACGTTTGGTGAGCCCGGTCAACGGCGTGACGTCGACGCCGCCGTCGCCGTACTTGGTGAAGAAGCCGCTGACCGCCTCGGCGGCGTGGTCGGTGCCGACCACCAGCAGGTTCTCCTGACCGGCCACCGCATACTGCAGGATCATGCGCTCGCGGGCCTTGATGTTGCCGCGCACCAGGTCTCGGAGCGGTTCGCCGAGCGTCTGCACAACGACCTCGGCGGTGGCGTCGGAGCCGGGCTTGACGTTGTAGACCTCTGAGCGGTCGGGGTCGATGAACTTGAGCGCAATCTGGGCATCCTCTTCATCAGCCTGCTCGCCGTAGGGCAGCCGTACCGCGACAAACGTTGCGCTGCCGCCCTCGGCGCGCACAGATTCCACCGCGAGCTGGCAGAGACGACCGGTCAGGCACGAGTCCTGGCCACCACTGATTCCGAGCACGAAGCCGCTGGTGCCGGTGCTCAGGAGGTACTGCTTGAGGAAGTCCACCCGCCGGTCCACCTCCTGCTGGGGGTCGATGGTCGCGGACACGTCGAGTTCGGCGATGATTCGCTGCTTCAGGCTGGCCATCACCAAATGGTAGTGGGACACGTACCGGTCCGGCACGCTGGAGCGGTGAGCTCAGGTGAATTCCGCAAAAGTCGAACCGGTGCCCATCGTGACTTCTTCGCTGCCGAGGCCGCGGGTCTGCGCTGGCTCGCCGAGGCCGGCGGACCCGTTGTCGAGGTGGTCGATGTCGGGGCGGACCACATCACCTTGGCCCGGCTGGCAAGCGCCGGACCGACGCAGCAGCATGCCCGGGAGTTCGGTGCCGCGCTCGCCCGGATGCACGGAGCCGGCGCCGACCGGTTCGGTAGCGCTCCGGCCGGCTTCACCGGTCAGATGTTCATCGGGAACCGGCCGATGCCGTCGACACCGACCGAACACTGGGGTGAGTTCTACGCGCATCAGCGTGTACTCGCGTTTGTCGATGATGCGGTGGCCGCAGGAAACCTGAGCCGGGCCGACGAGTCGGATACCCGCGAGGTGTGCGCGCTGATCGCGTCCGGGGTGTTCGACGACGAAGCGCCGCCGGCTCGCATCCACGGTGACCTGTGGAACGGAAACGTGGTGTGGACGCCCGACGGTGTGGTGCTGATCGATCCGGCCGCGCATGGCGGTCATCGTGAGACCGACCTGGCGATGCTCGCGCTGTTCGGATGTGCCGCCCTCGATGCTGTCATCGAGGGCTACCAGGTGGTGTACCCGCTCCGAGACCGGTGGCCTGATCGGATCCCGCTGCACCAACTGCATCCGCTGGCGGTGCACGCCGCCGGGCATGGGCCGGGCTACGGAGTCGAATTGGGCCGCGCGGCGCGCAAGACGCTCGAACTCACACCGTGACCTGACGGGACGGGGCGTGCGGCCAGGTGTCAGCGAAGGTCGCGGTCGCGCATCCGGGGTGGTGGTGCGTAGATGAAATCGTTCGGCCCGCGGTACGCACGGGCGCCAGGTGGTGGCTGGTCGTCGTAGGTCGCTGCGCGCCGCGGACGGGCCTCGGGCGGTGCTTCTGGGGCCGCACGTCGACGTCGGGGCGGCACGGCGAGATCATCGCCGCGCTCCGTTGCGCGCAGGCGTGGGTCGCTGGTGCGGACCGGAGGTCGGGGAGGCTGGGCCACACGAGGCCTGGGCGCCGGTGCGGGGGCGTCGGTCTCGGCGGCCACTGCTGCTCGGGTCTGATGTCGAGGGGGCTTGGATGCTCCGGTGCGCGACTTGTGGGCTCGGGTCTTGTCGGCTCGGGTCTTGTCGGTCCGGGTTTTGTCTTCGCTCGGGCGGGCCTTGTCCGTGCTACGCGGAGCAGATGTGGCGGCTGCTTTCTTGGGCGACGCGGACGGCTTGCGGTCGCCGGTCTTGACAGTCTTGGCGGCGTTCCTGGGTTGCGTCAGCCAGAACCGGGCAGCGCCGATGGCCAGAACCAGGAGGAAGGTCCACCCCATCAACGGGAAGAGCTTCGCAATCGGCAGTGCCACGTTGAAGATCAGCTTCTTGATCCCTGAATCCGTACCGGACACCAAGAAGTAGAGCGTGATGACTGCCACACCGGACAGCACCAGCGGTGGCTGTGCAACTGCGGTGAACAGCGCGCGGCGCCGGACGGCCAGGACGGCGGCAACACAGCCGACGATGTAGAAGGCCTTGAACGAAAAGCCGAGTGCGGTGGCGTCGCCTGCGACCACGATCACTGCTCCGACCGAGGTCAGGCCGACCGCCAGCAACACAGCGCCCCACCAGGGCACACCAGGTGCGGTGGGTAGTGCGGATTGCTCATCGAGGGGAACCCCCGAACGCGAGCGCGGGCCAGAAATCACATACTGACCGTACCGGTAAACCCTGAGAATCCCGGTAGTGAACGCGCGTGACGTCGCCGGTTCAGTTCACCGCCGGCCCGGCCTGCGCGGGGCGTGCCGCACCCGCGGACAGGGCGGGGGACGAGACCCCGGCAGTGTTCAGCTTCGCCGCGGAACCGACTCGGCAGGCGGTCGCCGAGATGCGTGACAGGCTCGCACCGCTCCGGTTGTGGGTCGAGCGCGACGCGAGTTCTCGAGTGCTGATGCGCTGAACGCTTCCGGTGGCGGGGGTTGCCGGGCGGGCGTGACAGGTACCGCCGGGCGCGGCTGCCGTTTTTGTCCCCGGGATGGGGGCAGTGGTGCTGGTGCTGTGCACCCCGTTCTCGATGACGTGCGTCGAGGTCTGGTGTATCGCCAGCGCCGATCCGGTGGCCGAAAGACTCGGGTCGAAGGATGCAACTGATTGGCTCACCAGAACCGAGTCCTCGTTGTCCAGCAATGCATCGCCAGTGGTGAACGCAAACGCGGCGACGGCTGCCAATGTGAGTAGCCATCCTCCGACAGCAACGCTGCCTGGGCAGGTGGCGGCGGTGACATCGGACCGACGATCGTGGCTGACATACATGTGAATGACTCCAGGGGTGAAGGGCGACTGGAATCAGGTTGTCCTGTGCCACTTGGAATGGGCTTGAAGTTCACTAGGAAACTCGCGACTCTGCGTCCAAGGTGCTCCGTTCAGAGTCCTGAATTCGGCGGAATCCGCAGCCGATCGACTCAAGTGAGGCCGATTCCGGTACGCCGGGGCTGGGCGTCGATGGCTACCGGCGGCTCGAGATCGTCGAGGTCTGCGAAGGCGTCGAGGTCGGACAATTTGCGCGCGGTGACTGTCACACGCGAATCGATGGTGCCGATCGCGCTGTTGTAGGACTCGACTGCTTTGGCAAGCGATCCGCCGAGCTTGTCCATGTGCCGGGCCACCATCCCGATGCGCTGGTACAGCTCCTTACCGAGCTGATGGATCTGCTGGGCGTCGCGGGTCAACGCTTCGTGCCGCCAGCCCAGCGCGATCGTGCGGAGGAGTGCCACGAGGTTGGTCGGGGTGGCGATCACAACGTTGTTGCTGAATCCATATTCGATCAGTTCGGGATCCGCGCGGCAGGCCATTTCCAGAATCGCCTCGCCCGGTACAAAGAGCACCACGAACTCCGGTGAGCTGTGCAGCGCTTCCCAATAAGACTTGGACGCGAGTTGCTGGACGTGGGTGCGCAGCGCCTTGGCGTGAGCGCGGTAGGCCGACGTGCGCACCGCGGGATCGGTGCTGTCGGAGGCTTCGAGATACGCGGACAGCGGGACCTTCGCGTCGATCACCACGTCGCGACCGCCCGCGAGGTGCACCACCAGGTCGGGGCGGACTCGCGTGGAGTCACCGGTCGTCCCGCTGACCTGCGTGGTGAAGTCGCAGTGCCGTTGAAGCCCGGCCGCCTCGATCACCCGCTCGAGATGGAGTTCGCCCCATCTCCCGCGGGCCTGCGGCGAACGCATCGCACCGGCGAGTTGCTGCGCTTGATGTCCCAGGTGTTCCGAGGTCTCACGCATGCCGGTGACCTGCTCGGACAAGCCCGCGTAGGCGGCGATGCGGTTGCGTTCGGTACGCCGCAATTCGCCGGCCAGCGTATCGAGCGTCTCCCGCAAGGGGCCCACGATGTGCGAGACCTGTTGCCCGATCGCGCCCGATTGCCTGCGCGCGGCGTCCTCGCTGGCTGCGGACAACGACCGGACCAGGACGTCGTGGTTGGCGTGCGCAGCGTCGGCTTCGGCGCGGGCGACAGCAACCTGGGCGCCGGACTTGTTCGCGTGCACCAGCCAACCCAGGGCGAACCCGACTGCCAGACCGACGATCAGCAGTACGACTGCGGTGATACTCATGGTGATGATGGTGCACCAGAGGTCTGACATCGCCGAAGAACCGCCGAATGTCTCGGAACCACGAACCCCGGCCGGGCCGTGTGCGCTCTGCGCTGGTGCGCGAGTTCACCTGACCCGGGCCGGGGTCATGGCCCCGGATCTTCGATTCCACTATTCAGTTCTCAAAGGTCGTGCAGTACACAGCCATTGCTGTGTTGCTCGGGGTTCTTGGAATGTGTCGTCGTAGGTTGGCTGGTCTTGCGGTTCCGAGGCTCGCCTGGTTATGCGGCGGCGAGGTCGGAAGTCATGGTCCTGCGGGCGTGAGACCGCAAGGGTGTTTTGGTCGCATCGTCAGGGTTGATGAACCATGGATGCCCATCGGAACCGATGAACACCTCCCACCTCATGTGGTGTATGTATCGGTGATGACGTCGGCACAACAGCACGGTGTTGGTCAGGCTCGTTGCTCCACCGTGACTCCAGAACTGGATGTGGTGGGCGTCCGTGCGGCCGGGAGGGCAATCGCAACCCGGGAACGAACAGCCCCGATCTCGGGCGATGAGTGCTTTGCGGATCGCCGGAGTGACGGTCCGGTGGTCGCGGCCGACATCGAGCGGGACCATGTTGTTGTCCACCAAGACCTTCGTGATCACCGAATCACACGCCACCAATTGCGCGGTCGACGCCGACGCCGGGCCCGTCCACTCGAACGCAGCCGCCACCTCTGGCGCCTTCGCTCCCGGGATCCCGCTCAGCTGCAACGTCTGCAGCCCCTCGGGTGTCAGCGTCAGAACCACATGCGGCTTCTCCCCGCCACGCGTCGGGCGATCTTCCTGCTCAAGATACGAATCCAGCAAACGCTCCAACGCGTCGGCACGCACCTGAGCACTCGTGCGCTTGTCCGGTGAACCATCGGGTTCAGGCACCGGCTTCGACAACGGATCGAGCGCCACCCGAAGCTTTTCACCAAGCAGGTTGTCCAAATCCAACGTCCCGCGACTGCGCCCGTCGTCACCGATCCCGAGCGTGAAGTCGTTGAGCTCATGATTCTCCGCGTCAGGTATCTCCTTGTCGGGCGGCGACAGCACCAACGCCATATGCCGCGCCCGCACCGACACCGCAGCCGGACTCGTGCCCAACGCTTCGGTCAGCAGTCCACGCACGCAGTCGGTCCGATCGGCTTCCGGAAGCTCGGGGATCCGTCGTTCAATATGCTTGAGGCCCTTCACAATCGCATCCACATGCTCACCCGATAGCGACCCATCGACCGCGTAGGCGGCAACCGACGCAATATCATCCAGCGCGGTACCCACCCGCACGTAGCGGTGCGCCACCGCCGGCGCCATACCCGCGTGCTGCAACAACTTGGCAGTGGAACCCTCACCCCTCCGCTTGGCGATCCCGCGAGCATCGAGCTCACCCACCAGCCGGAAAAGTATCAGTTCCACAACATGATTGAGACGAATCACCGTCACAACCCGCGACGACAACTCAGCATCGTCACCCGCGACCACCGCCGCATCCCCTGCCAGATCAGACGCTCTGGCGAACATTCCCCCGAAGTCCATGACTC
>NZ_DATCVM010000082.1:0-27710 GCF_036566845.1 Williamsia sp.
AGATGGATCACCGTCACCACCCGCGACGACAACTCAGTGTCATCACCTGCGACCAACGCCGCGTCCCCGACCAGATCTGACAATCTGGTGAACATTCCCCCGAAGTCCATGGCTTCACGGTACCCGCGATATCGCATTCGCGCAAGCATTCGAACCAACAAATTCGGTTGTGCTGCAATGCAATTGATGACAGTTGCGGAATCAGCCATTCAGTCTAGCGCCCAGGTCTGACACGCTTCGATATGCTGAATTTCATGGCTACGGTGCGTGATTTTCGGTTCGGTGTCAATTTGCTGGGACGCAGCGGTGTGGACCATTTTCTTCTCCAGGTGAGGGAGGCCGAACGCGCTGGTGTCGACGTCATCTTGATGCCTGATCACCTGGAACTCGGGGCGCCCTTCCCGATGCTCGCCGCCGCGGCGGCCGCTGCTCCGACGGTTCGGGTGGGCACGTTTGTCCTCAATGCCGGGTTCTATCGGCCGGCACTACTGGCACGCGACATCGCCAGTCTCGATCAACTCAGCGGAGGCCGTTTCGAGATCGGCCTCGGCGCCGGGTACGTGGAGCGTGAGTTCGATTCTGCCGGTATACCTTTCGGGACACCGGGCGGGCGGGTGCAGCATCTGCGCGAGACCGTGCTCGCGCTCAGGGAACTCCTGGGCGGCCAGACCGACCTCGGGCCTCGGGCCGTACAGACACCACCGCCGATCATGATCGCCGGCACCGGTGACAAGGTCCTGACACTGGCAGCGGAGCACGCAGACATCGTTGCCCTCGCCGCGGTCGCCGATGATGAGGCCCTGGCCGAGCGTGTCGACTTCATCCGGACCAGGGCCGGCAACCGCTTCGATGACCTGGAGATCAACCTGATCATCTTCGACCTCGCCATTGATCGTGAACCCGACCTCTACACCTTGCGCAGTCATCGGCCGGACGCCACCGATGCCGAACTCCTGGCCCTGCCCAACGGGATACGTGGCAGTCAGCAGGACGTCGTGGCCAGGATCGTGGAGCTGCGAGAGAAGTTCGGAGTCAACTACATCACGCCGATCGACCCGTCGAGTGCCGATCTGCAGGCTTATGGCGGGGTCATCGCGGAATTGCGAGGCCGTTGAGGTCCGGTCGGCGGGTTGCCTATCGTTCCAGCCAATGTGTCGCGGTCAGCGGTTCGGCATCTGCCACGGAGTCGTGGCTACAGCCGAAGCCGACGGTCCACCGGCCGTCCGCGAGTTCCACCGGGCCCAGGGTCATCGGTGCGGGGAGCTCGGCGAGGAACTCGCCGAGCGCGGCGGGTGACAGGGTCCAGAGTTCGCCGCGGATCGACTGTCCGTGGTCGGTGTCCCGGATGAGTCCGGGCTTGGCGGGTTGGGTGTCGAGGGCGACGAGCCGATAGGCAGGTGCGGTTGCGGCCTCACCTGACCATCGCGCGCCGCGGCCGGTCAGTTGTTTGTCCAGCGGTTGCCCACGCAGATGCGCTCCCACCACAAACACCTCGGTGACCTCCGCGCCCGCCCTCTCCGGCCACGACGGCCCGGTGGCGGGCAAGCTGTTGCCGATGCGTCCGGCGATGT
The DNA here is from genome assembly GCF_036566845.1 of Williamsia sp. Classification (GTDB taxonomy): domain Bacteria; phylum Actinomycetota; class Actinomycetes; order Mycobacteriales; family Mycobacteriaceae; genus Williamsia. The sequence goes on from NZ_DATCVM010000082.1 coordinate 1,572, forward strand.
CGAGAACCACCGCATCGTCGTGTGCGCGGCCGATCACGGTGATCCCGAACTGTGCTGTACTGCCGTCGGATTCGACGACCTCGCCGGCCGGGACGGCGACGGCGCACAGATCGAAGAGGTTGCAGAAGTTGGTGTACGTACCCATGATCGCGTTGACGCCCACCGGGTCGGCAGCCACCGCGTCGAGGGTCGGATGCATCGGTGCGGTCGGCACGATCAATGCGGAGGCGTCGCCGAGCGTCGACAGCGCCCGGATTCGGAGCTCATCGACCCTGCGGCGATCAGCCAGGAGGTCAGTTGCGCTGAACCGGTCTGCCGCACCGATGATTCCGGCGACGGTGGGATCGAGACCGTCCGAATCCTTTGCCGTTGAGATGAACTCGCCGACCGCGTCGTAGCGCTCGGCCACCAGCGCGCCGTCGTACAAGAGCTTGGCGGCGGCGAGGAAGTCATCGATGTTGATGCGCCTGACCTCGACACCGGTCGACCGGGCCTGTGTGATCGCAGCTTCGAAGGCGGCTTGCCAGTTCTCGTCGAGCCCGGTCAGGGCATCCGGTGCGGCCACCACGGGATGATCAGATGCCGCGAAATGGGTGCCGTCGGGCCATGTTCCGGCATCGGACATGACACCCATCGCCCGGTTGGCGAGATCGAGGTCGGCGGCGAGAATGGTGACGCAGTCGTAGCTGGCGCAAGCCGGGACAACCCCGGAGTTGCTGACGACACCCAGCGTCGGTTTGATGCCGACGATGCCCTGCAGACCGGCGGGGACGCGCCCCGATCCGGCGGTGTCGGTGCCGATGGCGATGTCGGCGAAACCGAGTGCGACCGCGACAGCGGAACCCGAGCTGGAACCGCCCGAGATCCGGTCATCGCGACGTGAATCCCGTACTGCGCCATAGGGACTACGGGTTCCGACAAGTCCGGTGGCGAACTGGTCGAGGTTGGTCTTGCCGATGACCACCGCGCCGGCGGCCCGGAGAGCGGCGACTGCGGTGGCATCGGCCTCGGGTGAGTACTCGTATCCGGGGCAGGCAGCGGTGGTCGGCAGGCCGGCCACGTCCACGTTGTCCTTGACCGCCAGAACAACACCGGCGAGCGGACCTCCCGCGGCGAGGGACGCAGCGTGTTCGCGGGTCACGTCCGCTTCGCTCCGCAGCGTGATGAAGACCTCGCGGCGATCGGCTGCGGCTATCGCGGCAAAAATCTCGGAGATGCGGCTCATGCCACCCTTCCCGTCTTGATGGCGAACTCGCCACTGTCCGACCAGCGTTGGCGTTCTTCGTGGCGTGCGATCTCCATCATCGAGCGCCGCGCGTCGATGTCGGCGGCATTCGTGTCGAGGAACCGCTGATGCTCGGCGAGTGAGAATGTGCCCTGGTCGATCCGGACCTCACCCCGGCCGGCCGCCGTATCCGCCCGCAGGTCGAGTAGTTCGTCTGCACTCACCGGGTACCACCTGATCTTGTCGAAGAAGCGCAACAACCACGGATGCTCGGGGTCGAATCCGGCCGCTTCCAGAGGATGCCGATGATTCCATACTTGCGTGGTGCGTCCCACGAATTGGTAGCCACCGGGGCCTTCCATGCCGTAGACGCACATGTAAGCGCCGCCGATTCCGACCGCGTTCTCCGGTGTCCAGGTGCGGGCGGGGTTGTACTTGGTGGTCACCAGCCGATGGCGGGGGTCGAGTGGCACCGCCACCGGCGCACCGAGGTACACGTCGCCCAGACCGAGGACGAGGTATTCGGCGTCGAAGACGATGCGGTGTACGTCGTCGACCGAATCGAGGCCGTTCATGCGCCGGATGAACTCGATGTTCCACGGACACCACGGGGCGTCCGAGCGGACCCCGAGCATGTACCGCTGGATCGCCTCCCGTGTTGCCGGGTCGTCCCAGGACAGCGGCAGGTGGACGGTCCGGCTCGGGACAACGAGTTCGGATGCGGCTGGTAGCTGTGCCTCGCACTCGATCAGCCAATCCAGCAGTACCGATTGCCGCAGCTTGGTCGGGTCGACCTTCACCTGCAACGATCGGATCCCCGGGGTGAGGTCGAGCAGCCCGGCGGGACGATCTGCGGCGATGCGTTCGGCGAGCGCGTGGACGCGGGCCCGGAGCGCCAGGTCGAGGGTCATGTCGCCGTATTCGACGAGGATGTTGTCGTCACCACTGCGCCGGTAGGTGACCACGGTGCTGCCGTCGGCGGTCATGGTCGACCCGAGGACACCGCCGTCGTGGTCGCCGCCGCTGGACAGGACGACACCGATGTCGGAGCGGCGGGCCGAACCGAGATCGGCCGGGCTCGCCGCCTGGGCCGAGCGAACGGGGACGAAGCGCACGGTGTTGCCGGGCTTGAGTTGACCCAGCTTCCATCGGTCGGCGGTGGTGACCGTGACCGGGCAGACGAACCCGCCGAGGCTGGGACCGTCGGGGCCGAGCAGGATCGGGGTGTCGCCGGTGAAATCCAGGGCGCCGACGGAGTAGGCGTTGTCGTGGATGTTCGACGGGTGCAGGCCGGCCTCGCCGCCGTCGGTGCGCGCCCAGCGCGGTTGAGGCCCGACGAGACGTACTCCGGTCCGGTCGGAGTTGAAGTGAACCTCGTAGGGCGTGCTGTAGAGATCCTCGATGTCTTCCGGGGTGAAGAACTCGGGTGCGCTGTGCGGCCCGACCGTCACCGCGAGCTGCCAGTTGTCGGTCAGAGCCGGTTTCTCGTCGTTGAGGATTCGCCGCGGTGCGGTGGCCAGATCGGCACCGGCGCACAGGAGTGCGTCCCCTTCGATCAGCGGACGGCCGTCCTTGCCACCGAACTTGCCGAGTGTGAACGTGGAACGGCTGCCCAGATACTCTTCGGCCTCAACCCCTCCGGCCACGGCCAGGTACACCCGCATCCCGACCGGCCCGGCGACACCGATGTCCAGAACCTCTCCGGCTTTCACGGTGAGCGGGGTCCACTGCGGCGCCGGCATCGAATCGATGGTCACCACCACCGGGGCGCCGGCGACCGCCACGACGGTGTCCTCGGAGAAGGTCAGGCGGGGCCCCATCATCGTGCATTCGAGTCCTGCTGTGCCCTCGGGGTTTCCGACCGCAAGGTTGGCCAGTCGGAAGGACAGGTCGTCCATCGGGCCCGACGGTGGGACGCCGACCTGCCAGTGCCGGATCCGTCCGGGCCAATCCTGGATGGTGGTCTGCGGGCCCGCCCGCAGTACCGAGATCGTCGACATGTGCTCAAGCGCCTTTCGAAGCCGTTGACGGACGGGTCACGATCACCCGGACGGCGGTGGGGTCGAATCCGTTACAGGGGTTGTTGATCTGTGGGCAGTTGGAGATCAGGACCAGGGTGTCGATCTCGGCGCGCAGGGCCAATCGCAGTCCCGGTGCCGACATTCCGTCGACGATTCCGAGCGAACCGTCGGCGTCCACCGGCACGTTCATGAAGAAGTTGACGTTGCCGACGAGGTCGGCCTTGCCCAGACCGTGTGGCGCGCCGCCGATCAGGAAGTTCTCGACGCAGGCGTGCTGATGCTTGGTGTGGTGCCCGTAGCGGAGCGTGTTCGATTCCTGTGAGCACGCACCCCCGACGGTGTCGTGATTGCCGACCTCGTCGGCGACGATCGTCATCATCGGGGCCGACTCGTGATCGCGGAGGACGGAGCCGGTGCTCAGAAAGATGTTGCCCTGCGCCGCGATCGTCGCCTGCGCGGAGTAGCGGACGGTGTGATCGTCAGCGCCGAAGAGCAACGTGTCGACGGCCTGATTGCCGTACAGGTCGACGATGGTCAGCACGTCGCCGGATGCCACCACGCCGGACCAGGGCGCGCGCTCTCCGATCACGTGGTCACCGATCACCTCACCGGCGACCAGTGCGAGGTCGGTGGCGGATGCGTCGGCCGTTGTCGATGCTGCCTCGGTGGTGGACATCAGATGGTCCTTTCGGAATGTGCGGCGTTCCAGGCATCTTCGGAATTGAGGACTGCTCGCCGGTATTCGGGTTCGGTGTCATCGAGCCGGGCCAACGTGGCCTCGAGGTCGGCGGTTGCCTTCCAGGCGAGAACTTCGACGGGCCCGACGTCGAATGTTGGTGAGGGATCGAGCGGATGGGCGGTGTTGACGATTGCAACGGTGCAGGGCAGGTGGAGCAGAAGATCCACGTATTTGCCCTGTCCCGCAGATCCTTTCGAGACCATGGCACCATCATCTTCGACCACGACGCTGTGGAAGAAGGACAGTGACGGCACCACGTCGGTGGGGGTCAGGCCCTGTTTGGCCGCAGCCAGTGTGAACAGCTCCCGTCCCGCGGGGGAGTGCGAATAGACCTCACCGGCACCGTACTTGTCGGTATTGGTGGCCAATGTGGTGGTGCCACACAGCGCATCGTGATGTCCTGACGTGTCCTCCACGACGGTCGCCAGTGCCCGTCCCTGATCGCTCAGGAGTGGGTGTCCGGCACCGAGGTAAGCCTGCCACGGAACCTTCACCGTATCGGCGACATTGAGCCGCTCCCAAGGGGCATCGCTGCGCCAGAGCAGTAGATGTGCACATCCGGTTCCGGCCACGTCGCGGAGCCGAAGGCGGGTGCCCCTGGCGAGAACTTTCACGCTGTAGCGGCCTCCGGGAATCGTTTCGGCCCACGTCATGTCTTGTGGTGTGGTCGCATCCGGGATCGCGGGCCAGGCGCTGGCCGGGACCACCGGCATCGAATCGGTGATGGCTTGGGCTTGGGCGCGAGCGTGTTCGCGGGCCCCCGCGGTGGTTCCGGTTGCTGGTTTGGTAGATGTCATGATGAATATCCTTGTGCTGTAGAGGTATTGATCAACGGGCTACTTGGCATCGGTGGTCACCGGGGCAGCCACCGGCATCGGGTGCTTCTTTCCGTGCGGGAAGCAGGCGATGCCCACGAGAACGGAGACGACGATGCAGATCGGTCCGGCCCACTTCAGGATCGGCATCTCGCCGGCCGGGTCGAAGATCTCTTCACGGGGCCATGCGAGGTTGATCACCATCAGGAATCCGTAGACGATGGCAAGGATGTTGATCGGGATCCCGAAGCGCCCCAGGGTGAACAACTTCTTACCCTCGGAATCTGTGGGTACCGGTTCGCCGGGCCAGCCCTTGATCCGGCGCAAGAGCATCGGCCCGGTGACCGACAGGTAGGCGAGGTAGATCAGGATGATGCAGACGCTGGCCAGGGTCGCGAAGATCGCGGAGTTGCCGACGTTGACCACCAGCACGCCGATGCACAGGACGCCGATCAGGATCGACGGTGCGATCGGGGTTCCGGTCTTGGGGTTGACGTGCGCCAGGATCTTGGAGGCCGGCAGCCGGTCGTCGCGTGCCATCGAGAACATCAGGCGGGAGCAAGCGGTCTGAATTGCCAAGGTGCAGATGAAGATCGCAACCACCACGTCGCAGAGCAGGACCTTGCCCCAGAACGATCCGAGCACCGAATCGAGGACGTAGGGGAGTCCGCCGACGGCCAGCTCTTCACCCAGGCTGGGTGCGGCCATCAGGGCGCCGAGCAGCATCAGCCCGCCGCCGATCGCGGAGACGGTCAGGGCCAGTCGGATGGTGCGCGGGGCAACGCGGCGCGGGTTCTTGGTCTCCTCGGCGAGTTCGCCTGCGGATCCGAACCCGACCATCACGTAGGCGGCCATCAGTCCGGAGACGATGAATGCCCAGATGTATCCGGGTTGCTCGCCGGGGATGCCGGTGTCGAAGACCACATCGGGTCCACGTTGGGCGTGGGTGAACAGAGCCAGGATCACCGCGATCACACCGACGATCTCGCAGGTGACGCCGATGTTGTTGATCCGGCTCATCCAGTTGACGCCGATGCAGTTGATGAAAGTGGTGATGACGAGCAGGATCGAACCCAGCAGGACCGCGTTGGACGCGCCGCTGGTACTGGTCAGTGCGGGGTCGTCGCCGATGATCTGGAAGCCGTCCCAGATCGACGGCATGACCACCTGCAATGCGATGGCCGCAGCGGATGCGGTGACGATCTGGGCCAGCATCATGAACCAGCCACCGAACCAGCCGATGACCTCGCCGCCCATGCGCCGCGACCATTGGTAGATGGCACCGGAGATCGGGTACCGCGCCGCGATCTCTGCGAAGCAGAGCGCCACAAGGAACTGGCCGACGTAGACGATGGGCCAGGTCCAGAAGAAGGCCGGCCCGCCGAAGGAGAAGCCCAGGCCGAATAGCTGGAAGATCGTGGTCAAGATCGAGACGAACGAGAATCCGGCCGCAAAGGAGGCAAACGTCCCCAGGGACCGGTGCAGCTGCTGGGTGTACCCGAATGCGGAGAGGTCGTCGGAGTCGCCGATCTGCGAGGTACCACCGGTGGCCGGGGCCGAGGGTGGTTGCGCTGTTGCGGTCATGGGGAGCTTCCTGGTCGTGGGCACGTCGGCCCAGGGAGTGAACCTGTCGAGTGATAGATAATCGTCTGGCGATTTCTGTCGAGTGACAGGTTTGTTACCGGGGTGCTACCACGTGAAACGATTGGGTTTCGGAAAATACACTGCGCTGCAGGTAGAGGGCTCAGGCGGGTGATTTGCTCACGCTGAAAGTGTCCGCGCAACAGTAGGGTTACTGCTTGTGAGTCAGATTGCGGCTGGGCCGGGGCGCCCGAGGTTGGTGGAACAGCGCCGCCGTGGCGCCACCGCGCGCGACGAGATCCGCGACGCTGCCGCCGAGTTGTTCACAACCCGCGGATACTCCGGTACATCAACCCGGATGATTGCCGAGGCGGTCGGCATCCGGCAGGCGTCCCTGTATCACCACTTCAAGACCAAGGACGACATCCTCGAGTCGCTCCTGCAGGACACCGTGCTCGTGCCGCTGGAGCAGGCGAACGCGCTGCTCGATGCCGACGGTCCGGCACTGGATCGGTTGCAGCAACTCGCCCGCTTCGACGCCGGGCAACTTGCGCGCTCTCGCTGGAACCTCGGCGCCCTCTATCTGCTGCCGGAACTCCGGACCGAGCGTTTTGCCGAGTTCCGCAGTGCCCGAAGCGACTTGGCACGGATCTACGCGCAGCTGGCCGGGAAGGTGCTGGGCGACCAGACCGATCCGCGCCGCCACCTTCCGTTTCGGTTGGTGGAGTCGGTGATCAGCATGCGGTCGGATGAGATGGTCGGGGTACTGGGGTCGGAGTCACTTGACGATCTGGTCGGGGTACTCATCGACAGCATTGCGCTGGTTCTCACCTAGACTCGCGATACAAACGACAAAAGCACACCGCTGCGTCGCAAGCACACGATCCAGCATGTGCGCTCCTGACGCGGCGATGTGCCTACTGCGTGGTGTTCAGTGCCTGTGAGTCAAGCCTTCCAGTCCGCTGTGCGGTCCGGAGTTGCCTGTGCGAGTGCCTCGATGGTGGCGCCTACGCCGAAGTCTTTGCCGTACACCGGGGTTCCGGGCTGCTGCCGCCAGGATTCGGCCAGCGAACCGGCGTCGACCGGGTCGAAACCGAGTTCGTCGATGAGCGCGGAGACCGCTTTCTTGCCCACCTCGTCGTCACCTGCGATGGGCAACGCAATCCGTCCGGTGGTCCCCGCCGGAGTACCCTTCTCCAACAGGTGCTTCCAGTAGATGCCGTTGAAGACCTTGTAGACCGGCACGTCCAACAGCTCTGAAACCCATACACTTTCGGGGGTTCCGTCTTCGATGGCCGAGATCTTCCCGTCGCGCTGCTGCGGATAGTAGTTGTTCGTCTCGATGACCGGTGCGCCGGGTTTGCGGGCCGATAGGATCCCCTCGGCGAGATCCGGTGTGTTCTTCTGCGGAATACTCACGATCACCAGATCTGCATCCTCGGCGGCGTCTTTCGCCCAGACTGCCGAAGCGCCCGTTTCCTCGGCCAGTTCGGCAAGTGTCTGTGGATCTCGCGAATTGGAGACCCGAACGTCGTGGCCCAGCTGGGTCAGGCGCCGCGTCAGAGTTCCGCCGATGAAACCTGCACCGATGATTCCGATTTTCACTCGAGACCCCTTTGATTGGTCGACAGATGGCTTCTCCCTGCAACCTGCGCGACGGTAGGTCCATTCCTTTGGGTGTCAGCGATTACATTTTGCGCTGGACCTGGTCTGCCCTTCTGAAAAGTCGAAGTACAACCGAAATGGAGTCACCGATGTCCCGCATGATGTTCCTGAACACCACCGCCTCTGACATCCCGGCCGCGCGAACGTTTTTCACCGGGTTGGGCTTCGAGTTCAACGAGACCTTCAGTGACGAGAACACGTTGTGCCTGATCATCAACGACCTGACCTTCGCGATGTTGATGACTCCCGCCAGGTTCAGGGATTTCATCACCGGCGGGATCACGGACACGGCCAAAGAACGGGAAGTGCTGATCGCCGTGTCGGCGGACTCGCGCGATGCCGTGGACGTGATGGCCGACAAGGCTCTCGCCACCGGAGGGTCGGCCTGGATGGACCCGCAGGATCACGGCTTCATGTATGGCCGCAGCTTCCGCGACCTAGATGGTCACGTATGGGAGGTCACCTGGATGGATCAGTCGGCGGTCAACGGCTGAGCAGGAACCGTCCGGGTTGCCGGCGACGCGGTTGCCGGCAACCCGAATCGGGCAAAATCTTCGACCATCGTGTCCGAGAAGAACGCCACGACATGCTGCACACCCTGCTGTGTGATGTCGAGGACCTGTAGCTGAAAAGGGCGGTGTACCCCGTCCTCGGGATTGCGCATGTACAACCCGAACGCCGCCTGACCGTTGGCGGTGGCCGGTAGGAGCACCATGTCGTCGGCCCTCTCGGCCGGACAGTTGTGTTCGATGAGATCGCCGATGACAGCCGGACCCTGGTACCAGCCGGTGAACGGCGGCATCTCCCAGATGGCTTTGTCTGTGAAAAGGGCAACGATGGCATCGATGTTGTAGGTCTCGAACGCCTCGACCCACTTCTGCAACAGGGCGCGCTGTGCCGCGTCGTCGGGTTCGGTGACCGTATCGCGCTCGGGCGCCACCTCTTTGAGCTGGGCCCGCGCCCGCTGGAGCAGGCTGTTGACCGTCGCGGTGGTCAGATCGAGGGTCTCGGCCACCTCGGCGGCCCGCCATTGCAGAACGTCACGCAGGATCAGCACCGCACGTTGACGCTCGGGCAGATGCTGGAGCGCGGCGATGAACGCCAGCCGAATCGACTCGCGGGCGCCGACGATGCTCGCGGGATCCGCGGTCTCCGACAGCGTCTCACCGTTGTCGGCGAAGGGTTCGAGCCAGGGCACCTCGTTGTCTTGCAACAGCGGTGCCTGAGGGTCGTACGAGTCGCCACCGAGACCGGACGGCAACGGCCGGCGTTGTTTGGAACCCAGCGCGGTCAGGCAGGTGTTGGTGGCGATCTTGTACAGCCAGGTGCGGATCGAGGCGCGCCCGTCGAAGTTGGAATAGCCGCGCCAGGCCCGGATGTAGGTCTCCTGGAGCAGGTCCTCGGCGTCGTGATGTGAGCCCATCATTCGATAGCAGTGCGCGAGTAATTCGCGGCGGAACGGTTCGGCTATTTCCAGGAAGTCCGCATCCACTGCTGCCTCGACTGTCATGTGTCACAGATTACGGGAGTGGTCCGACACCGACCAGGGTCTCGCCGCCCTCAGTTGTTCCAGAAACCCGCGTGGACCCCGCTGGCCTCGGGCACGGCGACCGGCCCCCGGACCGACGTGGGACGTTGCCCCGCGGCAAAGACCTCGCGGCAGGGTAGTGCCATCGTCGGGTTGTGCTCGTCGGCCCCGGTGATGATGGCCAGGTCCGCTTCCGACAGCGCGTAGACGACGGTGCCGATCCCGGCCCAGTAGACCGCGCCCGAGCACATCGCACAGGGCTCGGCCGAGGTGTACATCGTCATCGCGGCCAGTTCCGCGGGTGCGTATCGGGCGGACGCCATCCGGGCGAGGTTGGTCTCGGCATGGCCGGTGGCATCCCGGCCCGTCTCCACCGTGTTCTGCGCTTCGAGCAGGACTCCGCCGGTGTCGTCGACCAGTATTGCGCCGAAGGGGTGGTTGCCGGATTCGCGGGCGAGGCGTGCGATCGCCACGGCGCGGCGCAACAGTCGGACGTCGGTATCGGTCATGGATCCCAGTGTGCCGGAGCGGCCTGTGGTGTACAGGTTGAGGGGTGATTCGTGTCGGGACGTCCGGGTGGGTCTATCCGCCCTGGCGCCGTGCGTTCTATCCACCCGGCCTCGCGCAGCGCCGCGAACTGGAGTATCTGTCCCGCACTCTGAATTCGGTCGAGATCAATGGGTCCTTCTATGCGTTGCAGCGTCCGACGAGCTACCAGAAGTGGGCAGATCAGGTTCCCGACGACTTCGTCTTCGCGGTCAAGGGCCCTCGGTTCATCACGCACATGAAACGTCTCGTCGACGTAGACGAGGCGCTTGCGACATTCTTGGCGTCAGGGGTCCTGGCGCTCGGCCCCAAACTGGGGCCGCTGCTCTGGCAACTGCCACCGAATCTGCCGTTCGACCCGGAAGCCGTTGCCGCGTTTGCCGACCTGCTGCCGCGGACCACCCGTGAGGCCGCTGCCATGTCCGAGGGCCACAGCGATCACATCGACGGGCGGGCCTGGACCACCACTGACGCCGATCGGCCGCTCCGGCACGCGATGGAGGTGCGGCACCCGAGTTTCGACACCGCTGAGGTGCCAGAGTTGTTGCGGGAGAAGGGAATCGCTCTGGTGCTTGCCGATTCGGCGGGCAAGTTTCCGGTCATCGACGAGGTGACCGCCGATTTCGTCTACGCCCGACTTCATGGCGATGAGGAGCTCTACACCAGCGGATACACCGATGACGCCCTCGACCGATGGGCGTCGCGCCTCTCCGAACGTGCACGCGGTGTCGACGTCTATGTCTACTTCGACAACGACGCCAAAGTGCGTGCGCCACACGACGCGCGGTCACTGCTGGACCGGCTGGAATAGCGCGCTCGGGTAGCGTTGTCCGCCAGCGCAGGATCATTCGAAACGGCGCCACGTAGGACTGGGGTCTTGTGATGATCGAGCGTTTGGACAGGCTGCAGAGACGGCACCCGGTCCTCGGGTTCTGGATCGCGGTCATCTACAAGTTCGTCGACGACCAAGGTGGCTATCTCGCGGTCCTCATCACCTACTACGCGTTCCTGTCGTTGTTCCCGCTTCTGCTGCTGCTCACCACCATCGTCGGAATCGTCCTGGAAGGCGATCCCCAACTACAGAAGACCGTGATCGATTCGGCGCTGAGTCAGTTCCCGGTCATCGGTGACCAGCTGGGCACACCGCAGGAGCTCAGCGGGGGTACCGCGGCCATCGTCATCGGTATTCTGGGTGCGCTCTACGGTGCCTCGGGTATCGGTCAAGCCACCCAGCACACGATGAACACTGCCTGGCAGGTGCCGAGGAACAGCCGTCCGAATCCGATTCTGTCGCGCGTGCGCAGTCTGCTGCTGCTCACCCTCATCGCTCTGGCACTCATCGCGACGACGGTGTTGTCGACCTATGGCGGTCTGGCAGGGTCCCTGGACACCTCGCAGAGCACCGGTGTGGCGGTGGCTGCGGTGGTGACGAACTCGTTGATCTTCGCCGTTGCCTTCCGGCTCAGCACAACGTCGAAGAACGTGACCTATCGGGATGTGTTGCCCGGCGCGATCCTCATGGGTGTGGTGTGGCAGCTGTTGCAGACCTTCGGAACGTTCTACGTCAACGGCGTGGTCAAGAACGCCAGCACCACCAACAGCGTGTTCGCGGTGGTCCTGGGTTTGCTCGCGTACTTCTATCTGGCCGCCATTGCGCTCGTCATATCCGCCGAGATCAACGCGGTGCACAAACACCGGTTGTATCCGCGGGCCTTGTTGACCCCGTTCACCGACAACGTCGACCTCACCCGGGGCGACCGAAAGACCTACACCAGGCAGGCGAAAGCGCAGCGACAGAAGGGGTTCGAACAGGTCACCGTGACCTTCGACAAGCCAGAGGAACCGGACACAAAGAACTAGAACACCCAGCCTGTCTACAAACGGGACGCGAGTTCGTTCACGAGCCGCCGCTTCGAGCGGGCACCCACGATCGACACCACCGGTTGACCGGAGCGGAAGAGCACCAACGTCGGCATCGACATCACGTTGTATTCCGCCCGCGTCAACGGGTTCACATCGACATCCAGTGTCACGATCCGCAGTCTGTCGGCCTCTTCCACCGCGATCTCGGCGAGGACGGGTGCGATCATTCGGCACGGGCCGCACCAGTGCGCGGTGAAGTCGACCAGAACCGGCCGGTCGGATGTGAGGACTTCCGACGCGAACGTGGCGTCTGTGACCTGCGTGATCGTCGCGGAAGCTGCTGCCTTCTCATGAACCATGTGACTGTGCTCCCTCGGACGGCCGGTCGATATGGGTGGAGAACTGGCAGGCCGGTCCGGCCGCGACCGTATCGTCGCTCTCCCCTGCTGGAGTGTTTGCGGAATGCTCCGCCAACTGTTGGCGGATCTGTGCCCGAACGTTTTCCAGCTGCGCGATGCAGTCATCGATCTCGATCAGCTTCCGGCGATATACCTCGGCAGATTCCGCGCAGGCACCGCCGGTTGGATATCCGGCTCGAAGACACTCGACGAACGGCCTGGTCTCCTCGAGATCGAATCCGAAATCCTTGAGCGCTTGAATCTGTTGGAGGACACGAAGTTCGGCCTCGCCGTAGACGCGGTATCCGCTGCCGTCCCGCGGCGCGGTCAGCAATCCCCGGGCCTCGTAGTAACGAAGCGACCGCGCGGTGGTCTCGGTTTGCTTGGCAAACTCTCCGATGCGCATGATGTCGGCCCCCTTGCGACCTTGCAGTTGGCGGGCTTGATCGTCCCACAACCGAGATCGTAAACCTTGCCCTCGGCGTCAATGCCAGCCCGAAGGGGGCGAACAGGTCAGATGACGCCGTGCAGCGGCGGCGGGGAATCGTGGAGCAGAGCCCGTCCGATGTGCTGATACTTCCAGCGCACCGGATCGTGGAGGGTGTGTGTGCGGGCATTGCGCCAGAAGTGATCCAGTCCGAGATCAGCTGCAGCGCTGCGTGTTCCCGATACCTCGAACAGTGCGGACGACACCTCGTTGGCGGCCCGGTCGGCGACGATCTTGGCTGTTGCCACCGCGATCGAGGCTTCTGCCGCACGTTCCTTCGCGTTGGCCGGTGTGGATGAGAACGTGGCGTCGACAGCGTTTGCGGCAGCGCTCAGTGTGGCCTCGGCGGTGCGCACCTCGACGGCGAGTTCTCCGAAGCGCTGAATCAACAGGGGATCGTCGACGGCCCGATCGACGGCGGCCTCGAACCACGGCCGGCTCTTCGTGCGGGCGAACTCGGTGGCGGCTCGCAGTGCCCCGCTCGCGATCCCGGCATCGATGGCGACGTGCAGCAACTGAGCGAATGCGCCGTAGCCGGCCGGTGCGTTGATCGCCTTGGCTCGCGCCACGAGTTGTTTCGGGTACACGGTGACCGCTTCGAACGTGATCGTCCCGCTGCCGGTGGTGCGCTGTCCGAGGCCATTCCAATCGTCGACGATGCGGACACCGGCGATGTCCGCCGGAATGAATGCCACGTATTCGCCTGGTTCCAGACCCGATTCGCCGGACGGATCGACAAGCTTGGCGAGGACCGCCAGCGTATGGGCGTACAGCGAGCCCGTGCAGTAGAACTTGGATCCGTCGAGCCGCAGGCCTCCCGATTCGGGTTTGACGGTTGTCGAGATGGCGGCAATCGTCTTGCCGCCACGTTCGGACTGCGCGTTGGCGATCCGGCCGCCGCCGAGGACATCGGAGAACAGGTCCCGCTGCTGTGTCGGTGTCCCGGCCAGTCGCAACAGATTCAGGTACACAAAATGGCTGTGCGGGATCTGTGCGATGTTCGGGTCGGCCGCGGCCAGGATCCGGATGACCTCGGCGACCACACCCGGGGCCAGGTCGGCGCCACCGTACTGTGCCGGCACGGTAATTGCCAGCAGTCCGCTGGCGGACAGTTCATCGATCTCGCGGTGCGGGAGTTTACGGTCGCGGTCGCGCGCCGCCGCCCCGGTGGCAAAGTGTGCCGCCAGGGTGCGCGCAGTCGACAGTGCCTGTTCCGCAGAGTCGATCCGGGTCGCGATGGCGGTGCTGTTCACGACGCGCTGACACCGGCGGCTTCGTCGGCTGCTTCGATTTCCCGGACCAGTGGAAGAACGTTGGCGCCGAAGTACTCGATCTCCTCCTGGAAGTGCAGGAAGCCGCCGAGGACGAGGTCGACGCCGAGACGCTTGTAGGCCACGATCCGCTCGGCGACCTGCTCGGGTGTGCCGATGAGCTTGGTCTTGAAGCCGTCGTTGTACTGCACAAGGTCCTCGAAAGACGAGTTGGCCCACATACCCTGCTTGTCGGCGGTGGAAGCACCGGCCTGCTGAACTGCGTCCCGGAAACCCTCCACCGCAGGACGATTCGCCTTCGAGATGATCTCCCGGAGGGTGTCGTGTGCTTCGGCCTCGGTGTCGCGGGCGATGATGAAGCCGTTGAGTCCGAACTTCACCTCACGATTGTGAGCCCGTGCCACGGCCCGCAGATCGTCGACCTGTTCGGTGACACCGTCGAAGTCCTTGCCGTTGGAGAAGTACCAGTCGGCGTAGCGGCCCCCGTTGTTGCGTGCCGCGGTGGAGTTACCACCCTGGAACAGTTCGGGATTCGGTCGCTCCGGTGTGTTGAGCGGCTTCGGCTTGAGGGTGAAGTCGCGGATCCGGTAGAAGTCGCCGGCATATTCGACGTTGTCCTCTGTCCAGATCTTCCGGATCACTTCGAGGAACTCGGCGCTGCGCCGGTAACGCTCGTCGTGCTCGAGCCACGGCTCACCGAGTGCCTTGAACTCCCCGGCGAACCAGCCGGACACGACGTTGATCGCGAACCGGCCGTTGGACAGATGGTCGGCGGTCGCGCCGAACTTGGCGAGAACCGCCGGATGCCAGAGTCCCGGATGGACGGCGGCGATGACCTTCAGCCGTTCCGTCGCACCGAGCAGTGCCAGGCTGAAAGACGTTGACTCGTGCTGGAACTCGGCGCCATACGACGCCATGTAGCGGACCTGCGACAGGGCGTAGTCGAAGCCGTTGTTCTCGGCGGTCTGGGCGAGCTTCTTGTTGTACTCGAAGTCCCAGCCGGTGCGCTGTTCGATGTCGCTGGTGACCAGGCCGCCGCTGACGTTGGGTACCCAGTAGGCGAACTTGATCTGATCGGCGATGTTCTCGGTGCTCATGGTTGCTTCTCCTGAAGTTGTTGGGTGGCCGGGATGTTCATGAGGCGCCGGCCGGTTCATACGAGGTGAGGAAGGCGCCGCGAACCGGTTCGTGTGCGTGTTCGTCGGCTTCGAGCAGCCCGCGCCGGACCAGACGTGGACGTACACCCTCGCCGAAGTGGTAGGCCTCCTCGACGTGGGGGTAGCCCGAGAGGATGAAGTGATCGAGGCCGAGGGCTGCGTATTCTTCGATCCGGTCTGCGACCTCGTCATGGGAGCCGACCAGCGCAGTCCCCGCCCCGCCGCGGACCAGGCCGACGCCAGTCCACAAGTTGGGGTAGATCTCCAACGCCCGGGCATCGGTTCCGGCGTCGAATGCCGCCCCGCCGCCGTGGAGTTCGAGCATCCGCCTCTGGCCTTCGGACTCCGACCGCGCGAGATTCTGTTGCGCTCCCGCGACCACCGCGGGATCGAGCGCTCCGAGGAGACGGTCTGCTTCGGCCCACGCCTGTTCGGAGGTGTCGCGGGAGATGACGTGTAGCCGGATCCCATAGGTGAGTTCGCGACCTACAGCACCGGACAGCCCCCGGATCCAGTCGAGTTTGGCGGCGACGGCCTCGGGCTTCTCACCCCACGTGAGGTAGGTGTCGGCGAAGTTCGCGGCCACGGTGCCGGCGGCCGGGGAGGATCCGCCGAAGAAGATGGGAGGCAACGGGTCGGGGCGGCGGGCGAGCTGGGCACCCTGGACCCGAAGGTGCCTTCCTGTGAAGTCGACGGGCTCTTCTTGGGTCCACAGTCGCCGAACGATGTCGAGGTACTCGCCGCAACGCTCGTACCGGGCATCCTTCGACAGGAAGTCGCCGAATGCGCGCTGCTCCGACGATTCGCCGCCGGTGACGACGTTGAGCAGTAGTCGTCCCTTCGACTGCCACTGGAACGTGGCTGCCATCTGCGCGGACAGGGTCGGGCTGACCAGCCCCGGGCGCATCGCCACCAGGAACTTGAGGGTGTCGGTCGTCCCCAAGAGCATCGCTGTCGAGAGCCACGCGTCCTCACACCACATCCCCGTCGGGGTGAGGACGGCCTCGAAGCCGTTGACCTCGGCGGCGCCGGCAAGCTGGTTCAGATAGCGCAGAGTCGCCGGGCGATCTCCTGACATGTCCGAACCGTGACCACCTGCCATCAGATTCCGGGAGTCGCCGTACGTCGGCAGGAACCAATGGAAATGCAGGGACACGACAGGTGCCTTTCTCTTGGAAACGAGGATCGGGACCCAGTGTGTGCCGCCATTGTGATCCGTCTCCACAATTTCGTTCGCCGTGATTCCAAGTCGACAACCAGGCGGGCGCCGGGACTATTCTCGCCGGTGAAACCGACTGTGAGGGCGGTCCGGTGCGCTGCCGAAAGCGTTTCGATTGGCCGGTGGCCGGCGGCCGAATTATTGGCAGCGGTGTTGTGTCGCTGCTATGTTTTGCCTATGTCGAGCACTGGTCACCACATCCCGGAGGTCACCTATGTGATCACCGCGCTGGGATGTCGTCTGCCATTTGCTCGCGTCCTCTGTTGTCGAATGTCCTGATCTGGTCTCGCCGCGCTTGCGGCAATTTCCGTATCAACACTTCCGCGCTGAAACCAATGGGTTTTTGGTGCGATCATTCGACGAGGACTCCCGATGACTGCAACACTTGATCACCGCATCACTTCTGGCTCCACTGCCACCCGTTCAACCGTCACCCGTCCGTCCGAGCGCAGCACTTCGCGACCACTGGTCGGCTCTCGCGTCACTGCGCCCGGTCGCGCTGACCAACCGCTGGGTGCCCCCGGCCCGAAGAAGGCAGCCAAGATTCACATCGCGAACCCGCAGCTACATCTGTCGACCAAGCCGGCGGCAGTGGTTCTGCGGGCTGCGCGTCTGCACGGACCGGTCTTCCGGGACGCGGCGTCCAGTGCTTCGGGGCTCAGCATCTCGACCGTGAACCGGCAGGTCAGCGCATTGCTCAAGGCGGGGCTGCTGCGCGAACGCGCCGACCTGGCACCGGCTGGTGCCATCGGCCGCCCTCGTCTGCCGTTCGAACTGAACACCTCCGACTTCCTGACCGTCGGTATCCACATCGGTCTCAAGGTCACCTCGATCACCACGCACGATCTCTTCCATCGGGTTGTCGGCGCCATCCAGATCCCGACTCCGGTTGCCGATACGCCGGAGCAGACGCTGACTTCGATCGGTCTGAGTGCCAAACGATTCCTGTCCCGCTGGCCGAACAAGAAGATGCTGTGGACGGGTGTCGCGCTCGCCGGCCGGGTCGACAAGGCCGGACGCAACACGCATCCGCGCCTGGCGTGGGAATCAGCACCGGTCGGCGAAGTGCTCGCGTCGGTGATCGGCCTCCCGATCTCGGTGGCCTCTCACGTGGAGGCCATGGCCGCTGCCGAACTGCTGCTCAATCCCCAGGCCGAACTGCTGGTGGACCCCGCAAAAGAGGGTGGCAGCTTTGTCTACTTCTACGCCCGTGAATCGGTGGGAATCGCCTTCACCGTCGGTGGCAGTGTTTACACCCCGGCCGGTGGACCTCCGGAGATCGGCCACTTCCCGGTCGGCAAAACCGAACTGCTCGATCCCACCGGAACCGGACAGCTCGAGTCGACCGTCAGTGACACCGGCATCGTCGATGCCGCGATTGCTGCCGGACTCGCGATCGAGAATGTCGACGAGGTGCACCAGCTGGCGGCCGAGGGCAATGGCGTGGCCCGGGCAATTCTCGCCGAGCGTGCCGAAATCCTGGGACGTGCGGTCGGTCTGATCGCCGACATCTTCAATCCCGATCACGTGGTTCTCGGCGGCCAGGCGTTCACCGATGCGCCGTCGACGCTTCCGATGCTCGCTCAGGCCGTTCGCGAAACGTCGGTGGCCCCGCGCCGCGACGTTCGGGTGTCGCGTTCCGGCGCAACGGTTCAGCAGCAGGCTGCCGGCGCCGTCTCGCTCGATGCGATCTACAGCGATCCGATCGAAGCGCTCGCTCATACCGCGTGATCCCCACCGGGCGGGACGCAATCACTGCCGACCGGGCCGACGAAAAACACGTCGACCGGGCCGCCACCGCCGTCGACCGGGCCAATAGCGCCTGAAATTCCGGCATTATCGGCCCGCTCGATGGTTGCAAGGGCCCGGTCGATGGATCGGGGATAGGTCAGTCGGTTGTGCGCTTGCGGTAGGCCCGCAGGGCAAACGGGGCGAAGACAAGCGTCAGCCCGATCGACCACAACACCGTCGAGAGCTCCGGGTTCTGCAAGGGCCAGGGCGCATCGGCCGGCGCGGCCGGCCCATTGCCCCATAGTTCACGCATCGACTGAACCAGCGACGAGATCGGGTTCCATTCGGCGATGGCTTGCAACCAGCCCGGCATCGGTGCGGTCGGCACAAAGGCGTTCGACAGGAACGTGATCGGGAACAACAGGGTGAACATGACGCCATTGACGGCCTCCGGCGTCTTCATCACCGAACCGATGAGGATGCCGAACCAGATCATCGCGAACCCGAACAACAGGACCAGGGCGAAAGCGAGTATCGCTTTCGGGACGCCCTCGTGAATGCGCCACCCGATCAACAATCCGGTGAGCGCCATGACCACGATGCCGATCGACGAGTGGATCAGTGCGGCCACTGACCTGCCGACCAGCACCGACCACTTGGCCATCGGCAGCGAACGGAATCGGTCGATGATGCCCTTCTCGAGGTCGTTCGTCAGACCCAGTGCAACGATGAATGCCGAGAAGGCGATCGTCTGGCCCATGATTCCGGGAAGCAACCACTCTTTGTAGTCGAAACCGGACCCGGGGTTGATGGACGCACCGAACACGTACGCGAACAGCAGCACGAACATGATCGGCTGGACGGTCACATCCGACAGCATCTCGGGCTGGCGTTTGGTGTGAATCAGATTGCGCCGCACCATCACCAGTGATTCGCGCACCAGATCTGGTTTGCCGGCTGTGAAAGTTGTCGGTGTCTTTGTGACGGTGGTACCAGAAGCGGTGGTGGTCATGAGTTGGTCTCCTCGTCGTCGGCGTCTTCTGCCCGGTGTCCGGTGAGACTGAGGAAGACGTCGTCCAAGCTGGGGCGGGTGAGTCCGATGTCGTCGACCGCGATCTCACTACGCTCGAAGATCCCGGCGATCTTGGTCAGGTCGCCGATCCCGTCGGCGCTCGCGGTGAGTTGGCGTGCCGATTCATCGACGAAGACCTCGCCGCTGTTCTCCTGCAGCAGCCGGGTCGCCTCGGGTAGGTCGTCAGACAACGACACCGTGATGACCAGACTTGCTTTGCCAGCCTGTTCCTTGAGTTGCAGCGGAGTGCCGGCGGCGATGATCTTGCCTTTGTCGATGACAACGATGTCGTCGGCGAGCTGGTCGGCCTCTTCGAGGTACTGCGTGGTGAGCACCAGAGTGGTGCCCCCGCTGACCAGCGATTTCAGCACATCCCAGAGTTCCTGCCGGCTCCTCGGATCGAGTCCGGTGGTCGGCTCGTCGAGGAACAGGACCGGAGGTGACGCCAGCAGACTAACCGCCAGATCAAGCCGGCGGCGCATACCGCCGGAGTAGGTCTTGACCACACGATCGGCGGCGTCAGTCAGTGAGAACTGATCGAGTAGCTTGTCGCCGGATTCGCGAACCTGCTTGCGGGGGAGTCCGTACAGGCTCCCGATCATCCACAGGTTCTCCCGGCCGGTCAGCAGTTCGTCGACGGTGGCGGCCTGCCCCGTCAGGCCCATGCTGCTGCGGACGAGGTCCGGATGTTCGGTCACGTCGTAGCCGGCGATCCTCGCGGTGCCCGATGTAGGTGTGCTCAGCGTGGTCATCATGCGGACGGTGGTGGTCTTGCCTGCGCCGTTGGGGCCGAGCAGGCCGAGCACCGAGCCCGGCGGAACCTTGAAGCTCACTCCGTCGACGGCCCGGACGCCATTGAACTCCTTGACCAGGTCGATGGCTTCGACGGCGTAGTCGGTTGTGATGGCGGTGGAAGTCATGTGGTCAACGGTAGCGACGTGGTCTGACAAGTTTCCACCTATTTTATTGCCGGTCCCCGTGGTCTTGCTGCCGAGTACGGACACTTGGATTCCCCCTCATTCGTTTGGTTTCAAGGCGTTGCATCCAATCCTCCGACTTCAAGCGCACGTGAAGTCAAGGACCGGGGCAGGCCCGCCTGTTCGATATGTCGTTGTGAGCGTCGGAACTCCGACGGGTGAGGCTTGTTCGGGATGATCACAATTACAGGACCTGGTGGAGTTTGATCATTGCTCCCCAGGGGTCGTTGATGGTGGCGAGGCGTCCGTAAGGGGTGTCTTCGGGACCCTGGACCACGGTGCCGCCGAGTTCGGTGGCCTTGGCCGCTGTTGCATCCGCGTTGTCGACGCCGATGTAGATGCCCCAATGTGAGGGAACCTCAGTTGGCAGGTACTTGGAGGCGTCCATGATTCCCGCGTGTCCTTCTCCGGGCCCCTGGCCTTGTTGCGCCAGTTGGCTGTAGCGAAACTCGTCGGTGTCGCTGACCGTCACCACCGGGCTGTCCAGAACCTGGCTGTAAAAGTCCACGGCCGCGGCGTGGTCGGTGGTCTGCAGCTCGAAATAGCAAGGCGCGTTGACTTCCATGTAGAGCTGAAAACCCTTGTGTGATTGGGGTTCCCAGAAGCCAAATACCGCTCCGTGGGGATTGAGGCCGGGAGCGGTGTCCGGGTTGCTGCCGCGGTCGGTGACGATGGCCATCGTCCCGAGCTCCGGGATCTCCATCGGCTCGACCAGGACACTGCCGCCGGCTTCGGTGACCTTCTTGACCGAGGCGTTGATGTCGGAGGTCTGGAAGTACATCCCCCAGAAGTCCGGCGTATCCGGAGCCATCTTGGGGCCGATGCCGGCGATTCGTTTGTCCTGATAGCTGAAAGTTGCGTACCCACCGAACTGTTCGTCGGGTTCGGTGCAGTCCCAGTTGAACAGATCGCCGTAGAACTTCGCGGCGGCAACGGGCTCTGAACTGTTCAGGTCGAACCAGACGGGTACACCGTCGGGTTGTGAGTCGATGACGGGCATGGTGGGTCTCCTCCGGGCAGGCGTTGTGAGAGCTTCACAGGCATAGACAAACGTGCGCGTGAAAACTCATCGCGCACAGATCGCTGTCGACGGTGTTCAGGAATTGAGCTGAAAGAGTTTGATCATCGCTCCCCAGGGGTCGTTGATGGTGGCCAGGCGTCCATAGGGGGTGTCCTCGGGACCCTGGACCACGATGCCGCCGAGTTCGGCGGCCTTGGCCGCTGTGGCGTCGGAATCCTCGACCCCGATGTAGACGGACCAGTGCGACGGAACCCCCGGTGCCAGGAGGTGGCGCCGTCCATGATCCCGGCGTGTCCTTCTCCGGGTTGCTGCCCTTGCAGCGCAAGTTGGCTGTAGCGGAGCTCGTCGCTGTCGCTGATCGTGATCACAGACGGGGACGCCGTCGGGTTGGGAATCGATGACTGGCATGGCGTGGTGTCCTCCGGACAGGCGATCGGGAGCTTCACGGACACAGACCAGGGTGCGCCGGAACACCGACATGAGCCAGGGAAATCCGCACCTGCGGATGGATCGGCTTGACAGAACCGCATGGGCGGACAAATCTCAGAGGGTGACCGACCTACGAATCCGGCAAGCAGCGGAACTGCTGGGGATCAGCGACGACACCGTTCGCCGACTGATCGCCTCGGCGGAACTCTCTGCGCATACCGATGCCAGCGGTCGTCAAGTGGTCGATGGCGCCGAATTGGCGAAACTCGCGAGTGATCGAGCACCGGTCGTCTCCACCTCCGACGCACCCGTCGCACGCTCTGCCCGCAACCGCTTCGTCGGTCTGGTGACCGAGGTGAAATCGGATCCGGTGATGAGCCAGGTGACGATGCAGTGCGGGCCGTTCGAGGTCACCTCATTGATGAGTACCGATGCGGTGCGCGAACTCGATCTCAAACCCGGCTCGGTGGCAACAGCCGTCGTCAAGGCCACGAATGTCATCGTCGAAACGAGGCCCTTCGAATGAAGTCCAAGATATTCGCCATCTTCGCTCCGCTCCTGTCCACCGCATTGCTGCTGGCGGGCTGCTCGTCGAACGACGATGACAGTTCGGCCGGCGGCACCAGTTCGGCAGGCACCGAGAAGGTCACGCTCACCGTGTTCGCGGCGGCGTCGTTGAAGAACAGCTTCACCGCGCTCGCGGAGGAGTTCTCCGAGGACAACCCGAATATCGAGGTGAAGTACAGCTTCGACGGATCGTCGGCACTCGTCACCCAGATCCAGCAGGGCGCACCCGCCGATGTGATCGCGACCGCCGACGAGAAGAACATGGCCAAACTCGGTGACTCGGTGAGTGACCCGCAGATCTTCGCGACCAA
Organism: Williamsia sp.; assembly: GCF_036566845.1. GTDB lineage: Bacteria > Actinomycetota > Actinomycetes > Mycobacteriales > Mycobacteriaceae > Williamsia. The sequence continues at coordinate 24,195 of NZ_DATCVM010000082.1, forward strand.
TGTGCTCACCATCGTGACCCAGCCGGGCAATCCGAAGAACATCCAGAGTCTGGCCGACCTGACCAGATCTGATGTGAGCACGGTGGTCTGCGCTGTAGATGTCCCGTGCGGCAACGCCACCGCGCAGGTCGAACAGAACACCGGAATCGACATCAAGCCGGTCAGTGAAGAGACCGCGGTGACCGGGGTTCTCACCAAAGTGCAGACCAAACAGGCCGACGCCGGACTGGTCTACGTCACCGACGCGACCGGCGCCGGCGCCACCGTGACCGCGGTCTCCGATCCCGCGTTCGCCGCCGTGGTGAACAAGTATCCGATCGGGGTGGTGGCCGCGACGAAGTACGAAGACGCAGCGCAGAAGTTCGTCGACATGATCCTTGGGCCGCAGGGCGCGGCGCTTCTCGCCTCGAAGGGCTTTGGTCCCTCCGCTTGAGAAACAGTGGGCTGAAGGCTGTTCCGGCCTGGCTGTACATCCCGGCCGCGGTCGGGGTGGCCCTGGTCTTGCTGCCTCTGATCGCGCTCGCGATCAACACGCCGTGGAGTGATTTCTGGGAGAACATCACCTCCGATGTCTCGCGGGATGCACTACAACTGAGTGTGAAAACAGCTACGGCCAGCACCGTGCTGTGCATTGTGCTGGGTGTTCCGATGGCCATCGTCTTCGCGCGCCGTACCGGATTGGTGATCCGGCTGTTGCGGTCGGTTGTGTTGTTGCCACTTGTGCTGCCGCCGGTGGTCGGCGGCATCGGATTGCTCTATGCCTTCGGTAAATTCGGGCTGGTGGGTGAACATCTGACGGCGTTGGGTATCGATATCGCGTTCTCCACCTCCGCCGTCATCCTGGCGCAGACCTTTGTGGCGCTGCCCTTTCTGGTGATCAGTCTCGAGGGCGCGCTGCGCAGTGTCGGCAGCCGGTACGAACAGGTCGCCGCCACGCTCGGTGCGTCACCGACCCACACCCTGTGGAAAGTCACCATGCCGCTGGTCTTTCCGGCGCTCCTGTCCGGAATGGTCCTGGCATTTGCACGTGCGCTCGGTGAGTTCGGGGCCACGATCACGTTTGCCGGCAACTTGCAGGGTGTCACCCAGACCGCGCCACTGGCCATCTATGTGGAATCGATCAGTGAACCGGAACAGGCTCTGCCGCTATCGATGGTGCTGGTGCTGATCGCCCTGCTGGTGGTGATCGCGGTGCACCTGCGAGATTCGCGACGGGCCGTGGCGGTATGAGCGGGGATCTGGTTGCCGAGCTTCGCAGTGACGTACCGTTTCTGGACCTGCAACTGACGGTTCCCGATGGCGCCACGGTGGCGATCCTGGGGCCCAACGGTGCCGGCAAGAGTACGTTGATGAACCTGCTCGCCGGTCTGCTCAAGCCCGTCGACGGCTCCGTCACTCTGGGTAGGCGTCCACTCGTGGGTCCGAAAGTGTTTGTCCCACCACATAAACGCGGTGTCGCGATGCTGTCCCAGCAGGGCATGCTCTTCCCGCATCTGACGGTTCGGCAGAATGTGGCGTTCGCCCCCGCGGCTGCCCATCTGCCACGTGCCGAGGTCCGGGCGCGCACAGAGCGGTGGCTGGACGCGGTCGACGCCATCGATCTGGCGGATCGCAAACCCGCGCAGCTGTCGGGTGGCCAGGCCCAGCGCGTGTCCCTGGCCCGGGCGCTGGCCGCCGATCCCGCGCTGCTGCTTCTCGACGAGCCCTTCAGTGCACTCGATGTCGATGTGGCCCAACGAATCCGAGTGTTGCTCAGGGGCATTCTCGCCGACCGGGCCCGCACCACGTTGCTGGTCACCCACGACATCGCCGACGCGGTGACGCTGGCAGATTCGGCGGTCGTCTTGAGTGATGGCAAGATCGTCGACCGCGGTCCGGTGCGGGACCTGCTCACCAGTCCGGCAAATCAGTTCGCAGCGCAGCTGGCCGGTCTCAATCTTGTTGGTGGGATCTGGGATGGCGACGCGCTGGACGCCGGTTCGTTCGGCGTCACCGGTTTGACCGACACCGAACTGGTTGTCGGCGATCGGGTGATGGCCGCGTTCTCACCGGCCGCCGTGGCGATCTACCGGACGCCGCCGGTGGGCAGTCCTCGCAATGTGGTGAAAGCTGGTGTCGAGCGCATTGTTCCGCAGGGTGATCTGGCCCGGGTGGACACGGCGGTGGGACCACAGTCGGTCGCCGCGGCGATCACGTGGGCAGCTGTCGCCGACCTCGAATTGGTGACCGGCGACGAAGTCTACCTGGTGATCAAAGCCAGTGAGGTCACGCTGTACCGCCCACGCTAGAACGTCGAGAGCCGACGCGTCGTCGCACCTGCATCTGCTGTACCGCAGCCGATCTCGTGGTCGACCCGGCCGTTCCCGGTTGCGGGCTGCAGCATCTACCTGCGGACGATCCGCGACGCGGCGTCGGTGACCAGTGCGGTGATCTCCTCCACTGTGATCGTTCCGCCCGGTCGGTACCATCGCCAGACACTGACGATGAGGGACAACACAAGTCGACCCAGCAGGTGCGGGTTGGAATCGACGAAGTCGCCGGACTTGATCCCACGAGCGATCATGTCGGTCCAGCTCTGCTCGATTTCGCTGACCAGCTCGCGTGACCGAAGACGTTCCTCTTCTTCCTTGACGGACTGGCGTTCGGTCGCCAACAGATCCATGTGATTTTGAAGGATCCGCCGTCGCGATGCGTCAGTGGGCGTGGCCTCGAGTGCTGCGGCGACAGCTGTTCGCAGGGCTTCCGCAGGGTCCGAGATACCCGCTGTGGCGACGGCGAATCGTTCGACGGAATCGGCCAGTTCGAGTCGCATGATCGTGAACAGGCAGTGGGCCTTGGATTCGAAGTAGTGATATAGCGCGGTCTGGCCGATGCCCACCTCATCGGCGATCGACGCCAACTTGGTTCGTTCGTAGCCGACGGTGCCGAATTGATCGATCGCAACAGACAGGATGCGGGTTCGCTTGGAGCGCGGGCTTTCGCGGACCTCGGTCTCGGCGGTCATTGCACCCCTGCTGTCAGACGGGTAAACGTGTCGTCCGACTCTAACGTCCGAAGATGTGCCACGGCCAATTTCTTCCGGCGAGATACCGGAGCTACACGCCCTTTCCACATCGAGCCGTGGCGGCCAGGACCGATGGGTGAACACCCAAGGGTGCGAACGTCGGGGTGAGTCTCAGCCCACGGGGGATTGCGGTGAGTCGCTCCGAGGTCCGGAGCCGGTATCCGGGTGTGGCGGCCAGGTCGTATCGGCGGAGCAGGGTTGCCAAGACGAGAACCGCTTCGTGGATGGCGAACTGACGTCCGATACAAGACCGGAGTCCGGTCCCGAACGGCTTGTACAGGTGTCCGGGGCGGGCCCGCACCAGGTCGGGAAGGAATCGATCCGGGTTGAACTCGTCGGGATCGGGCCCCCACAACGGATCTCGGTGCAGTCCGCCGACCAGGACGAGAAACCAGTCGTCAGCCTGGACCGGATGCCCGGTGCTCAAGGTGGTGTCGTGGCGGGCCTTGCGG
>NZ_DATCVM010000083.1:0-2584 GCF_036566845.1 Williamsia sp.
CCAGAATCAAACTCTCCAAACAAAAACAACCCAACCCACAAGGGGCAGGTGAATTCGAATCAGAACAAGTCCGACCTAACAAAAAGACACCAAAACTGGCATCAAAAACAGTCACACCCCCAAACGGGAAAAGAGGATGCAACCCAAAACAAAAACAACAACAAACAAAAACCACCAAACACACTATTGAGTTCTCAAACAACACACCCGGTTTTCAGGCAACCCTGCCACTGTACTGCATGTGACCAGGGAGGTCAAACCTCGTCCGCCAGTCTTTCGACCGGGGTCGTTGGCTTCTTCCGAAATACTACGCTCTGTCGGGCCTAAGTCCCAAATGGCCAGCACACGACCGGATTCGGGCTCGCGAACGCTACTGCACGCGCTCGATCTCCGCGCCCAAAGCGACCAGATTTTCCACAAACTTCGGGTACCCGCGGTCGATGTGAAAGACGTCGTGCACCTCGGTGTCACCATCGGCCACCAAGCCCGCGAGAACCAGGCCGGCGCCGGCACGGATGTCCGAGGACCACACCGGCGCGCTCGACAGCTGGGGAATGCCACGCACGACGGCATGGTGGCCGTCGGTCCGCGCATCGGCCCCGAGCCTGATCATCTCCTCGACGAACCGGAACCTCGCCTCGAAGACATTCTCGGTGATCATCGACGTCCCGTCCGCGATCGCGGCGAGCCCGATGGCCATGGGCTGCAGATCTGTGGGGAAACCCGGGAACGGCAGAGTGGCCACGTTCACCGCCTTCGGGCGTTCGTACTGCACCACCCGGAAACCGTCATCGGTCTGCGTCACCGTGGCCCCGGCGTCGTGAAGCTTGTGCAGCACCAACTGCAGATGCGCGGGATCCACCCCGGTGACCGAGATGTCACCGCGGGTCATCGCTGCGGCGATCCCCCACGTGGCGGCGACGATCCTGTCCCCGATGACCCGGTGCTCGGTGGGATAGAGCCGATCGACCCCCGTGATCGTCAGCGTCGACGAGCCAGCGCCGGTCACCTGGGCGCCCATCTGATTGAGCATCGTGCACAGGTCGACGACGTCGGGCTCGCGGGCGGCGTTGCGGATCGTCGTCACCCCTTCGGCCAGCACCGCTGCCATCAGGATGTTCTCCGTCGCGCCCACCGAGGGAAACTCCAGCTGGATCTCCGCGCCGCGCAGGTGGTCGGCTTCGGCGACCACACAGCCGTGTTCGATGTTGCACCGAGCGCCCAGCTGTCGCAGCCCGGACTGGTGCATGTCGAGGGGACGCGACCCGATGGCGTCGCCCCCCGGCAGGGCCACCTTCGCGCGCTTGCACCGCCCGACCAGCGGGCCGAGGACACACACCGAGGCCCGGAACTGCCGGACCGCGGCGAAGTCCGCGTCGTACTTGGGCTCGTCGGGCGAGGTGATCCGCACGACGTCACCCTCGAGCTCGACGGTCGCACCGAGACCGCGCAGGACCTCGGCCATCAGCGGCACGTCGAGAATGTCCGGGCAGTTGGTGATGGTGCTCGTACCCTCGGCGAGAAGCGAGGCCGCCATCAGCTTCAACACACTGTTCTTGGCGCCCCCGACGGCTACTTCGCCCGATAACCGGCTACCGCCGGTCACCACGAAACGCTCGCTCACGCGGTCAGTGTAAACAGCGCTGTGGGTGATGTCAGTCAGCGCAGCCCCCTGCGCGCCGACGCGCACCGGTACCGTTCTGGGCATGGCAGTGCACTTGACGCGCATTTATACGCGGACCGGCGATGACGGGACGACCGGGCTGAGCGACTTCAGCAGGGTGCCCAAGAGCGACGCCCGGCTGGTGGCCTACGCCGACTGCGACGAGACCAACGCGGCGCTCGGCGTTGCGGTTGCACTCGGTGATCCGGACAAGCGAATTCTCGACGTCCTTCGGCAGCTCCAGAACGATCTCTTCGATGCGGGCGCCGATCTGTCGACACCGGTGGTCGAGAACCCGGAGTACCCCCCGCTGCGGATCACGCAGAGCTACATCGACCGCCTGGAATCCTGGTGTGACGAGTTCAACGACGGATTGCCTCCGCTCAATTCGTTCATCCTGCCGGGCGGTACCCCGCTGTCCGCGCTGCTGCACGTCGCCCGCACCGTGGCGCGGCGAGCCGAACGGTCCGCCTGGCACGCCGTCGACACCTATGGCGAATCGATGAGCGTGCTGCCCGCGAAATACCTCAACCGGCTGTCGGATCTGCTCTTCATCTTGTCCCGCGTCGCGAACCCGCAAGGCGACGTGCTCTGGCGTCCCGGCGAGCAGTCTCAGTAGGTCCGGCGCCGCGCCCTCGGTGACGGCCGCGATTCCAGCCACGAGGTGAACGCCGTCAGGGCGCCGCGGTCCAGCGCGATCTCGTAGTCCCGCCCCCGGTCGGGGCCCACATCGCGCAGTTCGAGGATCACGATCTGGTCGGTCATGATGTCGAACTCGTCACCGCGGGGCGTCCTCCGTGACACCACTTCGAGACCTCGCCTGCTCAGCGTCCGGTCCGGCCACCAGCGGAAGCTCGACAGCCGGTAGAAACCGGCCTCGCCGCCGCGATAGCGCATCACCCCGTGCCGCCAGCCGTGACC
>NZ_DATCVM010000084.1:0-31136 GCF_036566845.1 Williamsia sp.
ACGCGCGGTTGATCTGCTCGTAGCGCTTCCGACCGGCCTTGGCCCCGAGGACGTAGCCGATACCGAGTGCAGCGAGAAATCGAACCATAGGTGCTCAGTCCTCCGTGGTGCAGTGCGCAGCGGACGCCTTCGGTGCGTCCGCAGGGGGGTGGGATCTCCATCCTGCCTGATCGTGTCCGAAGTGGGGGAATCCGGTTGCCGAACGGGCCGTCACCAGCACGATTTGGCATGCGACCACCCCTATGCGCTAAAGTCTTTTTCGGCCCCAGGGCCAAGATATTCCCCCATAGCTCAATTGGCAGAGCATTCGACTGTTAATCGAAGGGTTACTGGTTCAAGTCCAGTTGGGGGAGCGCAAAGGTCCAGGACAACCGGATTCTCAACCGGGAGACCTGGACCTTTTTTGTACCCGGATCCGGCCTGGGTGCCGGTGACGGCGGGTCGATTGCGTGCCGGCGTCGGCCACTCGGTAGCATCATCGAGGTTTGTGGCGGACTTTCCGTCACACCTGGGGCGGTAGCTCAGTTGGTTAGAGCCGTGGACTCATAATCCATAGGTCGCGGGTTCGAGCCCCGCCCGCCCCACTCTTCGGCCACCGAAGGACAATCGGCCACCGAGGGACAAGGGGAACCCGGATGAGCAGTGGAACGATTCTGGTGACCGGGGCATGCGGACTGGTGGGATCGGAGGTCGTTGCCGAACTCATCCGCCGTGGACGGCACGTGGTCGCGAGCGACCTCGACTCGCCCGCCAACCGGAAAGCGGCCTCGAAACACCCACAGGCAGAAGCTCGTTGGGCCGATCCGGCCCGTCGTGACGAGGTCGAGAACCTGCTGAAGTCGGTCGCGCCGCAAGCCATCGTGCATCTGCATCGCCGTGTACGGCCCTCGCAACCCACACCGGCAGCCCGACCTGCTCTCCTCGCAGACTCCCCGCAATCCGGTCGACGTGTACGGCGAGCAGAAGGCCGAAGCCGAGAAGATCGTGCAGGCGCGTTTGCCAACGCGTGTGACACGGAGGAGTCGACCGCGATCTACCTCGTGGGTGGCGACGACTCCCATCGACGTCGTCAGGCCGACATCACCAGAGCAACCTTTGCGGCGATCGGTTTGCGCGGGTCTCCGGCAGGACGTCCCGGTGATCCGGACAACGACAGCAGCTGGTTCGCCACCGACTGGATGGATACAGCGGATTCTCAGCGCGTGCTCGACTTCGGAGAACCATTCCTTCGACGACCTGATGGCCGACACCCGGCGCGCAGCCGGCTGGAAGCGTCACCTGGTGGCTCCGGTCTCGCCGTTGGCACGGGTGGTACTGCGCCGCCGATCTCCCTACCGCGGTTCCCCCGGTCAGTACGCCGACCCGTGGGGCGTCGCTGCCAACAAGTGGCGCTGAGAGCGTCAAGGCGGTCGGGCGAGTGAAATGGTCTGGTCGCCAGACTGTTTCAATAGCGTGACTCTGACGGTCATCTATTCTGATTGCGCTGCAATCTATTACGGTAATGGTTTCAGTAGAAGAAAGAAATCGCCGTGAATGTGTTGTCCATTCGCTTGCGATAGCCGAGGGGAATGGCCGAAAAAGGTGACATCTGGCATGCGACGGATGGCCGCAGATCGCGATAGGTGGACGAATCCTGAGAGAAGTCTGTGACTATCGGATCTGGATAAAGGTGCCTGCATAGACGCTTGCCCCAACCCTTCGTGGGCCGGGGCAAGCGGGTTCTGATTTGGATACGCGAGTGATCTGACTTGGGATTTCCCGCGAATAGCCGAGGCTGCGGTGAGGGCCTCTAGTGTGCTTCGTCGTACGCTTCGATGATCGCGGCGGGAATGCGGCCCCGGTCGCTGATCTCGTAGCCCTCTTCTTTGGCCCATTCCCTAATCGCTTGCGTCGGCGCTTTTTCGACCTTGTCCGCTGCGCGTCCGCCCTGGCGGGAGGCGTTGACGCGCCGTGACGCGGTCAGGTACTTGGCGAGTACGCGGCGGAATTGCTCAGCATGTTTGGGGGATGTGTCGAACTCGTATTGTTTGCCGTCGAGTCCCCATCGCACGGTCTCGAATTCTTCGAGGACCTTTCCGTCGAGGTCGTCGATGAACTCCACTACTTGCTTCTTCGCCACTTCGGGACTCTCCACTCATTTTGCGACCGACGATCACGAACACGCCTCTGATGGAAGTCAATCATAACAAGCTGACCTGTGAGGAAGGCAAAAGATAGCAATTGCCACGCACAAGCATCTGCTTGGTGGTACGCGAACTCGGGAGTTGGCGAGCAATCAGGGCAGTCGCGAGATGGCAATCAGGAGATGGCAGTTGCGAGATCACCGGCCGCGAGATTGCGATCACGAGACGATGGTCGAACCCGCCCATTCGTGAACCAGCTCCCGGATCTCGTCGCGGGTCAAGGTGCTGCCCGTCAATGATTCTCGGGCCAGGATCTCCGGATCGATCTCAGACCGCATGGTCGAACCAAAAGCGGCGAGTTCGATTATGTCCATCTTTTCCGGGGAATACCCGGTGAGTTCGGTCAGGTTGTCGACCACTCCGATGAGGCGGCCGGCGTGTTCGTGGAGACCTCGCCTGAACAACGGATACGCCAACGTGAACAGTGCAACCATCCAAGAAGTCAGGTCGTAAGCCCGTTCGCAGTAGCCGACCATCTGGGCAAGTTTGCGTTCGGCGGGTCCATTCCACTTCTCCTGCGCGATATCGCTTTTGGAGTGGATCCAGAGTGCGGACGCGACGATCCAGTCATATCCGCAGGCGTGTCCGGCGGCAACCGCGGCCTCGAGGTACCTGCCCGCCGAATCGTGGTCGCCGTCCCGCAGATCGGCTGTGCCCAACGACATCAACGCTTCGGCGACAGTCCACGGTGAGTCGTATCGGCGCCCGATGGCGAGTGCCTCTTCGGCGTGGACCCGGGCCGGATCGACGAGGCCGGACCCGGCTTCGAAGAAGGCCAGCGTCACCGCTGCGTCACCGCGGGCGACCTGCTCCACGCGATCCTCGGACGTGAGATCGAACTCGGAGTGGACCTCACCGAGGCGGGTCAGTGCAGAGAACAGCGCCGGGAGATCGGCGCCCAGGTAGCTCAGGATCGCGCGACCGGCGAGTGCCCGGGCCCGGGTTGCGATCGGGACGTCCGCCGGTGCGTCGATGGCGGGTTCGAGCATTCGCATGCCCTCGTCGGCGTACCCACGCCGATACCAGAACCAGTAGACGTTGCCGACAATCTCGAGATAAGTCTGCGAGTGTGGATCGACGAGGTCGAGCGCCGCCCGCACGTTGGCCATCTCGGCGTCGAGGCGGCGGGTCCATTGCAGACACCGCGGTCCCCGAAGTCCCAGATAGGCATCGGTGGCCACGGATACGACCCAGCTGATGTGCATCCGGCGTAGCGCTTCCGCCCGCTCCTGATCCTGTTGTACCTGTGCGTAACTGCGAAGGGTTTCGAGCATCAGATACCGCCGGGGATCGCCGCCCATGGCCTTGAGCATCGACTTGTCGATGAGTGCGCTCAGATCCCGCAGGAGTGCGCGGTGCCCGGTGACCGCTGCGGCGGCGTCGAGATCGAACCCACCGTTGAACACCGCGAGGTCGCAGAACAACTGCCGTTCGCGCTCGGTCAGCGACTGGAACGAACCGTCGATGGCCGCCTGCATGGTGGCATGCCGTTTGTTGGTCCGGGGTCCGCCGCGGAGGACGGCGAATCGGTCGTCGAGCATGTCGATGATCTGCCGGACCGAGAGCGTGGCGGATTGTCCTGCCGCAAGCTCGATTGCCAGCGGTATGTGATCGAGTGCGCTGCAGAGTGTTTCGATGTCCTCTCCGGTGGCGTCGGCGGCGGCGGAACCGGCCCGTTCGAGGAACAGGTCGGCCGAGTCGGCCAGCGGCGGCATGTCGAAGACCACTTCTCCGGCGACGCCCAGTGCTTCGCGGCTCGTTGCCAGGATGCGCACGCGTGGACAAGTGCGCAGGATTGCGGTTGCCAATTCCGAGACCTCATCGAGGAGGTGTTCGCAATTGTCCAGGACGAGAAGGAAATCGCGATCGTGCAGAATCGACAGCAGGACCGGGATCCCGCCGTTGAGTGTCAGGCCGAGCGCGGACACCACCGTGTCGAGCACGGCGTCGGCGGTCTGCGTGCCGGCGAGTTCGGCGAGCCAGGGGCCGTCGACGTCTTTACGACCGCGGGCGACTTCGAGGGCGGCCCGGGTCTTGCCCATCCCGCCGGGGCCGGTGAGTGTCACCAGCCGGTGTTCGGCGACGAGGCCGGTGATGTCGTTGATCTGCTCCTCGCGTCCGACGAGCGAGGTCAGTGCCAGCGGGATGTTGCCGGTGGGGCGTTCAGGGTTCTGCGCCGACCGGGTGTCGGTGGCGGCACGCGTGGTCGGCTGACCGGACATCAGGAACGAATCCTGGTTCAAGATGGCGCTTTGCAGGTCGAGCAGGCTCTGGCGGGGATCGGCGCCGAGCTCGTCGGCGATGTGTTCGCGGGCGGTACGCAGGGATGCGAGGGCGTCGCCCTGCTTGCCCGCGCGATATTGGGCCAGCGCCAGCAGTTCCCACGCCCGTTCCCGGAGCGGGTCGGCGGCGACGATGGCTTCGAGCCCCGCGATGGCCGCGGCGGGCTCACCGCACTCCGACCTCGCGGCCAGGTGATCTTCCAGGGCGTCATACCGGAGGCGTTCGAGGCGGACGGTTTCGTTCGCGGCGAACTCCCATTTGGCGGCGTCGGCATAGGCTGGGCCCCACCACAATTCGAGGGCCTCGGCGAGGGTGTGCCGGGCCGCGTCCGCGTCCCCTGCGGCAAGCTGTTCCCGGCCGGCGTCCGCGAGTGTCTCGAATCTGCCGGCATCGACGTGTTGCGGGTCGATGGCGAGGGCATACCCGGTGCCTCGTCTGACGAGGACAGCCGGCGCCGATCGTCCTCGATCGGGTTCGAGTGCCTTGCGCAAGGAGGCCACATAACCCTGGAGGGTCAGTTGGGCCGATCGCGGGGGGCGTTCAGCCCAGAGGTCATCGATCAACGTCGTGTCGGGCACCATCTGGCCCCGGGCCATCACCAACCGTGCAAGCAGAGCACGGGGGAGTGGCCCACCGAGTGCAACCGGTTCGCCGCCGCGAATGACGGTGAGTGCGCCGAGAACCCGCACCGATATGTCTGGCATGCCCTGAGAATAGAGAATCGGCGCACCTGCGGAAGGTCCGGTTGCAGAACCGGATCAGCAGCAGATGTGGTCGAGCATGTGCTCAGCTCCCGGTGGACGCCCCGGTGCCGGGGTCTTGCGCCCACAGTCCAACTGATTCGAGGTGGCGGGTGAGGCGCTCGGCTCCATCGGTGAACTGGCGCCGGGTCTGGGTCACGACCCCTTCGCGGTCGCCGTTGCGGTAGGCCTCGATCAATTTCGTGTGACTCTCGCAGGCGACCTCGCCCCACTGCGGATCCCCGGCGTAGAGATCTTGGGGTGTATAGCGAGTGGCGTTGAGCAGGAACCAGGCCAGCTTGCCGCCGTCGGCGATGCGGTTGTGGACGCGATGGAACTCGAACTCGGCAGCGGCGACGTCGGCGGGACGCCCGGAATCGACGGCGGCCCTGAGTTGATCGTTCAGTCCGGACAGCTCGTCGAGTTGCTCCGGGGTGACGGTTTTCGAGATCCGGACGGCGAGTTCAACGGCGAGCACGCCCTGGAGCCAGAAGATGTCCTCGACGTCCTGCCGAGTCAGGTCGGCGACCACATATCCACGATGCGGCGCGAGGTTGACCATCCCTTCCCCGCGGAGGGTCAGTAGCGCCTCGCGCACCGGCGTGACGCTCACCTGCAGTTCAGCGGCAGTCTCGTCCATCCTGATGAACTCGCCGGGACGGATGGCGCCGGTCATGATGAGGTGACGAAGGTGGCCGGCGACCTCCTCTGAGAGTTGAGGTCGCCGGCGTAGCACCGCTCGTGGAGTGGACGTCAAGGCACTTACAGACCGTAGGTCTTGCCGATGATGTCGCGCTGGATCTCGTTGGTTCCGCCATACACGGTAGATATGATCGCACCTCGCATTAGGCGCTCTGCGTCGAACTCCGTTGCGTAGCCGTAGCCGCCCATCATCTGCATACCGTCGATGGTCATCGCCTTCGAGACCTCGGTGGCCTTGAGTTTCGCCATCGATGCCTCGCGCGGCAGCATCCTCTTGGGGTTCGCATCCGACTGCGCGGCGACGCTGTAGACGAGAAGCTTGGTGCACTCGATCTCCGTGGCGTGATCGGCCAGACGATGACGCAGCGCTTGGAAGGTACCGACCGGACGGCCGAATTGCTTGCGTTCACTGACGAACTCGAGGGTGTTGGCAAAGGCGCGTTCGGCGACACCGAGTTGCATCGCGGCCAGGATGAGGCGCTCGGTGTTGAGGCCGCTCATGAGCTGGTTCCAGCCGTTGCCGACCTCACCGACCACCGCGCTGTCGGGCACCCGGACATTCGTGAAGTAGAGGTCGTTGACCTCGCGGCCGCCGAGGGTGTCGATCCCGCTGATCTCCAGACCTTCGGTGCCGGCTGGGATGTGGAACTGGGTCAGGCCTTCGTGCTTCTTGCCGGAGCGGTCCGTACGGGCGATGAGCAGGATGCTCTTCGCGAAGTGTGCATTGGAGCACCAGGTCTTCTGGCCGTTGATGACCCAGCCGCCGTCGACCTTCTCGGCGCGGCACGTGAGTGCGGCGACGTCGGAACCCGCTTCGGGCTCGGACATCGAGATCGAGAGTGACTCGCCCGCAACAACGTCGGCAAGAACTTCTTTTTTCATCTGCTCGTTGGCGAACTTCTGGTAGGCCGCGGCGGTGATCAGGGTGGGGCCGATGCCTCCGATCGGAGCGTTCCCGCGCATCGCTTCTTCGAGCAGGATGCACATCTCGATGTTCCCGGCGCCGGCACCGCCGTACTCCTCCGGCACCAGGATTCCGGCCCAGCCGAGGTCGGCCATCTTCTTGTACAGCTCCACCGAGTGGAGTTCGGTACCGCCTGCGGTGAGCGCATCGCGCTGTTCGCGCGTGCCGGCCTCGCGGGCGCAGAAGTCGGCAACCGACTTGGCGAAGTCGGCCTGTTCGGGAGTGAAAGTGGTCATGCGGATGCTCCTGGATCGTCGGTCGGACTCGAGCCGAAAGTATCACATCACATATATTTGATGGAATACCTGCAGCTCGGAGATCTGTGAGCTGCAGGTGGTGCCGAAGACGGTGTGGTGGCGGTTGCCGAAGGGCTTACATTGTCGGCATGAGTCCGAAAGCGAAGGTTGGTCGAAACGGGGAGTCCGGCGACACGCCGGAGACGATCAAGCCTGCGACCGTTCCAGCGACGACTGCTCCGGCGGTGACCGAACCGGCGGTGACCGAACCGGCAGCGACCGAACCGGCAGCGACCGAGAATGCCCCAGATGTCCGTTCGGATCCGTCACCGTTCGATTCGCAGGAGTTCCTCGAGGCGAATCGCCGCAATCGCGACAAGATGCGTGCCGCTGCCGAGGCCAAGCGCGCCAAAGAGGCGGCGCGCGAAGCGCGTCGGGCCGGTCGCGGACGCGGCACGGGCGCGACCTCCGATGCCCAGGACACCGATCGAGCGGTCCCACGAGGGGGCCGGTGGGCCGTCCCGGTGCTCTCTGTTCTGTTGATCGCAGCGCTGGTCGCAGCCGGTGTATTCGCCTATCTGTACCGCGAGGCCGACAGCCAGTCCTCAGATGCTGACCAGATCAACGAACTCCGTCCCAGTGCCGTGGACGCCGCGGGACGGTATGCCGCCGACCTGCTGACCTACGATTCTGCGAACTTCGCGGAGCTGGATTCGCGGATCACCGACATCTCCACGCCGACGTTCGCCAAAGACTTCATCGAGGGGTCCCGTCAGGCGCGAGAAGGTAGCGCCAACGCGCAGGCGGTTGCGTCTGCGAAAGTCAAAGAGGCCGCCCTCCAATCGATTTCATCGACCAACGCGGTGGTGCTGGTGGCGATGGATCAGACGGTCAAGTCTCCGCAGACGGATGCCGAACTGCCCGAGGGGATCCCGTACCAGTCCATGGTCAAAGTGACACTCGAACGGGTGGACGGGAAGTGGCTGATCTCGGACTTCAAGGTCGTGTGATGAGCGGTTCGGGCGTCAGGTCAGGTGCTCGGTCCGGGTCAGGTGTTCGGTGTTGAGTTGGGAAGCAGAATCGCGGTCATGACCGCCTCGATACGTTCCCTGGTGGCCGGGCGGGTGTCGTAGCGCACCCAGTTACCCAGGTCGAGCACGGTGTTGAAGGCGGCGTGCACCAGGTAACGGGCTTCGACAGGGTTCAACCCAGGGCGGACCTGGCCGACGAGCTGTGCCCATTCCTCGACGTTGCGACGCTGCTGATCGCGGAGTTCGATCCGCTGTGGTTCGGGAACGCTGCCGATCTCTGACAGGTACAGGTTGAGGAGGTCGCTGTTCGCGAACGAGAGGTCGACGTACTTTGTGACCAGCTTCTCGACGGCTTCGTCCGGGGTTGCGGACTCGGCGAGGGCATCGCTGATCCTCGCGGTGATGCGTTCGCTGGCGCGAGAAAACGCGGTCGACAGCATGGCGACCTTTGTGTCGAAGTGGCGGTAGACGCCCGACTGGTTCATGCCGACCGCGGCGCCGATCTCTTCCATCGTCACGTCATGGAATCCGCGGGCGCTCATCAGCCGGATCGCCTCGGTGAGCAGGGCCTCTCGCTTCGACGCCATCGGAAGTCCGACTGCTGCGGCCGGGCGTACGGGCGCCGCCACCGGATCGTTGGGTGGCAGGTCTGTGCGTGCCACGTTCAGCGACGCGTCGAGAATGACGGCCTCGATCCGCTTGCGCGGCAACGAGGCCCGATGTGTCGTGATCGATCCGATGACGCTGAGCACGGCGCCGCTGAGGTATTGCGCGTCGGTGGCCAGGCGACCCGGCTGCGGGACGCCCCCTTTCGACAGTTCCGGGCGGATCTGATCGAGGATTGCGGCGAACCGGGCGTGCATCCGGCCCACCAGCTCGCCGAGGTGGCGGCGGTCTTCTGGATTCAGGTATCGCGCCTCCCAACGGTAAAGGGCGCCGCGTGACCGGTTCTCGATCGTGGTGCGGGTGAGCTCGCTGATGAGCAGTTTCAATTCACGTTCGGGGTCGCCAGGGAGGGCCGGCACCTGTGCGATCGCGCGATCGAGGTCGGTGCCGAGCGTGCGGACCGTCTCGGAGAAGAGTGCGTACTTGTTGGGGAAGTGCCGGTACAGAGCGGGACCGCTGATTCCGACCTGGCCGGCGATCTGATCGACACCGGTCGCGAAATAGCCTTGTTCGCTGAACGACTCGGCGGCGACACGAATGATCTGTTCGCGGCGGTCCTTCGGTCGCAGGCGAGTTCTCGGTGCGACGGCAGCAGGTGTGGGGGCGTCGTTGACGCGTCCGTTGGCGGAAGCCATTTATCCATGTTAGCGACAGGTGCCGGTCATCTGCAGTGCAGGGGGCGTGTCCCGTGGACCAGCGAGGACAACCGCTCGCGAACACTTGACGCGTCCGGCAGGGATCTGACAAGTTAATGTGCATTCACGTGATCTACATCGCATTTGCGAGAATCTGAGGTGAGGGTGGCAAGCATTCCAGGGGACAGGGGCCTTGCTGCATCCGTCGACGACCGGGGCGTTGCGCGCGTTCTGGTGGATCGGCCTGCCCGCAAGAACTCGATGGACTCGGCGACGAGTGCGGCGCTGATCGAGTTGCTCGGCGGGTGGGCAGTAGATCCGGCGGTGCGGGTGGTGGTCATCGGGGCTCCCGGCCGGGACTTCTGTACCGGTGCGGATCTCATCGAGATGGCCACCGCGAAAGCGTCGGCGTCCGAAGAGGAAGCGCGCGGGCGGGCCGAGCGGACCATCAACACCGGCTCCGACATCGTCCGCTCGATCCGGGCGCTGCAGGTTCCGGTTGTCGCGGTGGTCGACGGCGCGGCAGTGGGTATCGGCGCATCGATCGCTTTCGCGGCCGACCTCATCTATGCCTCGGAAACTGCGTATTTCCTGCTCGCATTCGTGAACATCGGATTGATGCCCGACGGCGCCGCCACCTCGACGGTGGCCGCAGCAGTCGGCCGCGCCCGTGCGAACGAGTTGGCGTTGCTCGGTGAACGTCTGCCGGCGACGCAGGCGTACACCGACGGGCTGGTAACCGCGGTTCTGCCGTCAGAGGCGTTGGCGGACAAGGCAGATCAGGTGGTGGACAAACTGCTGGCGGCCTCACCGAGGGCGCTGGCGCTCACCAAGAAGGCGATCGACGCCCAGACGATGGCCGGTTTCGAGTTGGCGTTGAAGCTGGAGACCGAGGGCCAGACCGAACTGCTCCAATCACCCGAATTCGTGGCATTGATAGCCGCATTCGCGGGCAAGAGAAAAAACCAGACAGTTGCATCCCAGTAGCACTCGGAACATCATCGCCGGAAGTCGATCCCGGCGTTGGTCACAGAAAAGGAAGCGGAAGATGACCAGCACCACATTGCCTCAATCCGACCACCTCGTCTCCGAACCGTTCCGGTCTCGGCGCAACAACTGGAACACCCACATCCGCCGTCATGCGGAGATGAAACCCGAAGAAGTCGCCCTGCGCTTCAATGGCCAGGACACCTCCTGGAAGCAACTCGACGAGCGTTCCACCGCGTTCGCCGCAGCCCTGTACCGCCGCGGCGTTCGTTTCGGTGATCGCGTCCTGGTGCTGATGCTCAATCGCAGTGAGTACGTCGAGATCACGCTCGGCGCCAACCTGATCGGTGCCATCGCGGTGCCGGTCAACATCCGGATGACACCCCCCGAGATCGGCTTCCTGGTCGCCGATTCGGGTGCCACGGTGATCGTCACCGAGTCACTGCTGGCGCCACTGGCGGACGCGGTCCGGACGAGCACGCCGGGTGTCGACAACCTGATCATCGTCGGACCTTCGGATGTGGCGGACGCGCTCGACTACGAAACCCTCCTTGCCGAGGACCCCTCCGATCTGCCGGCGATAGACGTCCCCGAGAACTCCATCGCCCTGATCATGTACACCTCGGGTACCACCGGTAACCCCAAGGGCGCCATGCTCTCTCACGCGAACATGCAGGCTCAGGCACTGACCTGTATCACCGCATTGCAGACGAAGGTCGACGACATCGGTTCCTGCGTGGCCCCGATGTTCCACATCGCGGCGCTCGGTTCGATGGCACCGCTGTTCTACATGGGCGTGCGGACCGTCATCCACCCGCTCGGTGCCTTCGATCCCGAATCGCTCCTCGATGTTCTCGAGGCCGAGAGGATCACGTCGATCTTCCTGGTACCGGCGCAGTGGCAGGTCGTGTGTGCCGCGCAGCAGGCGAAGCCTCGGGACCTGAGTCTCCGGGTCATCTCGTGGGGTGCGGCGCCGGCGTCGGACACCGTATTGCACGCGATGTCCGATACGTTCCCGGATGCGATCAACGTGGCCGTCTTCGGCCAGACGGAGATGAGCCCGATCACCTGCGTGCTCGAGGGCAAGGACGCGCTTCGCAAACTCGGCTCGGTGGGTCAGGTGATCCCGGCAGTGCAAGCGCGCGTTGTCGATCCGGAGATGAACGATGTTCCCCTGGGTTCGGTCGGGGAGATCGTCTACCGCGGACCGACGATGATGGAGGGCTACTGGCAGAACCCGCAGGGGACGGCGGATGCGTTTGCGGGTGGCTGGTTCCACTCCGGAGATCTGGTGCGAATGGACGAAGAGGGGTTCGTCTATGTCGTCGATCGTAAGAAAGACATGATCATCTCCGGAGGCGAGAACATCTACTGCGCCGAGGTCGAGAATGCGCTCTTCGCGCACCCGAAGATCCTCGAGGCTGCCGTGGTCGGGCGGGCCGATGATCGCTGGGGCGAAGTGCCGGTGGCGATCGTCGTGCTCAAGCCGGAGGAGCAGCTCACGTTCGAAGAACTCATCGGGTTCCTGAACGAGCACCTCGCGCGGTTCAAGCAGCCGAAGGAGATGATCGTCATCGACGAGCTGCCGCGCAACGCCTCCGGCAAGGTGGTCAAGCCATCGCTTCGGAAGGAGTACGGCGGCAAGGACGCCGGGCTGCACTAGTCCGCAGGGCGACGACAAGCGCGTTTCAGCCGTGCTCGGCCGCGTCAAAGCGGCTGGTCACGGCTCTTTTTCGTCTGCTGCGGAGTACTTGCGAAAACTGGTACTGGCTTCAAAACTGAAACACGTTACAATTTTCTCAACACGGTGACTGCGGTCACTGTCGGGAAGAGATGTTGCGCTCCGGGGTCATAGCCGGGCGGCTCTTGGTAGGCACGCTCGTGCCGCGAATTGGGAGGTTCGATGAAGACAAAAGGCGCGTTGCTCAGAAACTTCAACGAGAAGTGGGCGATCGAGGAGATCGAGATCGGTGACCCGCGACCGAGCGAGGTCAAGATCCGCATGGAAGCCGCGGGTATGTGCCACTCCGATCACCATCTGGTGACCGGCGGTATCCCGATGGGTGGCTTCCCTGTGCTCGGTGGGCACGAGGGCGCCGGGGTCGTCGAACAGGTCGGTGAAGGGGTCACCGATTTCGAGGTCGGTGACCATGTGGTGCTGTCCTTCATCCCATCGTGCGGCAAGTGTCCGTCGTGCCGATCGGGCCTGAGCAACCTGTGCGACTTCGGTGCCATGCTCTTGCAGGGTGAAGCCGTGTCGGACCACACCTTCCGGATCCACACCGCGGCCGGTGAGAACGTCTACCCGATGACGCTGCTCGGTACGTTCTCTCCGTACATGGTCGTCCACGAGACCTCCGTGGTGAAGATCGATCCGTCGATCCCGTTCGAGGTCGCCTGCCTGGTCGGTTGCGGTGTGCCGACGGGCTACGGTTCGGCCACCCATAGTGCCAAGGTCAGCCCCGGTGAAGACGTGGCGATCGTCGGCTGCGGTGGCGTGGGTATCGCGGCGCTGCAGGGTGCGGTGATCTCCGGTGCCCGCAACGTGTTCGCCATCGACCCCGTCGAGTGGAAGCGCGAGCAGGCTCTGAAGTTCGGTGCGACCCATGCGTTTGCCAGCGTCGAAGAGGCCGCGATGACCATCGCAGAGGTCACCGCAGGCGGGATGGCGAAGAAGGTCATCGTCACCGTCGGAGAGGTGCACGGCAAGGACGTCGACCTCTGGATGGGCATCACGGCCAAGGCCGGCACCTGCGTGCTGACCGGTATGGGCAACATGATGGAGAACGAGGTCACGCTCAACCTCGCGATGCTCACGCTGCTCCAGAAGAATCTGCAGGGAACGATCTTCGGTGGCGCCAGCCCCAAGATCGATATCCCGCAACTGCTCTCGATGTACAAGATGGGCAAGCTCAATCTCGATGACATGGTCACGCGGCAGTACCGCCTCGACCAGATCAACGAGGGCTACCAGGACATGCTGGACGGCAAGAACATTCGCGGCGTGATTCGCTTCACCGACGAAGACCGCGCCGTCTGATCGCTGGTTTCGTCCGGGCGCAGGGCCGGTGAGTGCACGCACTCACCGGCCCTGTGTCATGTGCTGTGCGGTCCCGTGTCAGTTGCCGCGCGGGCCCTGCGCGTGATGGCATGGGCGTCATGCTCAAGCAACTCGACAACTGGCCCGTGGACCTGGTTTCGGCGGCAGTGGTGTCCGGAGGCAAGGTGATCGAAACGCTCGGCGACACCGAGCATGTGTACGTCCTCGCGTCGGTGACCAAGTTGCTCGCGGCCCATGCCGTGCTGGTGGCGATCGAGGAGGGCGCCATCGAACTCGATCAACCGGCCGGTCCACCCGGATCGACGGTGCGGCACCTGCTGGCACACGCCTCGGGCCTGGATTTCGGCAGTCGCGAGGTGGTTGCCGCAGCGGGGGAGCAGCGTATCTATTCGAGTGCCGGCTTCGAGGTGCTGGCCGAGCTGATCGAAGCCGAAGCCGACATCAGGTTCGACGAGTACCTCGCACAGGCGGTGTGCGAGCCGCTCGGGATGACCTCGACCACGCTGCAGGGTTCGGCCGGACACGGGGCACAGTCGTCGGTTGCCGACCTCGCCGCGTTCGCCGGTGAACTCCTCGCGCCGAAGCTCGTCTCCGCCGAGCTGTTCGCCGAGGCGACGTCGGTGCAGTTCCCCGGCCTGGACGGCTTTGTGCCCGGCTATGGCAAACACCGGCCCTGTGACTGGGGGCTCGGGTACGAGATCCGGTCCCACAAGAGCCCGCACTGGACCGGGAGCCACAACAGCCCGGGAACCTTCGGACATTTCGGTCAGACCGGGACATTCCTGTGGGTGGACCCCACGTTGACCGCGGCGTGCGTGGTGCTCACCGACCGGCCCTTTGGTGCCTGGGCCAAACCGCTCTGGAGTGAGTACAACGATTCCGTCGTGGCCGCGCTTTCTCGGTGACGCGCTTTCTCGGTGCCGTGATTTCACACTGACGCGCTTTCGCACCGACACCCCGACCGGATGCGGGCGAGGGATGTTGAACACGTGCCACTAGCGCAACACAGGTCACTTGAGGCACAATAGACAACAAGTGTGGTATCACCTTGGTTTCGCCAGGCCGTTGGGGAAGACGTTCCTCGTCGAAACCGGAGGTGGAAAGTGCGCAACCTGAATCAGTTTGCGGACGTTACGACAGGTGTGGTTTTTGTACATTCCGCACCTGTCGCGTTGTGCCCGCATGTCGAGTGGGCACTGTCATCGACGCTTGATGCCCGCGCGAATCTGAAGTGGTCGGCGCAGGAAGCAGGTCCAGGCCTGCAACGCGCCACCGTCGACTGGGTCGGACCCGTCGGGACCGGCGCCCGGCTGGCCACCGCCTTACGCGAATGGTCCGCCCTGCGGTTCGAGATCACCGAGCACGCCAGCGAGGGCGTGGATGGTGAACGCTTCTGCTTTGTCCCCGGACTCGGACTGTGGCGTGGTTCGATGAGCGCCAATGGCGACGTCATCATCGGTGAAGTGCAGTTGCGTTCCCTGATGGAATCGCACGCCGACGGCATGGAACTGGCGGGTGCACTCGATGCAGCCCTCGGCACGGCCTGGGACGAGGCACTCGAGTCGTTCCGTATGGGCGGTGCCGGCGCCGAGGTCACCTGGCTGCACCAGCGTGTGGGCTGAGCGCGCCCACACCCGAACACACAAGAGCGGGCCCGGACTTCACGAAGTCCGGGCCCGCTCTTGTTGTCTTGTCAGAACATTCGTGTCAGGTCACAACGGAATGTTCTTGTGGCGACCGCGGCGCGCCGGTGCCGAGGCCAGTGCCTGGGCGATGATGCTGCGGGTCTTGGCCGGGTCGATGATCTCGTCGACCACACCGATGGACTGAGCGCGGCCCACACCACCGGCGATGGCTTCGTGCTCGACGGCGAGACGCTCGTGCAAGGCTTCACGCTCGTCGTCGGGTGCGGCGGCCAGCGCCTTCTTGTGCAGGATGCCAACAGCTGCCTTGGCGCCCATCACGGCCACCTCGGAGCCGGGCCACGCGAAGACCGCGGTGGCACCGAGTGCCCGCGAGTTCATCGCGATGTAGGCACCGCCGTAGATCTTGCGGGTCACCAGCGTGACGCGGGGGACCGAGCATTCGGCGAACGCGTGCAGCAACTTGGCGCCGCGGCGCACGACGCCGTCCCATTCCTGGCCGACACCGGGCAGGTACCCCGGAACGTCGGTCATCACGATCAGCGGGACGCCGAACGCGTCGCAGAGACGGACGAAGCGAGCGGCTTTCTCAGCACTCTCGGAGTTGAGGCAGCCACCCATGCGCAGCGGGTTGTTGGCGATCACGCCGACACTGCGTCCGGAGAGCCGACCGAAACCGATCGTGATGTTCGGTGCCCACTTTGCCTGCAGCTCTTCGAAACTCGAGATCTCGGTTTCGCCGTCCGCAGCCACGTCCCTGTCGAGTAGAGCCCGAACGATCGGGTGGACGTCGTATGCACGACGGTTGGATTCTGGCATCAGGGCCCGCAGGTCGGTATCGCCGGCCTCGGCCTTCTGCCGGCTGAAGTGGCCCTGCTGACCGAAGGTTCCGATCAGGCGGCGGCCACGCCAGTAGGCGTCTGCCTCGGAATCGGCCGTGATGTGCGAGACACCCGACTTCTTTCCGTGGGTCAGCGGTCCGCCGAGGGACTCCATGTCGACGACCTCGCCGGTGACGCTCTTGACGACGTCCGGTCCGGTGACGAACACGCGGCCGGCCGGCGCCATGATGACGACGTCGGTCAGGGCGGGTCCGTATGCCGCACCGCCGGCGGCGAAGCCGACAACGATCGAGATCTGGGGGATGTATCCGGAAGCCCGGACCATCGCCTCGAAAACCTCGCCGACGGCATGGAGGGCTTCGACGCCCTCTGCCAGCCGGGCACCGCCGGAATGCCAGATCCCGACAACAGGGGCCTGCTCGGCGATGGCGGTGTCGATGGAGTTGACGATGTGCTTGCAACCCACCACCCCCATGGCTCCGCCCATCACTGTGCCGTCGGTGCAGTAGGCGACGGTGCGAACACCGTTCACCCGTCCGACAGCAGCCTGCACACCCGACTTGTCGCGGGGGTGGAGCAACGACATGGATGCTTCGTCGAAGAAATTGGTCAACCGCAGCAAGGGATCCCGAGGATCGATGGATTCCTCTTGCTGTGTGATAGGGGCCATGGTGGTCATGAATCTCCTTAGAGGTCGATCGTCAAGCGCCCGGTCGGAACTGGTTCTCGTAAGAGAACTGGCTCACAGGGGCAGCGGGTCAGTAGCGCCCAAAGGCGAGCGCAACGTTGTGCCCACCGAATCCGAATGAGTTGTTGATGGCGTAGTCGATCTGTCCATAACGAGGTTCTCCGTGAACCACGTCGAGTTCACACTCGGGATCCTGATTGTCGAGATTCAATGTCGGAGGGATGACTCCCTCTTCGATGGCCTTGATCGTCAGTACCGACTCCAGAGCACCGACCGCTCCGATCGAATGCCCGAGAGCAGACTTCGGTGCGTAGACCGCGGCGTGGCCGCCCACAGCTGCGTTGATCGCGATGGACTCGGCCGTGTCGCCGACGGACGTGGACGTGGCGTGCGCGTTCACATGCGTGATGTCGGACTTGGCGAGACCTGCGGTCTGCAGTGCACGGGTCATGGCGCGCGCGGCGCCGGTGCCCTCCGGGTCAGGTGCAACCAGGTGATAACCATCGGACGTGATCCCGCCGCCGAGGAGACGCGCATGAATGTGCGCACCCCGGGCGATGGCGTGATCTTCGCGTTCGATGACCAGCAGTGCGGCGGCCTCGCCGAAGACAAACCCGTCGCGGTCCTTGTCGAACGGACGAGATGCGGCCGCGGGATCCTCGTTGCGGGTACTCATCGCACGCATCATCGCGAAGCTGGCGATGGGGACCGAATCGATATGGCCCTCAACGCCACCTGTGACAACCATGTCGGCGTCACCCATGACGATCTGACGCCACGCGTGCGCGATCGCCTCCGAACCCGAGGAACAGGCCGAGACCGGTGTGATCACACCGGCCTTGGCGCCGATCTCGAGTCCTACCACCGCTGCCGGACCGTTGGGCATCGCCATCGGTACGGCAAGTGGGGAAACCTTGCGGTAGTTACCGGTGTTGTGCATCGAGTTGTAGGCCTCGATGAGAGCATCACCGCCACCTTGACCGGTACCGATGACAACGCCGAGGCGCTCTTTCTCGATATCGGGTTCGCCGGCAAGTGACCACAGCCGCTTGCCCATGACGTAGGCGATCCGCTCGACGTAGGCCATCCGACGGGCCTGGACCCGGGTGACCTCCGTCGACGGATCTTTGACAAGACGCCCACCGAAGCGGACCGGGAGGTCGTACTCCTCGACCCAGTCATCGGTGAGAGTCTTGATGCCACTCTCTCCGGCGAGAAGACCCTTCCACGTGGAATCGAGGTCTTCGCCGATCGAAGTGGTCGCAACCATCGAGGTCACCACCACATTCGGGAAGTTTCCGCCGAGGGTCGAGTATTCGCGAAGAGAGTTAGTCACAGTTGTTCACTCACCGGTGTTCTTGTCGGCGTCGAGCTTTGCACGGATGGCGTCGGCGGCGTCGGCGTTCTCGGCCTCGAGCTTCTGGATGTAGTTGACGGCGTCACCGACGGTGCGCAGGCCGGCGAGATCCTCATCGGGGATCTTCACGCCGTACTTGTCTTCGGTCTGCACTGCGATTTCCACCATCGACAGGGAATCGATATCGAGATCGTCGACGAACGACTTCTCTACAGTCACCTCAGAGGGTTCAATGCCGGTGACCTCCTCGATGATCTCAGCGAGTCCGGCAATGATTTCTTCCTGGGCGGCGGCCACTGTGTGGCTCCCTTCATGTTCGTGTTTTCGTGTGTTTCCGGAAGAACAGTGCTCACGCACTGCAATGGACGGATGCCAGAGCAACAGTGCTCTGGACATCTCCCGGGGACGACGGCACAGGCGTGCCGCCGTCGCTATCCAAGTTCGGTGAGGCCCGCGAGGTCGTCAGGAGTCTTGAGCGCGCGGGTCGGTGTTCCCTTCAATTCGCGTTTCGCGATTCCGGCGAGAGTGCCGGCCGGCGGGAGCTCGATCAGTCCGGTCGTCGCCTGCTCGCGCATCGTCTGCGAGCACAGATCCCACCGTACGGGCCGGGTGACCTGGGAGACGATCTTGTCGAGGGCGTCACGGCCGGAGGTGACCGGCTGTCCGTCGGAGTTGGAGAGCAACGGCCCGGTCGGCTGTTGCGGAGTGATGTCGGCCGCCGCACGTGCCACGGCATCCTGTGCCGGGGCCATGTACCGGGTGTGGAACGCGCCGGCGACGGCGAGCTTGCGGATACGGGCCTTCTCCGGCGGGGTGGCGATGAGTTCGTCGATGGCGGCGACAGCACCGGCGGCCACGATCTGCCCGGCCGCGTTGCGGTTGGCCGGGACCAGGTCGAGTTCCGCGAGGCGGGCGAGTACCGCGGCTTCGTCCCCCCCGAGCACAGCGGCCATCGTGGTGGGCTCGAGCGCGCAGGCCTTCGCCATCTCGGTGCCGCGGATGGCGGCGAGCGACACGGCCTCGTCGGCGGTCAGCACGCCGGCGATGGCGGCGGCAGCCAGTTCACCGACGGAATGGCCGGCGATGATGGTGTCTGAGGGCAACGGTGAGCGCTTGTTGATCTCGTCGTAGGCAAGGAGCGCCGCGACGACCACCAGGGGCTGAGTGACCGCTGTATCGGTGATCTCGTCCGCGGTGGCAGTGGTGCCGAGACGCTCGATGTCGAGGTTGATCAGCTTCGACCACGTTGCGACCTGGTCGCGTACGCCGGGAAGCTCAAGCCACGGCGTGAGCATTCCGACGGTCTGGGAGCCCTGTCCGGGCGCAAGCAAGGTGAGCACCAAACAAGAGAACACCCATATCGCGTTCCGTGAGGGTGTCGGACGCAATGAACCTTAGGCAATGCATTTGTGGGATCCCCACAAAAGTGCACAACAGCGTGCCTGCATCGTCACCTCCCCGATATCCGTTACACGGTTGTGAATTGATGCACAAATGTTGCTTTCACTCCTTGGAGGCTGTGAAGGATGTGACTGTAGGGAAAATTGTGCGCATGTCGTGTCTTACCTGTGCCAGACGACCCACGGTGGTTGCCACTCGAAGCACGTACGCATCCCGGGGGTTCATGGGATCGCGACCGGTGATGTCCGAAATTCTCTTTAGTCGATATCTCACAGTATTTGGATGGACAAAGAGTTGCCGCGCGCACGACTCCACGGACCCGCCGGAATCCAGATATGCGTCAAGTGTGGAGGTCAGGGTCTCGCCACCCTTCGCCAGCGGCACGACCAGAGAATCGTTCAAAGTGGCCATCGCGGCCTGGTCGCCGAGCAGTGCGCGCTCGGGCAAAAGTTCAAGTGAGTGAACTGGACGGGGTGCGCTCGGCCAGCCGACCACCGCCTCGATGCCCGCGAGCGCGTCCACGGCACTGGCGTGGGCGGCCCCGAGGTTGGGGGTTGTGGGCCCGATCACCACAGGTCCGTCCGCAAAGAGGACGAGCAGGTCGGTGATGAAGGGGTCGACCATCGTCACCGGTCCGCTGACGATCGCGACCAGCAGGCTGCCCTGGACCACGGAGAGTGCTGCCCGGTCGTGTTGACGAGCGGTGTTGTGCACGGCGAGCGGAACGGAGACATTTCGTTCCGGTGGTGGCATCCCCACGAGCACGGTGGCCGTGGCGGCGGTGTCCCAGTTGAGCGCGGCAGCCCGGGACAGCAGGGTCGGACCCGAGTCGCCGCGGACAACCGCGTCGACGACCAGCGCTTCGAGTCGCGAGTCCCAGGCACCACGGGACTCGGCCGCGGAGGCATAGATGGAGGCCGCGGCGAACCCGATCTCACGGCCGTAGCGCAGGACCGCCTCGGTCAGCGCGCGCAGCTGCGCGTCGTTGCGGGCCAGAAGTGGCAGCCACTTCTCGAAGAACTCCATCGCCACCCGGACCATCTCGACGGTCTGCAGGAGGCTGATCCGGCGGGCGAGGTCCTGGGGAACCACCTGGAAGGCCTGCACCGTGAACTTGACGTTGCCCTCGGGATCCTGCAGCCATTCGACGAAGTTCACCACCGCGGTCTGGACCACGAGCTGCACGCTGGCGCGTTGACCTGCTTCGAGATCCTCGAAGTAGGGGAGCTGTTCCTGCATCGAATGGACGGCCTCGGTGGCCAATCGGCCGCTGTACTGCTTCACGCGGCGGAGCAGTGTGTCCGGCAGGGCGTCATGCACATTCGCGGGTGCCGGGACATGCGCACCGCGTGGACCGAACAGATCGCCCACGGGCTGATCACCCGCACGGGACTCAGTCATGGCATCAATCTATGCCAGTCGTGTGCGCGGATGGGAAGACGTCCACCGCAAACACCGACCGCAAACGCCGACCGCCCACCCGTTGTGTAACGGATGGGCTGTCGGGTGCCAGCTGAAGATCAGGCGCCGGGACCTGGATCGCTGGTCTGCTTCGGGGCAGCCAGCACATCTTCGATCTGGTACTTCGCGGCGGCCTCGGCCGCCACCTTGACGTCGATGTGGCCTTCACGGGCCAGTGCCGAGAGGACGCCGACCGCGATCGACTCACCATCGACATTGAAGTACCGGCGCGCGGCCGGCCGGGTGTCGGAGAATCCGAACCCGTCGGTGCCCAGGGTGAGATACGTGCCGGGGACCCAGGCGCGGATCAATTCCGGGACGCCCCGCATGTAGTCGGTCGCCGCGACAAACGGTCCGTCGGCGTCGGCCAGCGCATCCGTCAGGAACGGTTGCGGATGGTCACCCGCGGGTTCGCGCAGCGAGGCCTTCTCGTATTCGACCCCGTCGCGGGCGAGTTCACCCCAGGACGTCACCGAGTAGATGCTCGCCCCGACGTTCCAATCGTCGGCGAGCAGCTGCTGTGCCTTGAGGGCGCTGGGCATGGCGATACCCGACACCAGGATGTTGGCCGGGAACTCCTTGCCCTCGGGTGCGTCGGCGAACCGGTAGATGCCCTTCAGAATGCCCGCGACATCAACGTTCTCCGGCGCAGCCGGCTGCGCGATGGGCTCGTTGTAGATGGTGATGTAGTAGAAGATGTTCTCCGGATCATCGCCGTACATCCGCTTGAGGCCGTCGGAGATGATGTGCGCCAGTTCGTAACTGAACGCCGGATCGTAGGTCACCGCCGCCGGGTTGGTGGCCGCCAGCAACAGCGAATGACCGTCGGCGTGCTGAAGACCTTCGCCGGTCAGGGTGGTGCGGCCGGCAGTCGCGCCGAGAACGAATCCGCGGGCCATCTGGTCTGCGGCAGCCCACAGCCCGTCGCCCGTGCGCTGGAAACCGAACATCGAATAGAAGATGTAGAGCGGGATCATCGGCTCATCGTGGGTGGCGTAGGACGTGCCCACCGCGGTGAACGACGCCGTGGACCCGGCCTCGTTGATGCCCTCGTGCAGGATCTGCCCGTCCGGGCTCTCCTTGTACGCCAGCATCAGGTCGGCGTCGACCGAGGTGTACAGCTGGCCGTTGCGGTTGTAGATCTTCAGCGTCGGGAACCACGAGTCCATGCCGAACGTGCGGGCCTCGTCCGGGATGATCGGCACGAGCCGCTTGCCGATCTCCTTGTCGCGCATCAGTTCCTTGAAGATGCGGACAATGGCCATCGTCGTCGCGACCTGCTGCTTGCCCGAACCCTTGCTGGCGAGCTTGATGGCGCCGCTGGTGTCGGGCTTGAGAACCTTGCTCTTGGTCCGGCGGGCCGGCAGGAAGCCGCCGAGCGATTTACGGCGGTCGAGCATGTACTGGATCTCGGGTGAGTCGGCCCCGGGGTGGTAATACGGCGGCAGGTACGGATCCTTCTCGAGCTCGGCGTCGCTGATCGGGATGCGCGTGCTGTCGCGGAAATCCTTGAGATCGTCGAGCGTCAGCTTCTTCATCTGGTGGGTCGCGTTGCGGCCCTCGAAGTGCTTGCCGAGTGTGTAGCCCTTGATGGTGTGGGCGAGGATCACCGTCGGCTGACCCTTGTGCGCCATCGCCGACGCGTAGGCGGCGTGCACCTTGCGGTAGTCGTGGCCACCGCGCTTGAGGTTCCAGATGTCGGCGTCGGACAGGTCTTTGACCAGTTCCTTGGTGCGCGGGTCGCGGCCGAAGAAGTGCTCGCGGACGAAGGCCCCGTCGTTGGCCTTGTACGTCTGGTAGTCACCGTCGGGGGTGCTGTTCATCAGGTTGACCAGCGCGCCGTCACGATCCTTGTGCAGGAGCGAGTCCCACTCGCGACCCCAGATCACCTTGATGACGTTCCAGCCGGCGCCGCGGAAGAACGACTCGAGTTCCTGGATGATCTTGCCGTTGCCGCGCACCGGACCGTCGAGACGCTGCAAGTTGCAGTTGACGACAAAGGTCAGGTTGTCGAGACCCTCGGTGGCGGCGACGTGCGCGAGGCCACGCGACTCGGGCTCGTCCATCTCGCCGTCGCCGAGGAATGCCCAGACGTGCTGATCCTCGGTGTTCTTGATTCCGCGATCGTTCAGGTAGTGGTTGAAACGGGCCTGATAGATGGCGTTCATCGGACCCAGGCCCATGGACACGGTGGGGAACTGCCAGAAGTCGGGCATCAACCGCGGATGCGGGTACGACGGCAGGCCGCCACCCTCGCCGGCGTGGGAGTGTTCCTGACGGAAGCCGTCCATCCGGGATTCGCCGATGCGGCCTTCGAGGAAGGCACGGGCGTAGATGCCGGGGGACGCATGACCCTGGATGAAGATCTGGTCGCCGCCGCCGGCGTGGTCCTGGCCGCGGAAGAAGTGGTTGAAGCCGACCTCGTACAGCGCGGCGGACGAGGCGTAAGTGGAGATGTGACCACCGACCCCGACACCGGGACGCTGGGCGCGGTGCACCATGATCGCGGCATTCCAGCGGATGAATGCGCGGAAGCGGCGTTCGACCTCTTCGTCGCCCGGGAACCAGGGCTCGCTTTCGGTCGGGATGGTGTTGACGTAGTCGGTGGAGGTCAGGGAAGGGATGGACACCCGCTTCTCACCGGCTCGTTCGAGCAGACGCAACATGAGATATCGGGCGCGGCCGGGCCCGGCGTGCTCGAGGAGTCCGTCGAACGAATCAAGCCATTCGTCGGTCTCGCTCGGGTCGATGTCGGGAAGGTACGACGCGACACCTTCGCGGATCACCCGGACACGGGCCTGATTCTTGGTTGCGTGAGTGCTGTCAGTCACTGCGTGCTCTTTCTCCTCGAGTCACTCGGCAGCGGTGGCTGCCGTCAACGGGATCGACTCGCCGGAACCGGGGTGTTGGTCTCGACGTTTCTCCTAATCGTGCCGCAATAGATGTGTGTTGGCATCGGTGCGCGGCAAAGTAACCCTACCCACGGGCGTTTCTCTGGTGAGATGGTGCGCACGTCGTGCAGTATCGGCACTGTGAAAGCTTGGGGTGTGGCGGTCGTTGTGGTGCTGGGGTTGGGCGTGACGGGTTGCGCGACGACGATCGACGGAACGAGTTCGGTCGACGGGGGTCAGGTGTCGGCCTATCGAAGTGACATGTCCGTGGCCGCGGAACGGTCGGAGGCCGCCGAATCGTCGCGACGCGCGCAAGCCGCCAGAAATCTCACGCTCGAATTGTGTTCGCAGTTCACCACGACCGTGGTCACCATGTTGAACAGCTACAACCAGTTCGTCACCAAACTCAATGAAGTGCAGTCCTATTCGGCGCTCGACGGTGCCGGCGAGGCGGCGATCGGCCAGCTAAACGCCGGTGAGCAGGCGATCAACGCCAAACTTGTACCCGATGTCGAGGCTCCGGTGGATCAACTCATCCGCGATTTCCTGGTCCGGAACCAGGCGTTGGTGAAGGCTGTGCAGGACCAAAATCGGTCCGGACTCAACGACCCGGCGGGGCTGTGGATCGAGGCCAGAAACAAGGCCGTGGAGGCTTGTGGTGAACTCACCGGCTGAAAAAGCGGCATTCGGCTTGCAACTTGGGGGTTTACCCTGTTCGCTTGAGTGATCTAAGTGGGCCCGGAACCGTGCTCACCCATTTTTTGACAGGAGGTCGTCGCGTTGGTTGCCGCTTCAGATGGTGATCGCGCCCAGAAGCTGGGAGTGACAGCGGGCATGATCGTGCAGGAGCTGGGGTGGGATGAGGACACCGACGACGACCTGCGCGGCCTCATCGAAGACACCATCGACGCTGAGATGGTTGATGAGGATTCCGATGAGGTCATCGACATGGTCGTGCTGTGGTGGCGCGACGGTGACGGGGATCTGGTCGACGCGTTGATGGATGCCATCGGACCACTTGCCGATGACGGATTCGTCTGGGTGTTGTCTCCGAAAACCGGGAACGACGGTTACGTCGACCCCACCGAGGTCGCCGAGGCCGCCCCGACCGCGGGCCTCACACAAACCAGTGCCGTGAGCTTCGGCGAATGGCTGGGATCTCGTTTGGTCCAACCGAAGACCCGGGCCGGCAAGAGAGCATGACTTCTTCTCTCGGTCGGGAGCTCGAGGTGGGAACCGAGGCTCCCGACTTCAGTCTGCGTGATCAAAACAATCAGATCGTCAGCCTCTCCGATTACCGCGGAGAGAAGAACGTGCTGCTGGTCTTCTTTCCACTGGCGTTCACCGGAACGTGCGAAGGCGAACTGAGCATGGTCCGGGATCGGTTGCCTGCGTTCTCCAACGAGAACTCGGAGTTCGTCGCCGTGTCGGTGGGCAGTTCGCCCACGCACAAGGTGTGGTCGTCGGCGCAGGGCTACCTGTTCCCGATCCTGGCGGACTTCTGGCCACATGGCGAGGTGTCGCAGGCCTATGGCGTGTTCAACAACGACAAGGGCTATCCGAACCGCGGAACGTTTGTCATCGACAAGAACGGGATCATCACTTTTTCGGAAATGATGGATCCTGGGCAGGTCCGTGACCAGTCGCTTTGGGAGAAAGCCCTCGCCACGCTAAATTCTTGAATGTGTCCGGCGCCTTCGGGTGACCGGGCGGGCGGCGAGTCCGATGTTTTCTCTCGCCGTCGCGACTGGCGAACTCGCCTTCGTTCAGTCGCCTCGCGCGTATAGCTCAGCGGTAGAGCTCTGGTCTTACACACCAGCGGTCGGGGGTTCAAATCCCTCTGCGCGCACCGTCATCGACAAGGCCGCCCTCAGTTCTGACACCCGCTCGCTCTGCACCGCGAGCGGGATGTGAGAACCGTGAGGCGGCCTTTGTCCTTACTGCTGTGGCTCGGTGGGTTTCTGACCGAACCGGCCCTGCACGGTGTCGAGGATCGAAATTCCTTGTGCGACGACGTTGGTCGCGAGTTCGTTGACACCTTGGGCGCCGTTGAACACGGTGAGGTTGGCGCCGGACAGACCTTTGGAGACCGCTTCGACGAGGTCGGGCAACTGTTCGATCAACAGCTGATCGAGGGAGATGCGATCGTTCTCGGCGGCTGCGGCGGCCTGGATCCGGACGGCGTCCGCCTCCGCCTCGGCCAGGATGCGCTTGCGCTGTGCCTCGGCTTCGGCAGGTTTGATCACCTCGGACAGCAACTGGCGTTCGCGTAGCTCCGCAGTCGTCTGTGCCAATTTGGTCTGCTCGGTGGTGATCTCCTGGCTCACCCGGGCCTCCGCGAGTGGGCCGGCCTGAGCGGCTTCCGCGTTCGCCTTGTCGGTCTCGGCCTTGATCTCGGCGCGCTTGAGTGCGGTTTCTCGTTCGTAGTCGGCCTGTGCACGGGCCGACTTCTGCTGCGCCTCGACGGATTGCTGCTCGGCGGCGGCTTCGGCGACCGCGGCATCACGCTGCACGCGGGCGACCTCGGGGGCCGCGAGTGACTTGATGTAGCCCGAACCCAGGTCATCGATCGACTGGATCTGGAACGAGTCGACCTTCAGGCCGATCAGCGTCAACTCACGTTTGGAGGCTTCGAGGACCTGCCGCGCCAGCGTGTCACGTTCGCGGATGATCTGCTCCACGGTCATCGAGCCGACGATGGACCGCAGGTGACCCGAAAAGATCTGTCCGGTCAGCTGATTCATCTCGTTGGCCTGCTCGGAGATGAACCGCTGGCCGGCGTTGACGATCGACTCGGTGTCCGAACCCACCTTGTGTGCGATCACGGCCCGGACCTTCAGGGTGATGCCCTGGGTGGTGACGCAGGTTTCTTCGATGGCGGCCTCATGCATGGCCAGGGACAGGTAGCTGACCCGGCGGAACAGTGGCATCACCCATTTGCCGTGACCGATGACCACGATGAACGGCGAGTTCTCGTCGTGGGACTTCTTGCCCGAGATGAGCATCGCCTCGTCGGGATCGGGCACGTGGTAACCGAGCATCTATTGTCCTACTTTCCGTTGCTGTCTAATGATTCTGTTGAGGCGCAGGTGCATTCGGGGGCGGATACCATTTGTCGACGATCAGGCTGCCGTCGTCGGTCTTGCCGGTCACCAGGATGTTGTCGCCGCGAGCGATGTCCGCCGAGGAGGTGGCCACGTACGTCTGGGTCGAACCGCTCACGGTGAGCACGACCTCACCGAGTCCGCCGGCCTCGATGGAGAGGTGCACGGTCCCGAGTTTGCCGACCATCGGATCCACCCGCCTCCACCTGCTTTCCCTCGTGTGCCCACCCGCTCACGGGTGCGCGAAAGCTGTGCCGCAACATCATCCATGGTTGTCCCCCGACGATGCCACCCCGCCACGGGATCTCGGGTACCGCGACCCGGCCCGTTTTTGCGATCGTCAACGTAGTGGATGTTTTCCCGAATACTACACAAGCGGTGCCGACGGGCCCGGCCGATGTCGGTCGCTGGACCTACGCTGACGAAGGCCGCGGAGTCGACTGTGGCCCACGAGTTCAGCGCCGCCACTGGTAGCGGATCTTGGGCCGGCCCGCGCTGCCGTAGTCGGTCTGACGGCGGAGCGTGCCGTCGTCGGCGAGGCGTTCGAGGTAACGCCAGGCGGTCACCCGCGACACACCCACGATCTTGGCGGCATCGGCCGCGGTGAGACCGTCGGGGTTGTCGCGGACAATCCTCGCGATCTCGTCGGTGGTGGCCGGGGCCGCACCTTTCGGTGCCGTGGATTTCTCGCTGCTGCTGCGTAATTCGGCGATCGCCCGGTCGACTTCGGCCTGGCTGGCGGCATCGGTCCCCGCCGGCAGGGCCTCGCGGTACCGCTGATACCGCTCGAGTCGATCACGAAATGCGGCGAACGTGAACGGCTTGAGGAGGTAGGCCAGCGCGCCGTTGGCCACGGCGGCCCGCACCACCTCCAGATTGCGTTCGGAGGTGATCGCGATGATGTCGGGGGCAGGCCGGAGCCCGGACAACGCCGAGGCGAGGTCGATTCCGCTCGCGTCGGGGAGCCCGATATCGAGGAGGACCAGATCGATCGGGTTGCCCGCCGCCGCGGATTCGGCGGCCGCCCGCATCGCGTCTCGGGCGGTGTCGGCGCTCGCGGCCACCGTGAACCCGGGCAGCCGGCCGAGGAAGGCGCGATGGGCCTCGGCGATCAAGGGTTCGTCTTCGACGATCAACACGGTGATCATCGGGGATCGATCCCGATCCGGACGGTGACCACGGAGCCATAGGTCATCTCGGCGGTCAGCGTGCCGTGGTGCCGGCCGACGACCTGGGCGACCAGCGCCAGTCCGAGCCCGCGCCGCCCGGCTTCTGTGTCGGACTTGGTCGAGTATCCACGCTGCATCGCCCTGGAGAACTCCGCGGGATCCATGCCGGCGCCGCTGTCGGCGACCCGGATCAGCAACTCATCGGCATCCTGGTGCACCGTCACTTCCACCCAGGGATCGTCGCGGTCGCAGGCGTCGAGTGCGTTGTCGATCAGATTGCCCACGACGGTGATCAGTTCCTGTCCCGACAACGGGACCCCGTCGGCATCCGACGGCAGTTCGGTGTCATCGGTGATCGTCAGATCGATGCCGCGTTCATCGGCCTGGGCGCTCTTGCCGAGCAGCAGTGCCGCCAGCGCCGGTTCGCCGACCGTGCTCGACAGCCGGTCGACCAGCTGTTGCGACAGCCGCAACTCGTCGGTGGCAAAGCGCACGGCGTCATCGCTGCGACCCATCTCGACGAGTGTGACGATGGTGTGCAGCCGGTTGGCCGACTCGTGCGCCTGCGACCGCAACGATTCGGCGAACACCCGCATCGAATCGAGTTCGCCCAGGGCGCCTTGCAATTCGGTGCGATCGCGGATGGTGACGACCTCGCTGTCGGGTGAGCGGTCCCCGGGGACGTGGGATCGGTTGACAACCAGAACACGGTCGCCGGTCACGTGGACCTCGTCGCGGGCGCCGGGGGAGTACGACTGCAAAAACGTTGGCAGAGAATCTCTGTCGACGTCGCCGGCAGGGAGCGACAACAGTCGGCGGGCCTCGTCGTTGGCCAGGGCCACTCCGCCTCGATCGAGCACGATGAGCCCTTCGGAGACCGAATGCAGGACGGCGTCATGGTGTTCGTACATCACCCGCATCTCGGCCGGGCCGAGCCCGTGGGTCTGCCGCAGCAGCCGACGCCGGATCGCCCAGATACCGACCAGCGAAACACATAGCGCGGCAAGCGCAATGGCCAATATCTGTGGCCATTGGTCCTGCCATCGTTGGGCGAGCGTCTTCTGGGTGATACCCGCCGAGACCAGGCCGATGACCTCACCCGAGCCCGACATGACCGGTGCGACGGCCCGGATCGAGGGGCCGAGGGTGCCGGTGTACACCTCGGTGAACGTCCGGCCTTCCAGCGCCGGTTCGATGGTGCCGAGATACGGCGCACCGATCAGCGCGGGATTGGTGTGGGTGAACCGGGTCCGATCTGGCGCCATGATCGTGATGAACGCGATGCCCGTGTTCTCGCGAACCTGTTCGGTCGCCGGTTGCAGCACAGTAGATGCGGTTCCGGATTCGATCGCAGCGGCGGTCGACGGTGACTGCGCGAGCGAACTGGCGATACCCGTGACCTGCTGGCGGGCTGCGGCATCGCCATCCCGCCGGGCGTCGATCAGGGCCAACGTACCGCCGGCCAACACCATCAGCGCGATGACCACCAGCTGCAGCGCGAACGCCTGTCCGGCCAGGGAACGCGGCAGCAACCTGGGCATGGAACCCCTCCGATGCTGAACGTAATGAACTTAATCGTGACCTGGCTCACGTCATGAAACACCATTCTTCCAGATCACTTATCGCCGACTCCACAAAGGAAGTTGCCGTCATGACAACCATGCAAGATCGACCAACTGCCGGTGACCCACCGGCCCGTAAGCAACGCGACCGCACACATTGGCTCTACATCGCCGTGATCGTCGCGGTTGTCGGCGGCGTCATCGTCGGACTCGTGGCCCCCGGAGTGGGCGAACAGGTCGGTGTACTCGGCACCATGTTCGTCAGCCTGATCAAGATGATGATCAGTCCGGTCATCTTCTGCACCATCGTGCTCGGTATCGGCTCGGTGCGGGCCGCGGCCACGGTCGGAAAGGTCGGTGGACTCGCCTTCGCCTACTTCCTCGCCATGTCCACGGTCGCGCTGGCGATCGGACTGGTGGTCGGTAACCTGCTGAGTCCGGGAAGCGGACTGACGATCGACCCGAGCAAGATGGGCACGGGCGCCGACCTGGCGGAGAAGGCACACGAATCCGGCGGGACGCTGGACTTCGTCCAGGGCATCATCCCGACATCGATGTTGTCGGCGCTCACCGAGGGCAGTGTCCTGCAGACCCTGTTCATCGCTCTCCTGATCGGTTTCGCGATCCAGAGTCTGCCGAGCAAGACCGGCGATCCGGTTCTCCGGGCTGTCGAACTGCTTCAGAAGGTGGTCTTCAAAGTCCTCGGCATGATCTTGTGGCTGGCCCCGATCGGTGCATTCGGCGCCATCGCGAACGTCGTCGGACAGACCGGCTGGAGCGCGATCACCGAACTGCTCACCCTGATGCTCGGCTTCTACGTCACCTGCGCGATCTTCGTGTTCGGCGTTCTCGGACTGCTCCTGCGCTTCGTCGCTGGAGTCTCCATCTTCAAACTGGTCCGGTACCTGGCCCGCGAGTACCTGCTCATCTTCGCCACCTCGTCGTCCGAATCCGCTCTGCCGCGGCTGATCGCGAAGATGGAACACCTCGGAGTGGAACGCAGCACCGTCGGAATCGTTGTGCCGACCGGGTATTCGTTCAACCTCGACGGCACCGCGATCTACCTCACGATGGCGTCGCTGTTCGTCGCCGACGCCATGGGAGCCCCGCTGTCGCTGGGTGAGCAGATCTCGCTGCTGGTGTTCATGATCGTCGCCTCGAAGGGCGCGGCCGGTGTCAGCGGCGCCGGGCTGGCAACCCTGGCCGGCGGCTTGCAGAGCCACCGCCCCGAGCTTCTCGACGGCGTCGGACTCATTGTCGGCATCGACCGGTTCATGTCCGAAGCCCGTGCGGTGACCAACTTCTCGGGCAATGCCGTCGCCACACTGCTGGTCGGATCGTGGACGCACACGATCGACAACACGAAGGTGGCCGGAGTGCTTGCCGGCACCGATCCCTTCGACGAACTGCAGATGGTCGACGACGGGCACGACCGCTGGGACAAGGCGGAATCAGAGGAAAGGAAGCGCGTCACCGTCTAGCGGTTGAACCTCGTACCACCGGCGGCGGCCGTGGACCACATCAGGTCCA
>NZ_DATCVM010000085.1:0-2765 GCF_036566845.1 Williamsia sp.
GGAGGTCGCGGCCGCCGCCGTCGAGGCTGGGGCCTCGATCGTCAACGACGTCAGTGGCGGGCTCGCCGACCCGGCGATGGCCACGACCGTCGCGGGCCTTGACGTACCGTTCGTCGCGATGCACTGGCGAGGTCACAGCACAACCATGGCCGATCGTGCGATCTACGACGATGTCGTCACCGATGTCGTCACCGAACTCGCCGACCGCCTCGACGCGCTGATCGACGCCGGGATACGTGAGGATCGCATTGTGCTCGACCCGGGAATCGGGTTCGCCAAGACCGGCGCCCACAATTGGGCACTGCTCGCCCACCTCGACCGGATCCGTGAGCTGGGTCGACCGGTACTGGTCGGAGCTTCTCGTAAAGCGTTCCTCGGGGCGCTGATGACCGGCGTCGAAGCCGCCATTCCCCCGCCGACCGACCGCGACGACCTGACCTGCGCTGTTTCCACGCTCGCCGCAGCCGCCGGGGCCTATTGCCTACGAGTGCACGACGTGAAATCCACTCGCCGGGCAGTCGCCGTCGCAGCAGCGTGGGGCAGGGTGACCCGATGATCGGCAAAGGCGGAAATTCCGAAGTTGCGCCTGAAACGTCTGCGGCGACGAAGAATCCGAGGGTCCGCCCGTGCGCCTGCAACGCCTAGGTGCCGGTGGACTGCCCGCCGAAGTACTCCGCGCACTGCACGCCCGCGCTCGAAACCGAAGTCTGCCCACCCCCGCGGCACTGATCGGGCAATGGTTCGAAGCTGCCGCCGTGATCGCCCCGCACCTGCAGGCGAGACCAGTGGCTCCCCGTGACGCGTTTCCATCCCGGTACGCGAATCGCCCCACTACCACCACCACCGGCGGCGAGCCGGTGATCGGCGGTGGGTGGATCGGGTACCGGGCGTACCCGGACGGCGCAGGCCGCCTTCCCGACGCCGCCGGCGGCTGGACCGACTCGGTGCTGCGCCTCGACACCTCGGGGTGCTGGTGGTATGAAAGCCTCACCGACATTCCCTGCCCTGCCTACCTGGCCGCAGCCGCCCTCGATCCCCAGTGCGAACCCGAGCCTTGGTCGATGCGGTGGACACCTCCGGACCGTCAGTCCCACCACAACAACGTCGAAGCCTGCAAAGCCGCAATCCGCGCCGGCGAGGTGTACCAAAGCTGCATCTGCACCCAGTTCACCGGCCAGCTGACAGGCAGACCGGCGGACTTCTTCACCGACGCCATCGAACAAACCCGCCCCGCCCGAGCGGCCTACCTGCAAGGCCACTGGGGTGCCGTGGCGTCGTTGTCCCCCGAACTTTTCCTGGCCCGCAACGGAACGACCGTCACCTCGAGCCCCATCAAAGGAACCCTGCCGCTCAGCGCCGACCCCGCCGCCCTGCGGGGCTCGGCCAAGGACGTCGCCGAGAACGTGATGATCGTCGACCTGGTTCGCAACGACCTCGGCCGACTGGCCGTCACCGGAACCGTTACTGTCACCGACCTCCTACGCGTGCGCCCCGCCCCCGGCGTGTGGCACCTGGTCTCCACCGTGCAAGCGCAGATACCCCCGACCACGACGACAGTCGAGTTGTTCGAGGCGAGCTTCCCACCCGCATCGGTGACCGGATGCCCGAAAACACGAGCACAGCAACTGATCTCCGACTGGGAGACACAACCCCGGGGGGTGTACTGCGGCACAGTAGGTATGAGCAGTCCACTGGCAGGCCTCGAACTCAACGTCGCCATCCGCACCGTCGAATTCACTGCCACCGGCAGCGCCGTCCTCGGCGTCGGCGGCGGCATCACCATCGACTCCGACCCCGCCTCAGAATGGCAGGAATGCCTCGACAAAGCCCGTACCATCCTCGACCTCACCCCCGCCTCGCCTGCACACTCATCTCTCTGCTGACTCAAGAAACCGGGCCCAGAACCGAGAACCCCTCGAGTCCGCACTCGAACTGATCGGCGAACCGGACGAGCAAGCCCGCGCAATGTGCGCACTCGCTCAAACCCTTTTCCGGTATGGACGCCCGGCTGAGGCGCTGACCGTCTTCCGTGAGGGATCCGACGCCTTCACGGACATAAACCGCGATCTCGCCTTGCGTTTCGAGGCAGGCTAGACGGCGTTCGCAGCCTATCTCGTTGATCGTCCATCCGAAGCGCGGTGTACGCGGAGATCTAACCACGTGACCCTGAGTGGTCTCCTCACAGCCGACGATGCGGGCAATACCGAAGTCGTTCAATGCGGTTCGCCGTATCATTCCCGCGAAGCCGAGCGGATTCTCGCCGTCGCTGAAACCTCAATCCGCAGTCGATTCGACTGCGGATTTGCGGATTGAGTGCGCTCTCATCCATGCCGCAATTGGGTTGAGCGGGAGTGGATGTGCCGCTGCCATGCAATCAAAAGCGGTGGCGCTGCGAGCTCGATCGCAACGGCTACTACGGTGACCGGGTGGGGACGTCCCCGTTGCTGCCAGGACCGCAGTCGGGCGAGTCCGCCGACGAAGATGCCGGAGAGCGCGTAGGTCAAGCGCAGTGATCGCTCTTCGAGTTGTCCGAGTTGGGACCAGATAACTGGCCCGACGGCAAACTTGAACACGTTGGCGTAGTGAGGTTCCCCCGCTTCCCCGGAGACTTTTCTATCTGGCTCCGATGCTATCTGCCTCCTGTCGATCTGGCCGATCGTGGTAAACCTGTTCGTACTCGTCGGGGGAGAGTCCGCCCAGGCCGGCCTGGATCCTGCGCGGGTTGTACCAGCCGTCGATGTAGCGGAACAACGTCGCCTCCGCCT
>NZ_DATCVM010000086.1:0-6262 GCF_036566845.1 Williamsia sp.
GGGCCACTCACCCTGAAAACCGGTCGCGTACTCATTGAGCGCCTCACCGGTACCCACACCGAGCATGATCCGGCCCGGGTACATACATGCCATCGACGCGAACGCCTGCGCGATCACCGCCGGGTTGTACCGGAACGTCGGGGTCATCACCGAGGTCCCGATCTGCACCCGCTTGGTCCGCTCACCCACCGCCGCCATCCAGGCCAGCGAGAACGGGGCGTGACCACCGTTGTGACGCCACGGCTGAAAATGATCCGACACCGCAACCGAATCCATCCCGTGCTCTTCCGCGGCCACCGCGATCTCCACCAGCTCACGAGGATTGAACTGCTCCGCCGAAACCTTGTAACCCAAACGCAGCATGACTGTGGCACCGGTCCTCTCATGGATCTTCTGTTGTCTTAGGGAGCTACTTGGGCCCCACCAAATGCACGATTTCGTGCAGACTATGCCGATAATCATGCAGATACGGTGGCCTGCTGTCAATCTCTGCGCGCTTTCGGGCTACAATTGGGTCCGGTTCGGCGAGTAAGAATTCGAAGTAAGGGGGTGGTCATGTCAGCGCATGAGAGACGTCGTGAGATCGTTCAGCGGTTACATGCAGACGGCTATGTCGAAGCCAAAATGCTGTCGGAGGAGCTGGGGGTCGACACATCCACAATCCGTCGCGACCTGGACGAGCTGGTTCGAGTCGGACAAGTGGCGAGAACCCATGGTGGTGCCCGGCCGACAGGTAAGACGACCTTCGAGATCCCCTATGCAGTCAAGGCAGGGGAGCGCAGGGCAGAGAAAGCCGCGATCGCAAGGATCGCAGCTGAACATGTGAAAGAGGGCGACACCGTCATCCTCGACAGTGGATCGACCACTTATCAAGTTGCGGTTGCACTTCGGCATACGAGCGATCTGACTTTCATCACCAACGACCTGCGGACTGCTGCGTTTGTGGCCACGGTTCCGGGTGCCCGCCTGTTGGTCACCGGTGGAGAGTTGTTGAACTCGGTCTTCACTCTGATCGGCGATCGTGCGATCGAGTTTTTCGCGGACTATTCTGCTGCGTGGGCATTCCTCGGCGCTGATGCAGTCGATCCCGTCGCCGGTATCACCAATACAAACACTCTCGAGGTGCCTCTTAAGCGCGCGATGATTGCCGCAGCGACAAAGACGATAGTGGTCGCCGATAGCTCGAAGTTCGGGAATCGTGCGCTGGCGA
Source organism: Williamsia sp. (assembly GCF_036566845.1). Taxonomy (GTDB): domain Bacteria; phylum Actinomycetota; class Actinomycetes; order Mycobacteriales; family Mycobacteriaceae; genus Williamsia. The sequence continues at coordinate 1,211 of NZ_DATCVM010000086.1, forward strand.
AGGTTGCCGCGCTCGACGAGGTTGATCTGTTCATCACTGACTCGGGTGTGGACGAGGTCGATCGTGCTCGATACAGAGCGGACGTCGTCGTGGCTCGGGTGGATGGCGGGTGAAGGGACGGGTGGCGGAAAGTCCGCCCGGCCTGCCAACACCTGGCATGCCCTAGTTTTAGTGCACTGGTGAGCGTGCGGGCATGATTACTCCGGTGCCGGGTGGAGTCGGTCCGATGACGATCGCAGTGCTGTTGGATCAGACGCTGACGGCCGCTTACAACAGCTCCGGCACGTTGCGCTCCGTCAATGGCAACTAAATATGTTGCAGCACACTTGATTAAAGCTGTGACATGATTCTGTCAACTGGCCCAAACAGATTTCCTGGCGGAGACCCAGCGGCTGCGGACTCGCGGCCGGACGGCCGGACTTCGGCGGCCGGTCCTGTCGCCAGACGAAGAGTTGAACCAGACAGAACTGGTGTCCTTCTCGTCTACGGTGATATCGAGGTGGATGCGGACCTACTCGCCGTGTGGAGACGTCCCACCGGCCATACACTTTCGCGGACCTCACACCGTGAACGGAACCTTTCGATCGGCGGCTGCATCCAATACTTTGACGCCGCCGGCCCGCTGCCGCTGGTTGTGGTGGCGTGACCTCGAATCTCGAATCGAAAGGAAGCACATGACACCCATAGAGAGCAGTAAGCCCCGCATGCGTACCCGCCGTGCGGTTGTCTCGATCGGTGTGGGCGCTGCGTTGTGCCTGCCCGCCGCGCACGCGGCCGCCATAAGCGTTCCGTCACCACGCCCGCCCAACAACTCCACGGCGCCCGCCCACACCAAGAACACTCCGTCTCCACCGCCGGCGAACGGGGGGCCTACCCACAACACCAACCCGTCGCCCACGCCGCAAAACCCCAAGCCGTCCACCCCCGAGACCGGCCAAGGCCCCAACAACTCCGGCCCCAACAACTCCGGCCCGAAAACCAAATCCAGCCCACCCCCACAGGTGCAGCCCGGAGGGCTCAACAAGCCCGGACACAGCGGACGAGACAACCCCAGCTCCACCGGGATGGGGCCCAAAACTGCCAAGACGGACCCGAAAACCGCCAGGACTCAACCCCAAACCGTCACAACACAGCCGTGGTCCGACGGGCCACCAGCAACGCACACCGACACCGGCACCGGCACGCCCGGTGAGGACAACAGCGACAACCTTCCCGCACAGGGCCAAGACAACAGTGACAACCCTCCCGCACAGGGCCAAGACAACAGCGACAACCAGGCCCCGACACCGGAGCCACCTCTGTCCAACACCGACCCCGCGCCGGGAGAACCTCCACCGCCGCCGGCAGACGTCGAGCAAGCGGAGGCGATCGCTCAGCAAATCTTGAGCTCGTTCGGCCTCACCTCCGAGCAACTGCAGGGTCCTGCCGCTGAGTTTCCCAACCTTGGCGCACTGGAAAGCGCGATCGGCTCCGCACGGGCAATCGCTGTCAACGCCGAGGACGGCACCGGAGACCCCGATCTTGGGCCCTACGATACCGGCGATCCTCAGCTCGATGCTCAGATCTTGGAGCAACTGCGCGAAGGCATTGCAGTAGCTGACAGCGTCCTGCAGGTCATTGAACAGACCGAAAGCGACATCGTCAGCCAGTTCCCGGCCAAGTAGCGTCGTTCCCTCTGTTCGGCCTCATCATTGATGGGAATCGACCATGCCCGTCGGGCTTGCCGGCGGGAGTGTTTCTTAATCGGTGTTTCGGCCCGACCGCTGGGTGAATGCTCGGCGAGAAGGGTGCCTGATGACGACACTGGATGATGCGGGTGTGAGAAGAAATCGACACCACCGTCGGCGGAGGCGGCGGTTGCGGCTCTCGTGCGCTTGCGAAAGAGCAGGGCCTGTCGCTGACGGGCCCGGTTGGGCCGCACAAGCTGTTCACCAAGACGGTCCTGGAAACGGCGTTGAACGAGGAGATGACCGAGCATCTCGGGCACGGTAAGAACCAGGCCAACCCGGATCGCGAGTCAACCAATATCCGCAACGGGACCCGGTCGAAATCGGTGTTGACCGAGTCCATCGGTCAGGCGCCGATCGAAGTCTCCCGGGACTGCGAAGGGACGTTCGAACCGCAGATTGTCAAGAAGCGGCAGCGCCGACTCAACGGGGGTTGATGAGATCGTTTTAGCGTTGTACGCCAAGGGTTTAACGACCGTGAGATCAGCGCGCACTTCGCGGAAATCTACGGCGCTACGGTTTCGAAGGAGACGATTTCCCGGATTGTCAATGGACATCTGAAACTGCCCGTGTGCGGACATGAAAACTGCCCGTAGGTGGCCAATAAGAACTGCCCGGTGGCGGACATGAATCTGCCCATGCGGCGGTGTCCGCCACCGGTAGGTTCGGGTGGTCAGTTCAGGGCTTTGACCCCCTGACCGTGCAGGGCTTGAGCGAGGCGGACCGAGTCTCCGCTGGTTTGGCACAGGTGGGCGTGATGCAGCAGCCGGTCCACGGTGGCGGTGGCCAACGTTTTGGGCATCAACTCATCGAACCCGCTGGGATGTAGGTTCGAGCAGATCGCGACTGAGCGGCGTTCGTAGGCGGCTTCGACGATGCGGTAGAGCCCTTCGGCGGCATCGGCACCCACCGGGAGAAGCCCTACGTCATCAATTATGACGAGCTCAGCCCGGACGATCTTGGCGACGGCTTTGCCCAACGAGTCATCGGCGCGATGTGCGCGCACCAGTACGCCGAGTTGCTCAAGGGTGAACCACGCAACCGGCATCCCGGACTCAATGACGTTGTGGCCCAAGGCTTCGAGGAAGAATGTCTTCCCGGTCCCGGCTGGCCCGCAGACCACCAGATTCTCCCGCCGACCTACCCATTCAAGGGTGCGAAGCGCGTGCTGGGTGGGTAGCGGGATCGAGGACGCAGTCTCGTCCCACACATCGAAGGTTTTCCCCGTCGGGAACCGGGCGGCTTTGCGGCGGGTGGTGAGCATCGAGCGGGCCCGTCCGGCAGCTTCTTCGGTCAGCAACGCCTTGACGACCTCGGCTGGATCCCAGCGTTGGGCGCGGGCGGTCGCCAACACCTCGTCGGCCACTGCACGTGCGTGTGGAAGCCGCAGTTGGCGCATCAGCTGCTCCACATCGACGGGCAATGTCGGCGCGTTCATGCGATCTCCTCGTGGGTGTCAGGAGTGTTGGTGGCTTCGATAGTGTTGGTGCCGAACAGATTCCATCCGCTGGTTCCTTGGGCCAGGGAGGTTTCTTCCGACGCGCCGTGGCGGGTCAGGTCCATGCCTTTGCTGGCCAGGATGGAATCGAGGTCCCCGGTCGCGAACCTGCCGTGCACCGCCGCGTGACCCAATGCCCAATCCACATCCGTGCAGCTACCGAGCGTCGATAGGTCCACGGCGTGGGTCATCTTCTGGATAATGCGTTCGGTGCCGACCGCGGCGGCTTCTTTGAGCCACACCGCAGCACCTTCCCCGATCGCCAGGAAAGCATGCTCAGCAGCGCTACGGGCCCGGATCCGGTAGTCGCCGGGAATCTTCTCGGGCTGATCGGGAAAATGGGCGTCGTCGATCGCTGGGGTACCTCGGGTGGTGCGGCGGTGGCGCGCGACTTCGACCGGGCCGCCATCATCGAGCGCACAGATGATGACCTCATCGGTACCCGGGTGGTGACGAACCCACACACTCTGACCCAATAGTGTTGCTGGGGTCGAGTATTGGCAGTGTTCGAAGGTGATCATCGGGGTGTTGTCCGGGACTCTGCGGGTCACCCCCAACGCTGCGGTGTGCGGCAGATCGGGCACCGCATGGAGTTGGGTGCGTTCGATCTCGAGCATCTCCGCGGGTACCCGGCCGGTGGCCTTGTGGACCCGGTTGTTGACCAGTGTCATGAACTCGGCGCACGCGGTTTCGACGTCGGCGAAGGTGTCGTACTGGAGCAGCAGATTCGTCTCGGTGGGCACGATGTCAGCTTTGGCGAGTTTGACGGCGTTCTCCACCCCGCCCTTGGAGGCCGGGTCGGCCGGCTCGCAGGTCAGCACGGAGATGCCGTAGTAACGACCGAAGGTCACCGCATGCCGATTGCGGACCGGAACCCCGGCCACGTGACCGGTCGTAACGGTCTTCTCGTTGTCGGTCAACAGGTACGTCGGGGCGCCGCCGACGATCCGGAACACACGGTCCAGGCCGGCGAACACACTCGGCCCGGTCCGATCATGCAGAGCGATCACGATCCGGAAGCGGCACCACGCCAACCAGGCGACCAGCAACACGACTTTGCGGCCGTTCACGATCGGGCCGTCACCGAAGTCGTACTGCAACCACAATCCGGGTTCGGTGACCCACGGCCGGTGCACCCGTGTATTACCCAGGCGCCATTGGGCTTTGACCTCTGCCAACGCCCGTCGGGTGGTGCGTTCGGTGCCGGTGTAGCCCAACGCGGTCAACCGTTCGTGGGCTTTGTCGCCGCGGATCTTGCCGCGCGAACCCTCAACCCACTCCTCCAGGTTCGGTTTGAAGTCATCGATCAGCCGGGCCCGGCGGACCTGCGGCTCGAGGCCGGCGTCGCGGTCTTCCACCGCCTTCTTGACCGTGTGATGCGAGCAGCCGCACAACTCGGCTGCCGCGCGGTACGACCCGGTCAAGTCGTAAGCATTGAGTATTTCCATGAGTTCTCGCATCAGACTTCAAGTGGTCTCTCCCGTTGGAGTTCGATTCGACTAGGCATCGACATCGAAACCGCGGGAGAGGCCCCCACGGCGCAGACGCGCCGTACAGGGATCAACAGGTCTGGGCAGATTCATGGCCGCCGACGGGCACTTTCGTGTCCGCCAGTGGGCAGTTCTTATTGGCCGTCAGTGGGCACTTTCATGTCCGCCTGCGGGCAGTTTTTCATGTCCGCCGACAACTGATCGCCCCGCCAGGAATGGGCAAGACTGTGATGGCGTGCGCGGCGATCGCCGAGCGTGCCACGTCGACATTGATCCTGGTCGACCGGAAAGCGCTGGCGGACCAGTGGCGCCAACGTTTGCTGACTCACCTGGGAGT
>NZ_DATCVM010000087.1:0-11856 GCF_036566845.1 Williamsia sp.
TACACGAAGATGCTCCACGTATTTGTGGAGCGTCTTCGCATAGGCGGAGCGGCTGCGGGTGTCGGGAGGTCAGGCCTGGATTTCGGTGCGGCCTTCGCTCCAGAGTGTGTGGAATGCGCCTTCTTTGTCGATGCGTTGGTAGGTGTGGGCGCCGAAGAAGTCGCGCAGGCCTTGGGTCAGGGCGGCGGGTAGGCGCTCGGCGCGCAGGGCGTCGTAGTACGACAGCGACGAGGAGAAGGCCGGGACCGGGATGCCCATGGTGGTGGCGGTGGCGACGACCTCGCGCCAGCTGTCGACGGCGTTCTCGACGGCTTCGCGGAAATACGGGGCCAGTAGCAGGCTCGGGAGTTCGGGGTTTTCGGCGTAGGCCTCGCGGATGCGGTTGAGGAACTTGGCCCGGATGATGCAGCCGCCGCGCCAGATGGTGGCGAGGTCGCCGGGGTGCACGTTCCAGCCGTATTCGTTGCTGCCCGCGGCGATCTGGTCGAAGCCTTGGGCGTAGGCGACGACTTTGGAGGCGTAGAGCGCTTTGTTGATGGCGGCGACGAACTTTTTCTTGTCGGTGGGGGAGGCGGCGAGGGTTCCTGGTGCCAGTGTTTGTGCCTGCTTGCGCTGGTCGGTGGCGCTGGAGAGGGCGCGGGCGAAGACGGCTTCGGCGATACCGGTGGTGGGGATGCCCAGGTCGAGGGCGGATTTGACGGTCCAGCGGCCGGTGCCTTTTTGGCCGGCGGCGTCGACGATGACGTCGATGAGGGGTTTGCCGGTTTCGGCGTCGACTTGGGACAGTACTTCGGCGGTGATCTCGACGAGGTAGCTGTCGAGGTCGCCGGAGTTCCATTCGCGGAAGACATCTGCGATCTCGGCCACGGGCATGTCGAGTGCTTTGCGCATGAGGTCGTAGGCTTCGCCGATGAGTTGCATGTCGGCGTATTCGATGCCGTTGTGGACCATCTTGACGAAGTGGCCTGATCCGTCGGGGCCGATGTGGGTGCAGCAGGGTTCGCCGTCGACGTGGGCGGAGATCGATTCGAGGAGCGGGCCGAGGGATTTGTAGGACTCGACCGGTCCGCCGGGCATGATCGAGGGGCCGTTGAGGGCACCTTCCTCGCCTCCGGAGATGCCGGCGCCGACGAAGTTCAGGCCGCGCTTGGACATGGCTGCTTCGCGGCGAATGGTGTCGGTGTAGAGCGAGTTGCCGCCGTCGATGATGATGTCGCCGGTTTCCATCAGGTCGGCGAGCTCTTCGATGACTGCGTCGGTGGGGTCGCCGGCCTTGACCATGATCAGCACCCGGCGTGGCTTCTGCAGCGCGCCGACGAACTCCGCCATCGTCTCGGTGCGGACGAAATCACCTTCGGTGCCGTGCTTCTCGATGAGCGCATCGGTCTTTGCGATGCTGCGGTTGTGTAGGGCCACGGTGTGGCCGTGACGAGCGAAGTTGCGGGCGATGTTGGAACCCATCACCGCAAGTCCGGTGACTCCGATCTGGGCGCGAGCAGCTGAATCAGTCATTGCTACACCATATGACGAAGGATCAGATGGCGAAGGTCGAGGTCCCGGCGGCCGTCGGCGATCGGTGTCAGGCGCTGATGAGGCGGTGGAGTTCGTTGAGCCAGGGGATGGCCACGGCGAGCGTGGGCACGATCAGGATCGCGGCCGCGGCAGTATAGGCGAGTACCGAGATCAGCATCGTCGGGCGGGTGTCGGACAGACGTTTGACCCGCGCGAGGGTGCTCGGGCCGCCGATTGCCATGGCTCCGCTGGGTGCGACGGAATCTGCGCAGGCGACAAGTGCTCGGCCGAGTTGGGTGTGACCGGTGGTCCGAATTGCGGTGTCGTCGGCGAGCAACTCGACCAGCAGTTGGACCGCGCCCAGGGCCGACCGGCTCCGGACAAATCGCGGGAATGCGTCGTGGACTGCGATGAACGCTTCGAGGATCAGGTCGTGGCGGGCCCGCAGATGCGCGCGTTCGTGACTGATGACGGCTTCGAGCTCGTCACGGGTCAGGCGGGCAACAGTGCCTTCGCTGAGTACAACCCGCTGACGGAGGCCGGGCAGGCAGTAGGCCATCGGCTGATCGACCTCGAGCATGCGGACATCGCGGGCGTTGAGCGGGCTGTCGGGTGCGGACCGATCCATCCGGTCGAGGAGATCGACCAATTGACGATGTGCCGACCGGCGGGCCCTGGTGCGCATGGAGACCCGGATGATGCTGTAGATCAGGCGGGCGCCGACAACGAGGGTGAGGAGGAAGACCGTGACGTAGATCGTCCAGCGAAAGATACCCAGAGTCGCCACTTCTTCGAGTGGATTGGCGACGGGGCGGCCTTGTTCATCAACCGTGAGCATGTTGGAGGCGATGGCCAGCCCACAGCTGAACGCCGACAGCACGGCCGCGAGAGCGATCGATTGCCACAAGGCCATCGCGGCGCGGGGGGCTCGAAGCGGCCACTGGGCACTGGCCAGCCAGCTCGGGGCCGGCCATACCAGGATCACAGCGACGATCCCGAACACTAACGCTGTCACGGCAAAGTGTTCCTAAGGCTCAATGATGCGGTGAGGCTCGCGGGGGGTTCCACGAGCCGATTCCAGTTCGTCGAGGGCGCGTCGCAACGCTTGTGCTTCGTCGGCGCCGACTCGTCCCACAAAGGACACGAGTGCGGCCTGGCGTGAGCCTGCTTCGTCGGCTTCGCTGAGGGCGTCGACCATCAGGCTGGCAACGAGGTGCTCGCGCGGATGTGTCGCGGAGTACCGATGTGCCCGATCGTCACGGAGTTGCGTCACCAAATGCTTCTTGGCGAGACGCTGCAGAACGGTCATCACTGTTGTGTAGGCCAGCTCGCGATCCGCGGAGAGCGCGGCGTGCACCTGTCGCACCGTTTGAGGTTCGTCTGAGGACCACAAGTTGTCCATGACGACCCGCTCTAGTTCACCCAACCCGTTCATTCTTCTCACTTTACTTTTCTTCTCATGAATTAGCTCAACGCCCATCGGCATAATTTTTCTCCGAGACACTTGACACATTGGTAAGGCTAGCCTACATTCTTATTTACGAGGACCGCGCGAGAGTCCTGAGGGCTGCAGAGACCCCCGGTCCACGCCACAGCAGGCCCCACCTTCCAGGTGGGGCCTGCTGAGTTTCCGGGCCTGAACTGTGCGGTTCCAGCAGGGTGAACAACCCCCCGGCGCGGGGCGACCCACACTTTGACAAACTGGCTGCATCGCCACGTCCATCGAATGTGGCCCGTCGATGAGGAGGCCGGTCGGTGACCGACGCAACCGATTTCAGCTCGTTCGATCCGACCACGTGGACAGCCCGGGGGTTCGATTCGGAACTCGGCCTGGCGTACGACACGGCGACCACGGACGGCGTGTCGGCGAAGTTCACGATCACCGACAAGCTGCTGCAGCCGTTCGGCATCGTCCACGGCGGCGTCTACTGCGCAGTCATCGAATCCGTGGCGAGCATGTCGGGTCAGATGTGGCTCAATGCCAACGTCTCCGCGCAGGGCCACGTCGTCGGTGTCAACAACAGCACCGACTTCCTGCGTGCCGTGACCACCGGTGAGATGTTCGCGCGGTCGAAGCCGATCCACCGGGGCCGGCGCCAGCAGTTGTGGGAAGTGGACATCAACGATGACGGCGGGAGGCTGATCGCGCAGGGGCGGGTCCGGCTCCAGAACATTACCGAAGGCTGATGCGACCGTGACCGAGGGGAGCCGGCCCGGCCACATCGGGATGTCGCCGCCGGCGCTCGAGCGGATCGACGCGGTGCTCGCCGCGGTCGATGCCGAGTTGCTCCGCGATTTTCCCGGGGACCGTACCGCGCAGCAGCCGGTTCACACCGTCTATGTGAGTGCGGCGGACGCGAATGTCGACACCCCCGCGGAGTGGGGGCTCGACGCGATCCGGATCGCCGACAGCGCGCACCGGACGCTGGACGATCTCGACGGCCGAAGTGTCCTTCCGCTGGTGCTCGATCGCCTGGCGGCCCAGCCGATCGAGGATCTGCGGATCGACCTCGAGGACGGCTACGGATGGCGGGCCGACGAGGTCGAGGACCGGCATGCCCGCACCGCGGGAGAAGTCCTCGCGCGCTGGGCGGCTGCGGGCGACGCGGCGCCCAGGGTCTTCGGTGTGCGATGCAAAGGACTCGGGGCGTCCGAGCGGGTCCGGGGTCTTCGCAGCCTGGAACGCGTCCTGGACGGCGCCGGGGGAGTTCCGGCGGGATTCGTTGTGACCGTGCCGAAGTTGCGGCACGTGACGCAGGTCGATGCCGTGCTGATGATCTGCGAAGAACTCGAACGTGTGCACGGGCTGCCCGCGGGCGTTCTGCGGTTCGAACTGCAGATCGAGAGTCCGCAGGCGATCCTCGGTGCCGACGGCCGGGCAACCGTCGCGGAAGCAGTGCACCGAGGCGGCGCGAGGCTGACCGGCTTGCACTACGGGACCTACGACTACAGCGCGGCCTGCGGCATCGTCTCGGCGCAGCAGTCGCTGGAACATCCGGTTGCCGATCATGCGAAGGCGGTCATGTTGGTGGCCGCGGCCCAGACCGGTGTGTGGATATCCGACGGATCCACCCAGATCGCACCGGTCGGTACACCGGACGTGATCGATGCCGCCCTCCGCCGGCATCACCGCCTCGTGACCCGCGCGCTCGAACAGGGCATCTACCAGGGCTGGGACATGCATCCCGGGCACCTGGTCACGCGTTGGCTCGCGGTCTTCTCCTTCTTCCGCCAGGCGATGCCCCCGGCTGCCACCCGCCTGCAGGCCTACTTCGATCGCCAGAGTTCCGAGTTCATCGACGAACCGGCCACGGCTCAGTCACTCGCCCTGGTGATCCTGCGGGGGCTCGCGGCCGGAGCCTTCACCGAAGACGATGTCCTGACGGTCGGTTCACAATGCTCGAAGGACGCGCTGGTCGCTCTGCGTGGAAGCGGTGGTGTGCTGCGCTGAGTGTGCGCATGATGTCGGGCAGGAGTCCTTGTGGAGTCGAATGGAGAGTGTAATGCAATCAGAGCCTGGTTCCGGTCAGACCTTTCAACTCGACCACCCATGGCAAGCGTTGTCACCCTTCCTGTTTGCGACCCATCACGTCGACAGCTATCCGAACGGCACCCCGGACATGACGCCGGCCGCATCGCTCGCCGCACATGCGCTGGGCAGCGACTTCGGCAATCCCGAGGGGTGGAGCATGTATCACGGCCGGCGGGTGCCCGGCTTCCCCGCGCACCCGCATCGGGGCTTCGAGACCATCACCATCGTGACTCGTGGTTACGTCGATCACGCAGACTCCACCGGCGCCGCGGCCCGCTACGGTGCGGGCGACGTCCAGTGGCTGACCGCCGGCAACGGGTGTCACATTCGGAGATGTTCCCTCTGCTCGACGAGGAGTCGGGCAATCCGTTCGAGCTGTTTCAGATCTGGCTCAACCTGCCGGCGGCCGACAAGAAGGCCGACCCCGAGTTCACGATGTTGTGGAATGAGGACATACCCGTCGTGGAACTGACCGGACCGGACGGTGGCACGGCGCGGATCACGATCGTCGCGGGCCGATACGGGGATACCGAACCCCCTGCGACGCCATCGAATTCGTGGGCATCGCGGGCTGGATCGGACGTTGCGGTGTGGTTACTGGATCTGCAGCCCCACGCGCGGGTCGAACTGCCGGCGGCCACGCACACCGACGCGCGCCGCGTGCTCTACGTCCACGGCGACGGCGCCGCCGCGATCATCGACGGCCACGACGTGGCCGACGGTCACGGATACGTGCAAACATCGCCCGGCACAACCGTTGTCGAGACAGGCGACTCGTCCGCCCACCTGTTGCTGCTGCAGGCGGTACCCATCGGTGAGCCGGTGGCACAGCACGGTCCTTTCGTGATGAACACGCGCGAGGAGATCGCCCAGGCCTACGACGACTACCAACGAACACAATTCGGCGGCTGGCCGTGGGACCGGACAGACGTGGTGCACCCGAAATCCGAAACCCGGTTCGCGCGCCATACCGATGGGCGGCTGGAACGTCCCGCGCCGGCAGTCGGCTGACCGGATGCAATGCTCGGCGCGCCGCCCGCGGACCCGCGTGGCAGTATGAGTCGGACCGTCACTGTCCGTCGGCTGCGCCATCGAGGAGGAAACCGTGCATTTGTCGCCGCATGAACAAGAGCGACTGATGCTTTCGTACGCGGCGGAATTGGCTCGCCGGCGACAGGGCCGCGGGCTGCTGCTCAATCATCCCGAGTCGGTGGCGATCATCACCGATCACATCCTCGAAGGTGCCCGCGACGGCCGGTCGGTTGCCGAGTTGATGTCCTCGGGTCGTGAGGTCCTGACGCGGGCCGACGTCATGGACGGCGTTCCCGAGATGCTGCATGACGTTCAGGTGGAAGCCACGTTTCCGGACGGCACCAAACTCGTGACCGTGCACAATCCGATCTCCTGACAGGACCGATGATGGCCGACAACGAGTTGATTCCGGGTGAAATACTCTGCGCCCCAGGCGAGATCATTCTGAACGAGGGTGCCGACGTGATCGAGGTGGTGGTTGTCAACAGCGGCGATCGGCCCGTGCAGGTCGGCAGTCACGTGCACTTCGTGCAGTCCAACGGCGCACTGGATTTCGATCGCGAGGTCGCGTTCGGTCGTCGCCTGAACATCCCCGCCGGAACCGCGGTGCGTTTCGAACCCGGCCTTTCGGCAACTGTGGAGCTGGTCCCGATCGCCGGTACCCGGGAGGTGCACGGGATCTCGTCGAACCCACCAGGAAGGTTGGACGCCTGATGGCATCGCTGAGTCGTGAGCGCTACGCCGAGCTGTACGGCCCCACCGTCGGTGACCGGATCCGGCTGGCCGACACCAACCTGCTGATCGAGGTCACCGAGGATCGCTCCGGCGGTCCGGGGCGTGCTGGTGAGGAAGCCGTCTTCGGGGGCGGCAAGGTCATCCGTGAGTCGATGGGGCAGGGGCGCGCGACGCGTGCCGACGGGGCGCCGGACACCGTCATCACCGGCGTCGTCATCCTGGACCACTGGGGAATCATCAAGGCGGACCTCGGTATTCGCGACGGCCGGATCGTTGCCCTCGGCAAGGCCGGTAACCCCGACACGATGGACGGCGTACACCCCGACCTCGTGATCGGGCCTTCGACCGAGATCATCGCCGGCAACGGCAAGATCGTCACCGCGGGCGGAATCGACTGCCACGTCCACTTCATCTGCCCGCAGATCATGGACGAGGCGCTCGGCAACGGCATCACCACGTTGATCGGCGGGGGCACCGGCCCGGCAGAGGGCAGCAAGGCGACAACCGTCACGCCGGGTGCCTGGCATCTGGCCTCGATGTTGTCGGCGACCGATCACTGGCCGTTGAACATCGTCCTGCTCGGCAAGGGCAACACGGTCAGTCTCGAGTCGATGCGCGAGCAATTGCGGGCCGGCGCTTCGGGTTTCAAGCTCCACGAGGACTGGGGGAGTACTCCCGCGGCCATCGATGCCTGTTTGCGTATCGCGGACGAGTCGGGCGTCCAGGTGGCGCTGCACTCCGACACCCTCAACGAGGCGGGATTTGTCGAGCACACACTCGAGGCGATCGCGGGGCGCGGCATCCACGCCTACCACACCGAGGGCGCCGGTGGCGGCCACGCACCGGACATCATCACGGTCGCCTCCTACGCGAACGTCCTGCCCAGTTCAACCAACCCGACCCGGCCGCACACCGTCAACACCCTCGACGAGCACCTCGACATGCTGATGGTCTGCCATCACCTGAATCCGAGTGTCCCGGAGGATCTTGCGTTCGCGGAGAGCCGGATCCGTCCGTCGACCATCGCTGCCGAGGACCTGCTGCACGACATGGGCGCGATCTCGATGATCGGTTCGGATGCCCAGGCGATGGGCCGCATCGGTGAGGTCGTCCTGCGGACCTGGCAGACCGCACACGTCATGAAGGCGCGACGAGGCTCTCTACCGGGCGACGGCGCCGCCGACAATCAACGCGCGCAGCGCTACGTGGCCAAATACACGATCTGCCCGGCCATCGCCCACGGACTCGACGACGAAATCGGGTCGGTGGAGGTCGGAAAGCTCGCCGATCTGGTGCTGTGGGATCCGGCGTTCTTCGGTGTCCGGCCGCAGTTGGTGATCAAGGGTGGCGCAATCGCGTGGGCTCAGATGGGTGATGCCAACGCCTCGATCCCGACGCCGCAGCCGGTGCTGCCCCGGGCCATGTTCGGCGCGGCCCCCAAGGTCGCGGCGGCGACGTCGTTGAGCTTTGTTGCGCCGCAGGCGATCGAGGACGGACTGCCCGAACGGCTGGGGCTGGACCGACGCCTGGTACCGGTGAAGAACGTCCGGCACATCGGCAAGGCCGACATGCCGGGCAACAGTGCGCAACCCGACATCCGCGTCGACCCCGACACGTTCACGGTGACCATCGACGGTGAGGTCTGGGATCAGCAGCCCGCGACGTCGTTGCCGATGGCGCAGCGATACTTCATGTTCTGATGTCCACACACGACAGTTCTTCTGCTTCACGGCATCTGGGAATGTTGCTCACCCTGGCCGATTCGCGATTGCCGGTGGGCGGACACGTTCATTCGGGGGGTTTGGAGGAGGCGATCAGTTCGGGGTCGGTCCGCGACCTCGACGCCCTGCGCGACTTCCTGATTCGCCGGGTCAGCACCGCGGGATTGGTGGCCGCTTCGATTACGGCAGCGGTTGTCGCCGGATCCATCGATGTCGCCGAAGCCGAGGTCGAGACCGATGCGCGAACTCCATCGGCGGCGGCGCGGCGTGCCTCGCGAGCGCAAGGTCGGGGCATGTTGCGGCTGGGCAAAAAGATCTGGCCACAACAGGATTGGGCAGCCCATCCCACGCGCCCGCACCTACCGGTGGTCACCGGATCGGTGGCGCGCGCCGCCGGATTGAACCCGCATGAGAGTGCGATGGTGCTCATCTACACAACCATGACCGGCTCCGCGACCGCCGGTCAGCGGCTTCTTGCGCTCGACCCCGGCGACGTCGCACTGCTGGGTGTGCAGCTGACCGATCTGTGTGAGCAGACCGCCGCCGAAGCCGCGACGGGGCTGGCCGACCTGTCCGATCCACTGCTCGATGTGCTCGCGGCGCGGCACGAGCTACGACCGATGCCCCTGTTCGCGTCGTGACCCACTGCCGATTTCGGTGCGCCAGAGCTGTTGGGGCACACATTGAAACGATTGACCTCGAACGAAGGAGACAGCCTTGCCACCGCACTTGATCGACGGAGCGCCCCATACCCACGATCACGCCCGGCCGAAACGGAATCGCGTGCCGGGTGAGGCGTTGCGCATCGGCATCGGCGGCCCGGTCGGCTCCGGTAAGACGGCACTGGTCGCGGCCCTGTGCCGGCAACTGCGCGACGAGCTGTCGGTGGCGGTCCTGACCAACGACATCTACACCACCGAGGATGCGGACTTCCTGCGACGCAACGCGGTCTTGCCGGATCAGCGGATCACCGCGGTGCAGACCGGTGGTTGCCCCCACACCGCCATCCGCGACGACATCACCGCCAACCTGGACGCCATCGATGACCTGGTCGAGGCCAATCCGCCACTCGACCTCATCCTCGTCGAATCGGGCGGTGACAACCTCACCGCGACCTTTTCGACGGGCCTGATCGATGCCCAGATCTTTGTGGTCGATGTGGCCGGCGGCGACAAGGTGCCGCGCAAGGGCGGCCCCGGTGTCACGTTCTCCGATCTGCTGGTGGTCAACAAGACTGATCTCGCGCCGATGGTCGGCGCCGATCTGCAGGTGATGCGCGATGACGCCGAGCGGGTACGCGAAGGCCGCCCGACGGTGCTGATCTCGCTGACCGACGATCCGGCCGCGAGCGATGTACTGCGCTGGGTTCGGGAGCAGTTGGCCGCGACTGTCTGAGCGGTCGCCGATGCATACCGAAGTACATCTCGAAGCCGTGAAAGGCCGGTCGCCGCGGATCCGGGCGACCGGTGGGATCGCGGCACGTCAGACCGGTGACGCCGTGCTGCACCTGATCTCGACTGCGGCGACCCCGCTCGGCGGTGACACCATCGACATCCGGGTGGATCTCGGATGTGGATCGAGACTGACGGTGTTCAGTGTGGCCGCGACAGTCGCGCTTCCCAGCCGCGGCGAGCCGCGATCCGAGCTGAACTGGCACGTCACCGTGGCCGACGGGGCGCAGCTGGTGATCGATCCGCTACCGACGATCGTCGCGGCCCACGCCGTCCATCACAGCAACACCACGGTGTCGGTGGCCGGTTCGGGGTCGGTTCAGATCACCGAGCGCGTGCAGATCGGCCGGTTCGGTGAGGATCAGGGTGCCTGGTCCGGTCGGCTGAACGCCGACATCGACGGATCGGCAGCGGTGCGGCATCAGATTCGGCTGGGCAGGCGAAACCACGACCGCCTGGGCGCGCCGGCGGTGCTCATCAGCGAGTTCCGTTACCCGGACGACCGGGAGGATGTCGTGCATCCCGACGCGACGGCCGCCCGTTTGCGGCCGGCCACCGGGGGAAGCCTGACCACGGTGCTCGCCGACACGATGCCCCGGGCGGAGCAACTTGCCGGAGAACTGCGTTTTCTGGAGGAATTCGCATTGCCGGCGAATTGATCCGCGGCTGAGTCAGCTGGCCGCCGGTTTGGCGTCTTCCCCAGTGGCTTCAGGAGTGGCCTTCCCCGTCGAGACCACGTTGTCGGTTGCCTTCACCGGATCAGACAGAACGGGCTTGCCGTTGGGCGAACCCGCGACGTCGTCGCTGCTGTTCTGCGTCTTCTCGAGCTGGGCGAGTCGGTCGAGTGCGTTGCGGGCCAGGGTCTGCTGCTCGGTGATGGTCAGCTGCGACCGACCCCTGGTCATGAAGGCAAACGACCAGTCGACGATGGTGTTCAGTCGGCTGCGGAACCCGACGATGTACACCAGGTGCAGAAGCAGCCAGCCCAGCCAGGCGAAGAAACCCTCGGTCTCGAGGTTCTTCTTGAAGCCGGGAACCGGGACCGACATGACGGCGCTGAACTTCGAGATCGTGGCCATCGATCCCTTGTCCCAGTAGTGAAACGGTTCCCGCTCTTCGGGGGTCTTGCCGGCAAGTCCGGCCTTGATGGCGTCGGCTGCGTATTTGCCGCCCTGGATGGCGCCCTGGGCCATCCCGGGGACATCTTCGACCGACATCATGTCGCCGACCACGAAAACGTTCGGGTTGCCCGGGATCGACAGGTCCGGCTGCACCTTGACGCGGCCCGCACGGTCCAGTTCGACACCGCTCTGCTCGGCGAGCTGCTTGCCGAGTGGGCTGGCAGCGACACCGGCCGACCACACCTTGCACTGCGATTCGATGCGTCGGGTGGTGCCGTCCTTCTCCTTGACCAGCAAACCGTCGTAGTCGAGGTCGACCACCATTGCGTTCAGCTGGATTTCCACACCCATGCGCTCGAGGCGATGGGCGGCCTTGCTGCCCAGATTGGCGCCCATCGGCGGGAGGACGGCCGGCGCGGCATCGAGCAGGATCACGCGGGATTCGGTGGGATCGATGTTCCGGAAGGCTCCCTTGAGTGTCTTGTTGCTCATCTCGGAGATCTGTCCGGCCAGTTCGACGCCGGTCGGGCCGGCCCCGATGACAACAAACGTCAGCAGGCGGGAGCGCTCTTCGTGATCGTCCGACAACTCGGCCTGTTCGAAGGCACCCAGAATGCGCCCTCGCAACTCGAGTGCATCGTCGATGGTCTTCATACCCGGTGCGAACTGGGAGAAGTGATCGTTGCCGAAGTACGACTGGTCGGCACCGGCCGCGATGATCAGGCTGTCGAAGGGCGTCTCGGTGATGCGTT
>NZ_DATCVM010000088.1:0-5538 GCF_036566845.1 Williamsia sp.
CACAGCGGACATACGTGCAAGAAATTGTGGTCGTTTTCCCGTTGACATAGCGGTCAACCTTTCTCAGATGTGAAGTAAGAGGAGACTTTCCAATCGACTTCCCGACCCCTCTGCTCGAAGGCGAAAGACCGGAGAAGCCCGAAGGCCCTGAGATTGACTACATCGTCAATCTCAGGGCCTTCGTGTATCCGACAGCTCAGGCCGGATTGACACCCGCAGTAGCTGCCGCCACTGCGTCGTTGACCATCGCGGCAACAGGACCGAAGGCGTAGTCGAGCTCCTTCGCTGCAGCATCCAAACCAGCGATCACGTCTTCACCACCAGGCTGAGCCAGCGTTGCCTCACGGGCAGTTGCGACCTGCTCGGTAACCTGCTCCACGACCTGCGGCGCCGAAGCGACCGTGTCCTGGACGAACTCGGCGACCTGAGGCTGCTGCTGTCCGAGCGTCTCCGTCACCTGCGCGGTGATCGCCGCAGTGTCTGGTTCTGCAACATCAGGCAGGTCGAACTCGGTGGGGGTATTCGTGGTGTCACCGGCACCGAATGCGGTACCCGCGAGTCCACCGGCGACACCGCCGACTGCGCCACCCACCAATGCCGCAGGCACGCCCGCCACCGCAGCCCCGACACCGGCACCCACCGCTGTTCCTGCCACGCCACCTGGCACCCAGCCGACACCCGGAACCAGAACATTTCCGAGGGTCAAGCCGATGTTTCCGCCAATGGTGCCGCCGACGAGCGCACCACCAACGGCAAACGGCGTGCCTGCGATAGCCGCACCGCCCAATGCTCCCGTCGCGACCCCTGCCACGGTGGCTGCCGCAATCCGGTCACTACGTTCGGCATCGACGCCGATGGACTTCCAGGCCGTGCCGTACTGCGCTTCGATCACCGCGGCGGTGTTGTTGGTTCGATCCAGGTACTCATCGGACAACCAGTTCGGCTGGTCGGTGACGAAGTCACCAAGCCGCAGACGCTCCGCGGGTGCCTGAATTGGCGCGATTGGATCGACGGCGATCGGGAGGTGCAGATCTTCGACTCGGACCGGAGCTGTGTAAGTCGGCTCCGTGTAGCCATTTCCGGAATTCGACGGCGACTGGGCGGAAGGTGATGGGCGCCACTGAACATCGGTGTATTCAGGGGGCGGAGGGGTCCAGTACGACCGGTTCTCCTCAACCGGAGCGGGTTCGGGGGCAGGTGCAGGTGCAGGAGTGGTCGGAGTGGGAGTCGGATTACTCCATCCCGACTCCGGCGCTTGCTGCCCGGGATCCGGATTGCTCCATCCTGACTCCGGTGCTGCGTGAGCGATCCCCGCGCCGAACATCGCGCTCGTGCTGATTCCGGCCGCGATCGCAGTTGGAGCGATCCACCGCTTGCGTGGCTTCCTGTGCTTCTTGGGCATTGAGTTCCTCTCGTGCGCACTTCAAGGAGGGCCGAACTCCGATCGAGCTCAACCCGACGAATCCCGCGGGAGTCGGCAACGCACACCTGCCAGGAAGCCTGGTGAAACTTGGTGATTCGCGCGCCGCGATCCTTTGCGAGATCCGACGCTTGCAGACGGTAGAGACAGGGTTCTCCACCCTGACCTCATCGAGCAGTCCCCCCATCTGAGCCCGACGAGTAAGGAGGCGCCGAACCGCGCGATGCGGCCGCTGCGATACGGCCGGCCGGTCCTTCAGGAGCGCGCTCGTAGTGCGCATTCATCGAGATGAGAACCATCGGAGAAGCCGACCGCTACCGTCCGCGGTCGTAGTTAGAGCACTAATCGAGCCGACGGAGGAACGCCATGGCACGCGGACGCGTAGAACCGGACCCTGACATCACCAACAACGGTTTCGAGAGGGAATCGGTACGGACAGAATCCTGGGACGCAGATCCTGAATGGGGCACAGAGTGGACGCCGGAGAACGAATTCGGTGACGGATTCGTCCAGGACGAGATCGCTTCTCCGCCCTCGGAACCGTCGATCTCAGCTCTGCCTTTAGATGACGACGCGACGACAGTGATCCCTGCCGTGCCCGCACCGATAGATCCGTGGGAATCGGCGGAACCAGTCTTCACACCCTCAGCCGCCACTCACGACCCCGGCTACGACAGCTACGAGGACACATACGACAGTGGGTCTTCCCAGTTTCAGACCGACGCGTATCTGCGCACCCCACAAAAGCCGACTCGAACACCAGCGGGGCGACGGCGGACCTTGCGTGTCGTCGGGGGCCTCGCCGCCACTGTGGCCGTCGCAATCGGCATCGTCATCGTCGTCAAGCAACCTGCCGACAGTGACGGCACCTCGGCAACACCCCAAACGACCGCAGCAGTGACCAGCACCGTCACCACGCCGAGCACTGTCGCTGACGCACCGTCCATCGGTGACACCACCAGCGGCCCCGGAGTCATCCTCGGTTTCGACAACGCGTACTACGACCAACGCAGCGGTGCGGCGGCGGCCGCGTTTCTGGTCCCCAGCCAGAACACGCCAGCAACAGCAGCGGCAATCCAAACCGACGTGGACCGAGTCGACCGGGGCGTCAAACGCAACATCGTGATCACCAGCACTGAAGCCGAGAATGTCTACAACGTGAAGCTCACGTTGACGACACCCGATGGACTGATCCACGAGTACTACCAGCAGTACACCGTCGTTTCGACTGCTGGCCGGTTCTACATTGCAAACAAGCTCAATTGCGATTCAGTCTGCCCGACACCGTGACAGCGGCTGGTAACTGAAACACCCTGGGGCAGCGAATTTACCGTGGAGAACATCCCGGCGAGAATCCAACCGGACCACTACACGAAGGACAGGAATTGTTCCCATGTACACACCCTCCGCCGCCTTACAGCTACTCCAGCACCAGCTGACACTTCAGTCATCCTGGGAGGCATGGTGCCGACGCAATGAACAGTCGATCGACACCGCTGTCATTCGCTTCGAACGTCCGATCCACAAACACGCTCCACAACACGATCTGCGACGCGCGCCCGCGCACCGCGGTCATCGTCTACCGCCGCGGCGCAACGCAGCACACCGAGGTGTTGACCCGTCCCTCCCAAACGCCGGTCTCAGTACTTGCTCTCGACGCATTCGAATGGCTGTATCGCCGAGCAGCAGAAGGACTTTCGCGTACAAGCGTGTTCATCGACCATTCAGGTGTTCGCAATGAGCTCATCGCCGTCTCCGGCAGCTTCCCCTGCGTCCGCATCGTCAACCTCCCGACCGGCGTCCTGCAGCCCATGCTCATTAGTGCCGGCGAGCGACTGCCAGAGCCAGTTGCCCCTGCCGTGCAGCCAACGGTCAGTCCGCGGAAGATCGCGGCGCTGGCCGTCGGCACTGATGCATCGAAACGCTATCGGCACAACGGTGTCGGCATCGGAGCAGTCGATGCGGAAGGAATCGTGCATACGGCATGGCTTCCTACCATCACCGACATCAATGTCGGTGAGGTCCTGGCCATCGCACTCGCGGTCAATCAACACCACGGCAGGCGACTGTCGATTGTGACGGACAGCCGCGTCGCTTTGAAATATCTCCAGCTGCCGCTGGACGACCTCTACACCCATATGGACGTGATCTACGCCTACCGTGTCGTTGCGCTGCAGCGTGCACTCGAACGGACGGGCAGCCAAGTGCGTTGGGTACCGGGACATTCAGGCCATGCGCTCAACGAGGCGGCGCATCGCGCTGCTGTTGCGGCGCGCCGCAACGCAGAATTCGATGTCTCCGAAGATGTCGCCGCGCAGATGTACCGCAGCATCGGCGACGACGTGCTTCGTCGAGATCAGCTGTTGATGGCCGGTTGACCGACCGTCATGATTCGGGGCCCCGCACCGTCTTACTGTGCGGGGCCCCTTCGTAAGTTGTCGGTCACAGATCGGTGGCATCGAAGACCGGAGCAGCAGCCCGGGCTGGCGCCGAGCGCGGAACGTCGATCACAGTTTTCTTCTGAACAGGCGATGCAACTACCTCCGGAACCGCCTGTGCTCGCACAGGATCGATACCGAAATCGATCTCGGGAAGTTGCAAACCCATCTTCCGGCTGAGATAGCGGACGTACTCAGCCAACGCTGGAGCCGCATCGTCGGACGCCGACGTCACCTCCAAAATCGACGCCAGCAGCTCGAACGCCCCCGGATCAGCGGCAACGAGCAACCGGAAATCCTCCTTGCGGGCGACCCCGAACGCAAGATGCTGCTCACCCCCATCGTCGGCATCGACGCACCTCAACGCGCCAGGTACGGTCCGGGACCGCTGGTAAGGGCCGGGAGTTGCCTGCCGGGCGATAATCCGCAGGCGTTCAGCGGCGGTCGCGAAGACCGACTCGACGTTCGACATGGACTTCCCTTCTCATAGTTGCGGTGTACCTGCCGAAGGTAGACACAAGGTTCTCCACACTCCCCCGCAGGTCCGGGCCGGTAGTCCGACATCACACGCTGTTCCCAAAGGGTGGGCGGTGAGCTGCACAGCTATGGATCGCTCGGGCAATCCACTAATATCGACTGTGCTGGCGGCTAGCGTGACTAGACCGTGCGGCCGTGCATGATTCAGTTCGTGTACGCCCCGTGCTTCTGCCTACGGCAGATGGGTGCGGTGATCCGATATAGCCCGTGAGCGCCGGCCACGCCGGCGCTCACCCGCTCGGCATCCTCCCCTCAGCGCGTCTCCGCTGGAGAACCCGACTGTCATCGTGGCCGAGTCCACACCAATGGATCCCGGGAAACGCACATAGGTTCGACCTACCGTGCGGATAGCGTCGATCGGGAACCATGCCACCCGTCGCCCAGGAGACGAAACCCGATGACGCCACACGGCACACTGATCGCGCGCATCACCACCACAGCGCTCGCATTTATCACGGTGATCGGCGCCAGCGCGGTCACCGCCGCCCCGATCCAAGCCAAACCCGGATCGTGCTCTCCCAGCGAAATTGTTGCCGTCCCCGGGACCTGGGAGACGAACAAGAACGCCAACCCGGACGTGCCCGTCGGAATGCTCAAGCCCATCACCGACAAAGTAGAAGAAAAACTCGGCGACACAGTCGCATCCGTCTACCCCGCGTACGAAGCGACGGCCTTCGATCAAGGTGTGCCCTATGCGGACAGCAAAGCAGACGGAGTGAAATCGGTTACCGACACCCTGCGTCAGCGCGCCGCCCGATGCCCCGCAACGGTCTTCTCGATCATCGGATACAGCCAAGGCGCCGATATCGCTGGCGATATCGCCGAGAACATCGCCCAGGGCCGGGGTCCGATCACCGCATCCAAGCTGCGCGCAACCGTACTGATCGCCGACCCGGGACGCGGAACCAAAGGCGAGACCGTGGTCGGCCCCAACCCGCCGGGACACGGCATCGTCGGGCCGCGCAGCGAAGGATTCGGCGATCTCGACGTCGTCACCATCTGCGATCCGGCACCAGACCTGTACTGCGCGACTCCCTCGGACGACGGATTGCTGAACTCTCTCGGCACCGTCCTCGGAAACACCGGCATGACAGGGGGCGACGACAAGGAGGCAGCGACCAACCCTGCAGACCTCGCGACAGC
>NZ_DATCVM010000089.1:0-6283 GCF_036566845.1 Williamsia sp.
GACCCGATCCGCGATCTGGTACGGATCATCAAACCGGACGGCACATCCGAAACCGTCACCATCGCCGATCCGAACAACAACCCCAACCACGGAAACGACGACGACCCGTACATCATCTTCCGTAAAGGTCAATACCTCGGCCTGCGATCGAAGATGACGATCCACAAGCCGATCGAACACACGATCACCACCGGCGGAAAATCTCCGGACGCTATCAACACTGGCGCGAAGCTGCTCTCGAACATTCTGCTCGGCCTTCTCGGCGGCGCGATCGGACTGCCGTGGCTCACCCTCGGGATCTTCGACAAGGCCGTCGAGGATGTCATCCTCGCGTGGGCGATCTTCACCGACCACGACCGCAAAGCCGCCATGGGCCGCTACTCGCACAAATCCGGATACGAATCCGGCGGCGGAGCGGCAGTCTCACCGTCAGGACTGCAGACCGGCCGCGTCGGACTGCACAAGGCCCGCGGCTACGTCTCCTTCGCCGCCGATTTCGACGACGGCAGCGGCGGCTACTACATGGGCAGACACATCGAAGTCGGCATCCGCTGCGGCTTCGAAATCGGCAACCGAATCTGGCTCTCCAACATCGCATCCGGCAAACAAGCATGGGACCGCACGACCGCCCCGTTCTGGGCATTCTCGGTCGGCGACTACCGCGCCGCCGAACCCAACGGCACCAAAGCACTTCGGCACGTCGAAACGTTGATGGGCGCATACCGCCAGATTTCGAGTGCCACCTGACCTGAGAGGACATCAGTGGACACCTCACACGAACTCAGTCCCGAACTGCACGAAGCGATACCAGCCGATATGCATCCGTACGCGTACGTGTTCATGCACCCGACGATGAGGAACGTGGCGCCGAAGTTCGAGCCCGACGAGATGAACGACCTCGGCTACCACCTCGAACAGCTCGGGTTCCAGCCCGTCGCGGACTGCAAACTTCGGTACGACCCACCCACATCCGGGGGCGTTCATCCGCACAATCCCGGCAAATGGGTGCCGAAGACGAAGCCACGACCCACACCGCTACCCACTGCAGCCGAGCTGCTGGTGGCTCGAGTCAACAAGTTGCCCGAAGATCAGCGCGCCGAAGCCATTGCAGCGCTGACCGAATCGAAGGAGAACAACGAATGACCCTCGCACCCGCATTCGAAACCCGTTGGATGCTGAGCAATGCCCGATCGAGCCGCTTCGGCGCCGCGGTCGTCAATGCCTTCTGGCATACCGAAGAAGGCAACGCGTCTGCTGTCCAGCTCGCCGGATTTTGCGGCAACCCCGCGAACAACGCGAGCTATCACGACATCGTGCGTGACCGCATCGTCTGCCACGTCGTCGACGACGACTTCGCATCATGGTCGGTCCTGAACGCGAACCCGTCGAGCTACAACCTGTGTTTCGCCGGTTCCCGCGCAGCGTGGACCGAAGCGCAGTGGATGGCCCGCGCCGACGACATCCGCATCGCCGTCTGGCTCACCCTCGAGGTCTGCCGACGCAAAGGCACCATCGCTACCGAGATCCTCGCTGAAGGTGGCGGTAAGTACCGTCGCGGCTCCGGTATCGCCGACCACGCCTACGTCACCAAGATTCTGGGCATCGGCAACCACACCGACCTCGGAATCTACTTCCCGTGGTGGTTCGCCAAGCAGATCCTCGGCGAGTACCTCGCGCCCGCGCCGGTTCCGGTCGTTGTTCTCAACGCAATCGACGAGGAATACAAGCGGATCGGCGGCGAAACATCGTGGCTCGGCCTGGTCGAGGACGGCGAGTTGGATTGCCGCACCCGCGGCGGGAAGTACTCCCACTTCGACAACGGCGCGATCTACTGGTCACCCGAGACCGGCGCGAAGGCGATCCCGAACCACCTGCTCGACGCGTACGCCGTCTACGAATGGGAGACCGGGCCGCTCGGATTCCCGATCGGTGACCACACCGTGCTCACCGGACCGGACGGAAAGCCATGGGGTGACGTTCAGGGCTTCGAAGGTGGCCCGCTGTACCGCAAGTTCGGGCAGGATCGCGGATACCGCGTCCACGGACTGATCCTCGCGACCTGGCGACGCGCTGAGTTCGAAAACGGCGAACTCGGCTGGCCCACCTCCGACGAGATCACCCTCGACAACGGCGACATCGTCCAGCACTTCGAGGGCGGCGATGTCTACTACTCGCCGACCGGAACCGTCGCACTACGCCCAACGGATGGGCCCGATCACCACTTCCCGATCTCACACTGACAGGAGCTAAACCATGTCTACACTCGACACCATTCGAACCGCGGTCCCGGCGACCGCGCGCGCCAAGTACTACACCTACGTCGCGGCCGGCGTGCTACTAATGTCCGGCCTCGGCGTCGTCACCGAAACGGTGGCATCGCTCTGGTCTGCGGCAGGGCTCGCTTCCGTGACACTCGTTTTCGCGTTGCTGCATTCCCTGTCTCCGTGGCGCACAGCGCTGTACGGATTCCTGGCGACACTCGCACCGCTGGCGCTGTGGTATTCGATCGGCACTGCGACCCAGTGGGTGGCGGTATTGAGCTTCGCGGCAACCGTTTTCGGTATCACGAAAGCGGCTAGCAATACTGCACCCATGGTGGTACCTGTTCTCACATCTAGTAACGCGGTGATCGTGGGTGAGGGTCTGGACGCGGTGGCCGCGCTGATCGGTCGAGTTTCGCGGAAGTTCGGATCGAGGTTTCGGTGAATTCTGATCTTATCGAGTCGCTGACCCCGATCGCTCTCGCGGTGATCAGCGCCGTAACTGCATGGCAGGGAAAGAAACTCAGGGAGCTGTCGGTTCGATTCGACAAGCTCAGTGGTCAATTTCGATCCGCAGTGGTGCATATCCGGGACTGGCAGCGGTGGGACCGTACCGGCCGCATCGGTGACACCCCCACCATCCCTGACGATCTGATCGACGAGGTGTAATCGATGACATCACCTGACGGCTGGACCGGTGGGCACAATCCCGGCTGGGACGACATGGGCGACATGGCCCGCGAGTTCGGTGAATTCTTGTCTGGACCTTTGTCGAAGATTGCACAGAATATCTTCAAGTCGATCAGTCAAATCTTCGGTAAAGGTGACCGCGGACTGGAAGGCGTGCAGGAATGGGTTGATGGGCAGGAGCTTTACAACGAGCGCACCGATCTACTGTCGCCGTTGCTTGATTACGGGTCCGCCTACATGGATACGTCCGGCGGGTTCGCGAACGCCGGCCAGGCGTGGTTTGTGCATCAGGTCGGCCCGATGAAGAAGTGTCACATCGCGAATGGTCGAATCGTCCTGGAAGAGGCTGGGTTATGGGATATCCGGGCGTCATTGTGGTTTGACTACATCAACGTTCTTGGCGGTGGTGTCGGCTGGGAGGTGCGCGTTTTGAAGCCGGACAACTCAGTCTATTCCGTGAAGATGGAGTATTTCGATGACAACAAGACTCGGTCGGATACGTCGATTTCGTCGGTAGTCGTTCCTGATGCGGGATATCAGGTTCAGGTGTACGTGACGGTCATTGCCGCAGGCCGCGGCATCATCGGCGGTGTCGCTCGAAATCGCTTGACAGTGCAGCACATTTCACGGGAAACCACCGTTGGAGACACAGGGCAGGGGTAGTCATGGGATCGATCATCAAAGAAGACTTTTCAGATATCGCGCTCGCCGGCGTCGACATCGTCGTGACTTTCTCAGCGCCTCCCGGTCGTCCGCAGTCGGGTGCGACGGGACTGCTCACATCGAAGGGCAGACCTGTACGCGCCCCGGCCGGGCAGCTTCAGTCGCCGGAACTCGATTCGGGTCATTGCCATGTGCTGATCGAGGCAGGATCGTGGGTCGAGTCGTTCGACATCGTCGTTCCCGAGAGCGGCGAGCATCGTCTGCGCGATCTACTCGACACATTCGAGGTTCCGGATCCGCCGCAGGTATCACTCGTGAAGCAGCTTCGTGACGAGGTGGTCGCCGCCGCAGAGATCGTGGAAGCTGGATTGGAAGGCACAGTCCACGACGACGATCCGCGTCTGTCTAATGAGCGGACACCGACCAATTCCAGTGTGGAGACCGCGAAGATCGCGGATTCGGCGGTCACTGGTGCCAAGATCGCCGACGCAACAATCAACGGTGGACAGAAGCTCGTTGACAGCTCGGTATCTGCGTCCAAGCTGTCGAACAATGCGGCCACCACCGTCAAGATCGCCGACAAGGCTGTTACGGCTGCCAAGATCGCGGACGGCACGATCACAGGCACTCAGGTTGCGGCAGGCTCGATCCAGGGCACGAAACTCGTTGCAGCGTCCGTCACGAACACTCAACTGGATGCGCCGACAAAAGCCTCACTCGTCAAGGCTGACGCATCGCAGACCGCGGCGCAGGTACAGGCGATCGCAAATGCGGCGGCCGCTGCGCTCGTCAATGGATCCCCAGCTGCGCTGGATACGTTGCAGGAGTTGGCGGCAGCGCTCGGCAACGACCAGAATTTCGCGACGACCGTGACGAATCAACTCGCCGAGAAAGTCGCGACGACGGACACGCGCCTGTCCGATGCTCGCCCGCCGACCGACCACTCGACAGACAAGCTCACCTCCGGCACACTGCCTGTTGCTCGTGGCGGTATCGGACGCACCGATCTTGTCGACGGCTCGTACATGCGGGGGTCGGGTGCGGCTGCGGTGCAGATGCGCACCCCGGCGCAAGTTCTCGCCGATATCGGCGGCGCGGTATCGAGTCCGGCGAAGAATCCGAAACTTTCGAAATGGGCTGGTGCGCTCGCACGCCGCGCTACCCGTCCGGCCCGACTGCTCGACATCTCCGACAGCATGGACGAGATGACCACGGACGGTTGGGGTTCGGTGTGGCCGCACCAGTTGATGGTCAGCGCGAAGCGGTTCTTCATTCCGGCGCATACGACGTGGAACCAGAACGAAGTCGTGACCGGTGAAGCCTTGTACAACCTCGGCGTGCCGAGCGGCAGCGCGTTCGGTGTCGCGCCGGCCACCGCCATCGCCGGAGTGCCGCGGTTGTGGCCGATCCGCGACGAAGCCTCGAACGGTGCGATGACGATCTCGATCGCCGGGTATTCGAAGGTGTCGGTGCTGTGGGTCGATGCTGCTGGGGCGTCGCTGTACGTGCCGAACTATTCCGTCGACGGCGCTGCAGCTGCAGCACTTCCCGCGGGCACCGTGTACAACGGGTCGATCAAGAAGTCGGACCTTCCGGTGACCGGTTCGACGCTCTCCATCACCAGGGGGCCGGGTGGTAAGTGGATGGTGTACGGGCTGATCGTCGAGCAAGGTGCGGGTGCTATTCCGATCGAGGTCATGAATCTCTCTCGATCCGGGTCGAAGCCGTGGGACTGGAACGTCTGGCTCGCCGCGTCGGTCGGCGCCGAGTCGGGCGCTACGGCACTGCCGACCGGGTTCGATCCAGACCTGATCCACATCGGCCTGTTAGGCGGTGCGAACGACTTCTATGGCGGAACCCCGATCGCAGGGCATCTGTCGGCGATGGAGAACCTGGTGGCGAGCCTGCAAACGCGGTGCCCGAATGCCGATTTCGTGTTCTCGACGCAACCACCGTTGCCGTCGAACTTCGCGTGGCAGACGTATCAGGCGCAGTCGGTGACGTGGGCGCAATCGAAAGGTTACGTTCTGTTGGATTGGTCGTCGCTGCCGGTGCCGGGTGCCAATCCGTTCTACATGGCCGATCAAACCCACCCGCGCCGGGCACTGTCCACACTGTGCCGGGATCTGGCGGCTCCTGCGCTGCTGCCGGCGTGGTCCGACACCCCAGCGGGAATCGTCGCCCAGGTGGTCACGTCATGGACCGGGGCGAACGAAAACGGCGTGCTCTACCTGATGGCGGAATAGCCCATGACGACACGGGCAATGGCGGTCATGCCATCGAACACCACAGGATCGGGCGGAGCACTCACCGATGTCACCGGAGTCAGCTACAGCGCAACCAACGCGTACAGCTCGAAATACCACCTGTATGCGGCCGGCCTCGACTGGACGAAACCCGTTGGCCTGCTCGTCCATTTCCACGGCGACGGCGCATTCGAGTACAACAACCCGACGAACGCGTGGATGCTCGGCGGCACGAACGGTTTTATCGCGCAGGCGAAAGCCCGCAACATGATCCTGCTCGTGCCGCTCACCCCGGACGATGCGGTCGGGCGGTTCACATGGTGGGCCTGGTACGGCAAGGAGGAAAACCCCAGGTATGCAAAGGATCTCATCGTGTACATCCTTGGCCGGTACAAGATCGACAAGAAACGAATCTGGCTGTCC
>NZ_DATCVM010000090.1:0-14120 GCF_036566845.1 Williamsia sp.
TGGCTGGATCATCACTGTCCGCACGTCCAAGACCGATCAGGACGGCGCCGGGTTCAAAAAAGCGTTGCCGGTCGGCGAGCACCTGGACACCTGCGGGCCGTGTGCGTATCTGCGGTGGCTGGACTGCCACCTGGCCTACGACCGGCTCGGTAGGGCCGGGTTGATCCGGCTCCTCGCCGTCGACCGCCCCCACGAGCACCACGTGTGCGGCGGCGCCCTGCCGGACGTTCCGGCGGAGGCGGATGTGTTTCGCTCGATCACCGGTGCCAGCGACCTCACCGCGACGGCACCGGGTGGCCAGCTGATCCACACCATCGTCCGCCGGCGCCTCGCCGCGGCACGTCCTGATCTGGATATCACCCGCTACGGCGCGCATAGTTTGCGGGCGGGGTTTGTCACCGAAGCGTTCCGTACCGGACATGAACCGACGACCATCATGAAGCAGACCGGCCACAAATCGGTCGAGTCGCTGCTGAATTACGCGCGGGACAACAACATTCACCATCAGAACGCCGCCACCACCATCGGCATGTGAGTCACACATGAGCACCCCCGCAAACTTTGAACGCCCA
Source organism: Williamsia sp. (assembly GCF_036566845.1). Lineage (GTDB taxonomy): Bacteria > Actinomycetota > Actinomycetes > Mycobacteriales > Mycobacteriaceae > Williamsia. The sequence continues at coordinate 573 of NZ_DATCVM010000090.1, forward strand.
ATCGACGGTTCGCTGATCTTTCGACTGCCGGCCTCGCATCGTGGTGACTGGCGCCTGTTTACCGAGTGGTGCGCCGCGTTCGAGCTCGCGCCGCTGCCGGCCTCGGCGGTGACGATCGCGCGGTTCCTCGACTTCGAACCGGGCGCGGCGCGCGCGACCCTGCGCCGGCGGGTCTCGGCGATCAATGCCGCCCACCGGATCGCCGGGCATATCCCGCCGGGCACGCTCACCGCGGTGCGTGGGCTGTTGTCGGCGCGTGATCGCCACGCCCAGGCCGCTCGCCGGGTGATCAGGCAGTTGCCGGTCAGTGGTTGGCCGGCAGGGCTTTTCGGTCGCCGCGACGCGCTGGTCCTGACGCTGGTGTGCCGCATCGGGATACCCGCGGCGCGGGTGGGGGAGTTGCGGTGCGGGGACATGACCGTCGATGTCGCCGGCAACGTACTGCGTATCGGTGGCGGACACGACCTCACCGTTGCGCTCGAGGCGGATGACCCGTACGGCGGGTATGCGGTGTTCTCGCGGTGGGCCACGGTCCGCGATCTCACTGTGCGTCGTCCGTCGCCGATGGCCTGGGCGCCTGCTCTGCACACCGCACCGGCCAGAGCCTCAGTACCGGAGGTGTCTTGGCATGAGCACTATGATCCTGATGCGGCGCTGCTGCCGACCTTCGACCGGTGGGGCACCCTCACCGCGCCGATCGGCGACACCACCACCGGGCTCTCAGCGCGCGCGGTCTCCGCGATCCTGCACACCCACCTGCGCGCGCCGGGGCGGCCCATCACCGGGCGCACCGCATGGACGACCGGGGTACTCGAGCGCCGCGCCCGACCTGCCGAGCCCATCGTTACCCCCGTGCCTGTGCCTGAGTTGGACGACACCTACGACGACGGGGTCGGTGCGCGCCGCCGCGCCGCTGCCGAACTGGACGACCTCGACGAGGTGTTCGACGCACTGGATCACCAGATGACCGCACTGCTGGCCCGGACCGAGCAGTTGCTCGAGCACACCGACTGAATCTTCCACCCGCGCAGCCACTCTCAGATCACTCGACCACCGCAGGTGTGCCAGGTGGGTCTGCGTTGAGGGTCCGCCTGTCACCGAAACGTCGGTCGCCAGGGAGCGGGCACCCGGCCGGGCGGCGACCAGCGGCGGGGTGCAGGCGAAATCCGGGTCGCGCCTCGCTGGCCTCACACCCATCGGCTGGGCTCACGCCATCGGCGTGAATGTAGTTGACACCATCGACCGTCTGTGCAGAATGCCCTCACGCTCGGGCAACTCGCTAGTGCTGCGCGCAATGATCCCCAGTTCGGCATACACCGCCCGCAGGGCGGTATGTTCGGCCGAACGATCCACGACAATATTCCTCCGGCGTTGTAACCCCCCTCACCTCTGAAGAAGGTTCATCACTATGGCACGCAAGACCATCGAGCACATCACCGACGACTTCGACGGTTCAGACCTCGACCCCTCGGAGGTGATCGTGGAAACGTTCACCGTCAACGGTGTGGAGTACACACTCGATCTCGGCGGCAAGTCCGCGGAAAAGTTCGACAAAGACATGCAGAAGTGGATCGATAAGGCCACCAAGATCGGCGGCCGACAGAAGCGGTCCACGAACAACAAACAGGCCCCAGCCGCCACCGCGGCCGCAGTCGGCAGCGACAAGCCGCAACTTTCAGCCATCCGCGAGTGGGCGCGCGCGAACGGCCACGAGGTCTCCGACCGCGGCCGCATCCCGACCGCGATCGTCGACGAATTCGAGGCAGCGCACTGACCCTCTAGAAAAACCCGAATGCGAGTGAGCGGTTGCTGCTGGGTAGAGCAGACCTCACCGATACGCACCCGCACACCATAAGCCGCGACGACCTCCTGGTGTGCCGCACAGACCGGCGGCCATAGGCACCTAGTTGGCTAGTGGCCCGAAGGTGCGTGGTGACCGCTCACTGTGTCTTCGTGTCGTTCCTCGCCGCAGCAAGCGGGCGGCGCTTACGGGTCATGGGTGATCGGTGGATAATTATCTGCGAGTTCGGATGTCTCCGTCGGCCGTTTCCGAGACCTTGATCGGTGAGACACGATGGTCTTCGCCGGGGTGTCCACCCTGAGAAGAACCTCACGCGCGAGGATGGGGCGGTGGACGATCCAATGTTGATGTTGCCCGACGACTACCCCCGGTTCCTCGAGCAACTGAAGGCCCAGGTGAGCCGGTCTCGGATCCGCGCCTCACGGGTCGTCAACACCGAGCTCTTGGTGCTGTACTGGGATCTCGGCCGGGCCATTTTGGAACGGCAACGGGCACACGGGTGGGGCACCAAGGTCATCGACCAGCTTGCGAAGGACCTACGGACCGCGTTCCCGGAGATGCGCGGGCTGTCCCGGCGCAACCTGTTCTATATGCGCTCGTTCGCCGCGGCGTGGCCTGAGGAAATGGTGCAACAGCCTGTTGCACGATTGCCATGGGGGCACGTCACGGTCCTGCTCGACAAGCTCGATAGCCAGCCCCACCGCGAGTGGTACGCCGCCCAAGCCGCCGAACACGGTTGGTCCCGTGACGTCCTGGCCCACCAGATCGCCGGACGACTACACCAGCGGATCGCGGCGGCACCGTCGAACTTCTCCGACCATCTGCCCGCCGAGGACTCGGACCTCGCCCAACAGCTCGTCCGCGACCCGTACGTCTTCGACTTTCTGTGCCTGAGCGACAAGGTGGCCGAACGGGAACTCGAAACCGCGCTGATGGCCCGACTCGAACGCTTCCTGCTTGAGCTCGGCCACGGCTTCGCCTTCGTCGGCCGGCAGTACCACTTCACGGTCGACGACGACGACTTCTACATCGACCTGCTGTTTTTCAACTGGACTCAGTCGCGGTTCGTCGTTGTCGAGCTGAAGGTCGGGCGGTTCCAACCCGAATACGCCGGAAAACTCGGCTTCTACGTGGCCTGGGTCGACGAGAACCTCCGGATTCACGGCCAGCACGCCCCCACCATCGGGATCCTGCTGTGCGCCGGCCGCAACGACAACACCGTCCGTTACTCGCTCGCCGGAGCACCCGCACCGCTGGCGGTGGCGAACTACACCTACGACACCCTGCCCGACCCACTCCGCGAGGTCGTACCCACGGACAACGAACTGGCCTCCGCGCTCGACGCCACCCTCACTGCACTGCACGTTCGGCGTCCCATTGACGACGAGGACCGCTGACAACAGTCACCGGCTCGCATCAAACCCCGTAGTTATGCGTTGGTTCGGGTCGTCTCATATTCGTTCGTTGCCGAGACTCACCTCACACGTCACGACGCCAGCGCCCTGAACTGGCTCGACCCACGCAAGCTGCCGGCCGGGTTGAGCGCGATCGACACGAAGGCCGAACGCGCGCGTCTCCAGGGACACCGGGTCGCGGCCGGCGGTCGTAAAAGCCCAGCCCAGTGCCGCGAGGAGGTCTTGTGCACGGCTGGTCATCTGTCCACGTAGTGTCCGACCGTGCGAGAGTCAGTGTGGCGAGTGTGCGTCACCCCCGGGGAGTTGATGCCGCGTGCGTCAATGGCGGACGTTGCTGGTCTCGCTGTTGATTGGCAGGACTGGTTGCGGCAGTCGGGGCTAGTACCTGGTGCACCGTTCCTCCTGAGCCCGTCTTTCGAGTACAGCATCACCTTGAACGCATTCTTTAGTTCGGCTGAGATGCAGTCCAAGGCGCGTAACACACAGGTTGGGTACGCACGCGATCTGGCGGCGTTCCTGACCTTCGCTTTCGCAGCGCGCGGGCGGCGTGATTGGCGGGATGTGGAGGAGTCCGATCACGTGGCCTATTGGCGATGGCGTCGAATGGATCCGGCCGGTCCTCGTGTGAAGGGTGCGACCTGGGACCGCGAGGTCGCGGCGGCAGATAAGTTCTTCGGGTGGCAAGTCGACGCGGGTACGGTGCCGGTCAATCCGGTGCCGCACCGGCTTCGGAGGTTCATGCCGATCTACCCAGGGCGCGGCGGCCGCGAACTGTCCGAGACGACGCCGGCGACGTACTCACACGATCGACAGTCTGAGCATGTGAGGTGGCTGCCGCCGCAGTCCTATCGACGGTGGCGCGATGTCGGCATGCGCGGCTACACCGCGGATGGCATGCCGGATCCACGATTTCGTGGGAGATGGGGTGCACGCAATGCAACCTTCTGCGATCTCATGGTGCGAACTGGTCTGCGGCTATCGGAGCAGGCGGCGTTGACGGTATTCGAGGTCCCACTGGAACGTGGTCTCGGTGGCTATCAACGTTTCTGGCTGCCAACAGCGATCGCGAAGGGTGCTTCCGCCCGATGGGTCTATGTACCGGAATCGGTGATCGCCGATCTGATGAGCTACATGCTGGTGGACCGCGCCGAGGTGATCGAACGGGCACGTGACGCTGGCCGGTATGAACGGTGGCCCGCGCCCTTGATAGTTCCAGATCCGTCGAAACCAATAGCGACGCGAACAGGCGCAAGCATGAGCGTGCGCATCAAGGTGCACGATCTGACCGCAGAAGAGCGGCGCACGCTGCTGGTCGATGGACCGAACGGGTTGGAACCGGCCGCGTTCTGGTTGTCAGAGTTCGGCACACCGATCGCAGTGTCGACGTGGAAAGATCTTTTCACCACGGCGAACAAGCGATGTCAAACAGCGGGGGTGTCGCTGAGCGCGCACGCGCATTTGCTGCGGCATACGTTCGCGGTCGTGACCTTAGAACAGCTACAACGAGGCCACATCGCAGCGCTGGGGGAGCTGAACGTGCACCAGCGTGGACAGTGGACCCAGATTTTCGGTGACCCCCTGGACTGGGTGCGACGACGCCTCGGGCATCGATCGGTGGTGACGACTCAGATCTATCTACATGCGTTGTCGGAGTTAGAGATGCACACGCGGATGGCGTTGGTGCCTCAAGATTGGGAGGACCTGCGTCGCATCCCAATAGATGCGATCGATGCCCCTCTTGAGCGTGGTGCTGTCGATGACTGAGCGTGGCCGCGGCAGCACAGGATTGGGTCGCCGGGCATCACTCCCGCCACAGGGATACGAAGCAGCCGACGCTGTCCCCGGGGCTTTGGGCGGGCTCGATGTGCTGTTCGACGGAGAAGACGAACGCTCGACAACCTTCGCTGTCTCTGACTTCCCTTTGCCGGGCTGGCACCCGGCAGTGGCAGACGCTCTGCGCCGAGTATTGGGGCCGTCGGGTTCGGTCCGGACGCTCGGATCGGCGAAGTCCTGCGTTCGCTCAGTGCGCCAGGCATTGCTAGTGCTGTCCGGCCTTACTGATCCACCGGCGAGCCCAAGGTCTTTGACGATTGCACATCTGGAGTCAATGTACGACTACCACCGCGGCCGAGGACTGCACGAATCGAGAGCCTGGAGCCGTGTAGCTGAGTTCGGCCGCTTCCTCTCCGCCAGCCCGCTCGGGGAACAGGTGGCTCAGGACGTCATCGACCACACCTGCCGCCGCGTTGGAATCCAGTATCGAGGCGGGCGCCCAGGCTATTCCGACGGCGAGCTGGCCCGACTTGTGGCGGCCGCCAGATCCGACGTGGCGGCTATCCGTGATCGCATCCGAACCGCCGAGTCGTTGGTTAGCGCGCACGAACAGGCATCGGGCTCACTGGAAGATGGCCGCTACGATGCCTTGACGTTGGCCGACATGGCGCGCAGCGGCGTGGTGCCCCGTCCCCCAGGGATCGACGGCGAGTTTCGGGTAACGCGCCGCGCGTTGGCAAGTCAGCTCTTCCTAACGATCCCCGACCTCGCACCATTGATGGCGCTGCTCGTCGCCGTCACTGGACGCAACGTCGAAACGATCAAAGAACTCCCGCATGAGCATAAAATTCTCGAATCCCGCGCCGTCGAAGTCCGCCTAGTCAAACGACGCCGCCGCGGCCGATGGTTCGACACCGCGACGTGGGACATCGGGCCGCCCGGGAAGGAACTGGACTACCCCGGCGGCCTGTATCTGCTACTTCGCGAACTGACCAGCCGCAGCAGAACATTCAGCGACAGCACGTCTGTGTGGTCGGTGTGGCGCAACGGACACCTGCGTGGGCTCCAGGGGGCAGAGGAGCACTACGATCCGTTCGCGCGGGACCTGTCGGCGTTGGCGATCAGATGGACGGTGTGGCGCGATCAGCACCAGCTCCAAGCGGATGCACTCGAGGGCGCAGAACCCGAGCCACTGGAGGTGTCAACCAACAGGATCAAGACCAGCACCGACGTTCGCCGCACCAAACAACTCGGTGGGCACCTGCCCTCGGCGGCCCGAAGCAACACCGTGCCCGTGCTGTTCGGCAACTATTTGCGCGGCGATCCCACCGTGGCTGAGTGGGCGCAGGACATCGTCGCGACTGCAGTCAGTGAGGCCGAGTCGAACGCCCTGGCTGCGCATCGGAGGGCCCTGCAAATCGCTGGGGGAGCACTGCACGTGCGTTCACCTGCATCGGGGCCCGAGGACGACGACATGCCTGCGCCCCACCCCGCCGCGGAGGCCGCATGGACCACCTGCGTCGACGCAGATAGCCATCCCGCGACCGGTAACACGTGCCGAGCATCGTTCCTGGACTGCTTTCATTGCGGCAACTGTGTCATCACGCCCGATCACCTCCCAGGGCTACTCGGGCTCCTCGACGCCCTGGCCACCCGCCGCCAACAGCTCCCCGAGGGCGATTGGTGGAAGAAGTACGGTCCTACGTGGGCGGCGATACACCACGACATACTGCCCAAGTTCAGCCGATCCGAGATCACCGTCGCCGCCGACAAGAAAACTACCGATAGCCTTCTCGATCTCGTTGAAACACCCTGGGAGACAGTATGACAGCGATCAACGATCTACCCGCATCCACACACCCGTTCCGGGACAGGCTGATCTTCGACGGGCGACCGGTGCGGACAGAAAAGGACCGCCAGCAGGCGGCACGTTTTACCGACGACGTCTGGGACATCGCGCCGGCCTCTTTCCAGCGGCACCGCGTCAGGATCATCCTCGACTTCACAACACTGCCGACGCCCTACCGCCTCATCGCAAAAGAACTGGCGCTCACGCTGCTTAGCGGCCCGGTGCCCACCCGGGAACTCGGACTACCGAAAGTCGGCACCATCGTGTCGCTGTTCGCCTCCATCCGTAGCTTCCTCATCTGGCTCAACGCCCAAGCCGTACACGACAAAGAGCCGTTGCCACTGTCAAAGGTCACGTCCGACGACTTGCTCAACTACCAGCAGCATTTGATGGCAACACAACCCAACTGCGCTGTCCGCGATAACCACCGCGTCGCGATTCGCTACTTCTGGCGCTATCGGACGGTACTGGTTTCCGATCAGCTGGCCTTCGATCCCCGGCGTATCAAGGGATGGGGCGAGACCGGTGCTCGCAGTAACACCGAAAACATGACCGCCAGGATCCCGGAAGCGGTCCTGGGGCCACTGGTGGCGTGGAGCCTGAGATTCATCGACGACTTCGCGCCCGACATTCTGGCTGCCGATCGTGAGTGGTGCCGACTCCGCCTGGGGGAAGGAAGAATAGAACCCGATACGCGGCGCTGGGTCCAGCCCGCACTCGAACAGCTCCTCGTGCAGCACCGCGCTACCGGCAGACCACTCCCCGGCCGCAACGGCCGACCCAACCGCAGGCATTTGGCGAACCTCCTCGGGTGCGACGCCTCGACTCTGCTTCGCCCCTCCTACCGCGAACTCATCGACCACACAGCCCGCGAAGTCGGGGTCTGCGACACCATTGCTCTGAACATCACCATCACCGGGCGCCTCGACGGTGCACCATGGATCGACGAGATCACCACTGACCGCACCGACCGCGCCGCCGGCGGCACCCATCTGCAGACCGTTCTGCGAGCCGCCTGCTACGTGGTCATCGCATTCCTATCCGGCATGCGGGACAGCGAGATCAAACACCTACGTCGTGGGTGCGTCACCGTCAGGCGAGATCGACACGACAGGGCCTACCGGTGGCTCATCACCAGCCTTGCGTTCAAAGGCGAACACGACCCCACCGGAGTACAGGCAACCTGGGTGGTCGGTGCCCCCGTCGCCCGCGCGGTTGCCATCCTCGAGCAACTACAGCCCGACGACGAACCACGACTGTTCGCGCCCACCGTCCAAAGCCCTGCAGTGCGTCGAGGCCAGGTCGCCGACCACGTCACCCTGACCACTACCACTAACACCCACCTCAACGACTTGATCGCATGGATCAACGACTACTGCCGAGTCCATGGGCGCGACGATGCCCTCCCGGACGTCAACGGAACACGGTGGCGGCTGACCACGCGACAATTTCGGCGCACCCTGGCGTGGTTCATCGCGCGCCAGCCAGGCGGCTCGATTGCTGGCGCGATCCAGTACCGGCACCAAGGCATTCACATGTTCGAGGGCTACGCGGGCACGTCCGACAGCGGGTTTCGCGCAGAAGTCGAAGCAGAACAGGCCCTGGCCCGCGGCGAGCACCTGATGGCCATGACCGACGCCCACCACCACGACGGGTTGAGCGGACCCGCCGCAGACGAAGCCCGCCGCCGTCTCACCGAGTACGGCATCAATATCGGCTATCAGGGGCACATCATTACTGACCGCCGCCGCCAGACCCGGCTGCTGCGCCGCCACGACCCGGCCATCTACCCGAGCCGGTATGCGACATGCGTATTCGATCCCGACAAAGCCCTGTGCACCCGAACCACAACCAGGGACGGGCGATTCGCGCCCACGCTCGGCGAATGTCAGCCGCTGCAGTGCCGCAACGTCGCGCTCACCAGCGCCAACATTGCCGCCCTACGTGCTGAGACCACCACCATCGATTCGGAACTAACACAGCGACCGGCACTTCCGCCGCTACTTCGCACGAGGCTCATCCAGCGCCGAGAGCAGATCGTACAGTTCACCGAACGGTACGACCCCACGGATCAAATATGAGCCGTCGCGTAGACATGCCGACCGACGATGACGTTCGTCAAGCCATGCGCGAGTACATCGCCGAGGCTCGGGGTGCGGGAACCCGTGCCACCGTCATCGGGCTGGCACGTCGCTTGAACCTGAGCAACGGCACCTTCTGGCGACAGTTCCCCGGCATCGCCGCCGAACTCAAGTCCGCAACCGCCAGCACACTCCCGGCCACTCGGACGGACGACCGCACCGCACTTCGCACCGACAATGCACGCCTACGGCGTGATAACGCAGCACTGTCGTCCGATATTGAGCTCGCAGTAGCCAGCATCCAACGCCTCACCCTCGAAAACTATGCGCTGCGAAACCAACTCGAAGCGTCAGCGAAGATCGTTGCGATACCACCGCGGCCGTGACGGGACTCTCTCGCCGGGTAGTACGAGCGCCTTGCGGGAAGCTGGGGACTGTCAGATTAACGGCGGATCCGACCATGGCATCTGTTAGTTGCCGGTCGGGGTGATCCGGCCTTCGAAGGTGATCGCAAACGCGTTGAGCGCTGGCTTCCACCTCATTGCCCATCGTGCCTTACCGCGGCCGGTGGGGTCTAGCGATCTGGTGACCAAGTACAGGCATTTGAGTGCGGCCTGCTCGGTCGGGAAATGCCCTCGAGCCCGGATCGCCCGCCGGTAGCGGGCATTGATCGACTCGATGGCGTTGGTGGAGCATATGATTCGTCGTATCTCCACGTCATAGTCCAGGAACGGGATGAACTCGGTCCAGGCGTTGTCCCACAACCGGATGATCGCCGGATACTGCCCGCCCCATTTCGCCGTGAACTCGACGAACCGTTCCTTGGCCGCAGCCTCGGAAGGCGCGGTGTACACGGGCTTGATGTCCCTGGCCATCTGGTCCCAGTACTTGCGGGATGCGTAGCGAAAGGTATTGCGCAACAAGTGAATGATGCACGTTTGTACGATCGCCTGCTGCCATACCGCAGTGACCGCATCTGGAAGACCGGTGAGGCCATCACAGACGACGATGCACACGTCGGCGGTGCCACGATTCTTGATCTCGGTGAGCACCGAGAGCCAAAACTTGGCGCCCTCACCGCCGTCGCCGGCCCACAACCCCAAAATGTCGCGTTCGCCGTTGGTGGTGACGCCGATGGCCACGTAGATCGGCCTGTTCGTCACCTGCCCGTCCCGGATTTTGACGTGGATGGCATCGATGAACATCACCGGATAGATCCGGTCCAGGGGTCGGTTGACCCACTCGGTCATCTCGGCGACGACTTTGTCGGTGATCTTGGAGATCGTGTCCTTCGACACCGACGCACCATAAATATCCTGAAAGTGCGCTGCGACTTCCCCTGTGGTCAAACCCTTTGCTGTTAAGGACAATACGATTTCATCAATCCCAGTCAGACGTCGCTGGCGCTTCTTGACGATCTGCGGATCAAACGAGGAGTTCGTATCCCGTGGCACCTCGATCTCGACCGGGCCGATCTCAGTGAGCACCGTTTTGGATCGCATACCGTTTCGGGAGTTGCCGCTGCCGCGGCCGACCGGGTCGTGCTTGTCATACCCGAGGTGCTCGGTCATTTCCGCGTCCAGCGCGGTTTCGAGCACGTTCTTCGTCAACTGGTTGAGCAGCCCGTTCGGGCCGATCAAATCCACGCCCTGCTCCTTGGCCTGTGCCAGGAGCTGCTCAGCCAACTGTTTTTGATCCACCTCGTTTGTCATGGATTCGAGTGTTTCGGACATCTCTGATCCTTCCCGCCAGGCTCACGCCCGGCGTGTCAAACCAAGATCAGATCCACCGTTGTTCTGACAGTCCCGGAAGCTGCGCGCTAGGACCGGACCAGGCGGGCGATGGCGTCGGAAGCCTCTTTGAGCTTGGCTTCGGCTTCTGGCCCGCCGGTTTTGGCGGCGTCGACGACGCAGTGCTTGAGGTGATCGTCGAGCAGCCCGATTGCCACGCCTTCGAGTGCTTTGGTCAACGCGGAGATCTGGGTCAGGATGTCGATGCAGTACTGCTCTTCATCGACCATCCGATGTAGCCCGCGGGCCTGGCCCTCAATACGTTTGAGCCGAGCGAGGTACTTCTTTTTGTCGTCGATGTAACCGTGCGGAGCAGCGTGCTCCCCGTCGTGGGTGGGTGTGCTGGCAGCCATGGAAGTCCTTCGTTGTGGGGCGTGTGCATTGTAGGTCGCTACCTGCCGAGCGCAGCGGTCACACCGGTGTCCGGGCGTAGGTCCAGCCGCCGCAACAGCTGGGCGTTGAGGGCGACGACCACGGTGGATGCCGACATCAGGAGGGCGCCGACCGACATGGGCAGAACGAACCCGATCCCGGCGAGCACACCGGCAGCTAGGGGTACGGAGATCAGGTTGTAGCCGGCGGCCCACCACAGGTTCTGCTTCATTTTCCGGTAGCTCGCTCGCGACAGCTCGATCACCGACAGCACCGATCGGGGGTCGTCGCTGGCCAGGATGACCCCGGCTGAGGCGATCGCGACGTCGGTGCCGGCGCCGATGGCGATGCCGACGTCGGCTTGGGCCAGTGCTGGGGCGTCGTTGACACCGTCGCCGACCATGGCCGTCGTGCGGCCCTCGGATTGAAGTTCTTTGACTTTGGAGGCTTTGTGTTCGGGGCGGACGCCGGCGAACACGCGGTCGATGCCGAGTTCAGTGGCCACCGACTGGGCCACTGCTTTCGCATCGCCGGTGATCATGACGACCTGGATGCCGAGTTTGTGCAGCGCGTCGACGGCCTGGCGTGATTCGCTGCGCACCTCGTCGGCCAGTTTGAGGGCGCCGATGACCTGCCCGTCGGCGAGGACGTGCAAGATGATGGCGCCGTCGGTCCGCCAGTGCTCGGCGACGTCGAGCTCGCTGTGCTGGTACTGCTCAAGCAATCGCGGGCCGCCGACTTCAATACGGCGACCATCCACAACAGCCGAGACACCGACGGCGGGCGACGAGGTGAAGTCGCTAGCGGCAACGCGGGTGAGGTGCTGGGTGTGTGCGGCGTGAACGATCGCTTTGCCCAGGGGGTGTTCGCTGTCAGTTTCTGCCGCTGCGGCCCAGGCCAGCACGTCGTCTTGGCTGTGGCCGGCGGTCGCGTCAACGGCGGTGACGGTGGGTTCGCCTTTGGTCAGGGTGCCGGTCTTGTCGAACAGCACGGTGTCCACGGTGCGCATGCTTTCCAGCGCGAGCCGATCTTTGATCAATACCCCGCCGCGGGCGGCGCGTTCGGTGGCGATGGCCACCACCAGCGGGATGGCTAAGCCCAGGGCGTGCGGGCAGGCGATGACCAGGACGGTGATCGTGCGCACGACCGCGTCGTCGGGATAGCCGAGCACGGTCCAGGCGATGGCGGTCAGTACCGCAGCACCGAGTGCGAACCAGAACAACCAGCCCGCGGCGGTATCAGCGAGCCGCTGCGCCCGCGACGTCGAGTTCTGGGCGTCGGCGACCAGTCGTCCGATTCCGGCCAGGGCAGTGTCGTCGCCGGTGGCGGTAACCTGCACCCGCAGCCCCGAATCGGTGGCGACAGTTCCGGCGACCACGGCGTCACCGGCGCTGCGGCGCACCGTCTTCGATTCCCCGGTCACCATCGATTCGTCTATCTCGGCGGTGCCGTCGACAATCTTTCCGTCCGCGGGCACGCTGGCGCCGGGGCGCACGATGACCACATCACCGACCTGCAGTTGCGAGGGCGGCACGGTGACCGTGGTGTCGCCGTCGACGCGTTCAGCTTCGTCGGGTAGCAGCGCCGCCAACGAGTCCAGCGCGGACGTCGTCTGAGCCAGCGACCGCATCTCAATCCAGTGCCCCAACAACATGATCACGATCAACAGGGCCAGTTCCCACCAGAAATCGAGCTGATGGTCCAGCAGTTCCACGCTCGCACCCCACGACGCCACGAACGCGACCGTGATCGCCAGCGCGATGAGCAGCATCATGCCCGGCGCCCGTGATCGCACCTCACTGACCGCGCCGGTCAGGAACGGCCGGCCGCCCCAGGCGAACATCACGGTGCCCAGAATCGGCGAAATCCAGGTCACTGCTTCGCTGTCGGGCAACTCGTATCCGACGAGCATGGCGAACATGTTCGAGAATCCGACCACCGGAATGGCCAGCACCGCCATGATCCAAAACAGGCGCCGGAATTGTCCGACGTGGTCACCATGTCCGGCGTGACCCTGATGCCCGCCGTGTGCACCGTGGTCGCTGTGGCGGTCGTCATGGCCGGCGTGCTCATGCGAGGTGTGCTCCTGCACCGCACCAGTAGGGGCGTGCTCGGTGGGTGTCGCGGGTGAGTGCGCCGGGTGGTTGTGCTGTGGGGCGTTCATGGCGTCCATCGTATACCCCCCTGGGGTATTAGTCGAGGTGTGACGATCGGGTGGGTGGGGAAGTGGTTAGGCGTGCTGCAGCGGCCGGTGGGTGGGTGCCGATGCGGGTGGGGCTGGCGCCGCTGAGGTGGCGCGTGAAGTGAACCCGCGCAAGCGCAGGCTGTTGCTGACGACGAACACGCTGGACAATGCCATGGCAGCGCCGGCGAGCATGGGGTTGAGCAGCCCAAGCGCGGCCAGTGGGATAGCGGCGATGTTGTAGGCGAACGCCCAGAACAGATTCATCTTGATGGTCCCTAATGT
>NZ_DATCVM010000091.1:0-40210 GCF_036566845.1 Williamsia sp.
ACTCCCAGGTGAGTCAGCAAACGTTGGCGCCACTGGTCCGCCAGCGCTTTCCGGTCGACCAGGATCAATGTCGACGTGGCACGCTCGGCGATCGCCGCGCACGCCATCACAGTCTTGCCCATTCCTGGCGGGGCGATCAGTACCGCAGTGTCCTCGGCGACGGATTCTCGAACTGCCACCAACTGCTCTGGGCGGAGTTCAGTAGCGAGCTCGAACGTGTGAGCGGTTCCGACAACCCGCTGATCCTCAATGTGGAGGTCACTCCCAGCCGATTCCACAATCCGACTGAGGAGAGAATGCAGGCCGCGCGGTAAGACGAGGTCTCCTTCGAGGGTCTCGTCGTAGCTCCGCAAGAAACGTGGGGTGTCCCAGGTACTTCGGCGCGCTCGCTGCCGAGCGTAAAACTCCGGATTCGGGATCGATGCCGCATGCTTGACCGCCGAGATCATTGCCGGACCGAGGTCGATCGCGGACAGACGAATACGCGCATCGAATGTTGCACGAATGATTGCGGCCGGGCGCGGCACAATTTTCGACGACGTCGGTAACTGCAGACTCCGCACACTATGGCCGACTTTCGGCTCGGGAAGTCGCCGCGACAGGGTCGCAACATCTTTCATTGAAAGCCGGGCGACCGTCGACAGATAAGCCCATTGGTCGTCGAAGGGCTCGAGTGTTGTCGGATCCAAAAACAGTGTGGTGCCGTGCAATCGACGCTTGCCATGCAGCGGTGCAGCAATCAGATTTCCCATCCCACGGCCGGTATGAACATCTTGGGACGGAAAGAGCCGGTCGTAGCTCGACAGACTCATCGAACCACGCAGTTGGGTCGCTTCGGCGATCAGGCTGGTAGCGATCCGCCGCGCCATCGATGCCGGCACCATATCTGCGAAGAAGATCCACACATGCGCGCCCCTCCCTGATTGCGAAACCTCAAGCGCAGCCGGAATTCCGAACGCACGAGCGACTTTGAGATACGCGAGGGCATCGAGCATTGCAGAGTCGCGATCGAAATCCGCGGCCACCCACCAACAGGTGTCATTGTCTGCAAGCGGATACAACCCGATGTGATGATCGCCGCGCAAGTGGGCGGCCAGCACATCGTTGGTGAGTGGCAGATATGGGGCATCAGCTCGACTCATCCCCTTGCGCCAGCGGCCGGCAATCGCAGGTATCCAGCCCGAACGACCGTCACGGCGGTTCTCCCACCGGAGCGCATAGACGTCAGTACGACAACGGAATAATCCGGCGTAGAACGCGACCTTCTCCGCGGGTGCAGAACTCATGCTGACCGGCCCAGATTTTGCGTTTGCCAAAACCGCCTGGTCAGGATCGGCAGCACGGGCTTGCCCCTCACTCAACTCGAGTAGCCGGCGCAACCTGATGTTGTCTGCACGGAGTGTCGCCGATTCACCTGGAAATCGTTCCTCCACATGCCGAGTGTGCCGACTTGTTGAGTGCCGTGCCACCTCGCGAACGCACAACTTTCCAGTGTGTGCAGGAGCCCTTGACACCAACCAAGAGGTCGACGCTCCCTGGCTATGTGAGTTCACTGATCGCTCCAGCAAATTTCGGGGTGAGTTGCCGCAGCGCTTCTCGCAACTCCCACACCGTTTGTGGTGGCATGCGATTGCGATGGGCAACCGTGGCCAAAGCCTCCATCACGCGGTGGGGGTCGAGCGCGAGTTGGTCGAGAAGGAAGTCATCGGGATGTACCGCCTCGATGCCATACGGCGCAAGAGCCTGGGCAGGAAAGTCCTTGAGATTCGCGGTAACGATCATCGCCGCCCGGGAAGTCACCGCCGCCGCCAGTACATGGCGGTCTTTCGGGTGGTTGGTCATGGAATCGATGACTTCGGCGTATCCGGCACAATGGTCCTCGGCATGCGGGAAGGCACGTCGCATATGCCTGACCCGATGTGCCGCTTGGGACGGGGTCGCGTTGAACCTCTGCACGAGGTTGCGTTCAACTTCGTTGAGAAGATCTGATGACCAGACCGGAGTGAACATGCCGTCGTCGGCCAGCGTGAGGAACAGATTGTTCAAGTTTTGCGGCAGCATCACGCACGCATCGAGAATGACCCGAAATGTGTTCGCCATGTCCTAGCGGGTGGACACGAACCCTGCACCGGTGGAACCTGACTCGGTTGTTCCCAACTCGCTCAAGGCACTGGTCCGACGTTCCTGCAGATCGCGCTGGTAGGCAAGGATGTCAGTGAGTTCGACGCGGCGGTGGCGTCTGGGAGCCGTGAACGGAATTTCACCGTCTTCGAGGAGCCGCACGAAAGTGGGCCGCGTGATACCGAGGATATCGGCGGCTTCCTGGGTCGTAAGCAATGTCCTGTGCGGTTCGACGATAACCGCAGTTCCCCGAGACAGATGTTCAAGCACATCGGCGAGGACGTGTCGCAGCGGCTCGGGTAGTACAGCAGAGCGTTCACCAGCGGTGATCGAGACGGCGTGATCTTCGGCAACAACAGCCAGGAGATCTGCGTACTGGTCCGATGCCTGCTGATCAGAGCCGGGCAGCAGGGTTCGTTCCTTCAGTGCGGACATACCAAACAGTAATTCGAAAAAAACGAACACGCAATGTGATCTTACATTTCGCCAGCGGAGTGGTCTGGGTCACGCTACCGCGGGCACTTTGGCACCGAAACAGGAAAACCGCCTGTTACCAGGCGGTTTGTCTGTGCCCCCTCTCGGGCTCGAACCGAGGACCTGCGGATTAAAAGTCCGTAGCTCTACCAACTGAGCTAAAGGGGCATGCACGCCGAGCCCACTGGATTCAGCGCGCTACGGAGTTTACAGACGGACCGGCCGACGACGAAAACGGGGCATCTGACTGGGCGGGTCAGGCCTCGACATCGCTCCCCGCGGTCGTGCACGGGTCGTCGTCGCCCGCGCTCGATCGGTGGGACGCCACCGATCGCAGTTGGACGAAAACGAGGGTGCCGCGAATTGTTTGCTACCCGCCGATATTCGCGGCCAGAATCCTTAATTCTCCGCCCTCCGATTCTCCCCGAATTCGAAATAGGTTTATGATTCCTTCGAATCAATGTGCAAAATACAAACAGATCGGGGTGTTCTTGATGCGAGCGGGCGTAAAGCGATTGATGACAGTTGGAGCCGCAGGCGCAATGGCGATTGCTCTCGCGGCCGCACCGGCCGCGCAGGCTGGTCCTGCCCCGCAGGCCGATCCCTCAGCAGTGGTCGACGCAACACCGATCGCAGCCCCGACCGACATCCTCGGACAGCTCGAAGCCGCAAATGACCAGCTCAAAGAGTTCGGGATCACGCCGTTCCTCTGGCCGACCGCCGCCGTCAACTGTTCGCAGGTCCCGGGCACGCCACTCGGCATCGTTCCCGCCGTCGCGGGCGCCGCAGCGGGTCCGACCACTCCCGGTGTAGGGGATATCGCGCTTCCCAACCCGCTCGATCCGACCAAGCCTTTTGATCTCAACGCCGTCAAGGGCGGCGAGGTTTTCTACGGATTCTTCCCGGCCGGAATTGTCGACGACAGCAGCAATAAGTCCGGCATGAATGTCGGCTGGTTCAACGTCGACACATTCCAGGGCGGATTTGTGCCCATGGGCAGTCTGACCAGCACCATCATGGCGCCGATCAATGCACAGATCGACGCACTCCCGGTCCAAGCCTTCCGGGATGTCGCGCGTGACGCCCTCGCACCGCTGGAAGACGCCCTCGACGCGCTGCCGCAGGCCGGTGCCCGGGCAGCGATTGTCGAGACCGGCAAAGGCACTGTCCTGTCACTGGTGATGGGCTCCGTCACCCACTCGGGTGGCACCTGCTACTTCCTGCCGACCGTCGGGATCCAGGACGTCGCCTGACGATCCACCGGCACCGATCCGGCTCGTTCAGACGAGTTCGGCTTCCACGCTCTGTCGGTCCAACGTCGGATCGGTGCCGAGGACGTATTTCGGCTCGGTGTGCGGGACGGTTGTCCCACCGGCCACCCGAGCTTTGGCCTCCTCGAACTCCGGCGCCTGGCCCATCGCCGCGTACAGCCCGTTGAGAGACGTCCACACCGCGGTCCGGCGGGCGGTGCGCTCGAGAACGTTCGGCGGTCTGTACATCACGAGTTGAGCCGCCCAGCTCGGCATGGTGTCCCTGATGGCCCAGTCGACGGCGCCCTGCATCGGCTCGGTCAGATTGATTCCCGTCGCCATGGCGTTGCCGTGGGTCAGGCCCAGCCTCGGCAGATACTCCTTCAGGCATTCCAATGTCTCGGCTTTGGTGGTCGGGAGATCTTCGGCACCGAGTGCGTGACCCACACGCATGAACTCTCCGTAATAGCGATCGAGCGCCTTGCCGCGCAACGGGCGCGGATGATAGATCTCGTGCGCCGTCGCGATGCCCCAGACAACCGTTGCGTAATTCCAGCGGAGCCAGTCCGGATCATCTGCGTCGTACGGCAGACCATCGGGGCGGGTTCCCTTGATGGTGTGGTGCATCGCCCGGACTGTCCTCGCCAGACGCTCGGCGGTCTCGGTGTTGCCGTATGCGGTCCCGATGAAGAACGCGACCGAATGGCCCAACCGAACCGGGATCCCGGCCGGGTCGAGTTGGCCCGTGGATTGGCCCGACGAGTCCTTGCCGATGAGCCGCGAGTGATGCATTCCCATCCAGAAGATGCTCGGGTCGAGACGCTCGAGGTAGGAGGCGCATTGCAACCCGAAGATCAGGGCCGGCGTATGCGAGTGGACGTGCCACACCGCACTGTCCGGCCCGAACCAACCGGGGTCCCCCTCCGGCCCGGCGAACTCCATCCCGCGGAAATAATGCTTGCGAACGTCTCGGTCGAAACGCTGGTTGATCCACTGACCAGCAATGTGATGAGGCAACGGTGGCAACATCGAGCATCCTCTCCCAAGTGTGGATACGTCTGTGACCAGACTAGTGTTTGGTGACGCCTGTGACCAGAAGATGGAAAAACTGCTTTCCACGGACGTATGCTGCGGACATGTCGACCCCCACCCGCTGGGCCGGTGTGCCGCTCCGCGACCGCCGCACCGAGCGGCGCGCGCTACTCGTCGAGGCCGGATACACCCTGTTCGGCGCGGGCGGTGAAGCTGCTCTGTCAGTTCGTTCCGTCTGCCGCGAGAGCGGGCTCAACTCCCGCTATTTCTACGAGAGCTTTGCCGAGGTCAACGATCTCCTCGGTGCGGTTTACGACACCGTGGCGGCTGGTCTGGGCGACGCCGTCGAGCGGGCCATCGAGGCGTCGGCCGACTCCGTTCGCGACCGGATGTCGGCCGGAATCCGGGCGGTGCTGGGTTTCAGCTCCGCGGACCCCCGTCGCGGCCGGGTGCTGTTCACCGACGCCAGGGCCAATCCGGTGCTCATCTCCCGGCGGGCACTCACCCAGGACATGTTGCGCGACATCGTTCTCCTGGAAAGCGGGCAGTCCCAGTCCGATTCCCATCCGATCGCGACCCGGGTCGGCGCCTCGATGTACACCGGTGCGATGGCCGAACTCGCCCAGGACTGGCTCGCCGGGAATCTCGGTGACGATCTCGACGCCGTGGTCGGCCACGCCGTCCGACTCGTCCTCAAGGCCATCCGCTCATAAGTGCCCTCGGGCTTCGGGATTTCGATACCGTCATCGCCATGTCTGATCCCACAGTCGCCGATGAGCAGGGACCCATGCTCAAACTGCTTGCCATCGAAGAGATTCGGCAGTTGAAGGCCCGCTATTTCCGGATGCTCGACACCAAGGATTGGGACGGGTTCGCCGCAGTGTTCACACCGGACGCGGTCCTCGATTCCGGCGCGTGGACGATCACCGGATCCGACACCATCCGGGACCGGGTCTCCGCCTCCCTCGAAGGCATCACCACGGTGCACCACGGCCACACCGCAGAAATCACCATCGACTCCCCGACCACCGCTCACGCGATCTGGGCGATGGCCGACGAACTCCACGCCGGTGGCCACCCGGAGAGGGGTCTGACCGGGTCCGGGCACTACCACGAGGAATACACCCAGACGGACGACGGCTGGCGGATCAGCCGTTCACAGCTGACCCGTCTGCACATCTCCCCGCTCCCCGGCGGCTTTCACGTGGCGATCCCCGGCGACAACTGAGGAAAATCGGTCCGCTCGCGGGTCGGCGATGAATTTTTCCGAACTTCAGGGTCCTCCCTTATAGATCGGGGCCCTCTTTGGGTTCAAACTGGAAAAACGTCGATATGAACCGTCCCGCTCGCCGCAGCCCCGGAGGCCGACAAATGGACCGTTATGCCGCATTCATCATCCGCCATCGCTGGCTGGTCATCGGAGGCTGGGTAGTCGTCCTGATCGCCGCGATCTTCGCCGCGTCGATGTGGGCCGGCCCCACGGTCACGTCGTTCACCTCTGATACCCGGACCGAATCCGGCCGGGCCACTGAGCTTCTGGAACAGGCGGGCCAAGAGAAACAGGCAAATGCGACACAAATAGTGATCGCCGCACCCGAGATCGATGGTGGTGTGCGAAATCCCGATGTCCAGACACAGGTGACCGCGCTCGTCACCGACATCACCTCCAGCTCCCCCGATGTGAGCGCCACCGACCCGTACGGCCCGCAGTCCCAGATCTCCGCCGACGGCCGAATCGCGGTGGCCTCGCTCGACGTCGGCACCGGAACCGACGCCGACGTCCAGGACCGGATCGACGACATCAAGGCGATCGCGGAGGACAACGAAATCGCCGGAGTAGACGTCGAATTCAGCGATCCCAGATTCGACGATGCCCCACCGAACGGAGTTGCCGAGGGAGTCGGCGTGCTCCTGGCCCTCCTCATCTTGTTGATCGCCTTCGGATCTGTTGTCGCGGCCGGTCTTCCGATCCTGTCCGCATTGTTCGGCATCGGCGTCGGCGCGTCTGTGCTGTTCCTGGTCCAAAACTTCATGGACATCCCCAACTTCGCGATCTCGGTGACACTCATCCTCGGAATCGGCGTCGGCATCGACTACGCCCTGCTGATCGTCACCCGCTTCAGATCAGGCATTCACGACGGACTCGATGTCCATCAGGCAGTCATGGTCGCCATGCTCCGCGCCGGCCGGTCGGTACTCTTCGCCGGCGGCACCGTCATCATCGCGATGTTCGGCATCCTGCTGTCCGGCGGCGACCTCGGTCCGGCGCTGACATTCGCCGCGATCGCCGGCATCCTCGCCACCCTCATCGCGTCGATGTCGCTCCTGCCCGCACTGTTGGCAGTCATCGGCAACCACATCAACAGCCTGTCGCTCCACTGGCTCCGCAAACGTAAGGGCAAAGACCCCGACAAGTCGCTCGAAGGTGTGTGGGCAAAGAAATGGAGTGCCCGGATCCAGGAGCGGCCGTGGGTCGGCGTCGCGGCCGCGCTGCTGATCCTCATCATCTTGTCGATCCCGGCATTCCAGCTCCGGCTCGGATTCTCCGACGCCGGCAACCGGCCCACCAGCGCCACCACCCGCGTCGCCTATGACTACGTCACCGAGGGATTCGGTGTCGGTGCCAACGGCCCACTGATCGTGGTCGCGGACTACCCGGCCGGCACGAATCCGCAAGCCGAACTGGACGCGTTGAGCGCCGAGATCGCGGCCGACCCGGAAGTTGCCGAAAACGGTGTCGCCCCGGCATTTCCGGTGGGGCAAGCCGACGGCCGAGACATCTCGATCATCTCGGTGAATCCGGCCAGCGGGCCACAGGACGAGGCAACCACAGAACTGGTGAACCGTCTGCGCGATGAGACGATCCCCGACGTACTCGGCGCCGATTCCGATGTGAACGTCCAGATCACCGGCCTGAGCGCCGGATCCATCGACTACGCCAAGGTCACCCTCGACCTGCTTCCCTGGACGATCGCCGCCGTGCTGGCCGGCGCGTTCATTCTCCTGGTGCTGGCTTTCCGGTCAATCGTCGTTCCGGTCAAGGCGGTGATCGTGAACGTCCTCTCCCTTGGAGCCGCCTTCGGCGTGATCGTCGCGATATTCCAATGGGGCTGGGGTGCAGGAATATTCGGCGTCGGACGTCCCGGTCCGATCGACAGCTGGGTCCCGATGATGCTGTTTGTCACGGCGATCGGACTGTCGATGGACTACGAGGTGTTCCTGGTGTCCCGGATCAAAGAGCGGTTTGTTCGCACCGGTAATGCCACCACGTCGGTTGCCGAAGGCCTGGCCAGCACGGCCCGCGTGATCACCTGTGCGGCGCTGATCATGATCTGCGTGTTCATGTCGCTGGCGTTCCTACCCGACCGCAGTCTGAAGATCCTCGGTGTCGGCTTGTCGGTTGCCGTGTTCATCGACGCCAGCGTGGTCCGGTTGCTACTCGTCCCGTCGACGATGGAAATACTCGGCAAGGCCAATTGGTGGTTCCCGAAGTGGCTCGAATGGATTCCACGGCTCGACGGAATGCATCAGGACGAAGACGACACAACTCCAGCCACGACACCACAAGTCAGCGATAGACTCACCCAGTGAGATCACTCGAACCGCTGAGCGCACCTGTCGGCGCAGCGGAGGCGTTGCGCCGCATCGCCTTCCTGCTCGAACGATCCCGTGAGGGCACCTATCGCGTCGAGGCCTTCCGCAAGGCACTCAAGGTGGTCCAGAAGATGGCACCGGACGAGTTGCGCACCCGCATTGCCGGCGGGAGGCTCACCGAGGTCAGCGGAATCGGCAAGTCGACCGCCGCAGTGATCACACAGGCCGGCAGCGGGGAACTACCGGACTACTTGAAGTCCTTGCAGGAGAAGACCATCGAGCCGCTGGCGGCGGGCGGTACCGAACTCTACGCCGCCTCCCGCGGCGATCTGCACTGCCACTCCGACTGGAGCGACGGCGGATCTCCCATCGACGAGGTGGTCCTGTCGGCGATCGAACTCGACCACAGCTGGCTGGCGCTGACCGACCACTCCCCCCGTCTCACCGTGGCCAACGGCCTGTCGGCGGAGCGACTTGCCGAACAGATCCGGGTTGTCGACAAGCTGAACGGCGCACTGGGCGAACGTTTTCGGCTACTGCGCGGCATCGAGGTCGACATCCTCGACGACGGATCCCTGGATCAGACCGAAGACATGCTCGACCAGCTCGACATCGTCACGGCGTCAGTCCATTCCAAGCTCGCGATGGATTCGGGTCCGATGACCCGGCGGATGGTCGCCGCCGCCCGCAACCCACACGTCAACGTACTGGGGCATTGCACCGGCCGCCTGGTGACCGGCGGCCGCGGAAAACGTGCGCAGTCAAAGTTCGACGCCCACAAAGTATTCGAGGCGTGCGCGGAGTCGCACACCGCGGTCGAGATCAACTCACGACCCGAACGCGTCGACCCACCCGATGATCTGATCAGGATCGCCATGGACCTCGGCTGCGTATTCGCCATCGATTCCGATGCGCACGCCCCGGGTCAACTCGATTTCAAAGCGCTCGGCTGCGATCGCGCAGAGAAGCTCGGTATCGACCCCGATCGCATTGTCACCACATGGCCCCTTCCCCGGCTGCTCAAGTGGGCACGCGGGTGACGGCAACCGTTCACCGGCCCGCGGCCCGGAATTCGGTTTGTCACTCCGATGATTCAACTGGTGTTTTCGCGTCTATTGCCGCTATTTCCGATCTTCTGTGTCAATATTATGAACGTTCAGGAGATCGGGAAAACCGGTTTTCGGCACTGAGGGGCCACGTATACCTGCATCACCTGCGAGTCCGACGCTGCCCCGAGAACGCAAGTCTGGTTGCAACACAGCCGGATTGACGCCAACGAGCGTGCCTTCGTCCACCACCGGGTGAGCCCTTCGGGGAGCATTCGAGTCCGACGCAGGCACGCTCAACGGCGTTTCGGGCCCCGACGGATTCTTCATGTCGGTCAGCGACCACAAATCTCGTTCCGGAACACCCACCCCCTTTCAAAGTAAGGGTAGGCTATGCAATGATCTGGTGGCCGCAGAACGCGGAACCACGATCGATACAAGGGGCACACGATGACAGACCTTTTTCCCGCACTCACCCAGTTCCTGGACAGCTTCTACATCTTCGGCGGCGATTTCATCGGCCTCACGATCAACATCGGTCTGTAGCCTGACCGAACCATCGGTTCAAGCTGTGGCACTGCCGGCTTGACGCGGCGAGCGTGCCTTTGTCCACCACCGGGTGAGCCATCGCGGAGCATTCGAGTCAGACAAGGGCACGCTCTGCGGCTTCGGCAATCGTCCCCCTACTTCTCGACCGCGATTTCGTCGCCGAGCGCATAGCCCGGAGCCAGCGGCAACTTGTCGCCGCTCCAGAATCGGCCAGGGTCAAACCAATTCGACCGTTTGTCGGTCTCCAACAGGCCCATCGCCTCATAAGTCATGGCCACGACCTCAGCGCAATACGCGGTCTCGAGACCGGTTTTGTCTTCCGCGTCTCGACGCTTGCTGACCCGCTTACGCACGGTCTTGTCCAGAACCGGTACGCCCCTGGTGATGTCATTGACAGTCGGCACCCGCCCCTTGAACCACCGGCCCGCCAGCCTCGCGGTGGTGGGAAACGCAGTGCCGTCCATTCGGGCGATCACTTTGAGCAGCAGATCCTCCTGCTCACGACCGGCAACCGGTGTGATCTGACGAATCCAGCAGCGCTGGCCGTACTTGTCCATCCACTGCAACGCGGCCTCTCGCGCATCGTTGAGCTGGACACCACGATGCTTGGTGCCGGTCCACATATCTGTCAGCTTGCTACCGAGTTCGGCGTGCCACATCAGCGGCGGCAGGTCGTCGAGCACAACAGCCATCGCCACATGATTGACGGGGCTGTTCGTCAGCGCCTGGATCGCGCGGTCGGGTCCGGACTTGCCACGAAAGAGCCACACGTCCCCGGTCCGGGTGGAATCGAGCGCCTGGTCGAGGGAGATCGCCTCGGTCCTTTTCGGATGCACACCCGAAAGACTAAACGCCGCTGTCATCGCGGGCGCGTTGATTGATCGGCGGCTATTGTTCGACGTGTGCACAGTGCGTGGAAATGGGTCGGACTCGCCGGCGTTGTCGGGGTGGCCGCAGGCGGAGTGCTGGTAGGACGAGATGTCCGCCAGCGGAATGCGTATACCCCCGACGACATCAGAGCCCGTCTACACCAGCGTTACGAGAGAGTGCAGTCCGCCGACGACTCGTCCGAGGCCTGAATTCGGTCCGGTCGGCCGATACGGCAAAGTGAGGTCATGAGCGGCGACACAGAGGCGAATCCGGGTTCGGAGTTCTGGGAGAGCGGCGACCCTGAATCGATTCGCGCCACCATCGTCACCACGCTCGATGCGTTCGACCATCAGACCGCCGAACTCGACGGCGCCCGCGGGGCCGCCGTGGTGCTCGCGGTGACGAGTCGCGACGGCGAATACGGCATCTGGCTCACGAAACGGCCATCGCGGATGCGTGAACACCCGGGCCAGTTCGCACTACCCGGCGGTCGTATCGACGAGGGCGAAGACCACGCGGCCGCCGCACTCCGCGAACTCCACGAAGAACTCGGCGTCGAGGTCGATCGCGCAGATGTTCTCGGCCGCCTCGACGATTACGTGACCAGGTCCGGATACGTGATCACGCCGATCGTCTGCTGGGCCGGTCCCGACCGCGAGACGAACCCCAACCCCGGCGAAGTAGCGCACCTGTTCTTCATCCCGATGGACGACCTGCTGGTGACGCCACGGTTCATCACCATCCCGGAATCAGATCGCCCGGTGATCCAGATGCCACTCGTCGGCTCGCTGATCCACGCCCCCACCGGCGCGGTGATGCATCAATTCGCGGAGGTTGTCCTCGGAGGCCGCAGCACCCGTGTCGCCGATTTCGAACAGCCGGTCTTCGCGTGGCGCTGAGCTGCCCGGCCACGGCCTGAGCAGCGCCAGGTTTCCACCATTTCGCCAGCGGGTAGGAGTATCGAGTGATACCAGCATCGAAGGTCTCCCCTACGCGGTCGGCGGCACGGGCACTGCCCCGTCCGTGCGGTCCGCTGTCCTCGGCCGTCGTTGCTGCGCTGTCCGTCCCGGCATCGGCGAGCAGCCCCATCTCGGTCGACACCGTCGACTCCGATCCCTATGGAGTCGACCTGCAGCTGGCCCTGTACACCTGCTACGAGATGCACTATCGCGGGTTCACCGATGTCGACGACAACTGGGAATGGAATCCGGACCTGCTTCGGTTCCGCGCCGAGCTGGAGGATCGGTTCTCGACCGCGCTCACCACCGACGTCGACCCCGCGAGCGGTGCCCGCGAGGCCGTCGATGCGCTGCTGACAGAACCGGCACACGGCAGCGGGCCCTCGTGGTTCCTGAAAGACACCGGCACCTGGGATCAGATGCGGGAGTACTTCATCCATCGGTCGGTCTACCACCTCAAAGAAGCTGACCCTCACGCGTTCGCGATCCCCCGGCTCACCGGACAGGCCAAGGCCTCGTTTGTCGCGATCGAGTTCGACGAATACGGCGGCGGCCACGGCGATCACGTGCACCAGAAGCTGTTCGCCGATCTACTCGAAGCAGCGGACCTCGATGCCGACTACCTGGCGTATCTCGAACAGGTGCCCGGAGAGTCCCTGGCGCTGGTGAATCTGATGTCGATGTTCGGATTGCATCGCAGCAGTCGGGCCGCGACGATCGGCCACTTCGCGGCCACCGAGATCACCTCGCCGCCAGGGTCACAGAGACTGGTCCACGCACTCGAACGCCTCGACGCACCCGACGCCTGCGTGCACTTCTATCGCGAACACGTCGAAGCCGACGCCATGCACGAACAGGTGGTGCGGCACGACGTCATCGGCGACCTCCTGGACCGCGAACCGGACCTCGAACCCGACCTGGTGTTCGGGATCAACGCGTTCCTGTTCCTGGAAGACAAACTCGCCGACCATCTGATGTCGTGCTGGACCGCGGGCCGATCCTCGTTGAACACACCCGACCGCTGAGTCAATCCTCTTGCTTCACCGAGCTTTTCCGTCGATGACTGGTGTCGCAGAGCGGAAAGTTCTTGCTGCGCTTGCATGCGCAGATGGCCACCATGAACCGGTCCGACTCGACGATCGTGCCGTTGGGCATCTCGATGCTGACCGGTCCCTCGACCATGAGCGGTCCGCCGGCGACCACCCGGACCACCCGACGGTCGGCTGCCGAGGTCATGTACCCGAGCCCGCCGGCTTGTCAGCGCGAATCACACAGAGTTCCTCGAAACGGCGGCCCCGCTCGAGCATCCCGACGGTTTCGAGCCAACGTGCATTCGCAGTGAGCACCGGGCCGAAGGCGATGCGTTGCCGTTCGACGACCCGTGCATGCAATCCACCGGCGCGCAACATGGTCAATGACCGTTCGACACCGGCGAATTCGGACTGAACCAACAGCATCGTTCCCCGGTCCGACAACAGATCCGGCGCGACCACGCAAAGCGGATCGAGCAACGATCGCCCGTCGCGGCCACCATGCCAGGCGCGGCTCAACCCGAGCTTCGGCGGCAGAGCGTTGCTGTCGGGCACGTAGGGCGGGTTGGACACGACCACGTCGTACGGCCCCTGTGCGAGGGCCTCCGGCAGTGATCCCTGCCTCGCGTCGATTTCCACGCCCAATGCGATGGCGTTGTCGGTGGCACAGGCCACTGCCGGCGCGGAGATGTCGAATGCGGTGACCTCACCGGCACCCAGGACGGCGGCGCCGATCGCGAGGACCCCACTACCCGAACACAAATCCAGCACTCGCCGCTGCGCGACGAGATCCCGCTCGGCCAACGCCGTCAGCAGCAGCCGTGAGTCTTCCTGGGGTGCGTACACCCCGGCAGGCACGCGCAGCGCCTTGAACACCGCTGCCACATCAGCAATCGGATCAGAGGTGTGGTGGGTACGTTCTGTCGGCAGTGGCTGCGTTGCGACCATCGGTCAGGCTCCTCGTGTCGATCTGCGGTAGGTCGACCACCACAGGAATCGCGCGGTGGGTCTTGCTGGTCAGATTCCCTGTCATCTCGCGTTGTAAACACAAACCTGTCATGCGGTCCGCGCCGATGCCAGCCGACACCCGTGACCGCCTGAGCCAGATGATTGTGGACTTCAGCGCATCCTTTGTACGATCGCGAACGAATCGGTTACGCCATTCCTCGGCCGACCGGGATGGGTACGCGGGATGGCGATCGAGAGCAGCAACGACACCGAACAGAAAGAACCGGTGTCGGCGATCGACCGATATTTCAAGATCACCCAACGCAATTCGACGATCTCCCGCGAGATTCGCGGCGGGCTCGTCACCTTCTTCACCATGGCCTACATCGTGGTGCTCAACCCGATCATCATCGGCGGAGTACCCGGCAACGCCAAGAACGCAGACGTCCTGGGTGATGTGCTGCCGATGGCCCAGGTGGCGGCTGTCACGGCCCTGGTCGCGGGCATCATGTCCATCGTCTTCGGACTGGTCGCCAACTACCCGTTCGCGATCGCGGCCGGCCTCGGGATCAACAGCCTTCTCGCGGTGTCCATCGCCCCGCAGGTCACGTGGCCCGAGGCGATGGGACTGGTGGTCGTCGACGGCATCATCATCGTCCTGCTGGCGGTCACCGGTTTCCGGAGTGCGGTCTTCCGCGCCATCCCCGGTGAGCTGAAAGCCGCCATCGCCGCCGGCATCGGCGCATTCATCGCCTTCATCGGATTCGTCGACGCCGGATTCGTGAAACGCGTGCCCGACGCCGCCGGTACCACCGTGCCGGTGAGCCTCGGCATCAACAATTCGATCGCGACCTGGCCCGCTCTGCTCTTCGTGTTCGGTGTTCTGTTCATGGGAATCCTGGTGGTACGCAAGGTCCGCGGCGGCCTGCTCATCGGAATCGTCGTCACCACCATCCTGGCGATGATCGTCGAGCAATTCGCCGACCTCGACTCCTCCGTGGCGAACCCCAAGGGATGGAGCCTCAACATCCCGGAGATACCCAGTTCGATCGGTGATGTCCCCAACCTGAGCCTGGTCGGTGACGTCGACGTGTTCGGGGCGTTCACCCGCATCGGTGTACTGTCCGCCTCGGTCCTGGTGTTCGCGTTGGTACTGTCGAACTTCTTCGACGCCATGGGCACGATGACCGGACTCGGCAAGGAAGCAGAGCTGTCCGACAAGGACGGCAACCTGCCCAACATCGGCAAAGCGCTGGTCGTCGAAGGCACCGGCGCCATCGCCGGTGGTGTCGGTTCGGCGTCGTCGAACACGGTGTTCGTCGAATCTGCGTCCGGCATCGCCGAAGGTGCCCGCACCGGTCTGGCCAACATCGTCACCGGCGTGCTGTTCCTGATCGCCATGTTCTTCACGCCGCTCTACTCGGTGGTCCCCCTCGAGGCGGCGGCGCCGGCCCTCGTGATCGTCGGCGCGATGATGATCTCTCAGGTCCGCGACATCGACCTGACCCGCTTCGACTACGCCCTGCCGTGCTTCCTGACGATTGTGGTCATGCCCTTCACGTACTCGATCGCCAACGGCATCGGCGCCGGGTTCATCTCCTGGGTGGTGCTGGCCACCGCACGCGGCAAGGCCCGCAGCATCCACCCGCTGCTCTGGATCGTCGCAGCGGTCTTCGTTCTCTACTTCGCCAAGGAACCGATCGAGAACCTCATCGACTGACCCGATTCTGGTGGGTTTTGGAGAGCATTTCCGCAGGTCAGACTCACCAAAACCCACCAAGATCGGGAATCTACACTGGAGGGTATGGCCCTCCCGTTGATGTTCTCCTCCCTCGGAGTGCGGAACTATCGACTGTGGGCCGGCGGTCAGGTCGTCTCGCTGACCGGCACCTGGATGCAGCGCATCGCCCAGGACTGGCTGGTGCTCGAACTGTCCGGCGGAAGCGGGGTCGCGGTCGGCATCGTGATGGCGCTGCAGTTCGGCCCGACCGCCGTTCTGTCCCTTCCCGCCGGGGCACTCGCCGACAGATTCGACAAGCGCAAGCTTCTGATCGGCACCCAGGTCGCGATGGCGCTGTGTGCGCTGATCCTCGGTGTGATCGACGTCAGCGGAGCCGCAAATCTGCCCATCGTCTACGCGTTGTCGTTCGCGCTCGGGTGCATCTCGGCGATGGACGCACCGATCCGGCAGTCGTTCACCATCGAGATGGTCGGACCCGAACAGCTACCCAACGCCGTCGCACTGAACTCGCTGACGTTCAACACCGCCCGCATCATCGGTCCCGCTCTGGCGGGTCTGCTGATCATGGTCTTCAGCACCGGTCCGGTCTTCCTCATCAATGCGGCCAGCTCGGTCGCGGTTCTCACCGCACTCATGGTGATGCGAAGCAGTGAACTCGTGCGCAGTGCACGGTCGGTCACCGATCGCTCGATCCGCAGCGGCCTGCACTACGTCCGGCGGAACCGCCACCTCATGGTCATCCTGGCAACGGTGTTCATGGTGTCGACCTTCGGCCTGAACTTCCCGCTGTCGCTCTCGCTGCTCACCGCCAACACGTTCGAGGGCACGGCCGGCGGTTACGGACTGCTGGCGACCATGCTCGCCGTCGGCACCCTGGCCGGCGCCCTCGTCGCAGCCCGGCGCACCAAACCCGCACGCCTACGTCAGTTCTTTGCCGGCGCCATCGCCTTCGGGATCCTCGAAGTGGTGGTCGGGCTGATGCCCACCTTCGCGCTCGTGGCCTTGATGCTGATCCCCGTCGGCGTCGCGAACATCGTCTTCAGCACCGCCGCGATGAACATCATGCAATTGTCGGTCGACTCGGACATGCGTGGTCGCGTCATGGGCATTTACATGCTCTGCTTCCTCGGCGGAACCCCCATCGGCAGCCCGCTGCTGGGGTGGCTGGCCGAGATCACCGACCCCCGCATGCCGCTCATCGTCGGCGGCATCGTCAGCGCGATCTCGGCCACGGTGTGCGCGATCGCCCTGATGAGGGTCACCCACCAACGACCGAGTTTCGACCGCGGCAAACTGAGCCTGTCAACCACCGAACCCGTCGGCTGATCCGCCTGTGGCGAACGGCTGGGCATTCACCCCACCGGTGATCGATTCAGTGCCATCCTGGATGGATGATCGATGTCGAGCGGCCCAAACTCGAGGGAAACGTAGCTGTCGGTGACAACCGGCGCATCGGCATCGCCGAGTTCGGTTCCGCCACCGGCCGGGCCGTCTTCTGGTTGCACGGCACACCCGGTGCCCGCCGGCAGATCCCGATCGAAGCCCGCCGGTACGCCGAGAGCGAGAACATCCGGATCATCGGCCTCGACCGTCCCGGCGTCGGATCGTCCACGCCGCACAGCTACGACTCCGTCCACTCCTTCGCCGACGACCTCTCCACGATCGCAGACACCCTGGGCATAGACAGGTTCGCCGTCATCGGACTGTCCGGCGGTGGCCCGTATGCGCTGGCGGTCGCCGAAGCGATGCCGCAGCGGGTGGTGGTCACCGGCATCCTCGGCGGTGTCGCGCCGACCCATGGCCCCGAAGCCATCGACGGCGGGGCGATGGAGATCGGCAAAAGACTCGCGCCGCTACTGCCCACGCTCGGGATGCCGATCGGCCGGGTCCTGAGTTCGTTTGTCCGCGTGGCCCGCCCGATCGCCGAACCCGCCATCGGGATATACGGTCGCTTCTCCCCCGCCGCCGACCGGGAACTGCTGCAACGCCCCGAGTTCAAGGCCATGTTCCTCGACGACCTGCTCAACGGTGGGCGCAAACAGATGGAAGCGCCGTTTGCCGATGTTGTTGTGTTCTGCCGGGATTGGGGCTTCAAGGTCGGCAACATCACCGGGCCGGTGCGGTGGTGGCACGGCGATCACGACCACATCATCCCGCACGCGCACGGCGAGCACATGGTCCAGCTGCTGGCCGACGCAAAGCTTCTCACCATGACCGGAGAAAGCCACCTCGGTGGACTCGGCATGGCCGTCGACATCATCGCCGAGCTGATGGATGTCTGGGATCAGCAGTCCCGAATCCTCATCCCCTGAACCACGACTGTCGCCCGACTCGGGCCGGCCACGAAGTACGCTGGTCTCGGGTCTGAATCAGATTCCTCGATCGAACGGGAGCAAAAGATGTCCGACTGGGTGCACAAGATCAAAGAAGAGGCCAAAGAGTTCGTCGCGGCCGCTGAGCAAGAGTTCACCGTGCTGGAAGGCGTCGACGGAGTAGATCCCCTCGACCACCGCTTCGACGACGACGAAACACCCAAAGAACCGGCCTGATCACGCCGGGTACGGCAGGGGCTGGCCGCCGCGCTGGTTCAGCATCACCGTCATCACACCGATTTCCTCCGACTGTTCCTTGACCATGCCGGTTGCGGCCCGCCGGATCGCCGGATTCGCTGCCTCCTGGGTGGCATGGGCCGCCATGTCGATACCGCCTTGATGGTGCCGGATCATCAACTGCAGGAACAGGATCTCCGCCTCGACGCCTGACGCGTTGTGCAGGGCGGTGAGCTCCTCACCGCTCGCGGTGCCCGGCATCGTGGTCGGGGTCTGGCCATCTCCGGCGGCCGGCGCCGGGGCGGTATGACTGTGGCCTTCCTGCTTCATCCAGCTCATCGATTGATCGCTCTGCAGCGGTGCGTCCAACATCTGCAGCCAGCCCGTCATCTGCCCGATCTCACGCGACTGGACGGCCTGGATCTGATCGACCACCCCACGCACGTCAGGCGCACTGTCGAGCGGCACCATGTCCGCCATCATCACCGCCTGCTGATGATGCGCCGACATGTCCTGCGCGAAGCCGATGTCCACCGCGGTCGCCGACGTCTCGGTATGGCCGGCGGCGGTGTTGTCGTCGGGGCTGATGGCCAGACCGATGCCGAGGCCGATGATCAAGGTGATCACCAGGACCGAGACAGGCCACCACCAGCGACGCAGGGGTGATTCGGTCACCGCGGCGGATAGATCGACGGATCCAGTTGCAAAGTCATGAACCCATTGTCCATGCACGTCACCCACAGCTGGTTCCCGTGGAACTCCGGCGGTGACAGGCACCAGTCGGCCGACAGGTCGCCGCCCGCCAACCGGTTCTGATCGCTGATGATCCCATCCGCGCGCGCGTCCCCCTGCAGCACGGCTCGAGCCACCGCGAGCGTGCCGAGAATCGCGGGTAGATCAACCGAACCGAACAACGCATGACTCGAATTGCTGAGCTGGTCGGCCTTTCCACGCTGGGCCGGTGGGTTGAAGTACGCGATCTCCCGGAAGTGATCGGGATCCTTGATGTCGAAGACCCGAATACCCGACTGGATCCAGCCGCAGGCCATGGCAGTCGGATCGACTGGACGATCGATAGAGCAGTAGTGCGCGTCGTAGCCGAAGAGCCCGTTGCCGGCCGTACTCTGCGCCCAGCGGTTCGCGTTCTCAGGCAAGTTGATCGCCAGCTTGATCGCGTTGCGTTGTGTGAGATTTGCGGAGTTGCTCGCGTCGAACAGTTTGACGCCACCCGATCCGACCTCATCGATCGAGAAAAGGAAGGGCCGGCCACCATACGTCGCATAGATGTTGTGTTGCGTCACCTGACCGTCGGCCCAGTATTTCTCCCCGATATGCGGCATAAGTTGGGGCACAACCGTTCTGGGCTTACGATTCTGGACCGCAGTGACGTCGATGACCGTGAGTCCGAACAGGTTCGCCAAGTACAGAGTGTTGCCGTCGGGCGAAAATCCCATGCCATGGGCTTCCATCCCGGTGATCCCCGACCACACGATCATAGGATTGCCTGGATCAGTGAGGTCGACGGCGCTGACGTATCCGGGCGCGAGGCCAGATACCCAGTAGGTGTTGCCGTCCGGCGAGAAATCGCCCTCGTGGGTGGTGATCGGAATCGGCATGGACAGTTGCGACCCCGCGCCGGTGTTGAGCAGTCGTGGATGGGCGCAGTCCTGCGAGATGTCGTAGACCGAGATGTAACCCGCACCCTGGAGCATCGGCACCCCGGTACCGACCAGCAGGCCACGTTTTTTGTTGACCTTCAACGATTCCCACGTGCCACCCACCATGGCCGGTTCGGTGAGCGCCGTGGAGAGTCTCGGGTTTCGCGGGTCTGACGCATCGATGACCTGAACCCCCGGATTGCGCCCGACCAGGCTTGCCGGAAATGTCGAACCCGTGTACGAACAATGCTCGTAGGTGGCACTGACGATGCCTGCGCCCTGCCCCTGGTATTGCCCGATCAGGTCGATGTTGCAGTTGTAACCCTGGGTACTGCGCCCGGATGTGCGGTCGGCGAGTGGGACCTCGCCCTGGATCCCGGTTTCGACCCGGTCGCCCTCGCGACACGAGGCCGGCGCCACCGCGGTCGGCCAGACGTCGGTGAGGTCGTTGTATCCCGGCGGCGCCGTGGCCACCGCCGGCCCGGCCACGGTCAGTGTGGCCACGACAACCGTCATCGTCACCGCAATACGACTCAATACCCGAAAAAGTTCATCCCGCGACACAGTGTCCCCCTCCGGACGCACCACCTTGTGCTGTCGCGGAGAGTACCTCGCCGAAGTGCCCTGAACGTGGGTTTTGCTGATTCCCGCGTCAGTTGATGACGGGCAGGCTGTTGGCCAGTGCGGTGAGATCGCCCACGGTCGTAGTGGTATCCACAGCGGAGAGTTCGATGTAGACACCGGGGTGCGAATCGACCGTCAACCCCATCCACACCGGATCTCCCGCGGGTTCACCGACCACCGCGCGGCCGCCCTCCCACGTGGTGCTCCGGACATCCGACCACCCTCGGATCTCCGACATCCGCGATTCGAGTTGTTCCGGGCTGACGTAGAAATCCGTCCAGAGGTCGTAGTCGGCGCCGTCGACCTCGAGCGTGCACCGGAAGCCGCCCTTGATGAACTGGTCACCTGAACCCTCTGCGGCACTGCCCTCTTCGGGCGGCAGGGCATCGAGCCGGGTCTCGCACATCATCTGGTTCCAGCCCTGTTCGGATGGCGCGGCGGGCAGCAATTCGGGGAGTTCCTGCGCGGGAACCGCCAGCAGACCCCAACCGGTGCCCACCTCGACCGTCGCCGACGCGCTGGGCTCGGACACCCGGCCCTTCTCGTCGACCGCACGCACCGAGTACTCGACACTCGTCGACCCCTGCGGGGCCACGGCGGACACATCGGTGAACTCACGTTCCGGACCCGAGTAGACAACCTCGCCGCCACGGGTCAACAGGAACGACTCGGCGTCGGAATCCGCAGACCAGCTCACCTTCACCACACCGCTGTCCGGTGCGGCCTCGAGTCCCGACGGCGTGGCGACATCACCCGAACCGCGCACGAAATACGTCACCGCCAGCGCGATCACGAGCGCCACCACCGCACCGACCACGACCAGTGGCCACGCCCAGCGCTTCACAGCGGCAGCTCATCGATCACGGCTGCGGCATCGGCGTCCTTGCCGTTGTCCATGGACACCGCGACGTCATACGTCTCGAGGTCGGGGTCGTCGAAGGCAAAGATCAAGGTGCCCGCCCATTCGCTGTTCGGACCTTCGCCCTGGTAGAGCAGCCCGGTGGCGCCCTGGTCGGTGGTCACCTGTGTTGTCTTGAGACCCAGGCTGTTCAGGTAGTCGTCTCGCGCCTGCTTGGACGGGAACTCCCGGAACCGCACCGAGTACGCATCCGCGGTCGAACGACACAGGATGGTGCCGGTTTTGGGGATCTCGGTCTCGACCGATCCGACGCCACCCCAGCAGGCCTCCTCGGTGAAGGTGTCGGTCGACAGCGGGCTCGGGCCGACGATGTCGGAGAATGTTGCCGCAAGCTGCTCGACTCCGTGCCAATGCTGTGCCACCACCACCTCACCGCTGGCCGGACCGAAGGGCGACGCCTCATCCTCACCGGAGCGAGCCGACACCGAGTACGTGTACACACCGGGCAGTGGCACCGGCTGCGAATACGTGGGCTCGCTTCCGACGTACACAACCGTCTCGCCTTGGCGCAGCACGTATTCGGAAGCCCCGTCGACGGCGGGCCAGCTGATGTCGACCGTGCTGTCGCCGACCTCGGCACTGGGTTGGCCCGGGGTGGCAAGCGCGTCGCCACCCCCGAACACCAGCAGCCCCACCACAACTCCGATGACAACCGCGACGGCCACGATCGGCCCGGCCATCACCGCAGCGCGGGTGTACCACGGCGACTTCTTCTCCGGCCCTCCCGATGTCGCGCCGTACGGGACGAATCCCGCACCCGGCGGACCTCCCGGCGGCGGGGGCGTCGACTGGGTGTGATTCGGGTACTGCCCGCTGGACACCTGCGGACTCGACGGTGACGAATGACCCCCGACGGTCTGTCCACCCTGATACCCCGTGCCGGTGCCGGAGTGGCCCGGGTTCGAGTGATATGGATTCGACTGATAGGGATTCGATTGGGGCGGAAACGTGACCGCGGCAGTTGCCGGGAGCGGCCCGCGATGGCCGGTGTGAGACGGACTCGAGTGCGGCGGAGACACATTCGCGGGCACCGGCGCGAAGGTGTGTTGCGCCCGCGTACTCACCTGCGCCCCACCACCCTTCAGCGCCTCCTGCGCAGCCTCGGCGAGCTCGCGCCCGGAATCGAAACGGTCGGCAGGCTTCTTGGCCATCGCCTTCGAGATCACCGCAGCCATGGCAGCCGGCACCGCCGGGTTGACCGCGGCCGGGTTCGGCGGCGGGTTGAACATGTGCGCCGCCATCAGCCCTTGACTAGTCGGAGCATCGAATGGCGCTGTCGCCGTGAGGAGTTCGTACAGACTACAGCCCAGCGCGTAGACGTCGGCATGGTGATCGATGTCCTCGCCGCCCACCTGTTCCGGCGCGCTGTACCGCAGGGTGCCGACCGTCATCCCGACGGAGGTGAGGCTGCTGTCGGTCTCCTGCGCCATCCGCGCGATCCCGAAGTCGGTGAGTTTCACGGCATCCGGGTTCATCGGATCGGATCCGGGTGTGATCAGGATGTTGCCCGGCTTGACGTCACGATGCACCAGCCCTTTGCGATGCGCGTAGTCGAGCCCGTCGGCGACCTTCGCGATGATCGTGACCGCCAGACGAGGATGCAGAGGCCCACCCGTGAGCATCTGGGCGGCATCGGTGCCCGGGACGAACTCCATCGCAATCCACAACTGGCCGTCGTGGGTCCCGCGGTCGAGCACGTTCACCAGGTTGGGGTGGCTCAGCGGCGCGACAAGGTCGGCCTCCCGCTCGAACCGTGCACGGGTGTCGTCGTCGCTGCCGTACGTGCTGTTGAGGAGTTTGATCGCATCGGCGCGCGGAAGCCTCGGATGCTGGGCCTTGTAGACCTCCCCCATCCCGCCGCGGCCGATCAGTTCCAGGATCTCGTAGCCGCCGATGTACGAACCGATCGCCACACTCATCGCTACTCGACCTTTCTTGCCCGCGGGTCGCCGCCGGCGGCGAGACTGCATCGATCTTATCGACCGCGATCGAGGGCACACCAGAACAACGAGGGCTATTAGTCCGTCTGACCGATCAGAAAGATTCTCCCCGCTACGGGGATTGAGCACATACGCTTACTCCATGAAATCTGCCGGATCCCGGTTACTCGCCTGCGCCCTCTTGACCGGCGCGGCACTGCTGACCACACCCGCGGTGGCCTCCGCCGACGACGGACATACGGCGACCTGTACAGCCGACGCACAGATCGCCGGGGCGCAGACCTACGTCGCCGCACTCGCAGATGCCTCCGTCGCTCATGACGTACCGGTGGCCGACGAAGTGATCCGATTCGAGAACGGATTGCAGACCGGCTTCTCGGGACCGTTCATGAAGGCGGAACTGGCCGCCCACCTGCAGTACGGCGGTATCACCGGCATCAAGAACACCACGTGGAGTCAGCACGGCAATCTGGTCCGGGCGGTGTACGACCTCGACTACGGATTCGCCGGCATCGATGTGGCCGGCGCCACCGTCGACGAGACATTCGCCTTCGACGACCACTGCCTGATCACACGGATCGACGCAACGATCACCGTCCGCCTCGCCTGAACGGCGGATGCCACACGCACGCTCAACCAAGGGGGTAGAGAACACATGGGGCAATTCAGCACGGCCGAACTCGAGTCCGAGTTCAGCAAGTTCAAGGCGGTCAACGACGCGGTCGCGATCTCCCAGGACTGGAATCAGTGGGCAGACCAGTTCACCGAGGACGCCGATTACGTCGAACACGCACTGGGGACCTACAAGGGACGCGAAGAGATCCGGGCCTGGGTGTACAAGACGATGGGCCGGTTCCCCGGCAATCACATGGTCGGCTACATCTCGTTGTGGCACGTGGTCGACCCGGATACCGGCCGCGTGATATGTGAGATCGACAACCCGATGCGCGACCCCGGCGACGGGTCGGTCTTCACGGCCACCAACATCACGATCCTCACCTACGGCGGCGACGGCCTGTGGTCGAAAGAAGAAGACGTCTACAACCCCGCAGAGTTTGCCCAGGCAGCCAAAGCCTGGTGCAATAGGGCGCAGGAACTGGGGAATCTCACCGACGAGGCCTCCGAATGGCTCATCAAGTTCGGTAAATATCTCTGAAACTCCGCGTTAGGTGCACCACAATCCGACAATGTCGGGTAACACTCACCTATACGGGCGCGAAGCCCTGGGAGTACCGGCAAGCAACAGGCATGGCGACGCATTCACGAGTCCAGCGCGCCATGCGACAACTTGGGTGACGGGATCACGATCCTTTACCCTGAAGCCTTACAGCCTAGCCTTCCTGGAGGAATATCTGATGGCACGCGAGTTGACCCAACTTGAGCTACTGAAGGAACTGTCACCGGCGGCCGAAGAGAACGTCAACCGCCACCTGCGCACCACCAGGGACTGGCATCCCCACGACTACGTGCCGTGGGACGAGGGCCAGAACTTCGCCGCTCTCGGTGGCGTCGACTGGGATCCCGAGCAGTCGCAGCTCGACGAGGTCGCCAAGGCAGCCATGGTCACGAACCTGCTGACCGAGGACAACCTCCCCTCCTACCACCGCGAGATCGCCGAGAACTTCTCGATGGACGACGCCTGGGGACACTGGGTCGGCCGTTGGACCGCTGAAGAGAACCGCCACGGCATCGTCATGCGCGACTACCTCGTCGTCACACGCGGAGTTGATCCCGTGGCGCTCGAAGAGGCCCGCATGATCCACATGACCAACGGCTACTCGCCGCTGGCCGCAGCCGGCGATCGCGCCGACGAGCTGGGCGAAGAGGCCGCCGGCATCCTGCGGTCCGTTGCGTACGTGACCTTCCAGGAACTGGCCACCCGCGTCTCGCACCGCAACACCGGCAAGGCCTGCAACGACCCCATCGCCGACCGGATGCTGCAGCGCATCGCCGCCGACGAGAACCTGCACATGGTCTTCTACCGCAACATCTGTGCGGCCGCCCTCGATCTGGTGCCCGACCAGACCATGAAGGCCGTCTACGAGATCGTGTCCAACTTCCAGATGCCCGGCGCCGGAATGCCCAACTTCCGCCGCAACGGTGTCCTGATGGCCAAGCACGGCATCTACGACATGCGCCAGCACCTCGAAGAGGTCGTCCAGCCCGTTCTGCGCAAATGGAACATCTTCGAGCGCGACGACTTCGGTCCCGAAGGCGAGAAGACCCGCGAGGATCTGAGCGACTTCCTCGAGAAGCTCGAAGCCGACACCGTCAAGTTCGAAGAAATGCGTGATCGCTCACTGGCGCGTGAGGCCGCCAGGCGCGAAAAAGCCGCAGCCGCTTCCTGAGACCAGAAAACCACTGCGCTGACCGCCCTACTTCCAGAAACCGACACCCCGGCCCTGACGATCGGGTCCATCGAGCTGTCCAGCCCGGTGGTCCTCGCTCCCATGGCCGGGGTGACCAATGTTGCCTTCCGCACGCTGTGCCGTGAACTCGAACTCGCCCGCACGGGCACCGTCGCCGGACTCTACGTCTGCGAGATGGTGACCGCCCGAGCGCTCGTCGAGCGGCACCCGGTCACGATGCACATGACCACCTTCGGCCCGGAGGAAAACCCCAGGTCGATGCAGCTGTACACGGTTGATCCCGAGTACACCTACGCCGCCGCGAAGATGATCGTCGACGAGAACCTCGCCGACCACATCGACATGAACTTCGGGTGCCCGGTCCCCAAGGTCACCCGTAAAGGTGGCGGTTCGGCGATTCCGTACAAACGACGCCTGTTCGCGAACATCGTCGCGGCTGCGGTCCGCGCCACCGAGGGCACCGACATCCCGGTCACCGTCAAGTTCCGGATCGGCATCGACGACGACCATCACACGCATCTCGACGCCGGCCGGATCGCTGCCGCCGAGGGTGCGAAAGCTGTTGCACTGCATGCACGTACCGCGTCGCAGCGCTACTCGGGCAATGCCGACTGGAATCAGATCGCGCGCCTCAAGGAACACGTCACCGATGTACCGGTCCTCGGCAACGGCGACATCTTCGAACCCGGTGACGCCACCCGGATGATGTACGAAACCGGCTGCGACGGCGTGGTCATCGGGCGAGGCTGCCTGGGCCGCCCGTGGCTCTTCGCCGAACTGAGTGCCGAATTGAACGGAACTCCGGCTCCGGCCGCACCAGATCTCGGAGAAGTGGCGCAGATCATCGTCCGGCACGGACAACTTCTCGCAGACCATCACGGCGAGTTCAAGGGAATGCGGGAGATCCGCAAACACGTCGCCTGGTATCTGCGCGGGTTCCCCGTCGGTTCGGAACTCCGGCGCGAGATGGCCCTGGTCGAAACCGTCGACCAGCTGTCCGATCTCGTCGGGCAATTGCCCGCTGACGTGCCGTTCCCCGACGACGGGCACGGTCCCCGCGGCCGCCAGGGTTCCCCCTCGCCGGTGGCACTGCCCGAGGGATGGCTCGACGATCCCGACGACGAAGCCGTTCCGGACGGAGCCGAGGTCATGCATTCGGGAGGCTGAGTTCACCCGCCTCACCACCGAAACGTCATGAACTGCCGATTCATGCTGCTGCATCAACTGGCGCCGCGCGCCCTTCACAGGCCATACACGGGCAATGTGCGTGTTTTCGTCAGTATCATCGAGTCGGCGCCGTGCCCGGCCGAGTGTTTCCGCCGGGCCTGAAATACAGCCCGGCGCCCAGAAGGCTGAAGGAACTCCAGTGAGCGACGACGAACTCCGGGCACGCACGTCCGAGGAACGCCGCAATGAGATTCGCCGCCAGCTCGGCGCGCCCTCGGACGAGGTGCTGCGGGAACCGACCAGCCGCGAGCTGACAGAGGGCGACCGCAACCGGGTGACCGTGCGCGAGCTGCTCAACCGGATGAATGCAGCGGCCGACTCCCACGACGATCCGGCGTCGGCCGAACCCTCGCAGACCACTCCGTCCCCAAGCCATACCCCGCCACCGCCGGCCCCCTCGGCTCCCGCGTCGCCGTCTCCCGCATCCTCTTCTCCGACGCCCCCGTCCACGCCTCGGCGACTCCGGCGCGTGGGCCCCGCCGAAGCCCCGACAGAACAGATCCTCGGCCCGGGCGAACCGCCGGTCACCGCAGACGACGCCAACACCGAGGTCATTCCCGCAACCGCCCCGGCCACCGAGCACATCCCGGCGATAAACGCCCAGGCCCCGATCCCGGATCTGTCGGACAACGGTGCCATCACCCGGGTGCCGCGTTCGGTCACCCCGGGCGCCGACGCCGCGTCACGGCGCAAGCACGCCGCGCCGGCCAAAGAGCGTGACCGCAAACAGATGATGCACCGGGCCACCATCGGCGGCCGGATCCTCATCGCCCTGGCCTGCGTGCTGGCGTTGCTCGGCACAGGTGCGGTCTGGGGCTATCAGAAG
Source organism: Williamsia sp. (assembly GCF_036566845.1). Lineage (GTDB taxonomy): Bacteria > Actinomycetota > Actinomycetes > Mycobacteriales > Mycobacteriaceae > Williamsia. The sequence goes on from NZ_DATCVM010000091.1 coordinate 27,728, forward strand.
GTCAAGGACAGCAACTGGAACACCGTCGACGCGGTGAACCCCGACAACGAGCAGATTCGCGACAAGCAACTCCAGACCGGTGACGAGACCTACTTGATCGTCGGTACCGACACACGATCCGGCCAGAACGGCACTGTCGGCGCGGGCGACAGCTCGGAGTTCGGGGGCAGCGCCCGCTCGGACACCGTGATCATGGTGAACATCCCGGCTGACCGAAGCCGAGTGGTCGCGGTGTCATTTCCCCGCGACCTGCAGGTCGACCGGCCCCAGTGCTCAGGCTGGAACAACGACGACGGCAAATACACCGACGACGTGATCCCCTCCGAAACCTCTGTGAAACTCAACAGCGTGTACGGCGACGGTGGTCCGAAGTGTCTGGTCGACACGCTCACCGCGATGAGCGGCCTGAACATCAACCACTTCATCGCCATGGACTTCTACGGGTTCGAGCAGGTGGTCAACAAGATCGGTGGCGTGCAGGTCTGCTCGACGACACCGCTGCAGGACTACGAACTCGGCACCATCCTCGCCAAACCCGGTACGAAGACGCTCAAGGGTTCCAAGGCCCTGGATTACGTTCGCGCCCGCAATATCGAGACAGAGGGCAACGGCGACTACGGGCGTATCAAGCGCCAGCAACTGTTCATGTCGTCGCTGCTGCGTGGAGCGCTGTCCAGCCAGGTCCTGACCAATCCCGCCACGCTGAACGGCATCGTCGACACCTTCATCAACAACAGCTACGTCGATCGGGTCAACACCGATAACCTCTTGCAGCTGGCCCAGTCGATGCAGGGACTCGACGCCGGTCGTGTCACATTCCTCACCGTGCCCACGTCGGGCACCGCCGAAGACGGTTCCGGCAACGAGATCCCCCGCCTCGACGACATCGACGCGATCTTCGACGCGATCATCAACGACATGCCGTTGCCCGGCGAGAAGACCGAAGCTCCTGAACCGGGAACCACATCGACAACGACGACCACCACCACTGTCGCGCCCAAGCCCGACATTCTGACGCTCACCGCGCTGTCGCCGTACTCGGTGTCGTTGCGGGTCCTCAACGGCACCGGCGTCGGCGGAGTCGCCGCAGACGCCGCCAACGAACTGGCCAACCAGGGCTTCGAGATCTATGGCGTCGCCGATGCCTCGGAAAACCGGACCGACACGGTGGTCCGGTACGGTCCTGGTCAGCAAGACGCCGCGGCCACCGTGGCAGCGATGTTCCCCGGCGCCACGATCCAGTCCGATTCCACGGTCAGCTCGGGTGTCGAGGTGACCGTGGGCAGCGATTTCTCCGGCACCCTCAATGTCGCACCGGCCGAGGGTTCCCAGGTCAGCGTCCGCGAGATGCCGCGGGAAGCCAATCCCGATGAGCTCCCCAACGACCTCACGGTCACCAACGCCGGCGACACCACCTGCGCCTGAACACGGCGATCGCGCCCTGATTACATGATTTCCGTTCATTTGTAGTTCACCACGTCACAACCAATTCCCCCATATGTGGCAGTACGGTAGGGACATGCGTAGTGCGTACATTGAGCAGATGGCAGAACTCAACGCAGTTCTGGGACAGATGTGTGAGCTGGCGGGAACCGCGATGGAGCGGTCCACCCAGGCCTTGCTACAGGCTGATCTGGCCGTGGCCGAAGAGGTCATCGGCGCCCACGAACAGTTGACGGGCCTGTCGACCACAGCCGAGGAACGCGCGTTCGCGTTGCTCGCCCTACAGGCGCCGGTCGCCGGCGATCTGCGGGCGATCGTCAGCGGATTCCAGATCGTCGCCGACATCGAGCGGATGGGGGCCTTGGCTCTGCATGTCGCGAAGGTGGCACGCCGGCGACATCCGGCCAAGGCACTCCCAGAGGAGGTCAACGGCTACTTCGCCGAGATGGGCCGCCTTGCGGTCACCATGGCCAACAACGCGCGCGAGGTTCTCAACACCCAGAACCCGGAAGACGCGCTCAAGCTCCAGGACGACGACGACGCACTGGATGATCTGCACCGCCATCTGTTCACCGTCCTGATGGATCGGGAATGGAAGCACGGAGTTGCCGCCGCGGTCGATGTGACGCTGCTCGGCCGCTACTACGAGCGCTTCGCGGATCACGCCGTTCTCATCGGTCGGCGGGTCGTCTTCCAGGCCACCGGGCAGACTCCGGAACAGTTCACAGAGGTATAACCCCCGTTCAACGACCGTCCGCGGCCCTGATCTCGCCGATTCGATCGGCGAGCTCGGCCGCGGTACGGAATCGATCGCTGTGCGGTGCAAGGCATTCCGACACCAGATCTCGTTCTGCCGCTGACAGTGCCGCACTGAGCTTGGGTCTGGTCGACTGCACTGTCCTGATGGCCACCAACGGCTGCATGTCAGGCAACTCACCGTAAAGTCCTTCACCGGCCAAGGTTCGGTGAATGGTCGCGCCCAGCGCCCAGAGATCCGTTGCCCGAGAAGGCGTTTGGCCCACGAGCATATCCGGATCCGCGAACTCCAGTGTGGCCGATGACCCGATACCGCTGACCGCAGTCGCCGCCGTGATCACCCGCGCCAGGCCGAGCGCACTGAGCACTCCCGTCGGACCGTCGCCGTCCCCGCTGATCATCACGTTCGCGGGCTTGATGTCACCGTGGACCAGGCCCGCCTCGTGCATGTCGTGTGCGCCGCGGGCGGCTCCTTCGAGCACGGCCAGTGCCTGTTCGCGCTGCAGCGGCATCGCCGGAGCCGCCATCGAACCACCGGGCAGATAGTCCATGGAGTACATGAACTGCTCACCGAGGGCCGCCTCGTACAACCGGAGCAGATACCGCGAGCGAACCTCGGAGAACGTCCGGAGCTCGCGGACACCACGATGAAAAGCATCCTCGCCGACCGGGTTCGAAAAGACTTTCAGGGCAACATGTTCGACGTCGATCCCCAGTCGAGCCGGCGCCTGAGCGAGGTAGCATCCACCGTGGCTGCCCACACCGAGCGCGCGGACGATCCGATAGTCTGCAACGGCCGCGGGCGATCTACGGACGTCCGATCCCGACGACGGCTCAACGTACATCGCTCACCCTCCCGTGTGGAGATTCGAACAGCAACGATCGACTGCCCACCCGCAACTGCGAGCCCGGGTACAGCACGGCTTCTTGCCCACGGCGCAGCGTGATCCAGCCTGGGGCTCGGGGGTGCCGGACATACGTACCGTTCACGGAGCCGGTGTCGATCACCCGAACCTCCCAATCGACAAGTCGCAGTTCACAATGCGCCCGCGACATCGACCCCGACGTGTCATTGATCCGGATCGGGTCCAGCGGCCCGATACCGCTGCTTGCCACACCGCCGCGGCCGGCGACCATCGGTTCGGGATCGCGGCCGATCAGCAGGTCACCGGCGACGATGTAGGTGGAGCCGTCGTCGATCACCAGCAACCCGAGCGGCGGACGCGGACCCTGCACCAACGCGCCGGTGCGCCGATCGATCCTGATGCCGCACCGGGTGCACGCCGGCAGCCGCGGGTCGTTGATGTGTCCGTTGACACAGAGCAATCCGTGGATCTGGAACTTCTGGTCACGAGGCGACATTCGCGAGTTGCCGACTTTGACGGGACGATTGGCCACGTCGGTCGGGGCCGACGACAACGCCGCGTCCAGCACATCCTGGGGCGGAACCAGCGTCGGTTCGGCCACACCCTGCCTCAACTTCGCGGGCCGGCGCGGACCTCCCACGATGGGGAGCGGGTTGCGCGCACTCTGCGTCACCTCATCGAAATCGTCGAGGCGGACCGACAATATCGGTGGCACCAACCGTGGTTCGGCATCACTGCCGGTGGCGCCGACCATCAAGGACGCCGACTCGGACGCGTCCACCGGGGAGGTCTCCGGGATCAGGTACACCGCGCTGTCTGTCGACGGCGACGCCGACGGCCACAGGATCATCCCGGATCCGGGGGCAGCACCCTTCTCGAGCGAGAATATGTGTGACGGTGCGATTCCCGAGGCACCGATGGGTCCGCCGACGAGGGGGTCTGTCTCGTCGATCGTGACCGCGATCGCGTAGAGACTGCTGGGATAACTGCGCTGGACCAGGAACCCGGAGTCGGCCCCGCGCACCACTTCTGGCGACGCCAACTCGGTGACGTACATGCGGGCGGTCGCCCCGCCGTAGAGAAAGACCTCGAGTCCACCGTGCTGATCGGTCGAGATGACCGCGAAGTCAGGGCTGCTGTCCTCGTTGGCCAACAGCCACTTGGTCAGCGAGCGCAGGCGGGAGCCCTCGAGCGCCCCGGATTCCCCCAACGACTCGGTGGCGATCCGCGCGAGATCGGTGAGAGTCGCACTGGTCTTCATCGGGTCGGCATCGATGAGGAGCAACGAGGGCCCGCGCCGGAGAGCGATACCACGGCCAGGCAGCACGCTGACCGGATGTTTGACCGTCACTCCCCCATCATCGCCTATCTCGGCGGCCGTTTGCCCGCGCGGGGCCGGACCGCAGACGTTCGGACTAGCCGAATCGACCGGAGATGTAGTCTTCCGTCGCCTTCTGAGCGGGGTTGGAGAACATCGTCTCGGTGTCACTGACCTCGATCAACTGACCCGGCTGACCGACGCCGGCCAGGTTGAAGAACGCGGTCTGGTCGCTGACGCGGGCGGCCTGCTGCATGTTGTGCGTGACGATGACGATCGTGAAGTCTTTCTTGAGCTCGTTGATCAGCTCTTCGATGGCCAGCGTCGAGATCGGGTCGAGGGCCGAGCAGGGCTCGTCCATCAACAGCACCTCGGGCGACACCGCGATCGCGCGGGCGATACACAGTCGCTGCTGCTGGCCGCCGGACAGGCCACCGCCGGGCCGGTCGAGACGATCCTTGACCTCTTCCCAGAGGTTCGCCCCGCGCAGGCTCCGCTCGGCGGTCTCGTCGAGCTGCTTCTTGTCACGCAGACCCTGCAGACGGAGCCCGGCAACCACGTTGTCTTTGATCGACATCGTCGGGAAAGGGTTCGGCCGCTGGAACACCATGCCGATGGTCGAGCGCACCGACACCGGGTCGATGCCCTTGGTGTAGATGTCTTCGCCGTCCAGCAGCACCTTGCCCTCGACGCGTGCACCCGGGGTCACCTCGTGCATGCGGTTGAGGGTGCGCAGCACCGTCGACTTGCCACAGCCGGACGGGCCGATGAAGGCGGTGATGCAGCGCGGAGGCACTTCCAGGCTCACGTCTTTGACCGCGTGGAAGGCGCTGTAGTAGATGTTCAGGTCTTTGATGTCGAGGCGCTTTGCCATGAATCTGTTCTTTCGTTCGCTACGAGCTGGTGGCGTCGGTGGGTTGGGTGGTCGCGCAAGAGAACTTCTGTGTCGTCAGAACTTCTTGGGCGAGAACGCCTTGGAGACGAGCTTGGCGCCGAAGTACACGATCGCCACCAGGATCACGAGGGTCAATGCGGCGCCCCACACCGTGTCGAATGCGCCGGGACCGTTGTTGTACTGCTGCACCATCATCAGGGGCAGCGATTGCTGGTTTCCTTCAAATGGGTTGGTGTTGATCACCTTTGTCGAACCGACCAAGATGAGCACCGGTGCAGATTCACCCATCACTCGGGCGATCGCCAGCATCACACCGGTGACAATGCCCGACAGTGCGGTGGGTAGAACGATCTTCGCGATCGTCTTCCACTTGGGCACCCCGAGCGCGTACGAGGCCTCCCGCAGATCCTGCGGGACGATCTTGAGCATTTCCTCGGTCGAACGGATCACGATCGGCGCCATCAGGAGCACCAAAGCCAACGCCACCACGAAGCCGGACCGCGGCAGGTCGAGCGTGGTCCGCCACACCGCGTAGATGAACAACGCCGCAACGATCGACGGAACACCCGAGAGGATGTCCACCATGAAGGTGGTGACCCGGGCGAGCAGGGAGTTGTTGCCGTACTCCACCAGGTAGATCGCCACGAAGATGCCGATCGGAATCGCGATGACCGCGGCCAGCGCGGTCTGCTGCAACGTTCCGATGATCGCGTTGAGGGCACCGCCACGCAGTTCGGACTTGGTCCACCACTCCGCGCTGAGGATGGCTTCCATACCGCGGGACAGGAGGGTCCAGACGAGCCAGAACAGCGGAATCATAGCGATGACAACGGCTGCGGTGACCAGGACCGCGGCGCCCTTGTCGCCGACCTTACGACTCTTCTTGACCGGCGTGAAACCCGAAGGGGTGCGTTTGACCGGTGCGGTACTCGCGTCGAGGGTGGTCATGTCACTTGGCCTTCTTTCCGCTGATGACGGCCCGTGCCGCAGAGTTCACGATGAAGGTCAGCACGAACAGCGCCAGGCCGGCGGAGATGTACGCACCGGTCTTCGCCGGCGAGTCGAACTCGGCTGCGTTGTTGGCGATCTTGGTCGCGAACGTTTCGCCGCTCTCCATCAGGTTGAAGTCGATCGGGCCGGCTGTCGAGATGATGAGCAGCAGGGCCATCGTCTCGCCGAGGGCGCGGCCCAGGCCGAGCATCGAGCCACTGATGTAGCCGGAGAATCCGAAGGGGACGACCGCTACCCGGACGACCTCGAACTTCGTCGCGCCGAGTGCCAGCGCGGCTTCCCGGTGACCAACCGGCGTCTGTACGAACACCTCACGGGTCACCGAGGTGATGATCGGCAGGATCATCACCGCCAGGACGATGCCGGCGGTGAGCATGGTGCCACCGGTCGACATGTTGGTGACCTGACTCGGTTCCTGGAAGAACGGCAGGAAGCCGAGATTGCCCACCAGCCATTCGTTGACCGGCACCAACGCCGGGCCGAGCACCAGGATGCCCCAGAGGCCGTACACGATCGAGGGCACGGCTGCCAGCAGGTCGATCACGTACGCGATGGGACTGACCAGGCGTTTGGGAGCGTACTCGGTCAGGAAGATCGCGATGCCCAGAGAAATCGGCATCGCCAGGAGCAAGGCGATGAAGGACACCACCAGGGTTGCGTAGAGCAGACCCAGGATGCCGAAGCGCATGTCTCCGGGGTCCGTGGTCCACGGGCCGGAGTAGGTGAAGAAGTTCTCTTCGTTTTCGAGCAGTGAGGGGACCGCCTGGATCACCAGGAACAGCGCGATCAGTCCGATGATCGCCGAGATGAAGATGCCGGAGCCGACCGAGAGAGTCCGGAAGATCCTGTCTCCCAGCCGAGTCGCCGAACCGTTGTTCTTGATTTCCGGCCCGCTTGGTTCAGCCGGCCCACCGCCGGTGGTGGTACCCGTCTGAGTCGTCGAGGAGCTCATAGGCCCTTTCGCACTCGTCGTGTTGTCAATCTCTGTCATCGTCTTCTATCGCTGTTCTCGACGGTCGCCCTCACCTGTTTCGATCAGGCCAGTGCGTCGATGGTGGACTGCAGCTTGGCTTTGTACTCTGCGGGCAGCGGCGTGTAGCCGATCTCTGCCAGACCATCCTGGCCGTCGTTCAGGATCACGGTGAACGAGTCCTTGAGGGTTGCCGAGACGTCACCCTCGTAGCCGGCCGAGCAGACGATCGAGTACGGGGTGAGCAGCAACGGGTATGCGCCCGGCTCCTGCATCGCGTACAGGGCGTCGGTGTCGACGATCAGGTCCTTGGACCCCGGATCCTTGAACGTGACGGCGTCGAGCGCCTTGCCGGAGGTCTCACCGTTCAGCTCGGTGGCGCCGACACCGAAATCGATCTGCGCGATACCGAGATCATTCTCTTCGGCGAAGCCCCACTCGACGTAGGTCACGGACCCGGCGGTCTTCTTGACGGTGTCACCGACACCGGTCGACTTGGAGGCGCCCGAGCCACCCTGACCCTTGAAGGTCTTGTCGTGCTCGTACGGCCAGGCCTCGGGAGCCGAGTCCTGCAGGAAGCGCTGGAAGTTGTCGGTGGTACCCGAGCTATCGCTGCGGTGCACCGGAACGATCGGCGTGGCGGGCAGTTCCTTGCCCGGATTCAGCGCCGCGATTTCCGGCGCATCCCAGGTGGTGATCTTCGAATCGAAGATGCCGGCCAGCACGGTCGGGTTCAGCACAACACCCTCGACACCGGGCAGGTTGTAAGCGATGGCGACCGGGCCGGCAACCAGCGGGATGTGCCACGCGTCGTTGCCGCCACAGCGGGTCTTCGCCTCTGCGATCTCCTCGTCCTTAAGGGGCGAATCCGATCCGGCGAAGTCGACATCGCTGCTCAGGAACTTGGCAATGCCGTCACCCGAACCCGAACCGGTGTAGTTGAGCACATTGCCGCCGTTGTCGGCGACGACGACCTGGAAGTGCTCCATCGCCTTCTGCTGCGCGGTTGATCCTTCACCACTGATGGTGCCGCCGCTCTCTTCACTGCCACATGCCGACAGCACCAGAGCAGTAACTGCAGCCGCACTCACGAGGGCAGCACTTGACTTCATTCTCACCGAAGACTCCTCCATGGACTTTCCGTGACATCTCGCGATTCGAGCAGTCACCCCGACGCCAAAGCGTCACTCGTTGAAAGCTAGAGGTCGGTCATGTCTGGATTCCCTACGCGTGGTGAACCGCAGATGAATACACTTTCGACCGGCATGCAGTGGACCCGCAGGAGAAATTCGAGATGTCCACCCGTTGTTCACTTCTATGTCACCTGCACGTCCATCAGAAGTCTTTCCGACACCTGAAATTCGGTCAGCCGTAGGCGACATCTATCGCGTATTGCTCGAATCCGAGCTTTCCGTAGGTGTTCAGGGCCGCGGCGTTGTCACCTTCGACGTACAGCTCGACTTCGGCCAGACCCCGGTCGGCGAGATAGTGCAAGCCCGCGAGGGTCAGGAGTCGACCGAGCCCACGCCCCTGCGCCGCGGAGTCGACTCCGACGATGTACACCTCGCCGAGTGAATCGGAGTGAACTTTTGTCCAATGGAATCCGAGTAGCCGGTCGGGCTCGGCGGCAGCGAAGGCCAGGAACAGGCCGGCGGGATCGAACCAGGACGATCCTGTGCGTTCGTCGATCTGCTGTGATTCCCAGCCGCCCTGTTCGGGATGCCAGGCAAAGGCCACGTTGTTCACGCGTAGGATCTCGGCGTCGTCGGATGGCCCCGCGTACGTCCGGAGCACCAGATCGCCGGGAACCACCAATTCCGGTAATGCCGGATCAGGCAGCGGCCGGCGCAACTGCAACAGCTCTCGCTTGGCGGTGAGTCCGGCAGCGGCTGCCAACGCCTTCGCCGCGGGTAGATCCCCGTGGGCCCAGATCCGGACATCGCCGGCGACGCGTTCGAGCGTCGCGTCCAGCAACTGCCTGCCGTGACCCCGGCGCCGGTGGTCCGGATCGACCACGAGCTCGATCATCGCAGGTTCGTCGTCGCGGGCCGGTGTCACGTTGGCATACCCGACGACCACGTCGCCTTCGACGACGGTGACCTCGACGACGCCGGGCCGGCCGACACCTTTGACGGCCTGCTCCCCCAGCGGCGCGACGCCATCGGTCCGCGTCGCGGCCTGGAGAATTTCTGTGATGCGCCCGACGAACTCCGGACTTGTGCGCTCAGCTCCCATTGCTGCTTGAACTGAACTCCGGGTCCTGGAACTCAACGTCTTCGGGGCCCACCAGGTCATCCAATTCGGTTCCGTCCGTAGCGCTTTCATTCGGTTCGGAGGCGCGGCCGCCACGACTCGGACGCACCGCCTTGTAACCGACGTTGCGCACGGTTCCGATCAACGCCTCGTGCTCGGCGCCGAGCTTGGCACGCAGGCGTCGCACATGCACGTCCACCGTCCGGGTGCCACCGAAGAAGTCGTAACCCCACACCTCTTGCAAGAGTTGCGCGCGAGTGAAAACCCGACCGGCGTTGTGCGCCAAGTACTTCAGCAACTCGAACTCTTTGTACGTCAAATCAAGAGGACGGCCACGCAGACGAGCGGTGTACGTGCCCTCATCGATCACGAGGTCGCCGAGCGTGACCTTGCCACTCGCTTCTTCCTCGGTGACTCCTCGACTCCGCACCACCAGCAGGCGAAGTCGGGCGTCCAGTTCGGCCGGCCCGGTGCCCGGCAGCAAGAAGTCGTCAAGACCCCACTCCGAGTTCACGGCAACCAGACCGCCCTCGGTCAATACAGCAACAACGGGAACCGAAGAACCCGTGCTCCCAAGCAGCCGGCAGAGCCCACGTGCGGCCGCAAGATCAGAACGCGCATCAACGATGGCAACGTCTGCGTTTCCAGCTTCCATCAGCGAAGACACCTCGGTGGGTGCGACGCGAACGGTATGAGCCAGCAGTGACAACGACGGCAATACAGACTCAGGGGTGGGATCGGCTGTCAGTAACAAGAGATCCACAAACCACTCCGATCTCGGGTTGTACGTATTTATGTACGCTGCCTTACCAACGTGTGCGAGATAGATGTCAGAATAGCGCCAAACTGGTCCCCGCCCGTTAACAAGGCCCCGATGACCAGTCGAGCGGCGATCACCGAGCGTGTGGCTCCGGGGGTCGAAGTCCACGCAAAGAAGGGTTTCGGTGCGCAAACTGCTGGCCGGGGTCCTCATCGTGGTCCTCGTTGCGATCGGAATCGATTTCGCGGTCGCCGCCTACGCCGAACGCCACTACTCACAGGCACTGCGCGCGGCCTCTGAATTGGAGTTCGACCCAGAGGTGACGATCACCGGCTTCCCTTTCATGACAGCCGCGGCGGGCGATGAGTACAACCGGATCGGAATCACCGCCAGGGGCACTGACCTGGGAAATGACCGTCGTGGCGACCTCCGCTCGAATCTGTCCGGAGTGGAACGACCCGGAGGCGCATGGCTCATCGACGAAGACACGTCGCTACGGGTCGACAAGGTCAGCGCCTCCCTGAAGATCGATTCGGTGAACCTGGGCCGCTTCCTGGGTATCGAAGACCTCACCGTCACGACCCCCGCACCCGAGGACAAAGCCGGCGGAGGCGGCCCCGGCGACGGCATTCTCTCCGCCAGCTCGGGCATCGTTCTGACCGGCACGGTCATTGTTCCCACAATTAGTAATCTCGGTCACAGCGAGGGCTCTGACCGCCGCAAAGTCAGTGTGTCCGCCGATCTGTCGATCCGTGGCGGCGCGCTACGGGTCGACGCCACCGGGATCTACTCGGGCTCCGCCGACCACGTCGATTCAGACGTATCGGCACTGCAGCTGCCCGCGGTCCTGGCGCAGTTCTCTCAAACGCTGCCGGTACTTGCGCTTCCGTGGTCCCTGCCCGCATCGTCGGCGGCCACCGAGGGAAGTGACGTCGTCCTTCGCGCCGACCAGAAACCGCTGGTCGTGACCGCGAGCGACTTCTGGCAGGGGCCGTGATTCACCCCTCGCCCGGAGCGGGGCCGAGTGGGTTGCGCGGCTGCGGTAGTCTGGCGCTCATGCAACTGGGCCGTGAGTTGATGCTCACACGTCGCCGGGCGATCGACTTCTGTCGTGTCGCCAACTGTTGCTGTCTCAGCCGCTAGTCAACGGGCTTTCCACAGATTCTCTGTGCCCGTACGTCGGCGTCCCCCTTGGCCGGCCCTCTGCTCGTCCAAGGCGATCTACATGTCACCCAGCAATCCCGATCTGTATTGATCACCGCACAAACCCTGAACGCAATACCCCTCTACGAAAGGAAAACCATGGCTCGCTCCGATGTCCTGGTCAGCGCTGATTGGGCTGAGCAGAACCTGAAGGCCGACAAGACCGTCTTCATCGAGGTCGACGAAGACACCTCGGCATATGAAGGTGGCCACATCGAAGGCGCCATCCGTCTGGATTGGCGCAAGGACCTGCAGGATGGCGTTCGTCGCGATTTCCTGAACCAGGAGCAGTTCTCCGCTCTCCTGTCCGCCAAGGGCGTTTCCAACGACGACACCGTTGTCCTCTACGGCGGCAACAACAACTGGTTCGCCGCGTACGCGTACTGGTACTTCAAGCTGTACGGCCACGAGGACGTCAAGCTGATCGACGGCGGCCGCAAGAAGTGGGAACTCGACGGCCGCGAGCTGTCCAAGGACGAGGTCACCTTGCCGGCCGCGACGTACAAGGCCGAGGCCCCCGACACCAGCATTCGCGCATTCCGCGACGAGGTCATCAACGCCATCGGCAGCAAGAACCTGGTCGACGTGCGTAGCCCCGACGAGTTCTCGGGCAAGATCCTCGCACCGGCTCACCTCCCGCAGGAGCAGGCTCAGCAGAAGGGTCACATCCCCGGAGCCATCAACATCCCGTGGAGCACCACCGCCAACGAGGACGGCACCTTCAAGACCGACGAAGACCTGGCAAAGCTGTACGCCGACAAGGGATTCGACGAGAGCAAGGAAACCATCGCTTACTGCCGTATCGGCGAGCGTTCAAGCCACACCTGGTTTGTGCTCGATCAGATCCTCGGTAAGAAGAATGTCAAGAACTACGACGGCAGCTGGGTCGAATACGGCTCACTTGTCGGCGCCCCGATCGAGCTGGGAGAGAGCAAGTAATCATGTGTGCTGCGCCTAATCAGGGTCAGAATCTGCCCGCCGGTGTTGATACCGAAAAAGAGACCGTTT
>NZ_DATCVM010000092.1:0-2570 GCF_036566845.1 Williamsia sp.
GCGTCGTGACCGGCGGCGGCCGTCCCGACGGTCTCGACGGCGGCTGGTTCGTCCAGCCCACGGTGTTCGCCGACGTCGACAACTCGATGACGATCGCCCAGGAGGAGATCTTCGGGCCCGTCCTTGCGGTGATCCCCTACGAGGACGAGGACGACGCGGTGCGCATCGCCAACGACTCGGTGTACGGCCTGGCGGGCAGCGTCTACACGACCGACAACGACAAGGCACTGCAGATCGCGCGCAAGATCCGCACCGGCACCTACGCGGTCAACATGTACGCGTTCGATCCCGGCGCCCCGTTCGGCGGCTTCAAGAACTCCGGCATCGGCCGGGAGAACGGCCCCGAGGGCATCGAGGCGTACACCGAGGCCAAGAGCATCCTGCTGCCGTTCGGCTACACCCCCGCGACCTGACGATCGACGGACGCCGAGCGTACGGTTTCTGACGGATTTCCGCGGCGGTTTCAAGGGTTCTATGCAACAGCTGTTGGTTTGAACGGGTTGCAGAGTAATTCATCGAGGGTCTCGGCTGGCGTTTTCCAGCCGAGGGTCTGGCGGGGCCGGGTGTTGAGCTTGCTCGCGACGTAGTCGAGGTAGTCAGCCGGAAACACCGACAGGTCAGTGCCTTTAGCAAAGTACTGGCGCAGCAATCCGTTGGTGTTTTCGTTGGTGCCGCGCTGCCACGGCGAGTGCGGATCGCAGAAGTAGATGTCGAGATCGGCGGCTTTGGCGATCTGAGCGTGGTTGGCCATCTCCTTGCCCTGGTCCCAGGTCAGTGTCTTGCGCAGGATCGCGGGCAGTGCCGCCATCTTGGCCACGATGGCTTGCTGGACGGCCTCGCCGCCGTGCCCGTCGGGCAGATGCAGCAGCATCACAAACCGGGTGCGCCGCTCCACCAGGGTGCCGATCGCTGAGCCCGAGGCGGTGCTGCCGATGATGAGGTCGCCTTCCCAGTGCCCCGGCACGGCACGATCTGCGACCTCGGCGGGACGCTCGCTGATGTGGACCATGTCCTTGATCCGGCCGCGACGTTCATCAGGACGGCGATGCGGTTTGCGCACCGCCCGGCCGGTGCGCAGGCAGCGGTGCAGTTCGCGGCGCAGATTGCCTTTTCCTTGCACGTAAACCGCCAGATAGATGGTCTCGTGAGACACCCGCATCTCCGCATCATCGGGGAAGTCGATCAGCAGCCGCCGGGCGATCTGCTGGGGGCTGTGCTGTTCATTTTCCAACCGGGCCTGCACCTCGTCGTGCAGACGTCTGTGGGTGGCCAGCTTGCCCGGCCGGCCCCGACGAGCACGGCGCCACGCCTGCGAGTGGGCCTGACTGGCCCGATAGCGCGGCCTGGGATCCCAGCCGCCACACCACTGGGCGCCGAAGCGATACCGGGCACGATAGCGGCTCGGTCCCCGAAACGATCCGTTGCGGTTGATCTCGCGCATCACCGTCGACGGGGCGCGACCCAGCCGGCGCGCGATCGAACGGATCGACTCACCGCCCGCAATCCCGTCTTGGATCTCTTCACGTTCCTCCAGGCTCAGACGGGGCCGCGAGCGCGGGACGGTTTCATCTGGAAAGGTCGGCTTCACGCCACCAGCATCAGCAAACCACTTGAATCCGGACCCCCACGACACGCCCAGGGCCACTGCGGCGTCTCCAGGACACATCCCCGCACCAACCAAATCCCAGAACTGCCGACCCACAAACGGATACCGCGACGGCCTCATCACAACCCCTCAACTAGAGGCTGTTGCAACCAACCCTGGAAACCGCCGGCCGAAATTCGTCACAAACCGTACTTTCGCGCCGCCGTGCTCACTCCTCAAGCGAAGTGGGGCTCAGTCCTCCGGGTTGTAGCCGAGGTTGGGGGCCAGCCAGCGCTCGGCCTCCTTCAACGTCCAGCCCTTGCGCTTCGCGTAGTCGGCGACCTGGTCCTGGCCGATCCGGCCGACCACGAAGTACTGCGACTGCGGGTGCGAGAAGTACAGGCCGCTGACGGCGGCACCGGGCCACATCGCCATCGACTCGGTCAGCTCGATGCCGGTCCGCTCCTGAACGTCCATCAACTGCCAGATCGTCGTCTTCTCGGTGTGCTCCGGGCACGCCGGGTAGCCGGGGGCCGGGCGGATGCCCCGGTACTTCTCCCCGATGAGCGCCTCGTTGTCCAGCTGCTCGTCGGGCTGGTACCCCCAGAATTCCTTGCGGACCCGCTGGTGCAGCCGTTCGGCGAACGCCTCGGCCAACCGGTCGGCGAGCGACTCGAACAGGATCGCGTTGTAGTCGTCGTTGGCCGCCTTGAACTCGACGATCCTGTCCTGGCTGCCGAGCCCCGCGGTGACCGCGAAGGTACCGACGTAGTCCGCCAGACCGGTGTTCCTGGGCGCGACGAAGTCGCCGAGGCTCCTGTTCGGGATGCCGTCGCGATGCTCACCCTGTTGGCGCAGGTTGTGCAACGTGGTCAGCACCTCGGTCCGGGTCTCGTCGGTGTAGACCTCGATGTCGTCGCCGACCGCGTTGGCCGGGAAGAAGCCGATCACGCCGTTGGCGGTCAGCCACTTCTCCTTGATCAGG
>NZ_DATCVM010000093.1:0-4453 GCF_036566845.1 Williamsia sp.
GTCGATGACTTTCTCGCCGCCCACCGCAAGACCGACGGCGACGCCAGCACGGGGGCGAATCCGCCACCAAGAGGACGGGCCGCCCCGCGGGCCTAGCTCACTAGCCACAACGGAATTCACTCCTCCCAGCCGGCTGTGCCTCGTGCTGATTTACCTTCGCTCTAGGGGCGTCCGCGACGGTAGCGGAGAAATGCTCGTGTCATCCCGAACGCCGATGCACACTGGGCCGCATCAGGCTTCGCAATCACTTCCACTCCCGCAATGCGACGCACACCACGTCAGCGTCCGAACGGACCTTGCCAACGCGTCGCCCCGCCGTCCGCGACTCGTCTCGGCGAACCCCACATGCGTCGCGCCGCGGCGACGCGGAGCGTCTGCGCCACGACCCATGTGGCGAATATCGTCCGTCGATATGTGAGCGTGGTAGCCCCGGAATGCAAGAGGTGTGTGGATCTCGTCGTTGACCACGTCGGGGAGACGCTCCGAGCAGAGGCATGGCATGCAGGGTTAGTCGGCTGGAACGCTGAACTAAGTCGACAGGCTCGGGGGAGTGAAGATGCGGAGTACGGACGTTTGTCATCGCGAATGTGGCTGTGGTCGTGGACCGATTCGTCCGCACGTTTCTATGTTCTCGGTATGAACTCGAATGAGAAGCTCCGGGCTCGGTACCGAGCCCGTGAAGCGCAGCGCAGATTGAACGAGGAAAGGGCTCGGCGGGAGCGCGCCAATGCCGATGCCGCCGCGACGATCCGACTGACGCTGCACCGGGTTGAGGCTGTCGATACATGGGAACGGGTGCGACTCGATCAGGCGCAGGAGCGTGTCCGCGCAGAGGGGGCTAAGAGGCGTGCAGGTTATCTCGCCGGCCTGCAGGCTGCCGTCGAGCAGATGAGGGACCGGGGCGAGACCTTGGCCAAGATCGCTGCGCTCGTCGGTGTCGATGTTCGCGAGATCAAAGTCGCGCTGCGCAGGGCTCGCACCGCAGACGAGGGAGGACGCGGGATGGCGGGCATCTCGGGCGCGGGTACGCGGTCTGCTCGCTCCGCGCCGCAAGGCGGGGATTTCGAGAGCAGAGACCCGCTGTCCGACAACGCCGATCGACGTTCCTTCAGCGGTGACGACAACGGCGCCGGATCCTATGACTCGACTCGGTGTGTCCGCTGCGAGGCAGTGATGCTTGATCTCGACGACGGGCCGCGACGCGGACGTCGTCGGCTGTACTGCTCAGACACATGCCGACGTGACGCCTCGGCGGCGCGTACGGCCGCAGAGCGCTACGGGTCACCCATACGAGTCGTCGAGGTGCGGAAAACCGTTGCCTTCTCTAAGCCGACCGCGGCATCCGCAAGGCCGGAGCTGGCGCCCATCACGCCGCTCCACGCCGTCGACATTTTGCTCGAGAACAACGAGGCGCTGCACGCGTTGCTAGCACGCATGACAGAACAGGCGCGACTCAAGAATCTGGATCGCCCGACACTGACCGCCGCAAGAGAACTCTCGAAAGCTGTTCATCCGTTGCGTGGTTGGTAAACCATTCCCGGCCATGCACGAGGCGACAGTTGCTCAGCGTGTCCTGCGACGGCGGTGTCTTCGGCTGGCCGGACTGCATCCGGTCATGCTCGCGACGGCACGACCGAGGCTATGAATGGCCCATCCGGCGAGTTCGGCTGCCAAGTCCTCGATGTCCCACTCCAGCTCGTGAATTGCCGATCGACGCTTGGCCTTGATCATTTCGCTTGCGTCGTCGTGGTGGGGTCGGATCCGGTGTTGGCGTTCATACCCATCAAGAACGGTGTCGATCACGTCGTCGAGCGTGGTGATCAAACGAGACGCGGCCATGTCCGCGTTCTCTGCGATGTACTCATCGCAATCCTCCTGGGACCAGGATGGCGGAAAACGCAAGTGCGATCGGAATAGGTCCCTGATTGCTCTGTCGAAGTCCCCGGAGAACTGGATGTCGGGCCAGTCCGCGACTGCCGCGTCGGCCAGCTTCTTCACATCGTCTTCGAGACTAACGACCATCGCCTCCCGGTTCCATCTCCGATGATGCTCGCCGGCACCGACAAGACAGCGCATTGAGTGCTGGCGGACGGTGACTCAGGAGGCTTCTATGGCCAGGTCTTCGACAGGCTCTCCAGGAACCGAGCCCGGCGCGATCTCCGCGGTGGCCAACCCGATGCGGCTACCCCGCAGCAGCGAGGGACGCGAGGGTTGCGAGGCTTGATCTGCCGACACATCTTTGGCGGGCGGGTGGACGGTCCACAGCAGCACATTCCGGTGATTCCGCGCGCCATCGTCCTCGATCACCCAGCCAAGGCTTCGGAGCGCGGGCGCGTGCCGTTTCAGAAGTGTTGTGACGTCCCGACCGTTCCGGGGCCACTCCTTCGGCTTGCGCCAGGTGTCGCCGGCCGGCGTGACTGTCGCCAGCAGGTCCCCTCCGGATACTCCGATGAGTGGTTCCCGTATGTATTGGCGCAGCCGTTCGATGAACGGGTCGGCGGACAGACTGTCTTCGGAGAGTTGGTTGGCGCGCGACAAGTAACGACCGAAGCCATTGGTCGACAGAATCTCGTCAACCGCCGCCAGCGTGCGACTGAAGTCCGCCATCCGGGGCGGCACATCGACCGAGATGGTCTCGAGACGTTGATGAACCAAGGCGGCCAGATCGAGTAGCCCACTCAAAATGCCTGGTAGAGCCGTGCGCCACTGTTGTCGCATGGTGGCCTCCGGTTGTCGCATGTGGCGATCGATGCGTCGCAGCTCGACCGTCGCCAGTCGTTCTGCGAGGTCGGGTCGCACCGCGCCGACGTCGATGCCGTTGATGATGACGCACCGACGGAATTTGATGACTGCGAGGTCGGCGTCCGTGTACAACGCTCGTTTGACGTTGCCGTCGCCCGTGGCGGCGCGGCACAGCGAGTCTGACAGCCACGGCGGGATGGTGGACAGATTGTCGATGGCGACTACCCACGACCCGGATGCCGCGGTCACCCACGAGTCAGCGTCGCGCGGCGCTTGGCGCAATGGGACGGGGGAGGGGTCGATCAGATCGACCAGCATGCGCGTCGTCGTGCTCTTGGCGCTGCCTTGTTCGGCGAAGAGGGCCAACACAGGATGCGGGACATCGCACTGGACGAGCGCGGCGACGAGCACCGCGAGGAGGACGGGTCGGTCCTCGACGTTGATGTTGACGAAGTCCCAGAGTCGATCCAAATCACCCACTGACGGCAGTGGCATCGCAGCCGTCAGCTTGGATCGCAAGAAACGAACCGGGGCGGAATCGGTGACAGTCCACCGTCCCTGGCCGATGCGGATCACCTTGCCGTCAGGTCGTCCAGTATCGATGTAGTTGGTGCCGTCCAGTTCTGCGACGCGCAGATACAACTTCTCCGGAGCCTTGATGGCGGCCATGCCTTCGAGGATCAACGTGGCGTCGGTGAGTGCCTGGCCGCCGGCGACAGTGCCGGTGTCGCGGAAGTAGCGCGAGGCGAGTTCGGCTCGCAGGCCGGCCTTGCCGGCGCGTAGCAGCATCGCCAGGTGCGGCCGCGTGCGTTCGGCGCCGAAGGGTTCACCGTCCTCGGAGACGCCGAGGCAATATCGCTCTTGGGCCATCTCCACCAGCCGAACGGCAACGGACTTTTTGTCGGTCTCGGCCCTGGCACTCAATGCTTTTCCCGCCTACGAAGCTTCTGAAGGCGGGCATGGCAGGTTATTCTCATGAGGAGTCCTCCGGTTGAGCGATCGGGTGGTTCGAATGAAAGACCTCGGCTAGGACCCGGGGTCTTTCTCAATTGCGGATCTCACGCGGCGTCGCCGCCTCCACGCCGAGTTGCAATTTCTTGCTCCGAGATCCACCGCAGCACCTCGTCGCGGCGGTAGACGACGCGGCGGCCCAAGGCAAAACTGGCAGGCCCGATATCGCAGTGGCGCCAGTAGCGCAGGGTCCCGACGGGGACGCCGATGATTTCCGAAACCTGTTTCGCGTTCAGTAGATCCATCTGATGCTCCTCAAAGGTGTGTTCTGTCAACGAATCCAACGCTGGTGGTGGCGCCCTGTATTTGTCCACCACTACCCTGCAGATCACTTGCAAATTGACTCCAGCCGAACGGTTTCGTCGGCTGTCGGTAGTCGATGTGAAACTGGGCACCAAGGGAGGTGGCTCACATGCAGCGACGAAACCGCCGCGCGGGCGTCGAGGACAGGTGGCGTCGATCAGACGGAAGCCCTTCCGCGCGCAGTGGTAGGGGACGCCGGTGGTTGGCCCGGTATGTGGACGACCAGGGTGGAGAGAACACGCGGTCATTCGAACGCAAGGGGCGCTCCTAGTGTTCTAGTGGGCGCGTTTCTGCTGTTCAGCGGTTTTTTCGGTTGGTGTGGTGAGGGTTTCGGCGTGTCAGCGCCGAGATGAAGGACGCGCACGTGGTCGAGCTCTAGGTTTCGGGGTTACCACAC
>NZ_DATCVM010000094.1:0-31702 GCF_036566845.1 Williamsia sp.
GGCGGTGTTCGCTGATCACAGCGCTGAAGTGTTGTATTTTGCTCGGGCCAAACGTACGGCGCAGAAGGGGCAGCGGTTGGCGTTGTTTGCTCGGGATCGGGGGTGTTCGCATCCGGGATGCCCTAATCCGGCGACTTGGACCGAGAGCATCATGTCGATGCGTGGGTGAAGGGCGGGTTGACCGATATCGATGCGTTGACGCCGGCGTGCCCGCCGCATCACAAGCTCATTGGGGATGGTCCGGATCAGTGGCAGACGGTGATGCTCACCGAGGGTCCCGATAAGGGCAGGGTGGCGTGGATTCCGCCGGTTGGTGTGGATCCGGAGCGTAAGCCGCGGGTGAATCGGGCTCATCATGCCAACGAGACGGTGGAGGCGGCGTGGGCGAAGGTGATGGCCGACCGCCAGAGCAAGTTGGCTCAGATCCTGTCGGAGCTGACTCGGGGCAAAACCGAGGCGACACTTGATCCGGAGTCTGAGAACGCCGAGGCTGGGACCCCCAAGTTGGATACCTCAGAGTCAGAGGGTCCTGACCAGGGCTAATAGCTGAACAGGCATTGAGCTACGGCATCAGACACCAACTGATGCCGGGCTCGATGTTGCGGTGGAACCGATCGGCACCCGCTAACGTCTTATATCAGGTGGGAGACCTATGCGAGGAGGGGACCTATGGGCGACGAAGTGAAGTTCACCGACGAACAATGGGAGAAGGTCGCGCAAGCCGCGGAGACTTTCGCCGCGACACTTAAGGCTGAGGCGGTGAACTTACAGGACGTTGTTACTACGAACTGGGCCGGCCAGTGTGCGGAGGGTGAGGGAATTATTGACAACCTCAAAGACCTAGTTCGTGGAACGGACGGATCATTTTCTGCTGCCGTGGGCTCTGAGGTTTCGTATCTCGAAAGTCTTGCATCACAATGTAGGAAGTCAAAGAGTTCTCTAAATCTGGCTGATTTGGAAGGTGGAGCAAACTTCGAGCGATGACGATACGCAATATAATTGTTCTGGTCCTGATTTTAGTCGCTGTGAGTGGGTGTCAGAATGGTGATACCACAACAAAAGCTGTTCCGATAACCGCAAATCCGCCGGGAGAATCGTCGATTGTTTCAGGTACCCCGGTCCCTTTGCCGTTTGACAATCGGTTTCCAAACAGATGGAACCCTGCAAACGACGGTACGAGTTTCGAGCCTTGCGTTGCGTATTCGGACGAGGAGCTGACTGCGTTCGGAATTGATCCAGCGCAGATCGAGGACGTGGCTCAAGTAGACGGGCAGGGAACGCGAGGCTGCAGTTGGAAAATGCCGGATGGCTTTAGCTTGTCTCAGGTCGTTACGAACTCGGAGTCTTTGGACGTCTATCGTCAAGGTGTTTCTGAAGTCGACTGGAGATCAGATCTGTTGGTGGGTGATCGTCGAGTGGGAAGTTTTGGGATTCAGTACGAAAGTAGTGAGCTGTGCTCGACTTATGTGCAGTCCTTCAAAGCGGGTGTTGTGACTAATGTCATGGTGTTCGATTCTGCGGAGGGGAAGGCCGCCGAGCCGTGTGAATTCGTTGATTCGTTTACGCGAGCATATATCGACAAGATTCCAGAGTGACTTGGCGTGAAGCTTTGGCGGCGCCGTGGGGCCTCGTGCTCTAGACTGCTGCTCAGATCAGTGCTGGGGAGGTGCTGAGAGGGGATCGGGGGAGAAGGTGGCGCCTAAGTCGATCGAGCCGACTGATTGGGTCAGTCATGCGCTCGATGAGATGCGTCGGGTGTGCGCCAGCATGCAGGCAGCATCGGCTGCGGCGGATGCGGAAGCGATCAAGTTGATCGCCAGACGGATCCAGGTGGCTGCAGAGGTCTATGAAGCGTCCCTACCGCGGATGTATCCCGAAGGTGAGTTCAGCGGCGAGACGGTCAACAGTTCGAGGCAGGCAAACATAGCCGGCATCCGGCATACCGATGGCTCGGCGGCAGTCGGGATCAAGATCGCGGACCACATTTCGACCATCGCGGGGATCCTCTCGCAAACGCAGAGCCACATCGCCGACATCGACGAAAGCTTCTCTGAATACGAGGGCAACAGCGCAGCGATCGCGATGCAGCGATCCCTGATGGCGAAGACGATGACTGAGGCGTACAGCAACCCCGTGATCGGCGCCAACGGTTCACTCCCTGAATATGACGCATCGCCGCTGCCGGTCCTCGGCGCGGGCTTCGAACCAGCTCAGGTCATGACCGCAGGTGCCGGTGGCGCAGGTGGCGGATCGGGCGACAACAGTCCAGCGTTGTTCGCCCCCACCGGGATCAACGGCGCGAAAGACCCCGACGGACCCGGCGGGCCCAGCGGACCAGGTGGCGACCAAACCTCCTATGCGGGAGGCCCGGCCGGGGACACGCCATTCACACTCGGAAGCGGAACCGACACAGCGGGGTCGGGCGCAGACGGATCCACGCCTGGCCCGCTGAACGGGGCGTTCGGTGCACCGATCTCGGGGGGTGCCGGCGGCGGCGGATCGACATCGGCCGCGGCGATGAACAGCACTGGTCGCGCAGGGTCCGGTAGTGGATCAGGCAGCGGCAGCTCAGCGGGTGGCGGTTCGGGCGGAGGCCGCGCCGGGGGAGGCGGCGGTGCCGGCGGTGTTGGGACGGAAGCGAACCCACTCGGCCGACGGACCCCCGCATCGCTGATCTCACCGACCACCGGTGCCAACCAATCAGCCGGCGCCACACCGTCGACCGGCGCCCGCGGTGCAAGTCCCATGGGATCACCGGCCGGCGGTCGCGGCGCAGGGAAAGACAAAGACGGACAGCATCGCGCACCCTCGTATCTCCACACCCGCGAGAACGGGGACGAGATCGTCGGGCGGCTTCCCCTGGTGGGGCCGCCAGTCCTCGGCGACTGGGCTCGCGTCGTAGATCTCAGCACCCCGGTCGAGGGCTCGCAGCCGGACACTCCTGGCGGCGACGGTGCCGACAATCCCGACAGCAGGACGTAACGGCAGCCAGCGCAACGGCAACAGCGCGAGCTAAGCCGGCTCAGGCCAGGTCGTAGCTCCGTTCCACGGCGGTGTTCCACTGTGCGAAGCGTTCATCGCGATCAGGGGCGGACATTGCGGGTTCCCACGATTTCGCCTGCGCCCAGTTGTCGCGGATCTCTTGCTCACCGTCCCAATAGCCCACGGCCAGACCGGCGGCATAGGCGGCGCCCAACGCGGTGGTCTCGTTGACCACCGGCCGGACAACCGGAACGCCGAGAATGTCGGACTGGAACTGCATCAGCAACTCGTTGACCACCATGCCACCATCAACCTTGAGCGTCGACAACGTCACACCCGAATCGGCCTGCATCGCCTCGATCACCTCGCGGGTCTGGAAAGCCGTGGCCTCCAACGCCGCTCGCGCAATGTGCCCCTTGTTGACAAAACGGGTCAACCCGACGATGACGCCACGTGCATCGGGACGCCAGCGCGGAGCGAAAAGACCCGAAAACGCCGGCACGAAGTAGACGCCGCCGTTGTCATCGACAGCTTGAGCAACCGCCTCGATATCGCTTGCGGCACTGATCAATCCCAGATTGTCGCGAAGCCATTGGATGAGCGATCCGGTGACGGCGATCGAACCCTCCAGCGCATAGACGGGTTTGTTGTCGCCGATCTGGTAGCAGACGGTGGTGAGTAGTCCATGCTCGCTGCGAACAACTTCTTCGCCGGTGTTGAGGAGTAGGAAATTGCCTGTGCCGTAGGTGTTCTTGGCTTCACCTGCCTTGAGGCAGGCCTGCCCGAAGGTCGCCGCCTGCTGGTCGCCGAGGATGCCGGCGATCGGAACATCGGCGAGCGGACCACGCTCGCGGACATGGCAATACACCTTCGACGAGCTGTGGATCTCCGGCAACAGGCTCATCGGGATCTGCATCTCGGCGCAGATCTCTTCATCCCAGGTCAGCGACTCGAGATCCATGAGCATGGTCCGCGAGGCATTGGTGACGTCGGTCAGATGCTGTCCGCCGTCCGGTCCGCCGGTCATGTTCCAGACCAGCCACGTATCCATTGTGCCGAAGCATAATTCGCCGGCTTCGGCGCGCTCCCGGACGCCTTCGACGTTGTCGAGAATCCAGCGGATCTTGGGTCCGGAGAAGTAGGTGGACAGCGGCAAACCGGTGCGCTGTTGGTACCGCCCCGGCCCCTGATCTCCGGCGAGCTCTTCGCAGAGGGTAGCCGTGCGGGTGTCCTGCCAGACGATGGCGTTGTGGACAGGCTGCCCCGTCGACCGGTCCCACACCACCGTGGTCTCACGCTGATTGGTGATCCCGACGGCGACGATGTCGGAGGTCTGCAGATCCTCCGCCGCCATGGCAGCGGCCACGACCCTGCGCGTATGACGCCAGATCTCGACGGCATCATGCTCGACCCACCCGGACCGCGGGAAGATCTGCGTGTGCTCGACCTGTTCCGAACTGACGACACGTCCGGAATGGTCGAAGATCATGCATCGGGTCGACGTTGTTCCCTGGTCGACCGCGGCTACGTACCCCGTGGTGTTGCTCACGTCCCCGAGTGTTCCATGAACTGCCCGTAGAGTTTGCTGTGTCGAACCTCGACGTGTCACTGAGCACTTTGGAGTGGCTGAATAGTTACCAGCGGGTAACCTGGGACAAGAGTGTCCGCCCAGCCGAATGGGAGATCGCGATGAGCACAGCAACATTCGATCCGGATCGTCCCGCCGACCTCGGTCCGCGCTACCGGGAAAACGCCTGGCAGCGCCTGTCAACCGAACAGTTCGACGTGGTGGTGGTCGGCGGCGGCATCGTCGGGGTCGGAACTGCGCTCGATGCCGCCACTCGCGGATTGCGGGTGGCACTGGTCGAAGCCCGCGACATCGCGTCGGGAACGTCGAGCCGGTCATCGAAGATGTTCCACGGCGGCCTGCGGTACCTCGAACAGCTCGAGTTCGGACTCGTCCGCGAGGCGCTGCATGAACGGGAGCTGTCGCTGAGCACCCTCGCCCCGCACCTGGTCAAACCTCTCCCATTTTTGTATCCGCTGACCCATCGGGTCTGGGAACGGCCCTATGTTGCGGCAGGTCTGTTTCTCTACGACTCGCTGGGCGGCTCGAAATCGGTTCCCGGGCAACGCCATGTGACCCGCTCAGGCGCGCTGCGAATCGCTCCGTCACTCAAACGGAACTCGCTCACCGGCGGGATCACCTACTACGACACCGTGGTCGACGACGCCCGCCACACCTTGACCGTGGCGCGCACGGCCGCCCAGTACGGCGCGGTCATCCGGACCTCGACGCAGGTCACCGGGTTCCTTCGGGAGGCTGACCGGGTCAGCGGTGTTCGCGTCCGGGACACCGAGTCCGGTGAGGTCGCAGATATCCGCAGTCACTGCGTGATCAATGCATCGGGGGTCTGGACCGACGAGATCCAGGCATTGTCGAAGCAGCGCGGCCGCTTTCGGGTCCGGGCGTCGAAGGGTGTGCACATCGTGGTCCCACGCGACCGCATCGTGAGCGAGTCCGCGATCATCCTCCGGACCGCCAAGTCCGTGCTGTTCGTGATCCCCTGGGAGACCCACTGGATCGTCGGAACCACCGACACCGACTGGAACCTCGACCTCGCGCACCCGGCCGCCACGGCAGCCGACATCGAATACATTCTCGAACGCGTCAACGAGGTGCTGGTCACGCCCCTGACCCAGGCGGACATCGAAGGCGTCTACGCCGGCCTCCGTCCACTGCTCGCCGGCGAAAGTGACGAGACGTCGAAGCTCTCCCGCGAACATGCGGTCGCCGAGGTCGCACCCGGGATGATCGCGATCGCCGGTGGCAAATACACCACCTACCGAGTGATGGCCGCCGATGCGGTCGACGCCATCACCGACTTCATCCCGGTGCGAGTGGCGCCGTCCATCACCGGGAAGGTGCCGCTGCTCGGAGCCGACGGCTACCACGCGCTGATCAACCAATGCGATCAGCTCGGACAACGCCATGGTCTGCACCCGTACCGGATTCGCCGACTGCTCAATCGCTACGGCTCGATGATCGACGAGGTCTTGTCCTACGCGAAAAAGGACGCAAGCCTGCTCGAACCGCTGGCGGGTGCTCCGCAGTACCTGCGGGTCGAAGTGGTCTACGCGGTGGTCAGCGAAGCCGCACTGCACCTCGAAGACATTCTCGCGCGCCGCACCCGGATCGCGATCGAATACCCCGACCGGGGCGTGAACTGCGCCGCCGAGGTGGCGGATCTGGCTGCACCACTGCTGGACTGGGACGCCGCACAGACCAGCTTCGAGGTCGAGACATACCTCGCACGCGTCACGGCCGAGGTCGCCTCACAGCGTCAGCCGGACGACGAATCCGCCGACGCGCTACGCGCGGCCGCTCCGGAATCGCGCTCTGAACTCCTCGAACCGGTACCGGTTCCGGATTGATGGTACTCAGGCGGGTTCGTACCGCAACAGGGTGACGTTGTCGTCGGGGTGGTCGAAGAAGACGGGCTTGACCCGCATACCCACGACGATGTCCTCCGGTGCGACATTCACCAGCTCGGTGGACAGCCGGGGGCCTTCGTCCCACTGCACGACTGCAACGAGCTGCGGCACAGCGTCGGCGAAGTGCGGCGACACCGCCTTTCGCGCGATGGTGAAGGTGTAGAGCGATCCGAGTCCGGAGATCTCGCGCCACTCGAGGTCGTCGGCGAGCGTTCCGGGCGCCAGGATGCGCGGATAGAACACATACTGCTGCAGTGACGGTGAATACTGGATGCGGATCTTGTGCTCTGCCAACGCGTCCCAGTAAGGAGCGGTCACAGGCGTTTTCACCGGCATCGGTGTGGTGAACGTCATGAGGTGATCGCTTTCTAGTCGCCCTGGAGAACCAGGGTGGTCTGTTCGCCCATCACGCCACCGTTGCCGGAGACGAACGCGCGGTTGCAGTCGCCGACCTGTGCGTCGCCGGCCCGGCCCATGATCTGACGGGTGGCATCGCAGACATGGTGCATCCCGCCGGCGAGGCCGGCCTGGCCGAAGCCGAGCTGGCCACCGGCAGTGTTCAACGGGAAGTCTCCGCGGAAGGTCAGGTCATGCGAGTTCACGAACTCCATGCCCTTGCCCTTTTCGCAGAAGCCGGCATCCTCCAGGCTCATCAGCACGGTGATGGTGTAGCAGTCGTAGATCGAGACCATGTCCATGTCGGCGCGCTCGAGACCGCTCATCGCGAACGCGGTGTTGGCGGCCTGCTTGATCGGCGTCTGCAACAGGTCCTCGGCGTAGCTCGGCGTTTTGTAGGCAACGTGCTCGCCGAACCCCTTCACCCACGCGGGGCGATTCTTGCTCTTCTTGGCGAGCGCCGCGGAGGTGACCAACACTGCGGCACCGCCCGAACACGGCATCACGATCTCGAGACGGCGCAGGGGATCGGCGATCATCGGGCTCGCCAACACGTCCTCGATCGTCAGCGGCTTGTCGTAGAAGATCGCGTCGGGCGTGTGGTTGGCGTTGACCCGTTGATCCACAACAATTTTCGCCAGGGCACGCTCGTCGTATCCGTACACCGAGCCATACAGCTGCGCGATCTGACCGTACGGACCGTTCTGGCCGAGGTTGCCGAACGGGATGTCGAACTCGGCCTGGGGTGAGCCGAAACGGTTCGACGACGAGCCGTACAGCAGGATGTCGGTGAGGCTCTCCGGCAGTGGCTTCTTCTCGTTGTACGGCACGCCGTAGTCGGCGGGCAGCACACATAGAACCGCTTCGCAGATGCCCAGCTCCACGGCTGCGGCAGCGCGCCAGACCATTGCCGATGCCGAAGCGCCACCGAGGTCGACCACTTCGGCGAAGTTGACCTTCGCGCCGAGGTATTCCGCGATGGTCGACGGGACGAACATCTCGGATTCGAGCAGCGTCGACGTCACGATCCCGTCGATTGCCACGCCGGTCAATCCGGCATCCTCGATGGCCGCCGCCGACAGCGTTGCCCACTGTTCGAGCGTGAAGCGGGGTGTTCGGGTGGAAACCTTCTGAGGAGGCAATTCCGTGTATCCGACGATTGCCGCATCGCCCGAAAACCCCATGGGTGCTCCTGCAGGTCAGAAATGGAAGGACGGTCGTCCGCCAACCTACTAGAATCCGAATCTAGTTTTCAAGGGTGGGCTCGACCGGACCGAAGAGGAAGTCCATGAATCGGTTGCAGAGCCGGTAGACGTCGTCCATCGTGCCGTCGTGGTAGATCGCGGATGTCAGGGCGGTGTTGATGATCGACCACAGCATGATCGCGGCGTCGGTGGCCGCGCCCGGACCCAGGCGCGCGAAATCGCCGGTCAGTGTTTGCTGACAGACGGAGAAGAACTGGCCGAGGAGCAACTTTGCGTTGGCGTCCGAACTCGACTGCAGGATCACGTGCACCTTGAAAAAGTGGGGGCGCCGTTCGAACGCCGAGATCACCGCGTTCATCTTGGCGCGGATCTGATGCTCCGACAGGTTCTCGCCCGATCGCGCATACGCGGGTTCGGCCCAATCCAGGAGGACGGCGGCATAGAGGTGTTCTTTGGACGAGAAGTATCGGTAGAGGGTGCCGAGCGCTACGCCCGCCTCCTGCGCCACATCGCGGATCTGGATCTGCTCGTACTCCTGAGCCTTGAGCGCGGCGTTGGCGGCCTTGATGATGCTCAGCCGGCGCACCTGCTGCCAGGCGGGCAGCTCCGAACTGAGCGTCGCCGCCGCAGTGGAAGGTGCCTGTTGCGCCATGAAGGGAGTCCTTTGCGATTGTGGGCCACCGCGCGTACGTGTGCCGTGACCTGTTGAGACGTCTGGCGACGCCCGAGTCTAGGTACACACTAAATTGTCCCGACCTGCCCTGTCCGTCGCACGGCGCGTTCGGGCGATCCGGGTCAGCCGGTGCGCCGCAGCCGCAACCCCCGCGGCGTGGCCGCGAAGCCACTCTCCCGCAGATGTGGTGCGAGGTCACTGGTCAGAACCGGGTCACCGTCGACGCGTTCGACGTGCAGTCGATCAACCTGGCCGCGGATCACCACCTTCGCCAGTGCGCCGGTCGCGGCCTCCAGATGGGCCACGTTCTCGCTGAAGGTCAGGACGGTCTTGCCGCCGCGCTCGACGAACAAGACCAGGTGCCCGTCGACCAGAACCACCAGCGCACCCGGCTTGCGCCCGGGACGATGCCCTTCGGTCTGCTTCGGCCACGCCAGCGCGGCGCCGTAGGGGTTGGCCGGATCGGTGGCGGCGAGCGTCAGCGCAGACATGCCGATTGTCTCGACCTCGTCGCGAAGCCGATCGACGGTGGTGGTCGCGGCGAACTGGGCGCCTCCGAGCCCGTCGATGTAATAGCCGCGCCGCACCTTGCCGCTGTCTTCGAAGCCGCTGAGCGCCTTGTACACCCGGGAGAATCCACCGGTGATGCCCTCGTTCACCACGGCGCCCTTGGTCACCACTCCGTACCGATCGAGAAGTGCCGAACATTGCGCGGCCACCGCCCGGGTCGGATCGGACATCGGTTCCGGCAGGGCAAACCACCGACCGGTCATCGACAACGGCGCCGTCCGTGGTGTCCGGGCAAACCGGTTGCGACCACGATGTGCGGGGGCGCCGCGCGTACCGCCCGGTTTGCGGCCGGGGCCGAGTAGCGCCCGCACCGGGCTGAATGTGTCGTTGCTGATCCGTCCGGCCCACGCCAGATCCCACAGGGCCGTTTCGAGATCGGATCCGAGTGGAGACACGCCACCCAGGGCCAGCGCATCGCTGAGCTGCCGAAAGAAGAACGCTCCGCCGGAGGCAAGCTGTTCGAGCAACCGATGGTGCAGTTCGCCCATGTCGATCTCGGCCTGGACCGGGAGACTTTCCTCGGCCGCATCCGCCGGATGCAGGCTGATCCAGCCGTCGGATCCCGACAGCCGTCCGTGACCGGCCCAGAGCACCTCGCCACCGGCGCTGAGTTCGTCGAGCATGTCGGGGCGGTAGTCGGCGACCCGGGCCGGCAGAATCAGCGACTCCCACGCGGACGCCGGAATCGGTACGCCGGCAAGCTGATCGATCACCGTGGACACGCCGTCGATACCCCGGAGCCGCGACCGCTGTGTGACGTGCTGCCAACCGGTCACGAACCGCGCGTAGGTCTCATGGGCGACCGGCGCGATCTCGGCGCGACTCGCCGCCAGCGAGGCCCGGCGCAATCCGGCGAGAACCTCTGTGTTGCACCACTGTTCACCGTTGCGCAGGGTGCCGGCCGGTTCGGGCCGGAAGTCGCCCTCGACCACCCTCCGCTGCCCGGCGAGGCGCACCAGGGTGTCGCGCACCACTGCCACGCCCACACCCAGCGCCTCGGCGGCATCCGATGCCATAAACGGTCCGTGGGTCCGGGCATAGCGGCCGACGATGTCGCCGAGCGGGTCGTCGACGGGTTCGAGGAATGCCAACGGAAGTCCTTGCGGTGGCGGGACACCCAACCCGTCGCGCAGACGTCCGGCGTCCTCCGCGGCGGCGTACAACCGGGTCTGGTCGACGTCGGCTCCGCTGCGCGTTCCACCCCGATCGCCGTGACCGATGGTGATGACACGTCCGGCGGCGACGAGTTCGTCGATCAGGGGTTGCGGATCGTCGCCGGTGAACCGAAGGGCCACATCGGCCGACCGTAGTGGCCCGAGCCAGCGGAACAGATCCGCGATGCCTTCGATGTCGCGGGCACGACGATCCGGATGCAGCCGTTGCAGTTTGGCCTCGGTATCGGCGATGACAGCGGCGTCGAGGAGCTCACGGAGATCGACGCGGCCGAGGAGTTGCGCCAGCAGTGCGGTGTCGAGGGACAGTGTGGCGGCACGACGCTCGGCCAGCGGGGCGTCGTCGGCGTACATGAAGGCGCCCACGTACCCGAACAACAGCGACGATGCCATGGGAGACGGTGTCTGCGTTTCGATCTCGATGATCCGCAGCCGTCGCGTCGAGATCCGGGTGAGGACGTCGACCAGTGCGGGTAGGTCGTAGACGTCCTGAAGGCACTCGCGAAATGCCTCGAGGATGATCGGGAACTGCGGGAACTTCTGCGCCACGTCGAGGAGTTGCGCGCTGCGCTGGCGCTGCTGCCACAGCGGTGCGCGACGACCGGGATTGCGCCGCGGCAGGAGCAGCGCCCGGGCAGCGCATTCACGGAAGCGGGATGCGAACATGGCCGAACCGCCGAGCTGCTCGGTGACGATCTGCTCGATCTCATCGGCCTCGAACCCGAACAGAGCCGCACCCGGTGGTTGGTCGTCGGTGTCGGGAAGCCGGACGATGATGCCGTCGTCCGCTGCGGAGACCGCCCCGTCGATGCCGTAGTCCTGTTGCAGTCGGGCCGAGACCGCGCTGGCCCACGGTGCGTGTACGCGCAAGCCGTACGGGGAGTGGAGGATGACCCGCCAGTCGCCGAGTTCGTCGCGGAATCTCTCGACCAGCAGCGTGCGGTCGGTGGGCAGATGGCCGGTGGCCGCCTGCTGCTCCGATACCAGCTGTGCCAGGTTGTCGCGGGCAAAATCGTTGAGGCCCAGTCGCTTCGCGTGCGATTCGAGCTTCTTGTTGTCGCTGAGCTCACCGACGAATTTGCCGATGGCCTCACCGAGTTCGGCGGGCCTGCCGATGCTGTCACCATGCCAGAACGGCAGGCGTCCGGCCTGGCCGAACGCGGGTGTGACCAGGACGCGGTCGTGAGTGATGTCCTCGATGCGCCAACTGGTGGCACCCAGCGCGAACACGTCGCCGACCCGCGACTCGTACACCATCTCCTCGTCGAGTTCACCTACGCGCGTTTGCTTTTCGCCGACCATGTAGACCGCGAACAAACCCCGGTCGGGGATGGCTCCGCCGGAGGTGACGGCCAGGCGCTGTGCGCCGGGCCGACCGGTCAACGTGCCCTGTGCGCGGTCCCAGACAATCCTCGGCCGCAGTTCGGCGAACTCGTCGGACGGATAACGTCCCGACAGTAGATCGAGTGTCGCATCGAAAACCGGTCGCGGCAGTGTTGCGTATGGTGCGCTCCGGCGGACGAGTTGGTACCAGTCGTCGGCGTCGATACTGCCGGTGGCACACGCGGCGACGGTCTGCTGAGCGAGGATGTCCAGCGGATTGGACGGGACCGTGAGTTCTTCGATGAGTCCGTCGGTCATCCGTTCGACGGCAACGGCGCAGCGCAGCAGGTCGGCCCGGTGCTTGGGAAACAGCACTCCCTGGCTGATCTCGCCCACCTGGTGGCCGGCGCGGCCGATCCGCTGCAACCCACTTGCCACCGAGGGTGGGGCCTCCACCTGGATGACCAGATCGACCGCACCCATGTCGATGCCCAGTTCGAGACTGCTGGTGGCGACCACACAGCGCAGACGTCCGGCCTTGAGCTCTTCTTCGATCTGCCCGCGAACCTCTTTGCTGACCGAACCGTGGTGTGCGCGGGCCAGCAGGGGAGCCGCCCCTTTGCTGGCGCCACTGCCCATCACCTGTGCCGGGGCTCCGCCCGGCACCCGCGGATTGGGTGCGGACTCCGGCGCCTCACCGATCCGGAGGGCGTGGACCTCGTTGAGGCGGGCGGTCAGTTGCTCGGCCAGTCGACGCGAATTGGTGAAGACGATGGTCGACCGATTCTTCTCGATCAGGTCGACGATGGAGTTCTCGACGTACGGCCAGAGCGATCCGGCTGCCGGCGCGGACGCCTCGTCATCGATCTCCTCGTTACCGGCGACCACCGGGATGTTGGTCATGTCGGCGACCGGTACATCGACGGACAGGTCGAATGTCTTCTGCGCTACGGGCTGAACCACCGCGCAGGGGCGACTGCCCGACAAGAACTCCGCGATGCGCTCCGGCGGCCGGACGGTCGCCGACAGGCCGATGCGCTGGGCGGGGGCGTCGAGCAGCGCATCGAGACGTTCCAGGGAGACCGCGAGATGAGTACCGCGCTTGGTCCCGGCAACGGCATGCACCTCGTCGACGATGACGGTCTGTACCGAGGTGAGGGTGTCTCGGGCCGACGACGTCAGCATCAGGAACAGCGATTCGGGGGTGGTGATGAGGATGTCCGGCGGTTTGCGCAGCAACTGGCGGCGCTGGGCCGGTGGGGTGTCGCCCGACCGGACGCCGACAGTGATCTCGGGGACGGGCAGACCCAGATCTTCCGCCGCCCGGGTCAAGCCGATCAGCGGTGCGCGCAGGTTGCGCTCGACATCGATGGCCAGGGCCTTCAGCGGCGAGACGTAGAGGACGCGGGTACCCGCCGGATCTGCGCCGTCGGGGACAGGGTGCGCCGCGAGCTGATCGAGCGCCCACAGGAATGCCGACAGCGTCTTTCCTGATCCGGTTGGGGCCACCACCAGCGTGTTCTCGCCGTCGGCGATCGAACTCCAGGCACCCAACTGGGCCGCGGTGGGCTCCGGAAATGCCGCAGTGAACCAGGCGCGGGTGGGCGCGCCGAACCGACCGAGAACCTGCTGCGCGTCGATGCCGGCAGATTTCGGCGGTGAGGGCTTGCGGGTGGCCATTGCCCCATGATCCACGAGAGGTCCGACACGGGCGCCGGAGATCGGATACCCCGCCCGCCTTGACCGGCGAAAAGTCGCGCGAATAGAGTCGGCTCACGCTGTGTGAACGGGAAATCCGGTGTGAATCCGGAACGGTCGCGCCACTGTGGGTTCGGCAGGTCATTCGTGATCTGACGGACGAGTCAGAGCACCGGCACTCAGCGCATATCAAACGGACGCGGGCGCGTTTACCCGCAAGAGGAGATAATGTGACGAGTTCTTCAGTGGCCCAACCGATCTCGGGGGCCAAGCTGTCAGTCGCCGTGCCCGACGTCTCGGCGGCCAACGCCGCGTTGTGGCTGACCGCGACGACGTTCGTGGCCGCTCTGGCCTACTACTTCCTCGGATTCGATCAAGGGGCGGTGTCGGTCTTCGGGTCGGATACCCACGTCCACGAGTTCATCCATGACTCACGTCATTTCCTCGGATTCCCGTGCCACTGAGCAACTGACACCATGGAAAAGAAATTCATCGGCGCCGGCCTGCTCTCGGGTCTGGTCGCCGGAATAGTCGCGTTCATTTTCGCCCGTATCTACCTCGAACCGCTCGTCGACCGGGCCATCGGCTACGAAGAGAGCCGGTCGCACGCCGAGCTGGAGATCGCCGGCGGCGACCACGGCCACGAGCACGAGGTCTTCTCACGCACCATCCAGCAGAACATCGGTGCCGGAATCGGCACCGTGGCCTTCGGCCTCATCATGGGCGCGTTTTTCGCGGTGGCGTTCACAGTGCTCTGGTCGTACGTGGGACGTCGCCACCCGCAGACCGACCCGCGTGCGGTCGCCGGGCTGCTTGCGGCCTCCGGTTTCGTGGCCGTCTTCCTGATCCCGTTCTGCGCCTACCCGGCCAATCCTCCCGCAGTCGACCTCGAAGGCACGATCAACGGGCGGACCAGCGCATTCCTCACGATCACGGTGTTGTCCGTCGCGTTCATGATCGCCGCCTGGGTGCTCGCGTTCTATCTGTCGCCGAAAATCGGCGGGTTGTACTCCGCCATCGTGTCGGGCGCGGCGTACCTGGCGGCGGCCGGAATCGCCATCCTCCTGCTGCCCAAGTACGACGAGATATCCGGTGAGCTGCTCAACGGCGACATCATCGTCCTGTCCGGCTTCCCCGCGGACGCTTTCGGTGACTTCCGCTTCTACTCGGTGCTGAACCAGATCATCCTCTGGACCGTCCTCGGACTGGTGTTCGCGGTGATCTTGACGATGATCGGCAAGCGTCAGGCACGAGCAGCGCAGGCCCCGGCATCTGTGAGCGCCGGCTGAACCTGCGTCTGGTCACCGCGGCCCGTACCGGGCCGAACGCGGCACTGAGTTTCGGTGCCGACGATCCACTCGACAAACGCGGCCGCGCCGATTGTGCGCGGCTGCGTTTGTCTGTCTCCAGGCACGCTGACATCGCGCCGGAACGTTCGGCCGTCGAAACTGCTGAGCTGACCGGTTATGTGGGCCCGATCGAACCGATGCTCTCGTCCATCGACCTCGGTTCCTGGATCGGTTGTACGCCGGAACAGATTGATCCGGCGCAACTCGGCTCGTGGCTGGCAGATCCGGACTTCGCGTCGCATGGCGGTGAGAGCGTCACCGCATTCGTTGCACGACTGGGTGATTGGCTCGGAGGCTGTGCCGAGGCGGACTCGGTCGCGGTGGTGACCAGTGGCACCGCGCAAGGTCTGGTGGCAGCGGCGCTCGGCTGCGATTTCTGGAGTGTCGAGGTCGCG
This sequence comes from Williamsia sp., assembly GCF_036566845.1. GTDB lineage: Bacteria > Actinomycetota > Actinomycetes > Mycobacteriales > Mycobacteriaceae > Williamsia. Next base: position 15,259 of record NZ_DATCVM010000094.1, read on the forward strand.
CCCGCTCGCGTGGTGAACCTGTCGCGGCGAGGTGCCCGGTGGCGGGTCCGATTCGGCTGAGGGGTACCGCCGAGGCGATCGGCGAACCTGGCACAAAAACTGAAACTTGTTCTAGTGTTGGGTTGCAGGAATTGTGTCGACGCCAGGGGAGCTGAGAATGTTCGAGTGGTCCGAAGAAGACCTGATGGTGCGGGACGCCGTCCGCGGATTCATCGACAAGGAGATACGTCCGCACGTCGACGAGCTCGAGACGGGCAACATGCCGCCCTACGACATCATCCGCTTGATGCTCAAGACCTTCGGTATCGACGCGATGGCAGCCGACGCGCTCGAGAAAGACTTCGCCCGCGAGGAGGCCGCGGCCGCCGGGGAGAAGACCGATGAACCGGCGAAGTCGGGTTCCGGTGGTGCGGGCATGACGTCGATGGCGTCAATTCTGAACATTGAGTTGTCCGGTGTGAGCATGGGAATCGTCGCCTCGATGGGCGTGAGCATGGGACTGACCCCGTCGACCATCCGGTCGCGCGGAACGCTGGCCCAGAAGAAGCGCTGGCTGCCGGATCTGGTCACCATGAACAAGGTCGGCGCCTGGGCCATCACCGAGCCGGATTCCGGCTCGGATGCGTTGGGCGGCATGAAGACAACGGTTCGGCGCGACGGGGAAAACTACATCCTCAACGGCCAGAAGACGTTCATCACGAACGGTCCGTTTGCCGATACCGCCGTGGTGTTCGCCAAGCTCGACGAAGGCGACGCCGATGTCGACCGACGCCATCGTAAAGTCCTCACCTTTGTTCTCGACAAGGGGATGGAGGGCTTCACGCAGGGCAAGCCGTTCAAGAAGATGGGCATCATGTCCTCGCCGACCGGCGAGCTGTTCTTCGACAACGTGAAAGTCGGCAAGGATCGCCTGCTGGGCGAAACCGAGGACACCGGCGGCGGTACCGGGGGTGAAGGCGCCAAGGCCGGATTCGTGCTCGAGCGCGTCGGGATCGCGTCGATCTCGCTGGGCGTCATCAACGAGTGTCAGCGGCTGTGCATCGACTACGCCAAGCAGCGCGTGCTGTGGGGCAAACCGATCTCGGAGTTGCAGCTGATCCAGCTGAAGCTCGCCGAGATGGAAGTCGCGCGGTTCAACGTCCAGAACATGGTGTTTCACGCTCTCGAACGGTCGAAGGCGGGCAAGCCGCTCGGACTCGCCGAGGCCTCCGCGATGAAGCTGTACTCCTCACGTGCGGCCACCGACGTGGCGATGGAAGCAGTGCAGCTGTTCGGCGGCAACGGCTATATGGCCGAATACCGGGTGGAGCAATTGGCCCGTGATGCGAAGTCGCTGATGATCTACGCCGGGAGCAACGAAATCCAGGTCACCCACGTGGCCAAGGGGGTTCTGGCCCGGTAGCCGGAAACGGGGGTTTCACACGGTCGTGTCCCCACAGGTGCGGGAACCATTGCGCCGGTGGGGCATGGCCGTCTTTCGTTGATGTGTCGTCCAAGGATAGATGTGCCGTCAGGGAATATTTACAAACAGACTGGACTGTTTCTTAATTCTTCGCTAGCCTCCTGATGTGGCTACCAGCACACCTGAACCCGGCGCACCCGACGCCAGCGTGTCCGAAGCCCGTGTGTCCGAGGCCGGCGACCCCGTCGCCGCCCCCGGTCGCACCCAGGCCCAGCGGACCGCGCAGATGCGGACCCGGCTCCTCGATGCGGCGATCGGCTCCCTCGTCGACAACGGCTACGCGGGGACCAGCACCCAGGAGATATCGCGCCGCGCGGGCGTCTCCAGAGGCGCGCAGCTGCACCACTTCCCGACCAAGGAGTCGTTGGTGGTCGCCGCTGTCGAGCATCTGGTGGAGCAGCGTCTCGCCGAACTGCTCGATGCGCATGTGGACGACGACTCTGCGGGCGTCGAACTGTTTCTCGACGCGTTCTCGGGCCCACTGTTCTACGCGGCGCTCGAACTGTGGATCGCAGCTCGCACCGATCAGGTGCTGCATGCCGCGGTACTGCCGCTCGAGGCGAGGGTGAATGAAGCCATCCGGGCCGGTGGTGCGGCCATCTTCGGTGACCGTATGTCGCCGGAAGCCATCGAGATCAGCGTCGAACTCGCCAGGGGACTGGCGGTCTCAGCCCTGTTCCGCAACAACACAACCGACCGGGAGATGCGTGAGCGCCTGATCCCGATCTGGGAGGCAATGGTGACCGACAAATGACTATCAGCCCCACACGCCCCGATCCGCTGGCTGCGCTGCCGTCCCAGGTGCACACGCTGATCGTCGGAACCGGCTTTGCCGGACTGGCCGCGGCGAACAAGCTGCTGACCGAAAAGACCTCGGCCGACGTCGTACTCATCGAACGCGCCTCGGACGTGGGCGGCACCTGGCGCGACAACACCTATCCCGGTGCGGCCTGCGATGTTCCGAGCAACCTGTACTCGTTCTCCTTCGCACCCAGCCCGGCGTGGACGAACAATTACGCGAGGCAGCCGGAGATCTTCGACTACCTGAAGTCGGTGGCGGACAGCCGCGGTATCCGCGAGCGCACCCTGTTCGACTGCGAGTTGCTCAGTGCGCGATGGGATCCGGTGGCCTCGCGGTGGAACGTCGAGACCACACGGGGCACGACGTCGGCGCAACTGCTGGTCGCGGCGACGGGAACCCTGTCGAATCCGAGCTTCCCGGATGTACCCGGGATCGGTGATTTCACCGGGACGATGTTCCACAGCGCCACCTGGGATCACGGTTTCGATCCGGAGGGAAGGCGCATCGCGGTGGTCGGAACCGGAGCCTCGGCCATTCAATTCGTTCCTGAATTAGCCGATCCTGCAGAACATCTGACCGTCTTCCAGCGCACACCGGCCTGGATCATCCCGCGACTGGACCGGCCGATCGGAACGTTCGAGCGCAGGCTGTACAGGGCGCTGCCGGTGGCGCAGAAGTTCGCCCGGGGTGGTCTCTACGTCTATCGCGAAGGCTACGTCGTGGCGTTGGCGAAGTTCACATTCCTGCTGCCACTGTTCAAGATGCTTGCCACGGGGCAGCTGCGCAGGCAGGTCAAGGACCCGGCGCTGCGGAAGAAGCTGACCCCCCGTTTCACCATCGGTTGTAAGCGGATGTTGTTGAGCAACACCTGGCTTCGGACGCTGTCCCGGCCGGATGTGGACCTCGTGGACAGCGGTATGTCGGCGATGACCGCAAACGGCGTCGTCGACGGACACGGTGTCGAGCACAAGGTCGACGCGGTGGTCTTCGGTACCGGATTCACCGCAACGGAACCTCCGGTGGCGCAGGTGCTGCACGGCGTAGACGGCAAAAGCCTGGCCGAATCCTGGAACGGCAGCCCCAGTGCGTACCGGGGGACGTCGGTGAACGGCTTCCCGAATCTGTTCCTGATGTACGGGCCCAACACCAATCTCGGACACAGTTCGATCGTGTACATGCTGGAATCGCAAGCCAATTACATCAATTCGGCGATTGCGCAGATGTCCGACCGGAAGCTGCTCAGCGTCGATGTGACGGAGCGAGCGCAAGAGGCCTACAACGCCGACATCGACCAACAGCTCACCGACACGGTCTGGAACGCCGGTGGCTGCTCCAGTTGGTACTTCGATCGCAAGGGCCGCAACTCCGTGATGTGGCCGACCTTCACGTGGGAGTTCCGCAAGCTCCTGCTCAGAGCAGACCTGAGCGATTTCGAACTCGTTCGCGGTGCGCCTGCCCCGCGGTCGCTGGAAAGTGAGCCCGCATGAACGACTACGACGTGGTGATCGTCGGATCCGGCTTCGGGGGATCGGTGGCCGCATTGCGCCTGGCCGAAAAAGGTTACAAGGTGGCGGTTCTGGAGGCCGGACGCCGCTTCGACGACGAAGAACTGCCGAAGACCAGCTGGCGCTTGCGAAAATACCTGTGGGCACCGTGGATGGGTTGCTATGGCATCCAGCGAATCCACCTCTTGCCCGATGTCCTGGTGATGGCGGGAGCGGGAGTGGGGGGTGGTTCGCTGAACTACGCCAACACGCTGTATCAGCCGCCGCAGCGCTTCTTCGAAGATCCGCAATGGGGCGACATCACCGACTGGTTCGACGAACTCGACCCGTACTACGACCAGGCCCGCCGGATGCTCGGTGTCGTCGACAACCCGAGCGTGACGGCTGCCGACAAGGTGATGCGTGAGGTCGCCGACGACATGGGTGTTGGTTCGACCTTCACCACCACACCGGTGGGGGTGCTGTTCGGGAATCCCGGGGAGCGGGTGCAGGATCCGTTCTTCGGCGGGGCCGGACCCGTGCGGACCGCCTGCACCGAATGTGGATCCTGCATGACCGGCTGCCGGGTGGGTGCCAAGAACACACTGGTGAAGAATTACCTGCACCTGGCAGAAAAGGCCGGCGTGACGGTGCTGCCGCTGACCACGGTGCGTGCGATCCGCCCGAGCGGCGAGGGCTACGAGGTCGTGACCCGACGGACCGGTGGCAAACTGCGGCGCCGGGAGAAGAACATCCGCGCCGGGCAGGTGGTGCTGGCGGCCGGAACCTACGGCACGCAGAAGTTGCTGCTGGCGATGAAAGAGACCGGTGAGCTTCCCGAGCTGTCCGATCGGCTGGGTTCGGTGGTGCGCACCAACTCCGAGGCGGTGCTGGCTGCTACGGCACGCAATCGCGACACCGACTACACCAACGGTGTCGCCATCACCTCATCGTTCCATCCCGACGATCACACACACATCGAGCCGGTGCGATATGGCAAGGGCAGCAACGCCATCGGACTCCTGCAGACGGTGTTGACCGACGGTGGTGGCCGAACGCCGCGGATTCTCAAGACGGTCGGGGTCGCCGTGCGTCATCCGGCTGCGTTTGTCCGGAGTCTGTCGGTGCGGCACTGGTCGGAGAAGACCGTCATCGCGCTCGTGATGCAGACCGACGACAACTCACTCGAGTTGGCGTCCAGGCGCGGTGTCTTCGGTCGCCGACTGACCAGCCGGCCCGGTTCCGGGAAGCCGCCACCGGAGTGGGTTCCGCAAGGACACGAGGCGATCCGGCTGCTGGCGGACAAGATCGACGGCGATCCGGGTGGATCGATGGCCGAGGTGGTCAACATCCCGATGACCGCGCACTTCCTCGGCGGCTGCGTCATCGGACCGGACGCCGATCGCGGGGTAGTCGATCCGTATCACCGCGTATTCGGACATCCCGGACTGCATGTGATCGACGGTTCCGCGGTGAGCGCGAATCTCGGTGTGAACCCGTCGCTGACCATCGCCGCACAGGCCGAGCGGGCGATTGCGCTGTGGCCCAACAAGGGTGAGGCCGATCCGCGTCCGAGGCTGGGTGAGGCGTACCTCCGGGTTTTCGCGGTGCCGCCGGTGGCGCCGGTTGTGCCCGCCGCTGCGCCTGCCGCGCTGCGCCTTCCGCTGCTCGTGACCGTTTCCGAAGTTGAAGGAGCCCACTGATGTGGAGTGTGGCCGAATCCGAAGATGTTCCGGCGCAGTTGCCGGTGAGTTCGCCGCCGCCGTGGCCCGCGACGGTGCGGGCCACGCTCTGGTGGCATCGGGCGACCGAGCAGGCAATCGCGCTCGGTGCCCGGGACTCGACCATCGATATCACCGTCGGAATGGTGGTGGACTACCTGGATTCGCCGGTCGGGCCCTACCGAGAGATCCTGGCCAGTCCGGTACTTCGCCGCCCGGGCGGGGGTCGCGGTGTGATGCCCAGGCTCTCGGTTCCGTTCATCGCCGTCGACTCGGCTGCCTCGGTGCACGGTGGCCGGGCGCACTGGAATCTGCCCAAGGTGCTGGGCGACTTCACCGGCGACGTCCTCGACGGTTCGGGGGCATCGGGCCGCGACTGGCTGGTGGAAACCCAGTCGGATGGGCGAGGCCCGTCGTTCCCGATCAGGGGCGGTCTCGGATTTGCCCAGCCGGTTGACGGCGGCCTGGAGATCGCGTCGACCAGACTGACCGGTCGGGCCCGCTATGCGAAAGTCACCGTCCTCGGGGAAGGCCCGACGTTGACCGGTTGGCTCAAACCCGGCACCCATCACGGCCTGCAGATCGTTTCCGGGACCATGGAAACCGGCATCGCCCGCACCATCATCTCATCCTGACCTCACCCCGCCGAGCGTGCCGAAATCACCGTCGAGCGTGCCGAAGGTGCACGGGATCGACTGTGACCCTGGTATTTTCGGCCCACTCGACGGTATCTTTGGCACGCTCGGCGGTTCGTTGGGCATGCTCGGTGGGATGGGCACGCTCGACGGTGATTTCGGCACGCTCGGCGGAGGGTGGGTCAGGTGGTGATGGCGCGCCAGACGCGGGGCGGGTTCATGGGCAGCTGGTGGATGCGGACGCCGATGGCGTTGCGGATGGCACTTTCCAGGGCCGGGGCCACCGGGTTGTATGGCGCCTCGCTCATCGACTTCGCGCCGAGTGGGCCGACGGAATCGTAGGTGTCGGCGAAATAGACGTCGGTACGAGGGACGTCTGCCAGTTGAGGAATGTGATAGCTCCGCAGCTCCTGGGTGATCACGTGCCCGTCGGTGAGGATCATCTCCTCATACAGGGCCGTTCCGATGGCTTGGGCCGCACCGCCTTCGATCTGTCCGCGACACTGCTGCGGGTTCATGACCACGCCGGCGTCGGCGGCCTGCAGGGACTGCAGGATCCGCACCTCACCGGTACCGGTGTTGACCGCCACCCGGAACGCGTGCACGTTGTAGGCCACCGACCGTGGGCTGCCGTCGTGGGTGCCGCTGCATTCGAGGGCGCCACCGGCCGCAGCCGCCACTCCGGCGAGATCGATGAACGCCGGGCCGGCCTGTACACCCTGAGGTCCGAGCACACACTCGGCCGGGTCGGCCCCGAGTTGTGTTGCGGCGAGCTCGATGATGAGCCGACGGAGTTCGGTGCACGCAGAGTTCAGGGCTTTGCCCGCGACCACGGTGCCGGCCGATCCGAACGCACCGGTGTCGTGGCCGACCACGTCGGTGTCGGATTGCTTGATGACGATCTGGCTGGGCGCGCAGCCGAGTGCGGAGGCGGCGATCTGGGTGAGAACCGTGGTGGTTCCGTTTCCGAACTCGGCGGTACCCACCGCAGCGACGTAGGCACCTTCAGCGGTGAGGGTCATCAGCGCATCGGCGTGGTGACCGCGCGGCGGAATCGTGGCGATCATGGTCGTGGCCATGCCTTCGCCGATGCGCCAATCAGGCTGGGATGCGAGAGCATCACCGTTGCGGGTGGAATCTGTACGCCCCGACTGCAGTGCACCCTGAGCCAGGTCCAGGCACTGGTCGAGTCCGTAGCTGCCGTATTCGAGATCGTCGGATTCGACTTCCCAGGTGACAAACGGATCTCCGGGCACAGTGGTGTTGATACGTCGCATCTCGAACGGGTCGATGCCCAGCCGGGCGGCGAGTTCGTCGATCGCACCCTCGACCCCGAACGAGACCTGCCCGAGCCCGTAGCCTCGGAACGCACCTGACGGAATGTTGTTGGTGTACACCGCTCGTGCGTCGACGTGCTTGTTCGCGCAGCGATACAACGCGATCGATTCACCACACGAGTGGAACAGCACACCGGTGCTGTGATTGCCATAGGCGCCCGCATCCGACAGCACCGAGACCGACAGCGCGGTCAGGACCCCGTCGGATCCGGCGGCCGCCGTGACGTCGATGCGCATCGGATGACGGCAGGGCGCGATGGTGAACTGGTCGCTCCGGGTGAATTCATAGACCGCATTGCGGCCGGTCTTGAGCATGGCCAGCAACACCAGGTCCTCGGTGAGCAGCTCCTGCTTGCCACCGAATCCGCCCCCGACCCGGGCGGTGTGGACGCGGACATCGGCGGCGCGTAGCCCGAAGATGTGGCACAACTCGTCCCGGATCAGGAAGGGAACCTGGGTGCTCGACCGAATGACCAAGCGGCCTTCGTCATCTCGCCAGCCGACCGCCCCGTGGGTTTCGAGATGTGCGTGTTGGACGCGCGCGCTCTGCCACCGCCCCGTGACCACCGTGCCACCGGCGGCCCGGGCTTGTTCGATGCCGGCATCCACATCGCCGGTCGTGCCCTCGAATCCGGCAACCAGATTGCTCTGTGGATCCGCGATGCGGACGCCTGGGCCCTTGTCGCCGTGGATCAGTGGCGTGCCGGGTTCTGTGGCCAGTGCCGGATCGAAGTTGGCAGGCAGGATCTTGTATTCGGCGGTGATCAATTCGGCGGCACGGCGGGCGATCGCGATCGAGTCGGCGACGACGGCCGCGACCCGCTGACCGACGAATCGAACGGTGGTGTCGAAGACGTACGTGTCGTCGGGATCGTCGAGGCGATTCTCGTGACGAGCAGTGGAGAACGGGACACCGGGATCGTCCCGATGGGTCAGGACCGCACGGACCCCGGGCATCTGCTCGGCCGCGGTGGTGTCGATCGACAGGATCCGGGCATGGGGGTGCGGGCTACCGACCACCGCGATGTGTCCGAGGTCGGCGGGCTGAAGGTCCATCGTGTACGGCTCGGTACCGGTGACGATGCGCTTCGCCGCCGGCGCCGGGATCGACCGGCCCACCGTCGGGCCCGGATCACCGGTGGAGACCTTCTCGGTCCCCACGACACCGTCGATCGCGTCGCAGATGGAGCGGTATCCGGTGCAGCGGCACAGGTTCCCCTTGAGGCTCTGCCGGAGATCGTCGCGCTGAGCCCGGTCGAGCGCGCTGACCGTGACCACCATGCCGGCGGTGCAGAACCCGCACTGGAATCCGGCCGCATCGACAAATCTCTGCTGGAGGGGATGCAGGTTGTCGGGGGTGCCGAGGCCGGACACGGTGGTGATCTCGGCCTCGGACACCCGGAATGCCGGGATCAGGCACGAATGGTGCGGTTCACCGTCGATCAGGACCGAACAGGCGCCGCAATCACCGGCGTCACAACCCTTCTTGACGCTGTCCTCGCCCTGGTCGCGGATGAATGTGCGCAGGCACTGGCCCGGCGTGGGGTGGGCTTCGACGGGCTTTCCGTTGATCTTCATGTGTTTCAGTCCTTCACGAACCGGCCAGCTCGACCACGACGTCCCGGGTCAGTACGCCGGTGACGTGACGTCGCCAGTCCGCGGCCCCATGAGCATCGGAATAGTACGCCTGCGGTGGTATCGCCGAATCGACCTGGGCGGCAACCTCGTCGGGTTCCATGGATTTGGTGCTGATCACAAACGGCACGCGGGTGGCGGCGGTGACCGAGATCAGCGCACCGGCAGGCTCTCGGCGTCCGATCACCACCACACCGGATCGTCCCAGGGGCGACATGGCCATCTTGCGCAGTGTGGTGGGCTGTGTGAGCGCTGACGCCGGAATCATGATGGAGCGCAGTACATCTCCGGGTTCGAGGGCGGTCTGGTTCTGTGCCACGACGAACTCCGGGACCGAAAGGCGTTGATCGCTGCCATCTGCCTTCCAGACCAGCAGCACCGCGTCGAGCGCCGAGGTCATCGAGATCATCGCCCCCGCCGGGAAACCGAGGCAGATGTTGCCGCCAACACTGGCGTTCTTCCAGATCTTGAACGACGCCACGAGCGCTCGGGCCGCCGCGGAAAAAACCGGGGTGGCGCGCCATTCCGGTGGGTACTCCGCGGCGATGAGCCTCTCGATGGTGCAAGTGGCGGCTATCTCCAGGCCTTGCTCGGTGACGGTGAGGTCGGGCCAGTCGAGTCCACGCAGGTCGATCAGTCGCCGCAGGTGCATCTGCGGCTCACTCATCAACCAGGTGCCGCCCGACAACAGGCCGTCGGTGGCACTCAGCCCGGTCAGATCGGCGCGTGTACGCGGTGTTTCGATGCTTTCAATCGTGTGGAGATCCATCATCCCGCCTTGGCTATCAGCGCGTCGTGCGCGGCGGCGACTTTGCGGGCGGTGTCTTCGGCGTCGATGGTGGTCAATTCACCGCCGCTGACAACTGTCTTGCCGTTGACCCACAGACGTTCGATGGGCGGGACGTCGCCGAGTACGAGTGCCGCCACCGGATCTTCGATACCGCTGTGGCCCAGACCGTCGATGCGCCACAGCACCAGGTCGGCGAGTTTGCCGGGCTCGATGGATCCGAGCGTGTCCTGATACCCGAGTACCCGCGCCCCGCCCAGCGTTGCCAGCTCGAACGCCTCACGAGTGGTGAGTGCGGTCGGACCGCCGACGGCCCGTGCCATCAGCACTGCCTGATGGGCCTCTTCGAGAAGGCGGCTCGATTCGTTGGACGCGGCGCCGTCGACGCCCAGGCCGACGGGCACACCGGCCGCGATCAGGTCGTGGGTTCGCGCGATCCCGGCTCCCAAACGCCCGTTGGAGGTGGGGCAGTGCGCAACTCCGCTACCGGTGGCGGCGAGCGTTGAGATCGATGTGTCATCGAAGTGCACACCGTGAGCAAACCAGACGTCGTCGCCCAGCCAGCCAACGGTCTCCATGTATTCCAGCGGGGTACAACCGAAATGCTCAGCGGTGTAATCGGATTCGTCGACGGTTTCGGCGAGGTGCGTGTGGAGCCGCACATTCTTCTCGCGGGCCAGCTCTGCCGACGCGCGCAGCAGGTCCGCGGTGACGGAAAAAGGGGAACAGGGGGCCAGTGCGATCTTGACCATGGCATCCGGCGACGGATCATGCCAACGGTCGATCGCATCCGAACTCGCGGTCATGATCTGATCGATGGTCTCGACCACGCTGTCGGGCGGTAGGCCACCGTCCTTTTCGCTCAGATCCATCGATCCCCGGGTGGGATGAAAACGCAATCCGACCGCCTGCGCGGCGAGTATCTCGGCCGCGAGCAGGTCGCCCCCTTCCTTGGGGAAGACGTAGTGGTGATCGGTGCTGGTGGTGCAACCGGACAACGCCAATCGGCCCAGCGCCCCGGTCGCGGCGACGTGGACGCTGGCCTCATCGATGCCGGCCCAGACCGGATACAGCGTGGTCAGCCACTGGAACAGCGTGTGATCGGCGGCCAGGCCCCGGGTGATCCACTGGTACAGATGGTGGTGTGTGTTGATCAGGCCCGGCGTCAGGACGCACCCGGTCCCGTCGATGACCTCGGAATCGGCCGCGATCTGCGCGTCCACAGGCCCTTCGATCACGGCGGTGATCGAGTTGCCATCAAACACCACGGAACCGGAATGTAACTCCCGGCGCACGGCATCCATGGTGACGACGTAGACATTCTCGATCACGGTGCTCATGGCGTCACCGTACGACGGGCGCGTTACGAAAAAATGACAACCGACATCCTGGGGCCTGCTGAGGAATATCATCATTGAGTCGGGAAAACGGCTGCGGCCGATTGGCGGCCTCTTACCGGGAGGATCTGAAATGACAGAAACGACAATTGATCCCGCTTCGAAGTCCGAACCTGAACTGAAACGGGTGATGGGGCCCGGTCTGCTGCTCCTGTTCATCGTCGGCGACATCCTCGGGGCCGGTGTCTATGCGGTCACCGGCCAGATGATCGGCAATGTCGGAGGGATGGCGTGGGTGCCGTTCATCCTGGCGTTCGCGGTGGCCACCCTGACCGCATTCTCGTATCTGGAGCTGGTCACGAAATTCCCGAAGTGCGCGGGCGCGGCGCTGTACACACAGAAGGCGTTCCGGATCCACTTCCTGACCTTCCTGGTGGCGTTCGCGGTGGTCTGCTCCGGCATCACCAGCGCTTCGACGTCGTCGAACGTGGTCGCCGGCAACCTGCTCGAAGGGCTACACGAATCGTTCAGCAGCGCGGACGGATTGGGCTGGTTCGATGTGCCCACCGGCGATGGCGCACAGTTGGCGGTTGCCCTCGGGTTCATGCTCGTCCTGGCGTTGATCAACCTGCGCGGCGTGGGGGAGTCGGTCCGGTTCAACGTGATCCTCACCGCGGTGGAGATTCTCGCGCTGGCGATTGTCATCGTCATCGGATTCGTGGCCGCCGGACGGGGAACCGGTGAGGGCGACATCGGCAACCTGGTTGTGTTCGAGGACGCCAACGACAAGGGCTGGTTCCTGGCCACGACAATAGCGACGACCATCGCGTTCTTCGCGATGGTGGGTTTCGAGGATTCGGTGAACATGGTCGAGGAGACCAAGGAACCGCAGAAGATCTTTCCCAAAGTGATGCTTTCGGGACTCGGTGTGGCCTGCCTGATATACGTGTTTGTCGTTGTTGCGGTGATCGCGGTGTTGCCACTCGATTACGACTCCGGCGACGAAGGCATTCTCCTGCATGTGGTTCGAATCGGTGCGCCCTCGGTACCGATCGACGAGATATTCCCGTATCTCACCGTTTTCGCGGTTGCCAACACCGCCCTGATCAACATGCTGATGGCGAGCAGGTTGATCTACGGCATGTCGAAGCAACGGGTGCTGCCGCGAGCGCTGGGTGGGATTCTGCCGAACCGGCGGTCGCCGTGGAGCGCGATCATCTTCACCACCGTCCTGGCCCTCGGACTCATCATCGTGGTGAATCAGTTGTCGGACAACGACGTTGTGGCGGCGCTGTCGGGTACAACGGGCTTGCTGTTGCTCTGTGTGTTCGCCGTGGTGAACGTCTGCTGTCTCGTCCTCAAGCGCGGCGAAGACAAGACCTTCTTCCGGGCGCCGGTCTGGATTCCGGTACTCGGCGCGATCTTGTGCCTGTTCCTCGCCGGACCGTGGGCTCGCACCTCTGCGCAGATGATCCAGTACAAGATCGCGGGCGTGATGTTGTTGCTCGGCGTCGTGCTCTGGGGCGTGACCTACGTGGTGAATCGGATGGAGAACCGCCAGGGTGGGTTCCCAGAGGACGACAACGTTGTCGATGATCACAGCGCGAACGCGTAGGTGGGCATCAGCCGTCGGCGCTCACCTGGTGGAGGCAGGGTAGGGCAGATCGCTGCTGCGGCGTTCGTCGACCACCACCGTGCGGCCCAGCTGCGGAAATGCTCGCTGTGAGCAGGCGGGACGGTCGCAGACCTTGCACCCGGCGCCGATCGGCACCGTGATGGCTGGATCGTCCACCGCGATCCCGGTGGAGTAGACAAGGCGGTCGGCGTACGAGATGTCGCAGCCCAGCGCGATGACAAACATCTTCTCCGGCGCAAGATGGCCGGCCGACGAAGAGCGGACGGTCCGGGCTGTCCACAGGTAAGTCCGGCCATCCGGCATCTGGGCCACCTGGGTGAGTACGCGACCGGGCTGCGAGAAGGCCTCGTGCGCCACCCACAGCGGGCAGCTGCCGCCGACCCGCGAGAAGTGAAAAGCCGTGGCGGACTGACGCTTCGAAATGTTTCCTGCGCGGTCGATCCGGACGAAGATGAACGGCACGCCGCGGTTGCGGGGACGCTGCAGCGTGGACAGCCGGTGGCAGATGGTCTCGAAACCGACCCGGAAGGCCATACCCAGTTTGTCGACGTCGTAGCGCTGCGCCTCGGCGGTGGCCCGGAACTGCTCGTAAGGCAGGAGAAGTGCGCCGGCGAAGTAATTCGCCAGTCCGATCCGGGCCACCGGCACGGACTCGTCACTGAGGTTGTTCTCCTGCGCCAGAATGGAATCGATGCGGTCCGACTGATCCAGGAACGCGAGTTGGGTGGCCATCTGAAACGCCCGCTGTCCGGGATCGAGCCGGCTGCTGATGTGCAGGACATTGTTGGCAGCGTCGAATGCCCGCTTTGTCGGATGATCGCCATCGGAATCGCGATCGATGACGACGTGGACGTGGTGCTCCCGCGCCAGCAGTTCGGCGAGTTGGGTATCGAGTTCGCCGATCCGCAGGCCGTGCCGTTCGAACGTCGCCTCCGCGGCCCGGTCGAGCTCGGCGATGTGATTGCGCCGGTCGTAGAAGAAGTCGCGTACCTCCTCGAAGGGCATGGCGGGGAAGACCACGTGGGAGTTCTCCGACTGGTCGGGAGCTGCTCCGGCGCGGTAGGTCTCGAGTTCACTCTGGGCGGCATGCAGTCTGCGGTGCAGGGTGACGAGCGTCTGCCCGACTGCCGGCATCCTGGTCACGAGTTCGTCGAGTTCGGACTGCCTGATATCGGCTGCCTCGGAGTATTCGTGGAGCACCTCGCCGAGGTCGGCGATGAGCCGAGCGTCGGTATCGGCGGAAAAGAAGTTTGCGGGCAACTCGTAGGTGTCTGTCAGACGTAGAAGCACCGCCACCGTGAGCGGCCGTTGGTCGTTCTCGAGCTGATTGAGGTAACTGGTCGACAGGCCCAGGCTCTTCGCCAATGCCGACTGGGTCAGTGCCCGTTCTTCACGTAATCGGCGCAGTCGCGCGCCGACGAACATTTTTGCCACGCCTGAGAGCCTAGCTCGCGAGTGTTTGCAAAGTTCGCAAACTGGCCCGCAAAGATCCACAAAAATATGCCTCAGCAAGGTCTTTTAAGGTCGATACACCCCTGCGTACTGTGCAAATCATGATCAAACACATCGTTCGCACCCGTCGTAGCGCTGAAGACTTCCCGCAATCGGAGCACCTTGCGCAGAAGATCGCGCAAGTTGCTGCCGACACCGTCGCGGTCCCCGAGGCGACCGCAGAGATGGTGAGAAACCGGATCATCGACAACGCTGCCGTCAGTGCGGCGTCGGTGACGCGCCGACCGGTCACGGTCGCACGGACCCAGGCGATCGCCCACCCTGCCGTGAGCGGCGGTGCCGGCGTATTCGGTGTTGCCGGGAACTATTCACCGGAGTGGGCGGCCTGGGCGAACGGTGTTGCCGTCCGCGAACTCGATTACCACGACACATTCCTGGCAGCCGAGTACTCCCACCCCGGCGACAACATCCCCGCGCTCGTCGCAGTCGGCCAGCATCTGGGTGTGAGCGGAGCGGACCTGATCCGGGGTTTGGCAACCGCCTACGAGATCCAGATCGATCTGGTCCGCGGAATCTCCTTGCACAAGCACAAGATCGACCACGTCGCACACCTCGGCGCATCTGCGGCCGCGGGCCTGGGCACGATGTTGCACCTCGATGAGGAGACGATCTATCAGGCAGTCGGGCAGGCCGTCCATCTGACGACCGCCACGCGCCAGTCGCGTAAGGGACTCATCTCGAGTTGGAAGGCCTTTGCTCCGGCACAAGCCGGCAAGATCGCCGTCGAAGCGGTTGATCGCGCGATGCGTGGCGAAGGCGCACCCTCTCCGATCTGGGAGGGCGAAGACGGTGTGATCGCCTGGCTGCTCGACGGACCCGACGGCGCCTACGAGGTGCCACTGCCGGCACCGGGCGAAGAGAAGCGGGCGATCCTCGACAGTTACACCAAAGAGCACTCGGCCGAGTACCAGAGTCAGGCACCGATCGATCTGGCCCGGCGTCTGCGTGATCGCATCGGTGACCTCGACCAGATCGCATCCATCGTCCTGCACACCAGCAATCACACCCACGTTGTCATCGGCACCGGCTCGAATGATCCACAGAAGTTCGACCCCAACGCATCTCGTGAGACGCTCGATCATTCCGTCATGTACATCTTCGCTGTTGCGCTGCAGGACGGAGCGTGGCATCACGAGACCTCGTACTCGCCCGAGCGCGCCCATCGCCCCGACACCATCGAACTCTGGAACAAGATCTCGACGGTCGAAGACGCGGAATGGACGGAGCGCTACCACAATCCAGATCCCGAGCAGCGCGCCTTTGGCGCCCGCGCGGTGGTCACCCTCGCCAGTGGTGAGGTGATCTCGGACGAGCTGGCCGTCGCCGACGCGCACCCACAGGGGGCTCGCCCGTTTGCACGTAAGCAGTACGAAGGCAAGTTCACCGACCTCGCCTCCGGTGTGATCGACACCGCGGAGCAAGAGCGGTTCCTGGCTGCAGTAGCCGGCGTGGCCGATCTGCCGGCGGGTTCGCTCGGTGACCTCGACCTGCTGGTGCGTCCGGATGTTCTCGCGCTGGCGCCCACGGTCCCGAACGGAATCTTCTGATGGGTGGTCATCTTCTCGGCGCCGATGTCAGCGCCACCGATCGTCGCATCGCGTTACGAGCCGGGCTGAGGAGCGAGTCGATCGTCCGGATGCCCGGGGCGTACTCGCCACTGGTGGCAAAGCTGGTGGCCGACATCGGGTTTGAAGGTGTCTACATTTCCGGTGCGGCGTTGTCCGCAGACCTGGGTCTGCCGGATATCGGATTGACCACCCTGACCGAGGTAACTGATCGTGGCCGCCAGATCGCCGCGGCCACCAACCTGCCCACGCTCATCGACGCAGACACCGGATTCGGTGAACCGATGAGTGCGGCGCGAACCATCACGATGCTCGAAGATGCAGGGTTGTCGGGATGCCACCTCGAGGATCAGGTGAACCCGAAGCGCTGCGGCCACCTCGACGGCAAAGCTGTGGTCCCGGCCGAACAGATGCTCGGACGTATCAAAGCCGCTGTGTCAGCGCGCCGAGATCCGGAGTTCGTCATCTGCGCCCGGACCGATGCCCGCGCCATCGAGGGGTTGGATGCGGCCATCGACCGCACCAAGGCCT
>NZ_DATCVM010000095.1:0-27506 GCF_036566845.1 Williamsia sp.
ACCGCGTCGTCGAGGAACTTCTCGACCATCGAGTAGCCGAGTTCTTCTTCGATCAGCTTGTCGACCTTGTCGACCGCCGCCGCGAAGACCGGGTTCTCGGTGTAAAGCTGCTTGGCCATCTTGCGATGCTGCGAACCGAAGCCGGACAGCAGCCAGACCGCCGACGCGGGATCCGGTGTGTCGGAGGTGTAGACGATCGGCGAGTTCTTGTTGTCGGCGATCGCCCGCATACCCTTGAGCGCGTCTTCGTGGCTGCGCGCCATAACCACCGAGCGCGTGCGCCCATGGTTGCGGTGTGCCAGCGCGCGGCCGATGTCGACCAGCGGTGTCGCCTTGGCCTCGTCGGTCTCCAGCCACTCGGCCAGATCCGCGGCAGCCTTGCGGCGACGCGACGACACGAAGCCCGACACCACAAGTGGCACAACCGAACCCTCGACCGCACACGGTGCGAAACCCGCGGCGGGATCGACCTCGTCGGCGGCGGTGTCGTCGGCCTTCGGAGCCGCGGCCAACTGACCGAGCGCTGCCCGCTCGGCCTCGGTCATGTACTCGTCGTCGTCCGCATCGTCTAGGAAGTCGTCGACGATCGCCTGTGCGACAACCGGTTCGGCGCCTACGGCAACGGGCTCGGCAAGATCTTCCGGGGTCACCTCACGGATCACCACGTGAGCGTTGGTGCCACCGAAGCCGAAGCCGGACACTCCGGCGACCGCATGACCCGAGTACCGCGGCCAGTCGGTGGCCTCCGGGATCACGTTCAGATGTAGCGCATCGAACTGGATGTACGGGTTGGGGCCCACGTAGTTCAGCGACGGCGGCAGCTTGTTCTCGCCAAGGGCCAGAACGACCTTGATGAGACCGGCCGCGCCGGCGGCGGCTTCGAGGTGACCAAAGTTCGTCTTCGCCGACCCCAGCAGAGCCGGTTTGTCGGCGTCGCGACCGCGCCCGACCACACGTCCGAGAGCATCGGCCTCGATCGGATCACCGAGAATCGTTCCGGTGCCGTGGGCTTCGATGTAGTCGACGTCGCGAGGGTTGATGGCCGCGTCGGTGTACGCGCTGCGCAGCACCTCGACCTGGGCCTCGGGATTGGGAGCGGGCAGTCCGTTGGAGCGTCCGTCGGAGTTGACGGCCGAACCCGCGACCACGGCGAGCACCTTGTCGCCGTCTGCTCGCGCATCCGAGAGCCGTTTGAGGACAAGGAGTCCACCACCCTCGGCGCGGATCATGCCGTCGGCATCAGACGAGAAGGCCTTGATCCGACCGTTCTCGGACTGCACACCGATCGAATCGAATCCGAGGGTCGCCGCCGGGGTGATGAGCATGTTCACGCCACCGGCGAGCGCCACGTTCGACTCACCGCTACGCAGGCTACGGACGGCCTGATGGACCGCCACCAGCGACGACGAGCACGCAGTGTCGAGGGCGATCGACGGCCCCCGGAAATCGAAGTAGTACGAAACACGTCCGGCCACAATGGAAGTGGAGGTTCCGGTGAGTGCGTAGGCAGCGGTCTCCCCCGCGCCTTCCGGGTCGGAGACCGCCAGCATCTGATAGTCGTTGGTCGAACTGCCGATGAAGACACCGACCTGGCCGCCCTTGAGGTCGCTGGCGGGGATGTGCGCGTGCTCGAGCGCCTCCCACGTCAACTCCAGCGCCAGCCGCTGCTGCGGATCGACCATCTCGACCTCACGCGGCGACATCTGGAAGAAGTCGGCGTCGAAGCCCTTCACATCGTCGAGGTAACCACCGTTGAGGTTCGCCTCCGCCAGGACCTTCGCGATCCGCGGTTCTGACTTGAACTCCGTCCACCGATCCTCGGGCAGATCACTGATGCCGTCGCGACCGCTGATCAGCAGATCCCACGTCGACTCCGGCGTATGGCCGGCCTTCGGGAAACGGGTCGCCACACCGACGATCGCGACATCGTCGTCGGCACCACGCACCCGCTCGTAACGCTCGGCGTCATCGTCGTCGTCGCGTCCCTCGTCGGGATCGCCCTCGATGATGCGCTTCGCCAACGACGCGATCGTCGGATGCTGGTAGACGACCGTGGCCGTCAGTATCACACCGGTCTTGTCCTCGATGTCTCCCGACAACGCCACCGCATCACGCGACGACAGTCCGAACTCTTCCATCGGCCTGTCGACCGATACCTGATCAAACGCGAGGCCGGTGGTCTCCGAGACCCAGCCGCGCATCCAGTCACGCAACTCCGAGACCGTCATGTCGCCGGCCTTCTCGTCGTTGTGATCCTGGTCTGGCTCGTTATTCAGTTCAGGCATCGCCGGTTTCCAAACTATTGGTTCTCGATGGGCGAATCGGGGAACGCGGTCTGCTGGTAGCCACCACGCAGGGTCCCGTCGATGTACGCCGCCTTACATGCCCGCCGGGCGATCTTGCCGCTGGAGGTCCGCGGGATCGAACCCGCCGGGACCATCAGCACGTCGCGGGCCATCACGCCGTGGCGCTGAGCGACCGACGCACGCACCGTGTCGGCCACCTCCTGTGGATCGACCTTCTTGCCCGGTCCACGCTCGCCCACGATGACCAGTTGCTCCGAGGCATCGTCGGCGTCGAACTTCAATCCGCTGGCCGAGTTCTCGAACACCACGTCGGGAAGCTCGTTGGCCGGCACCGCGAAGGCCGCCACGAATCCCGGGCGCAGCGCACCGCCGGCCTCCTGGGCCGAGAACTCGAGGTCCTGCGGGTAGTGATTGCGGCCATCGACGATCACGAGGTCCTTCACGCGGCCCGTGATGTACAGCTCGTTGTCGTGCCAGACGCCGTAGTCGCCGGTCTTCATCCACTTGGCGCCATCCGGGGCGCCGACGCTGTGGCTGCCTTCCGGCAACGGGTTCTTCAGAGTGTTGTTGAACGTCTCTTCGGTCTCATCCGGGCGGCCCCAGTAACCGTGGCCGATGTTCATACCGTGCAGCCAGATCTCACCGACGTGGCCGTCGGGCCGCTCGGTGGCGGTCTCGGAGTCGGCGATCACGGCCCACTGGCTCACCGAGACCTGTCCACACGACACCTGTGCCACCGCACCCGGTGCGTCCTGGTCAACCAGCTTGAACTGACCGCGGTTGAGCTCGTCGCGGTCGACGTGGATGATCTTCGCCTCGTTGTCGCGCTTGGTCGACGAGACGAACAGCGTGGCCTCCGCCATGCCGTACGACGGCTTGATGGCCGTCTTCGGCAGTCCGTACGGACCGAACGCGTCGTTGAACTTCTTCATCGAACTGACCGTGACCGGCTCGCTGCCGTTGATCAGGCCGATCACGTTGCTCAGGTCGATGTTCTCGCCGGGCTTCGGCAGACCGCGCACGGCGGCGTGTTCGAACGCGAAGTTGGGAGCGGCAGCAAAGGTGTCCGCGCGGTCGGCCATCGCCGCCAGTTCCTGGATCCAGCGACCCGGACGACGGACAAACGCCTGCGGGCTCATGATCGTGATGTATTTGCCGCCCAGCGCCGGCAGGATCACCGTCAACAGCCCCATGTCGTGGAACATCGGCAGCCAGGTGACACCACGCGAGTTGTGGTCGAACTCGATCGCGTCGATCATCTGCAGCGCGTTCGCGGCCACGGACTCATAGGTGATGATCACGCCGGCCGGGATACGCGTCGAACCCGAGGTGTACTGCAGATATGCGGTGTCGTGCAGTTTCGGCGTCGGCCGGACCCAGGTCTCGCCGACCGAGTCGGGGACGGCGTCGATCGCGATGACGCGGGGACGCTCTTTGGCGGGCAGCGGCTTGAAGAAGTCGCGCACGGCCTCGGCCGACTTCGTGGAGGTCAGGATCGCGGACGGCTTGCAGTCGGCCAGCACGGCCGTCAGCCGATCGGTGTGGCCGGGTTCGTCCGGAGAGAACAGTGGGACAGCGATGTTGCCGGCGTAGAGCGATCCGAAGAAGCCGATCACGTACTCGAGCGACTGGGGCGCGAGAATCGCCACCCGGTCACCCGGCTGGGTGACCTGCTGCAGGCGCGCCGCGATCGCGCGCAGGCGTTTGCCGAACTGGGCCCACGTCAGGTCGATGGCCTCACCGTCGCGCTCGCGGCTGTAATCCATGAACCGATACGCAAGGGTGTCGGCCTGTTCGGCGACATTGCGCTCCACGTAGTCGACCAGAGTCGCGTCTTCGGTGAAGAACAGGTTGCCGTTCTCGTCCAAAAACTGGTCAAACTCGTTGTTCATTCGCACTCCTGATAGCGGCCGGGGCGCCGGCCCAAATCGGGTCACAGCTGTCGAACCCTTCCGTCGGCGTCGTTTCGGCCGAGTCGCCGAACACCGCCTCCGGATTCGTTTTCAACAGGGTTCCCTACTTTTCATGTCAAGCCAAATAGGACTCGAAGCCACGTCGGTCCCGAGCCAAACCTTTCAGATACTACCGGCGACGGTCCTGGGCACCCTCGCCGCGACACCCGGCTCTGCCGGATGACCGAAAGACAACCTACGCCACTGCGGCGCGCGCCGTGTCTACTCGCCTTTGAGAAGCGGGATGATGGGCGCGAACGCATCCATCTGAGTCGGGAACACACCGACATACGACATCGTGGTCCGGCGGCGCACCTCACGGATCTGGTCGGCAATCTGCTCGAACGATCCGAATGCCAGGTACGGCGACTGCAGGATGTCGTCGACCGAGAGCTTCACATCCATCGCGATGTTGGGCGGATATCCCTGGTCAAGGGCGGCAAGTGCCATCTCCGCGGTCGCCTCGCGATCGTCGGTGATGACGATCGTCGCGATGGTCCAGTTCAACTCGATCTCGTCGAAACGGTCACCGGCGGCCTGCCGGATCCGATCGACGCGTTCGACGGTCTTCTCCATCGTCATGTCGGAGAGCCGGAGCTTGCCGTCGGCGGTGGTTCCGGTGGCCACGGAGATGATGTCGGCGTGCTTGGCGGCGAGCGCCAGCATCTTCGGACCGCCACCGCCGACAGCGATCGGCGGCCGCGGACCCTGCCGCGGCCGGGGGCTGCCGACGAGTCCCTTGATGTTGTAGAACTCACCCGAGAAATTGACCTCTTCGCCACGCAGCAGTCCGTCGAGGATGGTCAGCGACTCGTCCAGGCGACGGATGCGGACACCCGGCGACTCGAACTCGATGCCGGCTTTGTCGAACTCCTCTTTCATCCACCCCGCGCCGATACCGAGTTCGAGGCGTCCCTTCGACAGCACGTCGATGGTGGTGGCTTCTTTTGCCAGCAGCGCCGGGTGGCGGTAGCCGTTGGCCAGGACCGAGGTCGCGAGCCGGATCCGGTCCGTGGCCTGACTCAGTGCACCAAGCGCGGCGAGCGGACCGACCTGATTTCCGAGGTGATCGGGTACCGCGAAGGTGTCGAAACCGTATTCCTCGGCGGTCTGCGCGAGCTTGACGAACTTACGGGCACCGCCCTCGTCGCGGTTGCCCTCGCCGCCGGCTCCGAACCGGAACTTACGCAGACCGGAGTCCGCAGCAGCTGAAGTCATCTCTTCTCCTACCTCGTACGCATTGCCGCGATCGGTCGGCTGACCCGACATCCAGCGGTTCGGCAGTAGACGTTACTTCCGCGGCCAGGCGGTTCAAAATGGACCACGGCGGGCAAAATGGGCTATTCGTGCTTGGGGAACGGCGCTTCGTCGATGACCGCCCGGGCCCAGTCGGTCATCCACACCGTGGCCGGCTGACCGTTGTCACTCCAGTACTGGGTTGTGTTGTACATCGCGTGCACCGGATTGTTGATCGCACCCATCAGCTTGTTGATGCCCTCGATGGGATTACGGATCGTCGGCGCGTCACAGATCAGATCACCGGGCGCACAGAGGGAGTACGTACGGTCCGTGAGTTCACCGAAACCACCGGGCCGTGGACCCGTGAGCGTGATCCCCGGTATCGGCAGGATGTCGAGCGCGATCTCGGCGCCGACACCCGTCGGATTGGGTCCGGCGTTCTTCGCCTGATCGGGCTCGCGCCGGCCGTCGGCGATGAGCCCGACCCCGAGAACCAGATCCTGCGCGACAGGACCCCGGCCGTTGCCGATCTCGCCGGCGATGTCGCCCACGATCACCGCACCCTGCGAAAAACCCGTCAGCACGTAGCTGGTCAACGGGCACTTCGCATTGACCTCGGCGATCTTCGCCCGGGTCCGCTCGGTGCCTTCGGCGCGCGAGACGTCGTAGTCGGCCTGCCTGTCGGTCAAGTTGGCCGGGTTCCGGAACTGCGCGATGTAGGGAACGGTGTAGACGTCCGCGCGGGACGCGTCGAACTCATTCGCCAGCGGTCCAGAGACATTGAGCATCAACGAAACCGGATTCGCGGTCGGGTTGTAGGGGTCGTCGTTGCTGGACGATTCCCAGGTACCCGGCACCACGATCACCTGTACATCCGGGCAGTCTGCGGGCTGCGCGGTGGGGCGCGGCACCGAACTCGACGGAGACCGCGTCGGGCCTTCCGGCCCGGCGGGTTCCGGTTTGAGCAGATTGATGATCAGGATCACCACGAGGATGATCGCGATGATGCTCAGGATCCCCAGACCGAGGATGGCAAAGAGCAGCAGTCTGCCCCGTTTACGCTTCTTGGGATTCGTCACAGGCGGCCGGTCAGCAGAACTTCAGCTCGGCGGCCTTGATCACCTTGTCGGCGTCCGCGTTGGCCTTCGCCTCGTCGGTGGTACCCGACCCCACGATCGGCACCACGAAGATCTTGATGGTCTCGGCCGGAGTCCCCTGCTTCTTGCCCTCACACACGGTCTGGCCCGCGCTGAGCGCCAGTGCGTTGTCGGGGTCGTTCGGGATCGACACGCCCTGCTTCTCCAGTTCGGCCAGGTACGCCTCGGTCTTGTCGTCGGCGTCGACGCCGGCGGGGACCTCGGCCGGAGCGGGTCCGGTGGCCGGCAGGCCCTCGGTGTCGTCGGGCTGGGCCTGGCTGGTCACCTTCGTAGACGTCACCACCGACGACGGAGCACTCTCGCTCGCCGAGGACTTGTTGCTCTCGGTGGAACTCACCGGACTGCTGGTGGTGCTGACCGCACTGGTGGGCGCCGACGCGGTCGAGTCGTCATCACCACACCCGGTGGCGAACACTGCCGTCATCAGCAGTGCGGCGCCCACGGTCACGGTCCGAATGATGTTGCCTGTCATGTCACTTCCTTGTCCGACGCCCTCGCGGGGAGCGTCGCCTCTGCAGTCTGGTGCCCGAAGGCCTCCGCCAGGCTACCCAAAGGACCTGAGGGAATTATTTGACCGTGACAACACCGTTGACGTTCTCGATGGAACCGCCCTCGAAACGGACCCTGGTGCCACCGGTGATCGGCTCGGCGTCGCTGACGGGATATCCGAGCTTCCCGTTCTCGTAGCCGGCCTTGCCCCAGGCGTCGAAGATCGGGCCCGGTGCGATGGCGTAGGCGCCCTTGGCCGGCGTCCAGTAGATGTTGCCGCCGTCGAACGCGGTGAGCTTGCCCCCGGCCTTGAGACTGACCTCGTTGGTCGTCGGGAAACCCAGCCAGCCGCCTTCGTATCCGAGCGTGGCGTATTTCTCGAAGATCTTGCCCTGCACCGAATGTGCGCCATTTGTGGAGTTCCAGTAGTACGAACCGATCTGGAAGTCCTGCACGCGTCCCTTGCCGCCAGGGGTGTCGTGCTCGTCGCCGGTCGGGTACTTCAGCGGTCCGGTCTCGTAGCCGTTCTTGCCCCAGTCGACGAAGATCGCGCCGCCGACGGGATGGGCGCCGGTGGTCCGGGTCCAGTAGATGTTGCCGTTCTGGAAGCGGTTGAAGCGGCCGACCCGGTCGGGTGTGGCCAGTTCGCCGGAGGTCGGGAAACCGAGCCATCCGCCGGGACCGCCCGCGGCCACATAGGCGCCGCCGATGCCGCCGCCGACCACCTGGGCTCCGGTCTTGGCCGACCAGATGATCCGCCCGCCACGGAAGTCCTGAGCGCGGCCACCGGGCACGTCGTACTCCGGCGTGAGGCACTCACCGAGCGACTTGTTCGCCTTGTAGACCGGCGCGATCGCACCGCTGGTGCTGCACGCCGGCCGGTCGGCCGCGAGCCCGAGGGCTCCGGCCGCCTGCGGCCACGCCTGTTCCATCTCGAACTGCCAGTACGGCCAGGTGTGGGTTCCGGAGTCACGGTAGACGGCCTGCGCACGCACCCCGAGTTGGTTGAGGCGGCTCGCGAACTGCTGCGAGGTCACCCGGGAGAGCACCTCGAGGCCCACGCCCGCATAGTTGGTGGCCAGACCCGGGATCGTGGACACCGTGTCGTACTGGCCGACGAGTCCGTTGCCCGACGATATGTAGAGGCTGGTGCCGGCCAGTTTGTCGGCCAGGACGTAGGGATCGTGTTCTTTCCACGCCGGATCAGTCGGCGGTCCGTACATCTTGGAGGCGTCGTAGCCGCCGGCATCGTTCACCGCGAACTGGACTGCCTGGGGCATACCGAACGAGCTGAGCTGGAGGATGCCGGAGAACGACGCGGCGAACTTGAAGAAGCCGGGGTTGCGCGCGGCGAGCATCATCGCGGCCGAGCCACCCATGGACAGGCCCTCGACGCCCCTGACGTCGGTCGAGCGCCACTGCTTCTCGAGGATCGGGGGCAGTTCCTTGGTGAGGAACGTCTCCCACTTGTAGTTCTTGCCGTTGTTCGGCTGTTGCCAGTCCGTGTAGAAACTGGACTCGCCACCGACCGGCAGGACGACGTTGACGTTCTTGTCCTTGTAGAAGTCCTCGACGTTGGTGTTGATGATCCAGCCGTTCTGGTCTTCCTGCGCCCGCAGACCGTCCAGCATGTACATCTGCGGGAACGTGTTCGACGGCCGGTAGTTCCAGTCCCGCGCGAGCAGCAACTGCACCTGGATGTTGGTGCCCATCGCCGGCGAGTACACCCACATCGCCACGCGGCGGTCGGAGTACCAGAAGGTGTTGGTGATCTTGACCCCGGGAACCTCCGCAGGAGCGCTGTAGACCGGTCCAGGCGCCGCGTGGGCAGGCGCGGCGGCCACGGTCGACGTTCCCAGCACGGTGGACACAGCCACTGCGCCGGCCATCAGTCCCAGTGCACCGCGCACGAATCTCTGCCGCATGGACCTCTACTCCTCAAAGTCACAAAAAAGAACGCCCTACGTGTTTCTTACACGTAGGGCGTCCTGTTTTGAGGTTGCCACACCTGTTACTGGTGTGATTTTTGTGACTGGTGAGTCACGGCCTCCTTGCTTAGCGGAACCATCCCTGGTTCAGTGCCCGCCACATCATGTCCTGCCAGTAGCCCCACATGTGGGTGCCGACCGGCGGGTAATCGGTGGTGATGCCGACGCCGTTGATCAGTGCCTGAACCTCGAATGCACGACTCTGTGCCAGCGAGAGCCACTCGAGCGGTACACCCTGGACGATCTCGACCGGACCCTGGCCGGCGTTGTAGCCGCCGAGGCCGCCGTTACCCGAGCCGACGCGAACCTTCAGACCGTGCATCTTGGTGATCTGCACAAACGGGTCGTTGTCGTACCAGCGGGTGCTCCACGGAGCGCCCCACATGCTGTCGGCGTTCCACGGTCCACCGTCAGCGTCGAGCAGAGCGACGCGGATGGCCGACTTCATCCCCGGAGCCGACAGGTTCAGGTACCCCGACATCGAGAATGCGTGCGAGAAGTTCTGCTTGTTGTTCGCGCCGATGACGAGGGCCGCGTTGCCGCCCATCGAGATTCCGGCGATCGCGTACTTGCCCGAGGGACCGCGCATACCCCTGGCATCCATCCCCGCGACCAGCGAACGCGTGATCACGCAGTTCCAGCGGTAGGCGTAGGGCTGGCCGTTGAAGTTGTTGGGTGCGTCCCAGTCGCTGTAGAAGCTCGCTGCGCCACCGACCGGCATGACCACGTTGACACCGCGGTCGACCATGTTCTGCACGTTGGTCTCGTGTTCCCAGCCGCTGACGTCGTTGGTCGCACGCAGTCCGTCGAGCATGACAACAGTCTTGTAGTTGCCCGGCTTGCTCCACGAACGAACCTTGACATCGGGCATGCCACAACCGTTTGCAGACCACTGCGAGAAGCCCGAGTTGGTGCCCCAGGCGCTGGCGGTGCCGGTGCCGGCCACCACGCCGACTCCGGCGATGGTCGCCACCGCGGCGAAGGCAGCGACGAACCGCTTACCGAGTCCCGCTCGCCCGAAAGGCTTGCGTACGCGCATCGAATACAACTCTCTTTCTGTCCAGTACCTCAGCCAACGGCTGAAGCACCTTTGAAATCAATCGGCCACGAGGACGCCCCGACCTCAGGTCCCTCAGCTGTCACACAGCTTTGCGACACAGAGGGTCTCGCACTCCGGCAACGAACGGAGCCTATTAGATAGGCACCGACCTGACAAACCCTGTGATCTGTTTCACTCTGTTCTGAACCGGGCGCGTGACCTGGCCAAATCCGGGTCCCAAATCACTATCGCGCCAGCAAAACGCGGCGTTACAGTTTCGAGACCTCTGGCTGGTCACTCGACCGTTATACGGGCGTCCCACCTGGCCGGACGCTCACATTCACAGGTTTCTATCAGGAAACGTTCCGGCGCGCTCACAGGTGCTGATCGCGACGATCATGGCACCGGCGGGGGGATCGGCAGGTTGCACCGCTGGAGTTCGTACAGCGGATTCCGGTCGATCCGATACGAGGTGAATCCCACAGCCTGACGCAGGTTGTGCCGGAAGCGATCGAACGTCCACGGCGCCGAGTACGACGCGATCAGATCCTGTGTCGGCTTACAGGTGAGAGCCACCTGCGCCTGCTTGACGCCGTCCTGACTGATGAAGGGTGGCAGCACCGGGTACCGCGGATAGGCACCCGCCTCAGCGACCACCCATTCCGGGTCCAGGTCCTTGTCATGACCGATCCGGCCGTCCGGCAGACGGTCGGAATGTGCGGCGATCGGATAGGCCAAACCCATCTGGTCGATGACCCGGACATCCAGTGGAGCATTCATACTGGTCATTCCGAGGTTCAGGTAGAACACCGACAGCTGCTTGGCGACACCTTCCGGTGGTGGGACCGGCAGCGGATCGAAGTACCACTCGTCGTAATTCGGGGAGGGCAGTAGCACGCCGCCGGTGTCCTGGTGCTTCTCGATCGATTCGACCATCGCCCGAACTCTCGGATAACCCAGGTAGTCCTCCGCGGTGATCGGATGTTCGATACCGATGTTCTGTATGTAATAGCGCCGCTCATCGACGATGCCCCCGCGACCGATCTCGGTGCCGTTGGTCATTCCGGCGATCGACGAGGTCGATGCCGCCCACACGACGGTGGTCACCCAGAGTCCGGTCATGACGGCGGCACCGACCCAGCCGGCGATCTGGTCGCGACCCAGCGCGGTCGGGATGGTGATCGGGATGACCATCACCGGCAACATCAGCAGGAACAGCGGAACCAGCAGCACCCGGGCATGCATGAAGTCGCCGCCCTGCCGGACCCAGTAGAACGCCTCGATCAATCCGGTGACGACGATCAGCGCGACCACGGCGGACGGCGTCTGCAGACGACGGCTGAACACCCCTGCCCGCGCACCGAAGCCCGAGGTCTTGCTCAGGTTGATGGGCCCGGTGGCCGCGTCGTCGGCGGCGAGTGCGACCTGACGGTTCCGCAGGTACCAGGCGACACCGGCCGCGACCACCGCGACGATCAGCGGCAGCAGCAGTAGATAAGGACTGAACATGTTGCCCAGGTAGCGGAAACCCTGCTCGAACTTGGAACCGCTGGCGTCTTTGGCCACCGCGGTGTTGGGAACGAGCAGACCGTAGTAGCCCATCCGGAAGATCTGGTATGCCACCGGGACGATTCCGGCGGCCGCGGCGAACGCGAGCCGCATCCGCCAGGTCATCGGCGCGCAGACCACCAGCAGCAGGGCGCATCCACCGACCAGTGTCAGTTCGGGCCGGATCAACGGCGCGAGTCCGGCGGTGAATCCGAGCAACAGGGTGGTGGCGGTCTGTTTCCGGTCGAGACGTCCGGTGGATGTCTCACGCTGACTCCAGGCGACCAGCTGGCACCACAACAGAGCAGCCCAGAAGATGCAGAGCGACACCTCGAGGCCACTGGTCGCGAAGTCGCGGGCGGGAGGCAATGCGATGTAGACGAGTGCGCCGAGCGGCAGCAGCAACATCCAGCCGCGGTTGACCGGGCCGATTCCCTTGTCGATGCGGTACAGGCGCCCGGTGCCGTACATGGCCAGCGGGACCGCCGCGATCGACAGGACGAGCGCGATCCACAAGACCACGTATTCGGTGCGGGCGTCGGTGACCCAACTCCAGAACCAGATGAGGTAGGTCCACACGGTCGAGGTGTTCGCCTCGACCCGCTCCCCCTTGTTGAACACCGGCCCGTTGCCGGCCAAGAGGTTGCGGACCGTCCGCAGGACGATCAGTCCGTCGTCGGCGATCCAGCGTCGTTGCCAGGCTCCGTAACCGAAAATGACCGCGACGACGATCGCGCTGATCGCCAGCGAGATCGTGGCCGGATCTATCCTGCGACCGAGTACCTGTGCCCGTGGTGCCGACTGCTGTTCAACTGTTGGCCGCTGTTCAACTGATGGCATAGACCGCGACACCCACGCATACTAACCAGGCAATGGCCAGCAGCTGGAGAACACGGTCACCGAGCGCGATTTCTTCGGGTTCGCCCGCTTGACCACCGTCAACATCTACGGCGTAGCGAAGGATTGCGATGGTGAAGGGCACCATCGACAGGGCATACCAAACGTTGTCACTGTGTCCGCCGTCGGTGTCGAAGGCCCACATGCCGTAGCAGAGCACCACGGCTGTCGCCGACAACGTCCAGACGAACCGGAGGTACGTCGTTGTGTAGTACTCGAGGCTCTTGCGGATCTTGGCGCCGGTGCGCTCGACCAGCTGGAGTTCGGCGTACCGCTTGCCGGCCGCCATGAACAGCGACCCGAAGGTCATCACCAACAGGAACCACTTCGACAGACCTTCCGGCAGTTCGGCCGCCACGCCGCCGGCGATGGCGCGCAGGAGGAAGCCGGACGACACGATGCAGATGTCGATGACGGGCTCGTGCTTGAGCCCGAAGCAGTAGCCGAGCTGGATCACCAGATAGACGCTGATGACCACTGCCAGCTGCCAGTTCGCCAGGAACGAGATCCCGATGGATGCCGCAGCCAGTACAACGGCCAGCGCGAACGCCAGCTGACGCGGGACGACGCCGGCCGCGATGGGGCGGAACCGCTTGGTGGGGTGATTGCGGTCGGCCTCGACATCCAGCGCGTCGTTGATCAGGTAGACACTCGAGGCAACCAGGCAGAACGCGACGAACGCGACCGAGGTTCGTGCCAGGACGTCGCCTTCGTCGACCGCTCCCGCGGCCAGCGGTGCTGCCAGCACCAGAAGGTTCTTCACCCACTGCCGTGGCCGGACCGCCTTGACCAGGCCCGTCGCCAGATTCTTCGGCGGACCACGCAACGTGCCGTGCTCGATCGGCTCCTCGCTCACTGCTCTCCTCGGTTCTCGGTTCGGATCAGTCTTTCACCCGTGGTCATCACGGCCGCACAGGTGGCACCGATCAATGCTCCACCGATCACATCGGTCGGGTAATGAACGCCCAGGACCAACCGCGACAACAGCATCGGCGGCACGATGACCGCCGGCAGTGCCGCGACCGGCAGACCGGCCGCCCGGCCGAGCAGAATCGCGGCTGCGGTCGTCGATGTGGCGTGGCTCGACGGGAAGCTCAGTTTGCTGGGTGTGCCGACCCCGACCTTGACCCGGGGGTCGCTGGGGCGGCGTCGGCGAACCACTCGCTTGATGATCACCGAGGCGGCGTGGGCGCCGAACGCCCCCGCGCCGGCGGCGATCCACAGGTCGCGGTTCGACTTGTCGCCGCGGGCATGGGCGACCACCCCGCCGACAGCGGCGAGGCCCAGCCAGCCGAGGGAGTGTTCACCGAAATGCGAGAGTCCCCGGGCAACAGACACCGCACCCGGTTTGCTGGTCAGCATTGTCTGGATATCGACCAGGATTTTGGTCTCGCCGCGCAACGGTCCGATGAAACTCTCTGCACCCTCAATCGATTCCGAAGACACGCTCCCAGCTTTCTGTACTGGTCAGGTCCGCATGAGCGGATCGGTAGGTTTCTCGCATCTCCGGGAAGCGGGCGCGCAGTTCCTTGATCAGGGCGGCCGATTCCCTGGCCAGCTCGATCATCTTGTCGCGATCCCGCTGCCGGTAGACCACTCCGCGGCCGTCCGCGGTGGTCACGGTGACCCCGTCGACGCGACCGAGGCTGAACCAACGTGCTTGCAGCGGAGGGTAATTCGCCTGCGGAACCTCGTGGTGGCGCGGATCTGCCGGTTTGATGTTGTTGACGATGCCCGCGCCGAGCGACCGGATCTTGGCGATCGGGTTGGTGGGCACGTTCATTCCGAAACCTGTTGCCTCGCCGGTGGTCCGGGGCAATTCGGTGGCAGATGGAAGGACCACTGCATCCGGGTACTGCTTCCGCATCGCCGCGATCTTCGGCAATGCAGTGGGCAGCAGGTCGCGCACGTGGTTCGGTCCGGCCAGGAAGTCGCGGATGGCCTCGTTCTGAATGGCCACCGTTGAATACTCAAGGCAGAGAAGGTGTTTGGCGGTTGCCTTGACCATTGATCTCACGATTCCGGTGATCGGTCCGTCGTGGTGGATCGAGGCGACCACAAGCCGGTTGCGGAGGTGGAAGTACGCCTGCCAGTCAATGGCGTCGTCTTTGTCGCTCCAGGCCATGTGCCAGATCGCGATGCCCGGAACGGTCGCGGTCGGATAGCCGGCCTTGCCCGCACGCAGCGCGTACTCCCAATCGTCCCACTTGATGAACAGTGGCATCGGCAGGCCGATCGTCTCCGCGGCCTCCCGCGGGATCATGCACATCCACCAGCCGTTGCCTTCGACATCGATCCGGCGGTGCAGGTCCTGCGAGTTCTCGCGGTCGCGCAGCGGGTATTCGGCGAAGTCGTGGTCGTACTCGACGTAGGGCGCACTCGTCCACATGAATGTGTTGTGGTCGATGACCTCGCCCATGCAGTGCAGGTGACTGCGGTCTTGCAGGTTGAGCATCTGACCGCCGACGAGCATGGGAGACTTGGCAAACCGCGACAGCGCCAGCGCACGCAGGATCGAATCCGGCTCGATGCTGATGTCGTCGTCCATGTAGAGGACGTACGGACTGTCGGTCTGCTTCAGCGCCTCGTACATGATGCGCGAATAGCCGCCCGAACCACCGAGATTGCCCTGCTTGAACATGTGCAACCGGTCGCCCAGCGCGGCAGCGGCCTCGGCGTACCCGGGCTCTTCCTTGACGAGTTTGGTGCCCTGGTCGGGCATCATCACCGCGTCGATGACCTCGTCGACCAGCGGGTCGGATGTCAAGGCCGCCAGAGCATTCACCGCATCGGTGGGACGGTTGAACGTCGGGATCCCAACGGTCACGCGCTTGGTCTCGGGACCGGTCGGGGCATCGATCGGGGCATACCAACCTGCCGACCGCACCTCCACCTCGGTGTCGGTGGTGATGTCGAACCAGATCCAGCCACCGTCTTCGAACGGCTCGAGGCCGACCTCGAATTCGATGATGCCGTTGCCGTTTTCGTCGATCGGGACCAGATTGCCGTCGACCGCGATCCGGGAACCATCGATCTTCGACCGGTAGACATCCACGCGGCAGGAACCGGTCACCTCGATGCGAAGCACAACCGACTTCAAGATGCTCCAACGCCGCCAGTACGACGCCGCGAAGGCGTTGAAGTAGGTCAGGAAGCTGACCTCGGACTCGGCGCCGAGCAGCACCGAGGTGCGGGTGGGTGCGTGAGCGCGGCGAGCGTTGTTGTCGGACTCCACCAGGTAGAGCGCCCGGACGTCGAGTGGTTCACCCTGACGCGGCAGGATCACGCGTTGCAGCAGGGTCTTGGCCGCGCCGAAGACCTGGGGGCTCTGCGACTGTTTCGCCTCGGTCGTCACTGTCACTGTTCCACCTCTGTTGCCAGTGCTGCACCCGACTGCAGGTGCGGCGCCAGCGTGTTCTCGTACATCGTCAAGGCACTGGCGATCGCCATGTGCATGTCGAGGTACTGGTAGGTCCCCAGACGTCCGCCGAACAGCACTTTCGCCGATGCGGTCTCGGCCTTGGCCCTGGCGCGGTAGGCGGCCAGCTTCTCGCGGTCTTCCGGGGTGTTGATCGGGTAGTACGGCTCGTCACCGTTTTCGGCGAAACGGCTGAATTCGCGCATGATGACCGTCTTGTCGGTCGGGTATTCGCGCTCGGGATGGAAGTGCCGGAACTCGTGGATGCGGGTGTAAGGCACGTCCGCGTCGTTGTAGTTCATCACCGGAGTTCCCTGGAAATCGCCGGTCTCGAGAACTTCGGTTTCGAAATCGAGTGTGCGCCAGCCGAGTTCACCGTCGGAGTAGTCGAAGTAGCGGTCGAGCGGTCCGGTGTAGACCACGGGCGCGTCCGGGCTCGCGGCCCGCAACTCGTCCCGGACGTCGAACCAGTCGGTGTCGAGGCGCACGTCGATCAGGTCGCTCGATGCCATGTTCTCGAGCCAGGCGGTGTACCCGCCGGTGGGCAGGCCCTCGTAGGTGTCGTTGAAGTAGCGGTTGTCGAAGTTGTAGCGCATCGGGAGCCGGGCGATGTTCGCCGCCGGCAGCTCCTTGGGATCGGTCTGCCACTGCTTGGCCGTGTAGTGCTTCACGAACGCCTCGTACAGCGGGCGACCGATCAGGCTGATGGCCTTCTCTTCGAGGTTCGCGGCCTCGGCGGTGTCGATCTCGCTGGACTGCTCGGCGATCAGCGCCCGGGCCTCTTCCGGCGTGAAGTAACGGCCGAAGAACTGGGAGACGAGGCCCAGGCCGAGCGGGAACTGGTAGGCCTGCCCCTGGTACATCGCGAAGACGCGGTGCTGATAGCCGGTGAAGTCGGTGAACCTGTTGACGTAATCCCACACCTTCTTGTTGGAGGTGTGGAACAGGTGCGCGCCGTACTTGTGGACCTCGATCCCGGTGGTGGGTTCAGCCTCGGAGTACGCATTGCCGCCGAGATGGTTCCGCCGGTCGATGACCAGGACGCGTTTGCCGAGCTCGGTGGCCACCCGTTCTGCAACAGTCAGTCCGTAAAAGCCCGATCCGACCACAATGAGGTCGTAGCCGGACACGGCATCAGGGCTGGTTTTGTCGGGGGTCACGGGTGTTCAGGGTAACGGAACGGGAGAACTACTCCGACTCACCGGGCGCGGACGCCCACAAACACATCATGGCGGTGCGGGAACATTTCGGGGTCGAGTGGACTCCTATTACTGACAAACCGGCGACCCATCACCACCAGGGACGCATCCTCAACCCAGGAGAAGTACCGTGACCAGCCCAGATGACCAGCTCGACGGGATCTTTTCCCAGATCGCCGCGCAGGACCAGGTTGATCCGGCAGTCTTCAATCAGACCCTTGAGGCCGCGTTCGACTACACCGGCCCGGGCTTTGAAGAACTGCTCCCCGAGACCGACGCCACACTCTCCGACGACACCGATTCCACCACCGACGACCCGTTTGTCGCAGATCTCGCCGACGACAGTTTCACCGACGACTCCGACGACTCCGACGATTCCGGGACAGACCACGCCGACTACACCCCCGCCGACGACTACACCGGCGGAGACGACCTACTCGCCTGACCCCCCAACCCCGATGATGTGTCCTTATGGCGAACATAACCCCAGGTGAAGGTCGCCAAAAGGGCACATCATCGGGGTGGGACGGCGGTCAGGAAAGGGTTTCGAGGAGCTTGGCGCGGGCCCGGTTGATGCGGCTTTTGACGGTCTGCACACCGACACCCTGCTGATCCGCGATCTCCTGATACGACAGATCACCGAACTCCCGCAGGACGATGGCCTCACGGAACTCCAGTGGCAGCAGCGCCAGCGCGGCCCGCACCCGGTCGACATCGGCGACCTGCGCATCGACGCGCGGTGCCGTCGACTCAAACTCCGGCGGTCCGTCGGCGGACGTGTCCAGACGCTTGCGGACGACGGCGAGCGCCGCGTTGGCCGCGATCCGGTACATCCAGCTCGTGAACTTCGAATCCCCACGGAACTTGCCGATGTTCTGCCAACCCGCGATCAACGCGTCCTGCAACGCATCCTCGGCGTCGTACTTGTTGGCGGTGATTCGCAGACAGACCGCCCAGATCTGATCCCGGTTCCGGGTGACCAGCTCACC
Organism: Williamsia sp.; assembly: GCF_036566845.1. Classification (GTDB taxonomy): domain Bacteria; phylum Actinomycetota; class Actinomycetes; order Mycobacteriales; family Mycobacteriaceae; genus Williamsia. The sequence continues at coordinate 18,222 of NZ_DATCVM010000095.1, forward strand.
AAAGGCCGCTTGATCGCCGTCTTGGCTGCGCAAAACCAGGTCGCGCTCGCTGATGTCAGTCACTTGATCAATGTCGCAGACGGAGGTGGATGCGGCAGAGTAATCGGTGGAGAACCGTCCCTTCGACTGACCCCCTACGATGATCCGGGAGTGATCGTGACCACAGGCGCCAACGCCGAAGCGGTCGAGGCGCTGGGTGCTGCCACCGAGGCGCTACGCAAATATGGACAGAAGAAGGCGGCCGACCTCGCCGAGACGCGCTTTCACGCTGCCGATTCGGGCGGTGCGGTGGTGTTCGTGGGTGAGGTCAAGCGCGGCAAGAGCACTCTGGTCAATGCCCTGCTCGGACGATCGCTGGCGCCTGTCGGCGTGGACATCACCACCAGTGCCAGTGTGTGGTTCACCCCGCCGGACGAGACCCTCGCGGCCGGGTCCGCGCGGCTCGACTTCCCCGACTCGAACCGGAGGATCCCGCTGGCCGAGCTGCCCGATTGGGTCACGATGGCCGGCCGCCATGTCCAGGACCCCACGATCGACGCTCTGCCCACCGAGGCGGTGGTGGCTGCCGATCCCCTGCATCTGCCCGGACTGACGCTCGTCGACACCCCCGGCGCCGGGGGTCTGGATCCCCGGCACGCGCGGCTGGCCTTGACCGCGGCCCGACGAGCCGGCGCCATCGTGATGGTCTGCGACAGCGCGGCTCCCCTGACCGCGCCGGAGATCGAGTTCTTGCGAACCGCCACCGAGACCTCGGGTTCCGTTGTGGTCGCGATGACCAAAATCGACAAGAACCGACGCAATTGGCGAACCATCGCCGAGGAGAACCGGGCGATCGTGCGCAGCCAGCTCGGGCGGACGGCCACGGTGATCGGGGTGTCGGGGTCGAGGGCGCTGGCCGCACTCGAGCAGAGCCCGGCAGATCGCGAGGAGATCCTCGCCGCATCCGGGATCCTGGCGCTGCGCGATGCGATCAACGAGCTCCTCGAGCACGGTGAGATCTCCCCGAAGCTCGACGGCCTGCAGGTGTGCCGTAGCGGGATGCACCGGATGAAGACGCGTCTCGACACCGAGATCGCGGTGGTCCAGGGCGATTCGTCCGCGTTGGACGATCTCAACGAGAAGAAGGCCAGACTCAAGGAACTCCGCGACCACGGCACCGAATGGGATCAGCACCTGTCCCGCGACATCACCCTCGGACGTCAGCGCGCCACAGCGCAATTGGAGCGCGATCTGGCCCGCGTGAAGGAGGACTGGACGGCCCGCATCAACAGCGAGGGCTGGCGGATGCTGCGTAAGCAACCGCAGGTGTTCACCGCAGCCATCACCTCCGATCTGCAGGCCGCCAGCGCCCGGGCCTTCGACAACTTCGCCTCGGCGTTGCACGAGGTGGTGACGCAGCTGTTCGGCAGCGACGAGCAGTGGGAGGACATCATGAACTCGGTGGCCGCCACCCTGGTCGCCGAAGACATCAATTCCCCGCAGGTGCAGAAGAAGTGGAAGGACGTGGTGGACCCCAGCGCGATGATGATGGGGTTCATGGGTGCCAATCTGCTGACCGGGGGCATGGTCGGCAGCGCCATCTTCGGGAGTCTCGCGATGGCGGCGGTGTTGCCGATCGGGCTCGTCGCCGGCGGCGTCTGGCTGTCGGTCAATCTCGGATACCGGGCGATGCGCAACGGCCGCCAGCATCTGATCACCTGGCTGCGAGAAACGTTGCAGCTCACCAGCAAATCGACGTTGCGGGTGATCGAACGCACCGTGGCGACCGCACGTCCGGAGATCGTGGTCGCCTACCGGCGGCACCTCCGGGCGCAGACCGAGGAGATCAGCGAGCAGATCAATGCCGGCGCGGAGGCCGCCAAGGAAGACAAGGTGACGCGCGACAAGCGCGTACGCGGACTGACACGTCGGCAGACCGAGATCGTCTCGCTCATCGAACAACTCGATGCCGCGATCACCGGACTCAAGAAGGCCGGCATCACACCGTGACCCAGCCACCCGTGCGCCGCACCCGGCCCCATGCCCTCCGAGACCAACTGACCGGCGCTCTGGCCCATATCGCGCAGATCGACCGCCCACTGGCGCAGGCCACCGCCCGCATCCGCGACGATCTGTGGGCACCGCCGCGGGTGGTGGTCGTGGGCCGCGTCAAGGCCGGAAAATCGACGCTGGTGAACGCGTTGATCGGCGATCGGGTTGCCGATACCGCTGCCACCGAGTGCACCAAAGTTGTTGCGGTATATCAGGATGGAGCGCCGTCGCGGGCCGAGGTCATCACCACCGGGGGTGCCCGCCGGAGCGCTCCGTTGACCGATGGCAGGGTCACCGAACTCGGTTGCCCGACCGAAGACGTCGCCTACCTCAACCGCTACCTGCCGAGCCGGTTGCTGCGGAGCATGATCCTGATCGACACCCCCGGACTGGCGACCATCACCACCGGCAACGAACATGCCACCCGGCGGGCGCTCATCGACGGCTTCGGGCAGACCCGCGACGCATCGGTGAATGCCGATGCGTCGATCTTCCTGTTCGACGCGACACCGCGGGCCGACGAGGTGCAGTTCCTGCACGACCTCGGGTTCTCGTCGGTCAACACCATCGGGGTACTGGCCAAGGCAGATACCCTCGGCGAGGGTGCTTTTGGCGACAACGACCCGATCGACGAGGCGCAGAAGCAGTCCGAGGTGATCGCGGCGTCACTGTCAGCGGGTCTGCTCACCGTGCAGCCGGTGGCAGGCCTTCTCGCGCAGACCGCCCAGACCGGTCAGTTCACCGAGTCCGACGCCGACGCCCTCGCCGCCTTGGCGGGTTTGTCAGATCTGCAACTGGAGATGTGGCTCGAGGCGCCGACGCCCTCGATCGGCAGCGAAGCGGGGCGTGATCGCCTATTGGATCTGTTGGGCGAGTACGGACTTCGGCACGCGCGCGGCGCCGCGATGCGCGGCGCACACGCCGTCAACGCCTGGTTACAACAACATTCGCGGGTCGACGAACTGCGCGCCAACATCGACGTCAATCTGACCCGCTCCGTTCTGATCACCCGCGCGGTTACGGCGTGCACGCAGATCGAGCATCTCGCCCTGACCCACCCGGCCGGTGGTCAGATCCGCTCCATCCTGCGACAGGTGCGCCAGAGCCCCCAGGCCCACACGATGGCAGAGTTCAGGGCGCTGAGTTCACTGACCCAGACCGATCCGGAATCACCCTGGGTCAGCGAACTTCGGCAGGTACTTGTCGGTTCCGGGATCACCGGTCGCATCGGACTGCCACCGTATGCCGACCGCGACGCGGTGGTATCCGAGCTGGACCGACGGCTGCGACGGGTACACGAGGCCGGCCTGCTGGGTGGATCGGCCGCCGAAGAGGACGCCGTTGCCGTTCTGCTGCACACCTATTCGATGATGCGACGGTCGGTCTAGGACTTCCGGATCGACCTGCCGGTCTGGGTGAAGACAAATACCTCGGCCAGCTGATCCCCGGTCAGCGGATCGGCGTCGAGGCCGGTCGGAGTGGTCCGCGTGGACCGCATGCCGTCGACGATGATCCCCATGGTTCGCCGCCACAGTTCGGGATTGTGCTCCTTCGCCAACTGGGCAGTCGCCTGTATCGAAAAAGCAAGCACCGGAAGGTCTGTCGCAGCAAAGTCGGCTCTGAGCCGGCCATCGGCTATGGCCCTGGACACCAGGCTCTCCGCAGCGCCGTCGATGGCCTGATGGGTCTCTGCGATGTAGTCGGCAAGGTCGTCACGCGAGCCCGTCGACTGCAAGGCCTTCGGGAGGCCGGTGAACATCAGCTCCCGGAGTCCGCGATCTTCTGCCATCATCGCCGCGCCGGCGTTCAGGAAGTGGAGCAGGCCTTCCCAAGGGTCCGCGATCGCATCGGCTTCCCGCGCCATCGCCACTACATCCGCAAGGCGAGAGACGAACAGGGCCTCGATGAGACCCTCCTTGTTCTCGAATCGGCGATAAATCGTCCCGACGCCGACACCGGCATGTTTTGCCACATCGGCGAGCTTGGCGTCGAGTCCCTGGGTCGCAAACACCTCCCGCGCCGCGACGATGATGCGATTGAGATTCTCTCGAGCGTCGGCCCTCAGGACATCGATTGTGTCTTCCGTCTCAGCCATGCGCGCAATCATAACCGCTAAGTGGAATCACCGGTTCCGGCCTGCTACCGTAAAGCGGAATTATTGATTCCGCTTCCGTTTCATGCCGAGAGAGAACATGTCTATAACCCAAACTTCGCCGACCCGAGCCACAACCGGTTCCAACCACCGGTGGTTGATCCTTGCCGTGCTGGCGGTCGCCCAACTGATGGTTGTCCTGGACGCCACGATCGTGAACATCGCACTCCCGGAGGCACAGCACGCTCTCGGCTTCTCCGACGGTCAGCGGCAATGGGTGATCACGGCGTACTCGCTGGCATTCGGCAGCCTGCTCCTGATCGGCGGCCGGATCAACGATCTGTTCGGACGCAAGAACTCCTTCATCGTCGGCCTGATCGGCTTTGCCGCCGCGTCCGCACTCGGTGGCTGGAGCCCGACCTTTGAGGTGCTGGTCACCGCCCGCGCCCTCCAGGGCGTGTTCGGCGCACTGCTCGCGCCGGCTGCGCTGTCGTTGCTCGCCATCACGTTCGCCGGGTCGGAGGATCGAGGAAAGGCTTTCGGCATCTTCGGCGCGGTCGCCGGAGCCGGCGGCGCGATCGGCCTCCTGCTGGGAGGTGTTCTCACCGAATACGTCTCGTGGAACTGGTGTCTGTACGTCAACGTCGTCTTCGCGGTGATCGCACTGATCGGCGCAATCATGCTGCTGCCCAAGCACGTCCAGGAAGGTGCCCGCACACCCATCGACTGGGCCGGAACCGTTCTGGTGACCGCCGGTCTGTTCCTCGTGGTCTTCGGATTCGCCAATTCCGAGAGCAACGGCTGGACCGATGCCCTGACGCTGTTCCCGCTTGTCCTCGGAGTTGTCCTGTTGGGCGCCTTCGTCTGGGTCCAGACCAAGGTCTCCCATCCGCTGCTCCCCGTGCACATCCTGCTCGACCGGATGCGCGGTGCGTCCTACCTCGTCATGCTCATCTCGGCGATCGGCATGTTCGCGGTCTTCCTGTTCCTCACCTTCTACCTGCAGCAGACGCTGGGATTCAGCCCCGTCGAAACCGGTCTGGCGTTCCTCCCCATGGTCGGGTCCATCGCGATCACCGCGGCGCTCGCCGGCTCGGTGCTGGTCACCCGCTTGAGCCCGAAGGTGATGGTGGGTGTCGGGCTGAGCGTCTCGGCGCTGGGCATGGTCTTCCTGACCACCATCAAGATCGACAGCTCGTACGTCTCCGGCGTTGTTCCCGGTCTGATCATGATCGGCATCGGACTGGGCACCGTCTTCGCCAACGCCATGAGCCTGTCGACCTACGGTGTGGAGGCCGGCGATGCCGGAGTCGCGTCCGCAACGGTCAACACCGCCCAGCAGGTCGGTGGCTCCATCGGCGTGGCGCTGCTCAGCAGCTTCGCCGCCACCGCTGCCACGAATTACGTCAGCGACCACAGCCCGTCCGGACCGGACGGGATGCAGGCCATCGCCGAGGGCGCGTCCATGGCCAGCTACCACGCCGCCTTCTGGTGGGCGGCCGGATTCTTCGCGCTCGGCGCACTCGTCGCCGCTGTGGTCTACCCCAACAAGATCCCCGAGATCGACGTGAATGCCGAGCCCGTCATCGGGCACTGATGCACTGACCGCCCGAGACCCGTCGCCGCCGGACCCGAGATCATCGGGTCCGGCGGCGCTGTGTCGTACGGCCGCCACTGTCTCGCAGATCAGGATCACCAGGTGGGATCGCATCTCGCAACGTAAGGTTCGCTCATCGTCGATGGCTCTCTCGGCACATCAAGGGATCGCCGTCGAACGGCAAGATGTCCGTGCCGGTTTATCCCGCGGCCCAGGAGGCCACACCCTTGAACCTGCACACGCATGGCCTGCACGTCAGTCCAGAAGGCAACGCCGGCAAGGGCAACCGACTGAGTGCCCCGAGTTGGCCGCAGTTCGTCAGTACCCTCACGCCGTCGGTGGGTTCCGAACTGCCCGATGGCACTTACCGGCCGATACTCGCCCCGGTGAACTTCTCCGAAACCACCGAGGGCGCGCAGTACTTCACCAACCCGCTGTTCTGTCAATGCTGCTGCGCAACACCAGATCCCGCCCGAAAATTTTCTCAGAAAAGACTTGGCACTCTCAAGGTTGGAGTGCTAAAAATGTGGTGCACAGTGATTGGTCGCCCGCCAGGGTGGCGGGCCACGAGTAATTTAGGAGGTGGGTTACTGTGCTTCGTTTTGATCCGTTCGGTGATGTGGATGCGTTGACCCGTGGGTTGCTGCAGTCGGCAGGATCGTCTCGAACTCCTCGGTTCATGCCGATGGACCTGTGCAAACTCGACGGGCACTACCTTTTGACCGCAGACCTGCCCGGTGTTGATCCCGGGTCTGTCGATGTCAACGTCGACAATGGTGTCCTGACCCTGTCCGCCGAGCGCACCGCGCTCTCCGAAGAAGGGGTGCAGTGGCTGACCAACGAGCGTCCCTTCGGCAAATACCGACGTCAACTCACCCTCGGCGAGGGCATCGACCCGGCCGGCATCACCGCCCACTACGACAACGGTGTTCTTGCGGTGACCATTCCGATTGCCGAGAAGGCCAAACCGCGGCGCATCGAGATCGCACATTCTTCGTCCCAGCAGTCCATCGAACCCGCCACCGGCTGACGGCCCTGTCGGGTCGGCCTGTTCTGCGTGGCCGGCCGCACCTGGTGAGAGCACTCGACGCGAAAGGGGGTATGCCTATGGAAGACAGTGACGATGTGGAGGTGATCTGGCCCGACCCCAGCCCACTTCAGGACTGGTGGTCAGAGATCATGACGCCTGCCGCATGACCAGCCACCGCTTTCGGTGGCGACAACACCCGACCGACCGATGCCGTGCCGCCCACGCAAATGCCTGGGCGGCACGGCCTTTCACTCCCACCCATAAATACATGGTGCCCGGGAGTTGCTGCCTTGATCGTTACACTGCCCAATCCGAACCGAAAGGACGGACTCGAGCTGCCCGGGCTGGATCAGTGTGTCAAAGGGGGATCGCGCCGACAGTGAGCGTCAGCACGATGACCACGATCGCCAAGACCGCCGCAATCGCGATCACGCCACCCCACTGCCCCCACACCAGCGGTTGCTCGGCATCCAGGTTCGACGGCGCTTCCCGACCGCCCCTACTGAATTCGCTCCGCTTGCTTGCACACGCTCCTGTTGCGACAGGAGCGTGTGCAAGCAGGCGGAGCGAATTTTGGACAGGGGCACCAGCCCATCGAGTGAACACGAAGACCGCTGTCGGACCGAGGCGGTAGTGTCCGGGCGTGGACTATTCCGTCGCGCTCGTCGAAGAAAATCGTCTGTTCGGTGACCTGATCCGCCGCGCAGATCCGGCGCTGCCGGTACCGACATGTCCGGAATGGACCATCCAGCAGCTGTTTCGGCATGTCGGGCGCGGGGATCGCTGGGCCGCGCAGATCGTCGCCGAACAGCGCGACGCCCCACTGGATCCACGTACGGTCGGTGGCGGAAAGCCACCCGCCGACCCGGAGCAGGCGATCGAGTGGCTACACGAGGGCGCACGGTTGCTGATCGACGCGGTGGGCACGACGGGACCGTCCACACCGGTGTGGACGTTCACCGGACCCCGACCCGCGGCCTGGTGGATCCGGCGCCGCCTCCATGAGGCGACGGTGCACCGCGCCGATGCCGCGCTGGCACTGGGCCTTCCCTATGAATTGAGCCCGGCACTCGCGGCCGACGGCATCTCCGAGTGGCTCGACATCATCGGCCAATCCCGAGGGGACGGGCCCGCGCCCCTGGACGCCGGGAGCACACTGCACCTACACGCGTCCGAAGACACCCTCGACAGCGCCGGTGAATGGTCGATCAGCCTCGACGACCGCGCGATCATCTGGGACAACAGCCACTCCAAGGCCGGGGCGGCCGTCCGCGGACGTGCGGTGGACATCCTCCTCGCACTGACCCGCCGACTGTCCGCGGCGAACGCCGACGTCGAGATTCTCGGCGATCACTCGATCTGGGACACCTGGCTCGAGCGCACCGGGTTCTGACCGCCCCCCTCGACAGGGCTCAGGGCAACGACCAGAACACCGCCGTGACGAGGTAGAAGACCAGTACCCAGAACACGGTCACGGCGGCAACGATGCCCCAGCCCCTCGTATTGGTCCATGCCACAGTGTGTTCCGCGCGAGGCCACAGCCATACCTTGAGAAGTCTGTTGACGTAGTACGGCATCGTGAAATAACTCATCAGGAAGCTGGAGATGAGATTGCCGACCAGAAGGCCGAGCCACAACGGCATCTCGAGCGGCGACAACGCGAGGGTCAGGAGCACCACGGTGGGGTACAGACCCACCCAGACGGCGATCGAGGTCTTGAAGTCCGATGGCGGCGGCACTTCATTTCCCTTGTCGTCGAACGCGAACCAACTGCCGAACGAGTTGTCGATGGTGCGGAGTTCGTAGTCGCTGAACTTGGCACCTTCCGCGAGCAGCCCCTGACGTTCTTCGGAGGAGAGCCACGTGCTGAGGTCGGCGGCGCTGTTGTACCGGTACAGCGCGGTCCATTCTTCTTGCAGACCTTCGATCGGCCGGAACAACTCACTCCCCCGAAAGCCGTCGAACTTCTTTTCGGCCTCCTCCAGCCGGTTCTGCCACGCCAGGAAGTCCTCCACCTGTTCAGGATTGACCCGATGCGTCACCACCACCGTCACCAGCGGATCAGCCGCATGTGCGCCACCGCTGATCACCTGCTGCGTGGCGGGACCGTCCACGTAGGCCTGCCCCCGATCGAGGTGCTCCTGCCGGGTCGAACTGTTGATCCAGGCCTGCACGTTCGAGATGGAGTCGAAACGATAGACGACCACCCAGTCGGGCTGGACATCGGTGGGCTGCGCGACTTCTGCCGCGATGAAACCCGGATAGAGTGCGGCGGCGGCATTCATGTTGTCCTGCCAGATCGCATACGCCGTTTCGGCACCGGGACGCACCTTCTGGCCGATGATGACCGTCGCGGCGGTGTTGATCGTTTCGGCGTTCATCGCCATCTCCTACCGGGTTGTCGAACGGGGATCAGGCCGGTGCAACGGCCGATTGGGCGGCGCCGAGCCGGTGGAAGATCCGGTCCGGGGTGAGCGGAAGCTCTCGGTACCGAACACCGGTCGCGTCATACACGGCATTGGCGAGCGCGGGCGC
>NZ_DATCVM010000096.1:0-54664 GCF_036566845.1 Williamsia sp.
CCCCGCCGGTCTGCCGCGCGGTCAGATTCATCCCGATGCCGGTCGCGAACTGGTGCGGTGGAACCGAACTCGCCGCCGCCGCGCCGAGTACGGTGAGGATCAGTCCGATGCCGCCACCGCCGAGGACTCCGGCGGGCACCCATGCCTGCCAGAATGCCGGGTCGGTGTTCCACACGTCGGTACTCATGTACAGCGTGGCTGCGGCGAACATGAGGGAGCCCGTAATGCCCAGCAACCGTTGATAATTCGCGGGTGCACGCCCGGCTGCCACAGCCGTGAACATGGAGACGATGGCGCCTACGGTCATCGCCGCCGCCGATTCGAGAATCGAGTAGTGCCACACAGCCGCGAGCCACAACGGTCCCGCCAGCAGCCAGGCAAACATGGTGGCACCGAACAGGAACGACGTCACGTTGGTGAGCGCGTACCGGCGATTTCGCCACAGTTCCACCGCGATGGCCGGGCTCCGATGGCGGCGCGATCGCAGCAGGGCCAGTGCCAGAAGTGTCGCCCCGGCTCCCGCGCACAGCAAGGTGCGCCATGAACTCCATCCCCACTGCTGGCCCTCGGTGACCGCTGCGACCACGGCGCCGATGCCCAGTGCCGTGGAGGCCGCTCCGAACCAGTCGGGCAGCCCCCGCTCACGTGGGCGGGTGCCGGCGCCGGAGACGGTGAGTCCGAGTCCGATGAGCACCGCGACAACCGGGACGTTGATGATGAAAACCGAACGCCACCCGAACCATTCGACGAGAGCGCCGCCGACTGCGGGACCGACGGCTGCGGCAAACCCGCCGGATGCGGTCCATGCCGCGATCGCGACGCCTATTCGCTCCGGCGCGGTGACACTCAGTACCAATCCGAGGCCGGCGGGGACCATGAGCGATGCAGTTGCCCCCTGCAGAAACCGCCCGGCGATGAGCCACCCGGCGTCCGGCGCGATTGCGCACAACAGCGAGGTGAGTGCGAATCCACCCATGGCGTACAGGAGTACGCGGCGCCGGCCAAGGGCATCGGCAAACCGGCCCGCCGGGGTGAGCAAAGCTGCGAATGCGACCGCGTAGCCGCTGACCACCCAGGTCAGCGTGGCTGTGGTGGTCGCGGTGAAGTCACGGGCGATGGCGGGGAAGGCGATGTTGACGACCGACAGGTCGAGGAATGCGACGAAGGCCGCACCGCAGGCGACGACCAGCGATCGTGTGGTTCGGCCGGCGATGGGGCCGGTGGACTGCGAGGTGGTGCCGGGCTCGGATATCTCGGTCATGGGATTCCCTCTCGGAATCAGGGACAGCGGTGCATGAGCCAAAACAGGACGAACGATCGTGCGTATTGTTGATAAAAGTACGACCGATCGTTCGACTTTGCAAGACCCCGATGTCACGATGGTGAGGTGGCCGAGCTCATGAACACGTCCGACCAGCGGCTGGTCAAGGGTGCACGTGCCCGCGCGACGATCGCGCGACACGCCGCCGACGTCGCCTCTGTCGAGGGCCTCACCGGTCTGAGCTTGGGCAGGCTGGCCGCGGACCTGGGCCTGAGCAAGAGCGGCGTCGCCACGTTGTTCGGCACCAAGGAGAACTTGCAGCTTGCCGCGGTCCAATCGGCCCGCGACGTCTTCATCGAGCACGTCGTGAAGCCTGCATTCGCCGAACCGGGCGGAATGCCGCGGCTGAAGGGATTCGTCGACAACTGGTTCGCCTACATCGAGGAGCCGGTTCTGGCGGGTGGCTGTTTCCGCGTCGCCACCACCGTCGAGTTCGACAGTCGCACCGGTCCGGTCCGCGATGCGGTCGACGCCGACCGCCGCGATTGGTTCGCCTTGCTGGAGAAGGAGATTCGCCGCGCCCAGGGGCAAGGCCATCTTGAAACGCGCGACGCCCACACAGTGGCCTTTGCGCTGGACGCCATTGTGGCCGCTGCCAACACGGGGGCCCGCATGGGTGATCAGTCGGCGATTCCGACCGCCCGGGCGATTGTCGACGGCCTCTTGGCTTGAGCGATCCGGTCTCTTCGGGGGTTGGCTTCTTTGCGACTGCGAGCGATGGCACGTCGGCCGGTGGACCAGCGGAAAGGTGGATACTGTTCCTTCTGCGGTAAGCATTGCGGTACCATCGTTCGCGGGATGTTGATGTGTTGCCCGGAGGTGAGGGGTTTCTGTGATAGGTAACCCTAATTTCCGGAATAGTGACCTTGACCTCACTCGATAGGGCATGCTATTCAAGTGCTCAGCACTGCAATGCAAGTGCTCAGCAATTGGCGGGAACGGACACAGCCCAACGTCCGGTTTCAACCGCGAACGTGAATGGCAGTGGCCAGTCATGCACTACGAGGGAGGCGTACCAAGTGAGTGACTTCGATTCGATCGACTTCTTCACCGACCAGTCGATAATTTCTGACCCGAATCCGTACTTCGACCATCTGCGGTCCAAGTGCCCGGTTCTGGTCGAGCCCCACCACGGGGTGGTGGCGGTGACCGGACACGACGAGGCGCTTGCTGTCTTCCGCGACACCGAGAACTTCTCGTCGTGCATCGCGGTCGGTGGGCCGTTTCCCGACCTGCCGTTCACCCCGGAGGGTGACGACATCAGTGATCTCATCGCGCAGCACCGCCCCGAGATGATCATGCACGAGCACATGGTCACGATGGACAATCCGGATCACAAGCTGTCCCGCGGCCTGCTGAACCGCCTGTTCACGCCCCGGCGTGTCAAGGAGAACGAAGAGTTCATGTGGCGGCTGGCCGACACGCAACTCGACGAATTCGTCAAGTCCGGTAGTACCGAGATCTTGAAGGACTATGCAAAACCGTTCGCGCTGTTGGTCATCGCGGATCTACTCGGTGTTCCCGAAGAAGATCACGACGAGTTCCGTGCCCGGCTGGGGTCGCCGCGTCCAGGTGCTGTGGTCGGCGCGCTCGACAAGGATGCACTCGAGCAGAATCCGCTCGAATGGCTCGACACGAAGTTCAGCAAATACATCGAGGATCGAAGGAGAGAGCCCCGCGGTGACGTACTGACCGCGCTGGCAGAGGCCAAGTATCCGGACGGTTCGACACCCGAGGTCATCGATGTGGTGCGGTCGGCGACATTTGTGTTCGCCGCCGGTCAGGAGACCACGGTCAAGTTGCTCAGCGCCGGGCTGCGTTTCCTGGCCGAGGACCCGGAGCTGCAGCAGCGTATCCGGGACGACCGTGAGCTCATCGGCAACTTCATCGAAGAAACCCTGCGATTGGAGGGCCCGGTCAAGTCGACGTTCCGGCTGGCCAAGAAGACCACCACCGTGGGCGACCTGGAGGTCAAGGCCGGAACCACCGTGATGCTCTGCGTCGGTGCGGTCAACCGTGACCCGTCACGATTCGACGACCCCCACGATTTGGACCTCGAACGCCACAACGTGAAGGAGCAGATGGCCTTCGGCCGCGGCATACACTCCTGCCCCGGGGGACCCCTTGCGAAGGTCGAAGGTCAGGTGTCGTTCAACCGGTTCCTCGATCGAATGGGCGATATTCGGATCAACGAGGAGAAGCACGGTCCGGCGGATGCTCGCGTCTTCAATTTCGAACCGACCTACATATTGCGCGGTCTGACCGAGTTGTACCTCGACTTCACCCCGCTCGACTGACGCGGCGATGACCGAACTGAAGAACGACGGCACCGTGAGCCGCGTAGCAGTCATCACCGGTGGCGCCTCTGGCATCGGATTGTCGGTGGCAACGCACCTGGCAGCGGCCGGACATCGAGTGGCGATTTTCGACCAGCACGGCGACGAAGCAGAAAAGGCCGCGCGGGAGCTGCGGACCAGCGGGGCCGAGGCGATGTCGGCGGAGGTCGACGTCACCGACCGGGCCGCGATCGATACCGCCCTCGGGCAGGTGCGGGATGCGTTCGGTCCCGTTCAGATCTTGGTGACCAGTGCCGGAATCGAGGCGCAGCTGCCCTTCACCGACATCACGGCGCAGGGGTGGGAACGGATGCTCGCGGTGAACCTCACCGGGACGTTCAATGCGGCACAGGCGGTCATACCGGATATGACCGCGGGCGGCTGGGGAAGGATCGTCACCATCTCGTCGTCCAGCGCCCAGGGCGGTGCTCCACAACGGGCGCACTACGTTGCTTCGAAAGGCGGCGTCATTGCCCTGACCAAAGCGCTGGCGTACGAGTACTCGCCGGAAGGGATCACCGTCAACACGATTCCGCCGTCGATCATCGACACACCCATGGCTCAGCAGGGAGTCCAGAACGGATACATCCCGGCGATCAGCGATCTTGCCGCGATGACACCGGTGCGGCGGGCGGGCCTGCCGGACGACGTCGGTGCGGCCGCAGCTTTCCTGTGTAGCGAGCAGGCGGGGTTCATCACCGGACAGACCATCGGCGTGAACGGCGGTTGGTACATCTGACGAGGATGTGCGGTCGGGGGAACTCGGTCGATCGTCGCAATTGGTGATCGGCATCAGTCATACGAAAAACTTGTCGCCTCATGATCGCAATCGGTAGAAGGGCTTGAGCCGGTTGCGATCAAGAGGGATCAAGGGGGAAGTAAGAGAAATGCAGCGTGAACGCTCGTCAACTGTTGTGAACCATCGTGTTCACACCACTGTCGCCGAAAGTTGTTGATGGCCATCATCGATCAGCCCTCAGCGACCGGATCCAAGGACACGGTGCACCGCGAACGGGGTACCGAACCAGCGGATCGGGCGCCGAAGCGATCTGCAGTAGGTGAGATCACCGGATGGATGCGCGGCTACGTCCGACGTCATCCCGTCGCCTCGCTCGAGACGGTCGGTGGCCAATGTGTCTTGGGACTGCGGGCAATCCAGTATCTGATCATCGACATCGTGCGATTGCGGTTTCCGTTTGTCGAGTTCATCCGTCAGTCTGCGTTCATGGCGTCGGCGTCCGCGATGCCGACCGTCTTTGTTGCAGTTCCGATCGGGATGACGCTGTCTATCCAATTCGCCTTGCTGGCAGGGCAAGTGGGTGCCACCTCGATGGCGGGTGCGGCCAGTGGCCTCGCGGTGATCCGTCAGGGGGCACCGATGGTTGCCGCGTTGTTGATGGCCTCGGCGGCAGGATCGGCGATCTGCGCAGATCTGGGGTCGCGAAAGATCCGCGATGAGATCGATGCGATGGAGGTGATGGGGCTCTCAGTGATCCAACGCCTGGTGGTGCCGCGGCTGGCGGCTGCGATCCTGGTGGGCGTCAGCCTCACCGGAATCGTCTGCTTCGTCGGCTTCTTCTCGGGCTACCTGTTCAACACGTTCGTGCAGAACGGGACCCCGGGTACGTTCGTTTCCACCTTTGCTTCCTTTGCCACGGTTGGCGACTTCTACCTGACGATGATCAAAGCGGTGGTCTTCGGCGCGATTGTCGCCATCGTGGCCTGCCACAAGGGTTTGAACACCCGGGGCGGCCCGGCCGGTGTCGCGAACGCGGTCAACGCGACCGTTGTCGCCTCGATCATCCTGCTCATGGTGGTGAACGTCGGCTTCACGCAGCTGTACGTTCTGCTTTTCCCGCGGACGGGGTTCTAAATGGCCTCGAAGTACTATCCGTCCGGGGCCCGCCCTTTCGTCAAGGCCGCAAATGCCCAGGGTGTCCTGGTCATGCGACTGGGCCACATGGTTGCCTTCCTCGTACGTGCGATGGTGTCGATTCCGTTGACGCTGCGTCACTACCGCAAGGAGTTCCTTCGGATTCTGTCTGATGTCACCTGGGGCAACGGCTCGATTGTTGTCGGCGGCGGCACCGCAGGGGTGATCATCGTGCTCGGTGCGGCGGCCGGTGCGCTGGTGGCGATCGAGGGCTATCAGGCGTTGCACCTGCTCGGCCTGGAACCGGCGACCGGAATGGTCGCATCGACCGCGGTCACCCGGGAACTGGCCCCGATCATGGCCTCGTTGGCGTTTGCCGCACAGGCCGGTTGCCGATTCACCGCACAACTCGGTGCAATGCGGATCTCAGAGGAGATCGACGCGATGGAGGCACTCGCCATCCGGCCGATCCCGTACCTGGTTACCACCCGGTTGCTGGCGTCGATCGTCGCCATCGTCCCGCTATACCTCGCCTGCCTGACGCTGAATTACGTGACTGTGCAACTGATCGTTGGCTTTTCGAGTGGAATGCCGGCCGGAACCTACGAGCACTACTTCCGGTTGGTGCTCGGCGGGACCGACGTCCTGTACTCGTTGATCAAGGCGATCATCTTCGTGATCGTCACCTCGACCATCCAGTGCTACTACGGGTTCTACGCTGCCGGCGGGCCCCAGGGTGTGGGCACGGCCGCCGGCCGGGCGATGCGGGCGAGTATCTCGGCGATGATCGTTCTGAACCTGCTGCTGACGATGGCCCTGTGGGGCGTCGGCACCGGCGCAAGGCTGGGTGGCTAGCGATGGCAGTCGAGTTCGACGCAGATCCGCGGGGCCACTCCAACATTCGGTTGTATCTGATCGGCATCGGCAGTCTGGTTGTGGTCGTGCTGCTCCTGGTGGCGTTGATGGCGAAGGTGAACGGCAAGTTCGACGACGTCATGAAGGCGACTGCCGTACTCGCCGATGTCGGAGACGGCTTGCCCAACAACTCTGACGTGAAGTATCGAGGGGTACTCGTCGGGTCGGTCACCGGGCTCGAACCGGGTCAAGCAGGAGGAATGAACCATGTCGATCTTGCGCTCGATCCCGGGTACGCCCGCGACATCCCCTCGACGGTGACCGCACGAGTGGTGCCCAGCAACGTCTTTGCCGTTTCTTCGATCCAACTGATCGACAACGGTGCGGCACCGCCGCTGACCGAGGGGGCAACCATCAACCAGGACGAGAGTGCCTCGACGATCCAATTGCAGACTGCGATGACCAAGCTCCGCGAGATCATCGCCGCGTCGGCCCGGGTCGGATCCGACGACACGGTGGGGCTTCTCGCCGTCGTGGCAGAGGCGACCGATCGTCACGGAGGCGAGATCGCCGATGCCGGAGCCGCACTCGACCGGATCACCAAGGAGATGGACGCGATCGTCGGCCCCGGTGATGGTCCGTCGACACTGAACTCACTCAGCGGCGCGGTGCGCGGGTTGAACGAGTCGGCACCCGAACTACTCGACGTGATGCACAGTGCGGTGGTTCCGATGAAGACGCTCGCCGAGAAGAACCAGGGATTGAATGCGTTGTTGGCAGGGGCGTCAACCACATTGGCCACTGCGAATACGGCATTGGTGAACAACACCGACACGATCATCGGGATCACCACCAAGCTGTCGCCGGTACTCGGTGTGCTGGCTGACGGTTCGCCGTCGTTCACCCAGATCACCAGCAGTCTCGCGTACATCTCCGACAAGTGGTTCGAGGAGTTCTGGCCCGTCGGTGCTCAGAACGGCACCGGAAAGTTCCTGTTCCAGTTCACCCCACGCCGGATGTTCACCCGTGCCGACTGCCCGCGGTACGGCGCGTTGGAAGGACCGAGTTGCCAGACCGCGCCGGCCGGTGACGGGATCTCGGTGATCCCGTCCCGCAACGGAACCGGCGGAGGCGCACAGAACTTCATGTCGGCGCCGATGGGCGGCAACGTCGGCTCGGTCGGCAGTGCTCAGGAGCAGGATGTGCTCGGCAATATAATCGGTGAAGAGCCGACCGCTGCATCGACCCTCTTGCTCGGTCCGCTCGCGCGCGGGACCGAGGTCAGCGTCGATCCGGGCGACGGGGGGCCGCAGTCATGAGCTATCGCAAACCCCTCATCGGGTTGATCATCTTCCTCGTCATCTCGATTGCGTTGACCTGGACGGTGTTCAACACCCTGCAGCGAAGCGTCGACGGTCCTTCGACGGCGTATTCAGCAGTATTCAGCGATGTTTCGGGCCTCGGTGTCGGAGACGACGTCCGGATGGCTGGTGTCCGGGTGGGCCGGGTCGATTCGATCGAGCTCGACGGACTGGTCGCGAAGGTCGGATTCCGGGTCGAATCAGATCAGAAGATCTACGGGAACACGAAGGCCTCCATCACGTACGAGAACATCATCGGCCAGCGCTACCTGGGGCTCTCACTCGGTGAGTTCGGTGATCCGTCGGTCATGGGCGGTGGCGAGATCCCACTGGAACGAACCGAGCCGTCGTTCAACATCTCGGTGTTGCTCAACGGATTCGAGCCACTGTTCAGCGTGCTGGATCCGAATCAGATCGACAACATCACCACCTCGATCATCCGGGCGTTGCAGGGTGACAACGGTTCGATCACCGCACTCGTCGCACAGACGTCTGATCTGGCGGAATCTTTTGCCGGCCCCGATCAGATCCTCGGCGACATCATCGGGAACCTCGACGGCATCGTCCGCACCTTCGCCGAGCAACGCGGCTCGGTCGACACGGTGATCACACAGTCGCAGGCGATGTTCACCCAGTTGTCGGATCGTCGCGAAGAACTCGTGACGTCGCTCGATTCGATCTCATCGGTGGTGGGCCGGGTCGCAACCCTCGCCAATGAGGCTGCGCCGGACATCAACCAGTTCCTCAACAGGCAGCCGGGTTTCGCCCAGCACTATATGGACAACCTCGACGCGTTCGCCTATCTCGGTTTCAACGTGCCGATTCTGCTGAAGGGGTTGGCCCGGGTCACCCAGGCCGGTGCATACATCGACACCTACCTGTGCACCCTGAACGTCACGTACATACCAGCGCTGAGCAATGTCATCCCGTCGATCGTCGATGCCGCCACTCCAGGTGGCAAGGCGAAGTACAGCCCGGCGTGCCAGTGAGGACATCATGCTGAAATCAATGGCTTCGAAGGCGGGACGGATCATCCGCCGGCCGGTGGAAAAGCACAACAAGGCCGTTCTGGGCGCGATCACCGTGGGCATCATCTTGGTCATGCTCATCGCTCTGCTACAGATCGCAAACGCGGGGATCGGCAAGACCGAATACGACGCCGACTTCGCGCAGGCCGCGGGCGTCAGTTCAGGTGATTCGATCACCGTGGCCGGGGTGCAGGTGGGAACTGTCAAGGCCACGCGTCTGGCGGGCGACCATGTGGTGCTCACCCTGGAGGTCGATGATGACGTGAAGCTCGGAGCCGACACCACCGCGTCGATCCAATTGACCACACTGCTCGGATCGCGGTATGTCGAACTCAAACCTGCCGGAGCGGGAAGCCTTCCGGACGGCCGGCTCAACTTGGCCCACACGCAGGTTCCCTACGATCTGCAACAGCTGATCGACAGTGCGACAACAACATTCGAGCAGGTCGACTTCGCGGATATCGGCGAGACGATGAGTACGCTGTCCGACCAACTCGAGGGTACGCCGGAGCTGATGCCGCAGGTGCTCACCAATGTGGAGAGCCTCTCGTCGATCATGGCAGACCGACGGTCGCAGGTCGGGTCGCTGCTCACCAGCACCAGGCAGCTCACCGATGTGATCCGCAAGCAGCAGGGCAATCTCGGGTCCCTGGTGGCCCAGGGACGAGAAGTGCTGCAGGAGATCAATACCCGCCGTTCGACGATCAACCAGTTATTCAGCGCGACAACGGAATTGGTGGACCAACTGAAGACGATCGTGGTCGATGACCGCCCGGCGATCGACGAGCTCATCGTGAACCTGACCGGAATGCTGCAGACTCTGTCGAGCAACGACGACCTGTTGCGCAATGCGCTGCAGATCCTGCCCGTGCCCATCCGGAACTTCGCCAACGTCTCCGGAACCGCGAACGAAGCCGACTTCACGTCGATCGCCGGTCCGTTCGTGGACTCCTGGATGTGCGCGGTCAGCGGTCGCGCCAATCAGTTGAATCTTCCTGAATATCTCAAGGACTGTAAATGAGGACCGGCAAGGGAATCGCCAAGGTCGCGATCATCGTGGTGCTGATCGCGGCGGTGTGCTTCGGTAGTGTCCGCGCGGCCACCGCGGCGGAGGGATCTATCAGGGTGACAGCGAATTTCGACAACTCCGTCGGTCTGTACGAGGGCAACTCGGTGTCGGTACTCGGCATGCCGGTGGGCAAGGTCGAGACGATCGCCGCGAAGGGAACCCACGTCGAGGTGGTGATGAAAATCGAGGGCGATGTCACGATCCCCGCGGACGTGAACGCGGTCACCGTCTCGACATCCATCCTCACCGATCGGCATGTTGAACTGTCACCGGCGTACACCGGCGGTCCGACGCTGAAGAACAATGATCAGATCGGAATGGACCGCACCAGGACCCCGGTCGAGTTCGACCGCTTGCTGGCGATGGCCGACGATCTAGCGGTCGAACTCCAGGGCGACGGCCAGGGAGCGGGTCCGGTGGGACAGCTCCTCGATGTCGGCGCGGCGATCACCGACGGCAACGGTGAGGATCTCCGGTCAGCTCTGACCCAGCTCGCCAATGCACTCCGGATGGGCGATGACGGTGGCGCCGAGACCAAGAACGCGATCACCGGGATCGTCGACAACCTGTCGGTACTGACCGAGGCGGCGGCCACCAACGACGGTCAGATCCGTGAGTTCGGCTCTGCGATCAGTCAGCTCAGTGCGATCCTTGCCGATCAGGATCTCGGTTCAGGTGACACCGGGTCGCAGATCAATCAGATCCTGGTGCAGGCGGAAGACCTGCTCCGTGACAATCAGGGCAATCTGAAAACGACTGTCACTGATGCCAATACGCTGATGACATCGCTGTCGGACTACCAACTGGAAGTTGGTGAGTTCCTTGACGTCACCCCCATGTTGCTGGACAACGTGTACAACATCATCGATCACGACAACAAGGTCGCCAGGGTGCACGCGCAGATCGAGAAGGTGTTCTTCGACGGCCAACTCTTGAAAGAAGTGTGCAACGTGCTGGGACTGCGCCAATTGGGTTGTGCGACCGGCACGTTGTCCGATTTCGGGCCAGATTTCGGGGTTTCGGCCATGCTCGAGGGCCTCGCAGGGGTGGCAGAATGACACGCCGCATCCGGATCGCGTTGGGCGGGCTCGTCCTTGCGGTGGCCATGGTGGGCACCGGTTGTTCGGTGGATCTCGAATCAGTGCCCCTGCCGGCGCGAAGTGTTGGCGGCGACACCTACACGGTGTATGCCACGTTCGAGAATGCGCTCAATCTCCCCAATCAGGCGAAGGTGAAACTCGCCGGCGCCGACATCGGCGAGGTCGAGCGCATGCGCGTTCAGGACTACACAGCCGTCGTCACCTTGAAGATCAGCGACAAAGCGACGCTGCCGGTCGGTACTCGTGCCGAATTGCGTTCGGCGACACCGCTCGGCGACATCTTCGTGGCCGTTCAGCCACCGGAGGACGCGCCCGCCGAGGGTCCGGTGCTGCAGAACGGTGATTCGATCGAGATCGAGCAGACCTCGGCGGCGGCGACCATCGAGGAGGTGTTGACCACCTCTTCACTACTCGTCAACGGTGGGGTGATCCGCAACCTGACAAAAGTGATCAATGGACTGGGAACGGCAGTGGGCGACAAAGGCGATCAACTCGGCGCCCTGATCGAGCAGTCGACCAGCCTGATCGGCAAGCTCTCGCAGCGGTCCACCGAGATCAGCAACACCCTCGACCAGACCAATCGGCTGGTGCTGACGTTGTCGGCGGGGCAGAGCACCATCACCGATGCGATCGCGGCGGCGGGACCGGCGTTGTCCGTCCTCAACGCGAATACGGGGCAGATCCTCGGGCTTGTCAAACAACTCGCCGACGTCACCACCCAGCTCGCCAAGTTCCCGTCGATCGCCGGTACGAATGATCGGGGAATGATTGCCGACCTCAACACCCTTGCCTCCGAACTCAATGCCGCGGCCACCAATCCCGAAGCAAGCCTCGACAAGGTGAACGCCCTGCTGGCACCGGTCATCAAGATCACCAACGGGACCGCGGCGCACCCGTTCGCCGATCTGGAAGACCTGTCGATCGGCGCGATCGCCGATCCGGGGCACACCGCTGACCCGGGTAGCAGGATCCCCACGCTGGAGACGGACGGCGCCAACGCGATCGGCACCCTGACCCATACGCTCGAACGGCTCAGAAGCCATCTGACGACGGGACCGGCCCGATGACCCAACAACTGGAATATGCCAGGGGACCGCTCGAGACGCCGGCCAAGCTGGTGGTCACCGGTGTGCGTAAAGGTGTAGACCACCGCCTCGGGATATCTGTCGTAGCGTTACTCGTTGTACTCGTCCTCGGCGTCACCTATCTGGTGTTCGGCGTGTTCCAGGCCGATCCGACCACCTCGAAGATCACGGTGCGCGTGAACCTTTCGCTGTCGGGTGGGTTGTTGCCCAATCAGGACGTGACGGTACGTGGCGTGCCCGTGGGCAAGGTCGATGCCGTGGAACTGTCCGACGATGGTGTGGTGGCCGTCGCGAAGATCGACGGTGGTGTCAAGATCCCCTCGGGTGGTGAGGTCCGGGTGGCCGGACTGTCGCCGGCGGGCGAGCAATACCTCGATTTCCGGCCCGCCACCGACGCGGGCCCGTATCTGACCGACGGTTCGGTGGTGGAGTCGGATCAGACCACAACCCCGGTGGCGATGGCAGACCTGCTGGGCGACCTGGACGGCATGCTCGCCCAGATCAGTCCGGAGAAGGTCGAGACGATCATCACCGAACTCGGCGTGGGGCCGGAAGGACCCGAGAAGCTCGAATCCATCATCACCGGGGGAACGTTCCTCATCTCGACACTCGATTCGGTTCTGCCGCAGACGGTCAGCCTGATCAACAACAGCCGGGTGGTGCTGGGCACATTGCGGGAAATGAGTCCCGGCCTACAGCGAACCTCGGAGAATCTGGCGGGGACCATGGACGGCATCGCGTCGATGGATGCCGGGTTCCGGACCTTCGTCGATCAGACCCCGGCAACACTTCAGGCAGTGGATTCCATCATCGCCGACAACTCGCCGACCATGGTTCAACTACTCGGAAACCTGACAACGGTCGCTCAGCTGACATACCTGCGGGTGCCTGCACTCACGGAGTTCTTCTTCCCGCAGGACCGCACCGGCTCTGCGCTCGACGCGATCTCGTCTGTCATGCGCGACGGCGGTATCTGGGCTGCGGTGAACATCTATCCGCGGAGCAGTTGTCAATATGACACCCCTCGCCGCCCACACTGGCAGGTCGATTTCCCGGAGCCGTATCTCTATGCCACGTATTGCACCGAAGACGATCCGGCGCAACTGATTCGTGGCGCCGCCAACGCCCCGCGCCCTGAAGGGGTGTCGGCGGGTCCTCCGCCAGGCGTCGATCCGTTGGCCACCGCGTCACCGACACCGATCGGACCGGAGTCGATTCCGTTGCCGTACGCCGGGCCGGTGTTGCCATCAGCGCCGTGACGACCGCAGACGACGACCACGACACAGCCAGTGGTCAACACGACATCAGCCGACAATCCCGAGGAGAAGAACGATGAGCAAGCTCAGCGGAACGATCACCTCCACTCCGGAAGAGAAGTGGGGCCTATTGGACGACACGGTGGACGCCGAGGCCATCGAACCCGACACGTCGGCAGTTGTTGCCACGTCTGTTGCCACGTCGAGTGATGCGCCCGAAGAGCCGACGGCCGCGAAGGCCTCGGCTGCGGCGGTCGCCCTCGAAAAGAGCAGTGCCGAGAAGAATCAGATGGTTGAAGAAGACCTTGCAGACGATCCGGTGGGACCAGAGGACAGCGGAGTCGACGGTGGCGCAGAGGACGGTGGCGCAAAGAGCGGTGGCGCAAAGGGTGGTCGCACAGATGACACGTCGGAGCCCAAGCCGGCCAAGGGCCGCTGGCGGAAGGGGCGGTCCGACGGGACTCCGGCGAACAAGGCCGAAGCGACAAGTGATTCGGGCGATGGGCGCCGTTCGTGGCGTGCGGTATTCACGATTCGGCGTGTTGCTGTGGGTGCGCTGGTTGTCGTCGCCATCGCCGCAATTGTTGTCGCCACGATCTTGGGTCTGAAGTTGAACGAGCAGAACAACATCGACACGGCCGCCGATGAAGCCCGGGCTGCCGCCGAGCAGTATGCGGTGACCTTGACCAGTGTCAGCTCGGATAATCTGGACCAGAACTTCGCGGCCGTGCTCGATGGCGCCACGGGAGAGTTCAAGGACATGTACTCGCAGTCGAGTGGGCAGCTGCGAGATCTTCTCGTCGAGAACCAGGCCAACGCGCAGGGCACGGTCATTGATTCAGGTATCAAATCGGCCACCACCTCCAAGGTCGAGGTGATGCTGTTCGTCGACCAGAGCGTCACCAACACCGCCACGCCGGACGCGCGCATCGACCGCAGTCGCGTCCTGATGACGATGGAGAAGATCGACGGACGCTGGCTAGCCTCCAAGGTCGACCTGCCCTGAGCTGACCAGCACCCGGAAACGCTCCGGTTATACGAAGACGCTCCACGTGTATGTGGAGCGTCTTCGTATAACCGGAGCGTTTGGGGGAGGAGCCTAGCTCCAGAGCGTCACATGAACTTTCGGCCGAAACCGGGTGACCCCCACGCCGGAGCCGCGGATCATCGCCTGCGTGCATCGGGGTGTCGTGATGAACCTCAACAGCTCCGTGACCGCGGGTTGGCGGGCCGGGGGAGGCAGCGTGAAAGCGCACCATTGGCGAGGCACCTGGAGTCCGGGCGCTTTGATCTGGACCAGGCGTCCCGCGGCGAGATCGGCGGCGACCGCAAACCCGATGGTCACGGTTACCCCGCCGGATCGGTGGACTTCTTCGAGCGCGGCGGCATCGCTCTGAAATATGCGTTGAGCGGACTCCTCGATCCTCATCTCCCGCAGCATCTTTGCCTCCGCACCGGTGGAACTTCCGGCGCTGGGCCCGAGCAGCCACGGCTGTTCGCGCAGCAGGGCGGGGGTGGGCTCCGCCGATGCGAGGGGGTTGTTCGACGCAGCGACAACGATGAGTTGGTAGTTGAGGAACGGTCGCACCGCGATGGTGGCGCCCGGTGAGGCGGCCTGCGGCCCCAGTGCGATGTCCACGGTCCGGGATTCGATGAGATTCTTGAACTCGGCGGTCGGATGGACGCTCAGCTCCACCGAGAGATCGTTGGCGCGGGCGGCGAACAGTTCGATGAGGCCCGGTGCCGAATGTTCGGCAAATGAACTCGATGCCGCGATGTTGAGCAGACGTCGACCGCGCGCGGCCTCGCCGACCTCGATCACGGTCTGTTGCTGCAGGCCGAGTATCTCGGTGGCCCGGGTCGCCAGCCGGAGCCCGCCGGGTGTGAATGCCAACCCGGCTGCGGTGGGCGAGAACAGTGGGTCGTCGAGTTCCTTGCGGAGTTGCGCGACGTGAGTGGACACCCCGGCGTCGGACATACCCAATTCCTGGGCCGCGCCGTGCACAGAACCATGCCGCACCACGGCGGAATAGGCTCGAAGCTGCGCGGGTGTCACATTCTGAGCCTACGTTGGAAGCCAGGCCCGATACGTCGATTCGCGAAGGGCCAAACTGCTTGGAGGAGTTTGAGAATGCAGGACGTGCTTGCCGATCTGATGCGTATCTGGCGGTCCGGTGAGACAGCCGGTGTCGGCACGGTCGTGCGGACGTTCCGGTCCGCGCCGAGGCCCGCGGGCGCGCTCATGGTGGTCGCGCCCGACGGTACGGTCAGCGGTTCGGTGTCGGGTGGATGCGTGGAGGGCGCGGTCTACGACCTGGCCGGCGAGGCCGCCCGCAGCGGCCGGCCGGCGTTGGAGCGCTATGGGGTCTCGGACGACGACGCGTTCGCGGT
This sequence comes from Williamsia sp., assembly GCF_036566845.1. Classification (GTDB taxonomy): domain Bacteria; phylum Actinomycetota; class Actinomycetes; order Mycobacteriales; family Mycobacteriaceae; genus Williamsia. Next base: position 15,676 of record NZ_DATCVM010000096.1, read on the forward strand.
GGGACTGACATGCGGCGGCATCCTGGATGTTTTTGTCGAAGCGATCTCGCAGGAGACATTTCCTGAACTCGGCCAGATCGCCGACGACATCGCCGATCATCAACCCGTCGCGATCGCGACGGTGATCGAACACCCGGATGCCGAATGGGTGGGACGAAGGCTGGTGGTCCGGCCGGCCACGGTCGCCGGGCACCTCGGTTCGTCCCGCATGGACAGTGCTGTGGTCGATGATGCGCGAGGCCTGCTCGCAGCCGGGCGCAGTGAGGTCTTGCACTACGGTCCGGACGGACAACGCCGCGGCGACGGGATGACGGTGTTCGTTTCCAGTCACGCCCCGCGTCCCCGGATGTTGGTGTTCGGGGCGATCGATTTCGCCGCTGCCGTCGCGCAACAGGGATCGTTTCTCGGATACCGCGTGACCGTTTGCGACGCTCGTCCGGTCTTCGCCACGTCTGCCCGGTTTCCCACGGCTGACGAGGTCGTCGTCGACTGGCCACATCGCTACCTCGCTGCGCAGGTGGAGGCCGGTGCACTCGACGGTCGCACGATCATCTGCGTCCTGACGCACGACCCGAAGTTCGACGTCCCGCTGCTCGAGGTCGCACTCACGATGCCCGCAGTGGGATATGTCGGTGCGATGGGGTCGCGGCGCACGCACGACGACCGGGTCGAGCGGCTCCGCGCCGTGGGATTGACCGATGCCCAGATCTCCCGCCTGGCCAGCCCGATCGGGCTGGATCTGGGTGCTCGCACACCGGAGGAAACCGCGGTGTCGATCGCGGCCGAGATCATCGCCCGCCGGTGGGGTGGCGGCGGGCGGCCGCTGACCGACACCGACGGTCGGATCCACCACGAACAGGAGTCCTCTGCCGTCCAGAGTCCGGTGCTACCGGCAGCGAATTAAGTGATCCCTTAATTCGGTCTTGACCCTGGCGCCGGCCGGGGTCATTGTGATCACCTCCACGAGTGTGAGGTAGGTCACATGCAGGTTCCGGGACCCTTTGAGTACGAACGCGCCACGGGCGTCGCGCACGCCATCGGACTGCTCGACCGGCTCGGGGAGGAGGCGCGAGTGGTCGCCGGCGGGCACAGCCTGCTCCCGATGATGAAACTGCGCCTGGCCAACCCCGAGTACCTGATCGACATCAACAACCTCTCCGCCGAGCTCGGGTACGTCATCTGCGACCCCACGCTGGTCCGCATCGGGGCGATGGTCCGGCATCGCCAGGCACTCGAATCGGACGAGCTGGCGGCGGTCTGCCCGATCTTCCGGGACGCCGAACGGGTGATCGCCGACCCGGTGGTGCGGAACCGGGGCACGGTCGGCGGATCGCTCTGCCAGGCCGACCCGGCCGAAGACCTGACCACGGTGTGCAAGGTGCTCGGGGCGACATGTCAGGTGCGGGGACCGGGCGGTGACCGCGAGATCTCGATGGACGACTTCTTGGTGGGACCGTATGAGACCGCGATGGCGCCCAATGAGCTGCTGATCGAGGTGCGGATTCCGGTCCGGTTGGGAACCTCGAGTGCCTACGCGAAAGTGGAACGGCGAACCGGTGATTGGGCAGTGGCCGCTGCGGGTGCGTGCGTCACCATCGAAGGCGGGGTGATCGCGGCGGCCCGGGTCGGGCTGACTGCGGTGAACCCCGACGCAACCGGTCTCGGGGAGGTTGCTGCCGGGCTCGTCGGCAACTCACCGAGTGACGAGCTGTACGCCCAGGCCGGGCGCCTCGCATCGGCGGCATGTTCGCCGATGACCGACAGCCGTGGAACCGCGGCATACAAGCGGCATCTCGCCTCCGAGCTCACCGTGCGCACACTCCGCAAGGCCGTCGAACGAGTGATGGCCGAGACCACCCCGGAAGGGAACTGATCATGCAGGTGAATCTGACCGTCAACGGTGAGGCAGTCGAGGCCGACGTCGAGCCCCGTATGCTGCTGGTCCACTTCCTCCGGGATCAGCTGCGGCTGACCGGAACCCACTGGGGATGCGACACCAGCAACTGCGGCACCTGCGTGGTGGAGGTCGATGGCGAACCGGTGAAGTCGTGCACGATGCTGGCCGTCATGGCCGACGGGCGCTCGGTACGCACGGTCGAAGGCCTCGAAGTCGACGGCACGCTCGACCCCGTGCAAGAAGGTTTCATGCAGTGCCACGGCCTGCAGTGCGGGTTCTGCACACCCGGGATGATGATCACCGCCCGAGCGCTGCTCGACCGGAACCCGGACCCGGACGAGGACACCATCAGGGAAGCCATCTCGGGCCAGATCTGCCGATGCACCGGCTACACCACCATCGTGCGATCGATCCGCTGGGCAGCTGAGCACGGGGCCGACGCGGCAACCGAACCGAGCAGTCCGGCCACACCCACCTCGCCCGTCGGGAGTTCGTCATGACCACGGTCCATCCACGCCCAGAGGACACGGTCGACAACGACCACAAGCCCTGCGGGCACGGCAAGATGCTGCGCAAGGAAGATCCCAGGTTCATCCGGGGCCGCGGCACATTCGTCGACGACGTCACGCTGCCCGGAATGCTGCATCTGGCGATTCTGCGGTCGCCGGTGGCGCACGGACGCATCGTCGGCATCGACGCGACTGCCGCACTGGCCCATCCGAAGGTCAAGGCAGTGGTCACCGGTGCCGATCTGGCCGAGAAGGGCCTGGCCTGGATGCCCACCCTGTCCAACGACGTGCAGGCCGTTCTGGCCACCGACAAGGTCAGGTTCCAGGGACAGGAGGTGGCGTTTGTTGTTGCCGAGGATCGCTATTCGGCGCGCGACGCCCTGGAACTGATCGACGTCGACTACGACATCCTCGAGCCTGTTGTCGATGCGCGCCGGGCGCTTGCGGACGACGCCCCCGTCATCCGGACCGATCTGGAAGGCAAGACCGACAACCACTGCTTCGACTGGGAGACCGGCGATGCCGCCGCGACGGAGGCGGTGTTCGCACGCGCCGATGTGGTGGTGAAACAGGAGATGGTCTATCCGCGAGTGCATCCCGCACCGATGGAGACGTGCGGGGCTGTGGCCGATCTGGATCCGGTGTCGGGCAAGTTGACACTGTGGTCGACGAGCCAGGCACCGCACGCGCACCGCACGCTCTATGCGCTGGTGGCCGGGCTCCCCGAACACAAGATCCGGGTCATCGCACCCGACATCGGAGGCGGATTCGGCAACAAGGTGCCGATCTACCCCGGCTACGTGTGCGCGATCGTGGCGTCGCTGGTGTTGGGCAAGCCGGTGAAGTGGATGGAGGACCGCAGCGAAAACCTCACCAGCACAGGCTTTGCCCGCGACTACATCATGGTGGGGGAGATCGCCGCGACCAAGGAGGGGAAGATCCTCGCGATTCGGTCGAACGTGCTGGCCGACCACGGCGCCTTCAACGGCACGGCGGCGCCGGTGAAGTACCCGGCCGGATTCTTCGGCGTGTTCACCGGTAGTTACGACATCGAGGCGGCCTACGCAAAGATGACGGCGGTGTACACCAACAAGGCGCCCGGGGGTGTTGCCTACGCCTGTTCGTTCCGGATCACCGAGGCCGTGTACTTCGTGGAACGCCTTGTCGATTGCCTCGCGCAGGAACTGCACGCTGATCCGGCGCAGCTGCGTTTGCAGAATCTTCTTCGCCCCGAACAGTTTCCGTACAAGAGCAAAACCGGATGGCTGTACGACTCCGGTGACTACGAGAAGACGATGCGCTTGGCGATGGAGATGATCGGCTACGACGAGCTGCGGAAGGAGCAGAAGGACAAGCGGGCACGCGGAGAGCTGATGGGCATCGGGATGGCGTTCTTCACCGAGGCGGTCGGAGCCGGTCCGCGCAAGGACATGGACATTCTGGGTCTGGGAATGGCCGACGGATGTGAGCTGCGGGTCCACCCCACGGGCAAAGCCGTTGTGCGACTGTCGGTCCAGAGTCAAGGGCAAGGGCACGAGACCACCTTCGCCCAGATCGTCGCCGAAGAGCTGGGTATCCCACCGGACGACATCGATGTGGTGCACGGCGACACCGACCAGACGCCGTTCGGTCTGGGAACCTACGGCAGCCGGTCCACGCCGGTGTCGGGTGCGGCCGCGGCCCTGGTGGCCCGAAAAGTGCGCGACAAGGCGAAGATCATCGCATCCGGAATGCTCGAGGCCTCGGTGGCCGACCTGGAGTGGGAGAAGGGATCATTCCACGTCAAGGGTGACCCGTCCGCCTCGGTGACGATCTCCCAGATCGCGATGCGGGCACATGGCGCAGGTGACCTGCCGGAGGGCATCGAAGGCGGTCTCGATGCCCAGATCTGTTACAATCCAGAAAATCTCACCTACCCCTACGGTGCCTACTTCTGCGTTGTCGACATCGATCCCGGTACCGCGCAGGTGAAGGTGCGCCGGTTCCTGGCCGTGGATGATTGCGGCACGCGGATCAATCCGATGATCATCGAAGGTCAGGTCCACGGCGGTATCGCCGACGGTATCGGCATGGCGCTCATGGAGATCATCGAATTCGACGAGAGCGGGAACTGTCTCGGTGGGTCGCTGATGGACTACCTGATCCCGACGTCCCTGGAGGTGCCACATCTGGAGACCGGGTTCACGGTGACACCGTCACCCCATCATCCGATCGGTGCGAAGGGGATAGGCGAGTCGGCCACAGTCGGATCGCCGCCGGCAGTTGTCAACGCGGTCATCGATGCGCTGGCGCCGTACGGGGTTCGCCATGCGGACATGCCCCTGACGCCGTCCCGGGTGTGGGAGGCCATGCAGGGCCGGGCCACCCCGCCCATCTGAACGGAGAAGATCATGGCCGCAACGATCAGGGTGGATGAACGCGTCAAACAATTGATGTCCCGGCGTACTCCGTTTGTGCACGCAACAGTGGTGCGGGCTCAGCAGCCGACCTCGGCCCATGCCGGGGACGAGGCAATTCTGTTGTCCGACGGCACCATCGAAGGTTTTGTCGGGGGACAATGTGCGCAGAACTCGGTGCGCCGGGCCGCACTCGGCGCGCTGCAGGGCGGTGAGAGCGTCCTGTTGCGGGTGCTACCCGACGGTGACCTGCATTTCCCGGAGGCCGCCGGTGCATCGGTGGTGGTGAACCCCTGCCTGTCCGGCGGTGCCCTCGAGATCTTCCTCGAACCGCAGATTCCGAGTCCTCTGGTCCGAATCTGTGGGTCCGCACCGATAGCCCAGGCCCTGTCCCAGATGTGCGAACTCGTCGGTTTCGAAGTCGATCAGGGTGACACCGACCACGAACTGACCGACACCACCGCGGTGGTGATCGCGAGCCACGGTGGCGCGGAAGCCGAGATGATCCGCTCGGCCCTGGACGCCGGCGTGGACTACATCGGGCTGGTGGCCAGCCGGGTTCGGGGCGAGTCGGTGCTCGTGGGCGTCGCACCGACCACGGCCGAGCGACTCCGGATTCATACGCCGGTCGGCCTCGACATCGGTGCGAAGACCTCCTCGGAGATCGCGGTATCGATCGTCGCCGAACTCATCGCCGCCATCCGTGGGGGAGGTGTCGTCGCGGTGTCCCGCACCGCCGTCGCCACCCGTGAGGCGGTGGATCCGGTCTGCGGGATGACGGTGACCATCGGACCGGACACCGTGCACGCCAGGCAGGACGACGTCGATCACTGGTTCTGTTGCACGGGTTGTCGTGATGCGTATCTTTCGGAGATCGGAACCCCATGACGGCCGGTCATCGATCGGCGGTGGTACTCGCCGCCGGTGACTCGCGCCGCCTCGGTGTACCGAAACAGCTTCTGCCGTATCGGGAGACAACACTTCTCGGGGCAACGCTCGATATGGTCCGCAGCTGTGGGTTCGACCAGATCGTCGTGGCACTCGGCAAAAACGCCGAAGCGGTGCGCGACCGGGTCGATCTCGCCGGCGTCGACGCGGTTGAAGTCGAGGCCAGTTCTTCCGGCTGTGGATCTTCGCTGCGAACAGCTGTCGCAGCGGTGAACCCGCTCGCCGACGGTTTGGTTCTCTTTCTCGGTGATCAGCCCGGGATCGCGCCGACCACGGTCGGGCGCCTGATGTCTGCGGCGGAAGACGGACCGGGCGCAGCAGCGCAGATTGTGGTGACCCGATACCGAGGTCGGGCCGGACATCCGTTCTGGTTGGACCGCACTGTGTTTCCCGCGGTTACGCGGCTGGGTGACAAGGGTCTGTGGAAACTCATCGCCTCCGGGCGTTATCGCACCGCGACGGTCGAGGTCGACACCGCGGTCCCTCGGGATGTCGATACCTGGGATGACTACATCGATCTGCTGTCGGCAGCGCCGACATGATCGAGGCATTCACCGATGTCGCCGATGTGGTCCGCCGGTTCGACGAACACGACCATTTGCTGGACGTCGGCAGCGCCACGGCGTTCTACCTGGCCACCACGCTGGGCCGGCCATTGCTGCTCGAAGGTGAACCTGGCGTTGGGAAGACAACCGCAGCAAAGACTCTGGCCGCAGTGCTCGGGGCGCCGCTGGTTCGGTTGCAATGCTACGAAGGCCTGACCGCCAGCGAGGCCCTGTACGACTGGAACTACCAACGTCAGTTGCTGAGCATCAGGCTTGCCGAATCGCGCGGGACCGACATCTCCGAAGCCGACCTGTTCACCGACGACTTCTTGATCGACCGTCCGATCCTGCACTGTGTCCGGTATCGCGGCGAGATACCGCCGGTCCTGCTGATCGACGAAATAGACCGCGCCGACGACGAATTCGAGGCCCTGCTGCTGGAGTTCCTGGGAGAGGCGTCTGTCACGGTTCCAGAACTGGGCACGTTTGTCGCCAAGACACCGCCCATCGTGGTGTTGACCTCGAACCGAAGCCGTGACCTCCACGACGCGCTCCGCCGCCGATGCCTCTACCACTGGATCGATTTTCCGGAGCCGGCGCGTGCGGTGTCGATCGTCCGCCGCACGGTCCCGGGAGCCACCGCAGCACTGATCGACCAGGCGACACGATTCGTGTCCCAGGCCCGCGAACTCGACCTCGACAAGCCACCCGGGATCTCGGAGACGATCGACTGGCTGGCGGCACTCGTGGCCCTCGGTGTCGCCGACCTGGTCGCCGACGAGGCGTCGGCGGGACTCAGCGCGCTGGCCAAGACCCCCGACGACCGGGTTGTGGTCCGAGACGCGTTCGCGGACTTCGCCGGTGGCCGCAGCACCGCGTGAGAAGGGGATGCCAAACGTGACTGCTGCGACGGGGGGAGCGACCCCGATGCTGCGAGGCGTGGATCTCGCTGCGTTTGCCGTCGCGTTGGACGCCCGGATGCGTCGTGGCGGCGTCGGGGTCTCGGCCAGCGGACCGACCAAGTTCGTTGAAGCCCTGCGCCACCTGGCGCCCCGCACGAGACCCGAACTCTACTGGGCTGCTCGTCTGACCCTCGTCGACCGGGCCGACGACCTGATGCTGTTCGATGCCGTCTTCGATGCGGTGTTCGCCGATTCGGTCCTGGGCCTCGATCCGCCGGCCAGAGCGGCATCGGTTCCAGATGCGGGGCAATCGATTCCGGATCCAGGTGGGGCTCGGCCGGGCCCGTCTGACAGCGAGTCCGGTGGTCTGCCGTGGGCCACGCGACGTACTGCCGTGGGTGGGGTCGAACCGATCTCCGACGCGGTGCGACTGCCCGATCTGCTGCCGAGCCGCCTGGTGTCGCGGGCCGACGAGCCGTTCGAGTCCTTCGACAGCGACGACCTACGGACCGTCGGCGCCTGGCTGGAACACGCGGTGGCGCACTGGCCCCGGCGGACATCCCGGCGCCACGAATATGGCCGACGCGGCGCGGCCGTCGACTTCCGCGCGACGATGAACCGTTCCCGCCGAACCGGATTCGACGCCGCGGTCCTGATGCGCCGTCGGCCGCGCCGCCGCCGGCGGCGGGTGGTCCTCATCTGCGATGTCAGCGGATCCATGCAGCCGTACACAACGACCTACCTGCATTTGATGCGGGCCGCGGTCGACCGGCGTTCGATGATCCGGCCCGAGGTGTTCGCCTTTTCGACGTCAGTGACGAAGCTGACGGCGATCCTTGCGGGGCGGTCGCCGGAAGCCGCGGTTGCGAAGGCGAATGACAAGGTCGCAGACCGGTTCGGTGGGACTCGCGTCGGCCATAGCCTCGCCGAACTCGTGGGCTCGCCGGCGGGGCATTCGCTGAGGGGGTCGCTGGTCGTGATCGCCTCAGACGGGTGGGACAGCGACGACCCGGACGTTGTCACGCGCGCCATGGCGAGGATCGCCCGCCGCGCCTGGCGGGTGGTCTGGATCAATCCCCGTGCGGGCGAGCAGGATTACGAACCGAAGGCAGGTTCGATGGCCGCCGCGCTGCCGTATTGCGACGACTTCGTCCCGGGCCGCACGCTCGCGGATGTGCGTGACCTGTTGCTGCTGCTCGAACAGCTCGGCGATCCGCGAGCTAGCGGAAGGTCTTCGTGAGGAACTCGACGACGTTGCCGGTGTCGAGGCGCTTGCTGCTGTAACCCAGATATCCGTCCGGACGGATAACGAAGATCGAATGATCTTCGGCACCATATGTTTTGGCGAAGCTTCCGGAGTCGTCGTGGATGATGGGCAGGGTTGTCGCACCGATGGCGGGGGTGGCCGCGGCAACAAGGTAGACATCGAGCTCCCCATGTGCGGCCGTCTGTAGGACGGACACCGCGGATTCGAGGTCGACCAGTTCGGCCGAATCGACCGCCTCACTCAGGTAGATGATCGCGGTGTGCCGCAGGCGATCGAGCAGCGAGAACAACCGGAACGGGTCGGTCACGATGTCGCGGGACAGCCCGGTCGCATCCGGCGCCCGCACCCCGGGCTTGAGCAGCGCGCCCTCGGTGGCAGACCCGACGATCGGGCTGTCGGAATAGTCGATGAGCAGCTGGGCTTCTCGGAGCATCAGCTGCTCCGGGCTGCTGGAGCCGGTCTCGATGCCCTCCCGTGCGCTGCGAACGGTGCGTCCCACCACTTCTTCGCCGATCGGCCGACGTTCGGCGTCGTAGCTGGCGGTCAAACCTGCCGCTGCCTTGCCGTCGACCGCCAGAGCCAACTTCCAGGCAAGGTTGTGCGCATCCTGAACACCGGTATTCATGCCTTGCGCGCCGGTCGGAGGGTGAATGTGTGCGGCGTCGCCGGCCACGAACACCCGGCCGCGGCCGTAGGAGTCGACGATCCGGTGACTGATCCGGAAGACCGACGACCAACGCAGGTTTCGGGCGGTGGCCGGTTCCGGCGAGAGCCGGTCGATGACGGCCTGGATATGGGAGAGTTCGGGTTTCCGGTCGCCCTCGAATCCGTGCGCGATGGCGCCCGGTGCGGATGGTTTCGCCGAGGCCAGTTCTTCGGGCACGAGCATCGACATCCGGTAGCGGCCACGGCCGGGCAATGGAATGCAGACGAGCAGGTCGTCGGTGGTGCCCTCGGTCTGGTGCATCACCCGGACCCCGTACCCAGGCGGTTGTGCCCAGTCGACCTCGACGTCGCCGAGCATGTACTGCTCATCGAAGGCGGCGCCCTCGAACGTCAGTCCGAGAGTCTTACGGGTGATGCTGTGGGCGCCGTCGCAACCCACGAGGTACTGCGCGGTGACGATCTCCTCGCCGTCGGGACCGGCGAGTACCGCGGTGACCTCATCGTCGTCCTGGTCGAATCGGGACAGAGAGACTCCGCGCTCGATCGGGAGATCCAGGGTCGCGAGTCGTTCGCGGAGGATCCGTTCGGTGTCGTACTGAGGGATCGACGCGAACCTGAAGGGCACATCGGTGGGTAGGGAGAGGTCGATGCGGGACACCTCGGTGCCGTTCACATATACAACCTGGCCCCGCATCTCGGTCGATGCGTCGAGGACCTGACGCAGCACCCCCATCCCCTCGAAGATCTCGAGTGTGCGGGGCTGGACGCCGACGGCCTTGGCGTATTGCGGTGGCTCGAGGAGTGGATCGACGATGCGGCACCGGACCCCTCGACGTCTGAGTTCGATGGCTGCTGTCAGCCCGATCGGCCCGGCTCCGGCTATCAAAACGTCAGTGTCGACCACGCCTGCCCCACTCTCCTAGTGCCGTCTCTGCCCGAATTGTGCCAGTACAGAACCCCGCACTGCAGTGCATTCGGTCACATTCGCTTCTCGTCGCCGCAGGTGGGGCGCCTTCGCAAAACCAATTCGGTCGTCGGGGAATGAAATCGGACCGGGGTCCGGTTAGATCAGATGTAGCCCGGACCAACAACTTCTCAAGGAGCAACACATGAGCGCCACCACCATCACCACCACCAATCTGGAAACCGGCACCTGGACCATCGATCCGACGCACTCGGCCGTTGCCTTCTCTGTGCGCCACCTGATGGTGAGCAAGGTTCGTGGAAACTTCGACACCTTCTCGGGTGCCATCACGGTCGACGAGAACGGTGTCCCTTCGGTCACCGCCGAAATCGATGTCGCCTCCATCAACACCGGCAACGAAGGCCGCGACGGCCACATCCGCTCGGCAGACTTCTTCGAGGTCGAGAAGTACCCGACCGCGACCTTCACCTCGACCGCGGTCAAGGCCGACGGCGATGACTACCTGGTCGACGGCGACTTCAACCTCCACGGCGTCACTCGCCCGATCACCCTCAAGCTCGAGTTCAACGGTGTCAACCCCGGCATGGGCAACGGCCCGGTCGCCGGCTTCGAGGCCTCGGTTGTCATCAACCGCAAGGACTTCGGCATCAGCATCGACATGCCCCTGGAGACCGGCGGCAGTGTTGTCGGCGACAAGATCACCATCACCCTGGAGATCGAGGCCGGCAAGTCTGCCTGAGTCCTCGACTTCAGCAACGGCACACTGACTGCCTGATCGGTCGTTCCCAGACCCTGATCAGGTCAGGCGGCGGCCGCACAACCGGAAGATCCCGGATGTGCGGTCGCCGCTGTGCGTTCTGCCCCCTGCGTGTTCGGCCCTGTGCGCTCAGCGCGGACCGACACCGGTCATCAGCACATCGATGAGGGCTTCGATGAACTCCGGATCCACCGGTTCCCGCGTCAACAGCACGCGAGCGTAGATCGGGGCGTGGATCACTTCGAGAACCAGCGCATAGTCAGGTTCCGCACTGAAGTCGATCTCGCCGCGGTCTGCCGAGCGCCGGAAGATCGCTTGCAGCACTTCGATTCGGGTCTCGAGCATCCGGCGTTGCAGCTCTGTGAGCGGATCGATGTCGACCGGCATCGCGGCGATCCGCAGGAGGGTCTTCACCTGTGGACTGGTCAGGGCCGTGTGCAGATCTGTGGTCAGCGCGACCAGGTCGCTGCGCAGAGAGCCGGTGTCGGGTGTGGGGAACGTCGGGTCGAAATGATCGATCAACGCATCGGTGACCAGCTGTTCCTTCGTCTTCCACCGGCGATAAATCGATGTGACGTGGACACCCGCCCGGTCCGCAACCTGCGCGATGGTGAGGTTGTCGAAGCCGACGTTGAGCAGTTCGTTCAAGGCAGCGGACATCACGCCATCCCGGACAGCGGCGCCGCGGCGGTGGGACCGGACCCGCAACGTCGACTCGGGAATGGGGTCGGAAGACCCGGATTGTCGCACCCATCGACTCTAACGCAACTCGAGTTGCATTATGTATAGTGGCCCGTAACTTCGATCGACGTCTGGCTGCGACTGCGGCCCCGTGATCTGCGGTGAGAGTAGGTGGACATTGACCGTGCCTCCGGCCGGCCGACGTTCCCGGCTCGCGGACGCCTTCAGGCGCATTCGCAGCATCGACAACCGCATCGATCACTTTTTTGTCGACGTGCCCGATCCGAGCCTGGACGGTCCGGCCAGTCGTCGGCAGGTCGCCAATCGCTTTGTGATCCTGGCGGCGATCGGTATCGCGATCAGCAATCTCGCGGCCGCCTTCGAGACCGTGGTCATGATCCAGCTGGTGATGACCGGCGGCGAGTTGAGTTTCCCGGGTATGGTCGACGCGGCGAATATTCCGATCCTGATCTGCTCCGTTGTCATCGGTCTGCTGGTCGGGGCCGCGGTGGGGACCGCCGTGCTGTATCCGCAACTCACGTGGTTCGTGAAAACCGTTCCGGCATCCCCGGAGCGGCGCAGGTCGATTCAGATGATGCCCCTGCAGCAGGCTGGTACCGCGTTGCTCACGTGGGGAATCGGAGCGTTGATCTACATCCCGTTCGGGCTCGGTGGCACCGCGGTCGAGTTCGTCGTGTTCGGTTCGGCGTTTCTGATGGCGGGCACATCGGCTGCCTGCCTCACCTACCTCTTTGTCGAACGGGTGTCGAGGCCCCTCGTGGCGATCGCCTTGCGTGACGGCGTGCTGGTCCGATCCATCCTCGGCGTCCGCGAACGTCTGGTGGCGGTCTGGATCGTCTTCTGCGCCGTGCCGTTGGTGGGCCTGATCGCCATCAACGTCGGTCGACTCCCGGGCTGGATTCCCGGGAGCCACCACGTCGTCGACATCCCGACGGTGGTGCTCGCCGCGTTCGGGTTGATCGGTGGCATCCGGTCGACCGTGCTGGTGTCCAGGTCGATCACCGACCCGCTCGGTGAGATCCGTGGTGGTATGGAGCGGGTCAAGGCCGGGCAGGCGCATCCGATTCTCGAAGTCTATGACTCCTCCGAACTCGGAATCCTGCAGCAGGGCTTCAACGACATGGTGTCGGGGCTGGCGGAGCGTGAGCAGATCAGGGAGTTGTTCGAACGGCACGTCGGTGACGGTGTCGCGAAGTTGGCGCTCGAACAGGGCGCGGGTTTCCACGGCGAGAACACCTTTGTCGGCGTGATCTTCGTCGATGTCCAGGGGTCGACCATGCTGGCCGAACGGGAAGCGCCCGAAACCGTCGCGAGCCTGCTCAATGGGTTCTTCGCAATCGTTGCCGAGGTGGTCGACCGGCACAGCGGGTTCATCAACAAGTTCGAGGGCGACGCGGCACTGGCGATCTTCGGTGCACCGAGCGCGGTCTCCGACCCCGCCGGCGCCGCGCTGGCCGCCGCCCGTGACCTCTATGCCGAACTCGAAGTACTTCGGCCACTACGCTTTTCGATCGGAGTGTCGGCCGGGACCGTGTTCGCCGGCAATATCGGGGCCGTCAAACGCTACGAGTACACGGTGATCGGCGACGCGGTGAACGAGGCGGCGCGGTTGTCCGAGGCGGCGAAATCGGTTCGTGCACACGTCTTGGCGAGTGGTTCGGCGATCGACACGTCCGACGATGAGCACGGCCATTGGGATTCACTCGGCTCTCTCGTCTTGCGGGGTCGTGCGGTGCCGACGAAGCTTTATACGATTCCGGTTGATCGTGACCAGGGGAGTCGTAGCCTGAAGTCGTTGATCGGCACCGCATTGAAGATGCCGACATCGATGATGTCGGGCGTTGTCGGGGAAGGAACCCGGTCGCTGTTCGGAGTACGCGACCGGAGATAGCAATCACATCGATGCTCGAACGACGAGGGGTTAGGTAGAGACGATGACATGGACCACGGCGGACATCGGCGATCAGGGCGGTCGCACGTTCCTGATCACCGGAGCCAACAGCGGACTCGGTGAACAGACGGCGCTGGCACTGGGGGCGGCCGGTGCGAATGTGATCCTGGCCTGCCGAACCGTCGCAAAAGCGGAGCCTGTCGCCGCGCGGATCGGTTCCAATGCCACCATCACCGAACTCGATCTCGCCGACCTGAGCTCTGTTCGCGCCTGCGCCGAGCGGACCGGTCCCATCGACGTTCTGATCAACAACGCGGGTGTGATGGCAATACCGCAGGGACGCACGGTCGACGGCTTCGAATCCCAGATCGGCACCAACCACTTCGGGCACTTCGCCCTCACCGGTCTGCTCCTTCCCAAGATCTACGACCGGGTGGTCACGTTGTCATCTGCGATGCACCAGATCGGCAAGATCAACCTCGAGGACCCGAACTACCGGCAGCGCTCCTACTCGCGATGGCCCGCGTACGGACAGTCGAAACTGGCCAATCTGCAGTTCTCCTACGAACTCGCGCGGCGGCTGGGCGCGGCCGGTTCACCGGTGAAATCGATGGCCGCTCATCCCGGATACGCGGCCACCGAACTGCAGTCGCACACCGAATCGCTGTGGGATCGCTTGATGGGGGTGGGAAACCTCATGGCGCAGTCTGCTGCCGACGGTGCGCTGCCCAGTCTGTACGCCGCGACCTCGGATCAGGCGCGATCCGGTGGCTTCTATGGCCCGACCAAACTCGGTGGGATGCGCGGGGCGCCGGGGCCTGCCAGCGGCAACAAGCGATCACGTGACGAACTGGTGGCGGCGGGCCTGTGGGAATTGTCGGAGTCGTTGACCGGCGTGACCTATCCCTTTGACCCGGCCCAGTCGAACTGATGGGTGGACGGTAGGCGACATCCCGTTGCCGGCCGTGACTCGATCGGGCTCGTTGCTCGCGATCTCACTGCTGATCGAATCCCTGCGGTCAACACCTCACACCATCATGCAGATCGTCTTCGACTCGAGGTAGTTGTCGAGCCCGGGTGCGCCGTTCTCCACGCCCCAACCGGACTGCTTGTGACCACCTTTGGGTAGCTCAGGCGAGAAGTAGGAGTGGCAATTGATCCATACGGTTCCCGCCTTGACGTTCGCGGAGAGTCGATGGGCGGCACTGAAATCGCGTGTCCAGACGCTGGCGGCGAGCCCGTAGTCGGTGTCGTTGGCCCAGCTGAGTACCTCGTCGATGTCGTCGAACGCGGTGACCGCCACCACCGGTCCGAAGATCTCCTCCCGCATCAGCGCCATGTCCGGGCCGGCGCCGGTGATCACGGTCGGCCGGTAGAAGCTGCCCTCTCCGTCGACGACCGTGCCTCCGGAGACCACTTCGGCTCCACCGGCCACGCCGTCGTCCACGTACTCGGCGACCCGCGCCCGGTGCGCCCGGCTGACCAACGGACCGAGATCGCTGGCCGGGTCGAGTCCGTGGCCGAGCCGCATCGAAGAGGCTGTGGTCGCCAGACCGTCGACGAGATCCTGGTATGCGCCGCGCGCGACGTATACCCGTGAACCGGACACGCAGACCTGCCCCGCGTTGGCGAAGATGCCGCGGGCGACGCCGGGCACCGTGATCGACATGTCGGCGTCGTCGAGGACGATCACCGGCGACTTGCCGCCGAGTTCGAGCGTGAGCCGGGTGAGGTTTCTGCCACCGGCGTTCTCCACCAGCTTCTTACCGACCTCGGTGGACCCGGTGAAGGTTACCTTGTCGACTCCGGGATGCTGCGCCAGCGCTCGACCGACGTCACCGTCGCCGGTGACGATGTTGACCGCTCCTGCCGGGATACCCGCGGCGAGAATCAGTTCGCCGAGGCGGATCGCGGTCAGACTGGTCTCCTCAGCAGGTTTGAGCACCACGGTGCAACCGGCCGCGAGTGCGGGCGCCAGTTTCATCGCCGCCATCAGCAGCGGCGAGTTCCAGGGCACGATCGCCGCCACCACACCGACGGGTTCACGCACGGTGTGTGCCATCATCTTCCGGCCGGCCGGCTGGTAGGTGATCGACGGTGTGATGGTGGTTCCCGAGATCTTGTTCGCGTAGCCGGCGTAGTACCGGAACTGTTCTGCTGCAGAAGGAATCTCGGCGAAACGGGAGGTGGCCCACGTCTTGCCCTGGTCGAGTGTCTCGAGTTCGGCCAATTCGTCGGCATGCTCATCGATCAGATCAGCCAAGCGCCACAACAACTTGCCGCGCGCGGTGGGGGTGCATTGTGCCCACCGCCCGGTCAACGTCTCACGCGCCGACCGCACGGCCTGGTCGACGTCCACCTCTGAGGCGCAACCGATCTCGGCGAGCAGCGCGCCGGTGGCCGGGTCGCGGCTCTCGAAGATCCCGTTGCCGGTCGCCACCCAGTCACCGGCGATCAAGATTTTCTTGGGTGAGCTACTCAGGAACTCGGCGCTGTGGCGGGGAACTGTGATCGGGGTGTTCACGCGTCTGCTCCTCGGCGGCTGCGGGCGGGCGGAAAGGGCAGGGCTCCATAGCGCAGCCCCTTCGCTTTGAGCCAGCGTCGATAGGTGATGGACGAACCGTCTGCCCGGGTGGGGATTTCGTCTCGCGGGTTCAGCGGCAGCAAGAGGGGCCGTTGATTCTCGACGATGATGCGGTCCTGCAGGAAGATCGTCTGCTCGAAGTGGAGGAGGTCGGTGTGGTCGGTTTCCTGATCGACCAGGTACATCACCGGCTGTGCGCGGCACAGGGTTTGGGTGATCGGCTGGATGAACAGAGCGATCGCGTCCTGCCGGGTCGGGTCGGCCGGTGACACCCGGTAGAGCACCACCAGGTACGGGGCGGGGACCCGGTAGGACAGTCGCGCGTACGCGCCCTCGGAACTCGCACTGACCTGCGGCTGGAAGAACGTGCAGTTTGTGGCCCAGACCTCGTCGACGTCGCGGCGGATCTCCGATTCGTACTTGGCCACCTCGGTATTCGACTCGCCGCCGAGGATTCCTGGATGCACAAACGGGAAATGTGCCATGTCGAGGAAGTTCTCCACCACCCGGCCGGGTGAGGTGCGCATCGTGATCCATCCGCACGGTACGTACCGCCGATCCGGTTCCAGCGATTCGGGGAGGTCGAAGACGTCCCCGGCCGGGGTGCCGAGCGTGGTCCAGACGAATCCGTAGCGGAGACGGACCGGCAGCTCGACGTCGTCGGCGTGAACCAGCGGGACGTCCGGACCGTTGGCCACACAGGTCACTTCGACGCCGAGAAGTGGTGTCGTGATGGCACCGTGGTCCAGTTCGGTGAGGGCGCACACGGCATACCATTGGTCGAGAACCACCGGATCATCACATCGGCCATCGTCGCTGTGATCGTCAATCGTGGGCACCGAAGACTCCTTCCAGATCGTCGTGTCCGGCGAGCCAGTCCGACCGCCTTTTGAACAGGCCCGGCACCGAGGCGCGGGCGCGGGCGATGATGTCGGGCAGATCCTGCGAAATGAGCTGTCCGTCGCGTACCACGACCCGGCCGTCGATCATCGTCAGATCCACATCAGACCCGCGCACCGCATGGACCAGATTGTGCTGCAGGTTGAAATACGGACCTTCCGGGAAAAACGGTGTCATCCGCGGGGTGTCGGTACGGATCGCGATCAGATCGGCCTTCTTTCCGGGCTCCAACGACCCGATGTCGGCGTCCAGTCCGAGACCACGGGCACCGTTGATGGTGGCCATCTCGATCACCTTCCAGCTGTCGAGGGCGGCGGCATCCCCGCACGAGAGTTTTGCGAGCAGGGAAGCGGTTTTCATTTCCTCGAACATGTCGAGGTTGTTGTTCTCCTTCTCGCCGTCGGTACCGAGCCCGACGAGTACGCCGGCAGCGAGCAGGCGTTCGATGGGTGCCACCCCGCTGGCCAGTTTCATGTTGCTCACCGGATTGTGGACCACGGCGACACCACGCTGCGCGAGCAACGCGATCTCGCTGTCGTCGAGCCAGACCGCGTGCGCGAGCATGGTGCGGGGGACGTCGAAGAATCCGAGTCGATCGAGCGCCGTCATCGGTCGGCTACCGAATCGCCTGTCGAACTCGCCGATCTCGATCTCCGACTCGCTGCAGTGGGTGTAGAAACCGGTGTCGTAGTCGCGTGCCATGTCGATGGCCCGGCGCCGGCCGGCGGCATCGGCATAGAAGACGTGCTCGAGTCCCACCCAGACCGATACCCGTCCGTTCGCGGCACCGTGACTGCGCTGCAGCAGCTGTTCGTTGTCGTCGAGGGTGTCGAAGTAGTCGAAGTCGGGGTGTGCCCCCGTGTAATTGACTGTGACAAGCCGGTTTCCGACCCCGGTGGCGGCGACAACGCTGCCGTGCATGTGCCGCCACATGTCCACCACAGTTGTGGTGCCGGCCAGCACACTCTCGGCGTAGCAGAGCCAGGACGCCGCCTCCGCCTCGGCAGCGGACACCACCCGGTGCATGGGATCGATGTGCACGCGCAGCCATTCCCAGACCGGAAGCGACTCGGCCGTTCCGCGCAACAGCCCGGAGTGACTGTGCGCGTTGATGAGTCCGGGCATCAGCAGCCGTCCGGGCAGTGCGGTCACCTCGGCGCCGGGGTACGTAGCGGTGAGCCGGCCGGTGGATCCGACGGCGACGATCCGGTCACCGTCCACCAGGACCGCGCCATCGGGGATGACGGTGCGGGCGGCGTCGACGGTGACCACGGCGTCGGCAGTGAGAAGAGTGCTCATGCGGCGCGCCTTCCGGCGATCAGATCTGCGGCGCGCTCGGCGAGCGCGACCACGGGGGCGTTGGTGTTGCACGAAGGCAAAACGGGGATCACCGAGGCGTCCACCACACGTAGATTGTCGATGCCGTACACGCGCAGGTCGGGGTCGACCACGGCGGCGTCACCGGTACCCATGGCACAGGTGCCCGCGGTGTGGAAGAACGTCGAACAACTCATCCGCACGAACGCTGCGCGGTCGGCTCCGGTGAGTCGGCGATCCGGTGCGATCGGGCGGTCGATGAGCTCACGGTAGGCCGCGGTCTCGGCCAAATCCATGATGGTGTCGAGTCCGGCAACCAACGCGGTGAGATCACGGGGATCGGAGAGGTACCGCGGATCGATCTCCGGTGGGGTCGCCGGGTCGGCGGAGCGCAGGGTCAGCTGTCCGACGCTGTGCGAGCGCATCAGCCCGGGGGAGACCGCAAAGATGTGGTCGGAGCCCGAAAGACTGTACTTCGCCGCAACCTCGGGTGTTGCGTGTGGACCCTGGACGACAAATGCATGCAGGTCGGGGAGGAGCTGCTCCGGTGAACTACACCAGTTCAGGATGGCCCCGCCGCCGTTGTCGCGCACCGACCCCATCGGCCGGCGTGCGGCGAAGTTCACCCCCATCAGAAGTGGGTGGTCCTGCAGGTTCTGCCCCACACCCGCCAAGGCGCTCCGGACCCGGATCCCATGCGCGCCGAGCTGTTCGGGGTCGCCGATGCCCGCAAGCAGGAGCAGATGGGGACTCGAGATCGCGCCGGCCGCCAGGATCACTTCCCGGTCGGCGCGAACCACGGATCCGCCGATCTGGACGCCGATGCAGCGCGGACCATCGAAAACGAGGGCGTGGACATGTGTACTGGTCCGCACGGTGAGGTTGGGCCGCTGAGCCGCGGGGTCGAGATATGCGCGGGCCGTACTCATCCGCCGGCCGCCGGAGATCGTCAGATTCGCCAGGGACGCGCCGAGGACGTCATCGCCGTTCGAGTCGTCGAGGACCGGAAAGCCCAGTTCCGCCGCCGCACCCAGCAATGCCTCGGCGACCGGATGAGGATCTGCGGGTGTGGTGATGGTCAGTGGTCCTGCGCCGCCGCGCAATTCGGAAGCGCCGCCCTCCCAGTTCTCGCAGCGCCGGAAGTACGGGAGCATCGCCTCCCAGTTCCAACCCGGCGCGCCATTGTCCTCCCAGGTGTCATAGTCGCGCGGATGTCCCCGGTACCAGAGCATGGCGTTGATGCTGCTCGAGCCTCCGAGTACCCGCCCGCGGGGTATCGGGACCACGCGCCCGTCGAGGTCCGGGTTGGCCGCGTAGGTGTGACCCCAGTCGTGGTCTCCCGACAACAGTGACGCCCAGCCGGCCGGCTCGTCGATCTCGCGGAGCCCGACGTGACTCGGCCCGGATTCCACCAGCAAGACGGTGACGTCGGGATCTTCCGAGAGTCGCGCCGCCAGAACACATCCCGCCGACCCGCCGCCCACGACGATGTGGTCGAACGTCTCAGTTGTGTTCACTCGGCCCCATAATGGTGATCTGTTCGGTGGCCTCCACATGCCGGACGAAGATGTACTTGTCCTCCCGACCGTCGCTGTGTTTGCGTTTGATGCCGGATTCGACCACGCTCGAGACCTTCGCGACCAGTACGTAGGGCTCGTCCGCCGTCAGGCCGGCCGCGCAGTGCTGTTCGAACTCCTCGAGAGTGGTTGCGGTGTAGGAATGTTCGATACCCGCGCCGCGGGCGATCGCTGCGATGCTGACGATGCCCTTCGACGTGTGCGTTGGCGGGCCCCCGATCGACTGGTAGCACTCGTTGTCCCAGACCACGGTGAACAGATTTCGGGGACGTTCGTTGGCAAGGGTGGCGAGTATGCCGAGGTTGAACAGCATCCCACCGTCGGTGTCGAGGGAGATGATGCGGCGGTGCGGCAGACCGGTCGCGAGTCCGAATGCCTGTGGGGTCACACATCCGAGTTGCTGCTGAAACAGGCTGGCGCTGCGCATGTGCGGTGCGGCGGTGTACCACTCGTCGACGCTGGCGCCCAGCGAGACGATCACCAGTTCGTCCGACAGTTTGTCGGCGAGTACCTTCATGCAGTCGAATCGGGTCATGCGTGCGCTCGAGTCGTTCATCGGACCAGTCCTCCGCCCAGGGCAATTGCCGAATGATGGTATGCCGCATAAGACCACTCGAAGGCGTCGTGGATCGCCCGCTCGATCTGGTCTTCCTCCCGCACGATGCGGTAGGGGATCCGCAGTGCATCGAGGATGGGTTCCATCGTGATGCCGTGCGGGACGGCCCACCAGTTGTTCTCACCCAGTTCGCCGCGGTAACTCATGAGCATGATCACCGGTATCCCGGCGCCCAGGCCCATGCGGGCCAGTGGTTCCACCGAGGCGCGCAGCCCTGAGTTCTCCATGATCAGCGCAGCTCGTTTGCCCGAGAGGAAGATGCCGCCGCAGATGGCCGCTCCCTCACCCTCGTTGGTGACCTGGATCGTGCGGATGTCGGGGTCGGCGTCCAGAGCCGGATAGAGCTCCTTGAACAGGGAGTCGGGGAGATAACACACGGTGCTCACGCCGGCCTTCTTGAGGCCACGGATCACCGCATCTACTGCGTTTTGTTGCATGGCAAGCCTTTTCTTCTCGGATGTCAGGGGAATACGGGGATACCGGGCATCGCGACGAAACCGGGCAGTGACTGCATTCGGCGCAGCCACCATCGCAGCGCCGGATAACGTCCGCGGTCGATGCCGATGTCCCGGGTGAGGGCCGCGCCGGGGAAGAGCGCGATATCGGCGATGCCGGGATGTGGTCCGGTGACCCAGTGGTTGTCTGTTCGCGCAACCGTGAGATGGTCCTCGAGGTGTTGTACCGCGACCGTTGCCCGGGCGGCGGCCTCATCGAGGGGAGCGGTGCTGTACAGGGCCAGGTCACGCGCGGCGTTGATGGCATCGAATGTGTCGGCGCTGAAGTTGAGCCAATCGGTGAGTTGTACGTCGTCCATGGAATTGCCTGGCGCCCAGTGGGTATCGGGAGCGAACTCCGTCGCCAGATACCGCAGGGCCTCCTCGGCGCCGCGGACGGTGTGGTCGCCGTGGCGCAGGACGGGGACCTCGCCTACCGAACCGGACGTCACCGGATAGCAGTTCACGGGCACCTTGGTGTAGTCGATACCGAGCAACGCCAGCCCGAGTCGCACCTTGTAACAGTTGAGGTCGAGTTCGAAGTCGTCGAGCCGCAATTCCGTCACGATGCCACCGCCACGTGTGCGTTCATCTCGTCGCGGAACTCCTGCGCCCACAGGATGATCTGGCGCAGGAGGTCCGGTTCGGCACCCTCGACGCCGACGCAGATGTGTATCCCGGTTGTTGCCTCGTCGCAGACCTGGAGGCCGATGACGATGTCGGATCCGTCGACGGTGGTGTGGACGAGATTGTCGGCGTGTTGCAGGGTGTCCGTCCGGTTGCTGAGCCACTCCAGGATCTGGGGAGGCGTCGCGTTCACGTACACCGAGCAGGCCGGCGTCGCAGGGTATTCCGGCGGCATGTCCGCTGCCGGTTCGATCTCGCCCCTGGTGGTACCGGAGCGGCCGTCCACCCACACCATTCCGTAACGCTCGGCGGTGCGGTACCGGTCCGCGCGGACCGAACTCGGCGGATCGAGGTCGGGATGGGCGGGTATGTGGCGACATCCTCCCGTGGACCCGTATTCCCAACCGTGGTAAAGACATACGAGCCGATCCTCACGGACGAAACCCAGGCTCAACCGCATGCCTCGATGTGGGCAACGATCGTCCCAGGCGTGGACGAGTCCATCGCTTCCCCGCCACAGCGCGATGGCGTGGCCCTGCAGCATTGTGTCCGTCGACGAACCGGAGGGCACGTCGCGGCTCAATGCCACCGGGGCCCAACCCGAGGCACCGGCGCGGTGGGATGAGAGCATCTCGGTGGTTCCTTTCTCTTGCGGGCCGGCCTTCGTCACCTCCGCCTCCACGTCGAGCACCTCGGAGCGCGCGATGATGAAGTCGCAGAAGGCAACCCGCATCAGATCCCCGCTCAGGATCAGGGTTGCCACAGTGTGACCACTCAGATCATGTCGAGGATCTTGGTGGTGAACAGCTGGTCCGCGGTCACATCGATCCCGTTCGCGGACAGTGTCGCGATGTTTTTCTCGATCAGTGCCGGCGGCAGGGTGAGCAGTCCGCCGGCGTCGGTGTCGGGTGTCACCATGATCTGCGGCAGGGTCTGTGACTCGAGCAACTGCTGTGCGCGGTCGAAGCCCTGATCTTTGCCGAAGACGTTGAGTGTCAGGTTGGTGCCGAGTGTGGGATCGGCCACGTTCGCCTCCCAGCCGAGTCGTTCGGCGCGAAGGAATCCGGCGAGCATCTCGGGATTCGAATCGACGGTCTCGGTTTTGGCGAAGTAGACACCGGAGAAGACGGCGTAGCCGAAGTCCGCGAACAGAAAGGTGTTTGTGGCAATACCTTTGGTCTCGAGTTGTGTGGGCTCGTTGATGACGAAGACCACCTGGCCGTCTACTTCCTTGTTCACCACGGGCGCGGGATCGAACTGCACGGGGACGACTTCGATGCTGTCCGGGTCGATGTTGTTGATCTGCAGCAACAGGTTGAACGACGTCTCGTTGAGCGCAGCGACCCCGATCTTCTTACCGATCATCTCCTGGGGAGAATTGATGGGTGTTTCGGCGAGGGACAGAATGCAGAAGGGACTCTTCTGGAATCGTGTGCCGAAGACCTTGAGGTCGGCGCCCTGCGTGATCGCGTTGGCCACCACATCGGCGTTGCTGCCACCAACAGCAGCCTTGCCGGACATCACCACGGTGTCAGGGCTGACATTGGGCCCGCCGTTGAGGAATCCGACCTTGAGTTTGTTGTTCGTGTACAGACCTGTGTCCGAGGCGATCCAGCTGCCGGAATGTTCGGTGGTCGGCAACCAGCTGAGCTGGTAGTCGATGGTGGTGGTGCCGTCGGCTGCCACCGATGTCGAGGATCCCGAGCAGGCTGTGAGCAGTGTGGGTCCGCCGAGAGCGATGGCTCCGAGGCCGAGACCGCCCTTGAGTAGACTCCGTCGGGACAGCGAAAATCCTGAGTGGGACATGGTTTCTCCTTGTGGTGAAGACGCGTGACGGGGCAGAGTACGTGCGGTAGGTGCCGTGGAGTTCGTGGCGAGACCGGGACGTCGGTGTCAGGTCAGGACGGCTTTTTGCATACGGGTGGCGATACGCCGATGTTCGCGCAACATGTCGGGAAGAACGGCCGAGATCGGTTGTCCTTCGTCGACAACGACTTTGCCGTTCACAACGGTTGTCCAGGCGCGGCCGGGACCGCAGCGGAGCAATGCCTCAACGGGATCGGACAGCGCACCGGCCAGGGATACCGGGTCGAGGTGCCAGGCCACCAGGTCCGCGACAGAGCCCACCGTGAGCTGTCCCAGTTCGTCGTCCCAACCGAGGCACCGTGCCGAGCCGACGGTGGCGATGTCGAGAGCGTTGCGGGCGGTCATCGCAGTCGGTCCGCCTTGGAACCTAGCCAGCAGCAGCGCTGTTCGAGCTTCCAGCCACATCGAGGCGTGGTCGGTGGAGGCCGATCCGTCACAACCGAGGCCGACGGCCACGCCGTGCTCGCGAAGCGTCTGGACTCTGGCGGTGCCGCCGCCGATCAACATGTTGGAACTCGGGCAGTGGGCCACGCCGACGCCTGCCGTAGCGAGTCGTCGGGCCTCGACGTCGCTCGGAAAAATGAAGTGCGCCACCCACGATCGCGGTCCGGCCCAGCCCACATCCTCGAAGTGCTCGACCGGCGTACGGCCGTACTTCTCGAGGCAGAAGGTGTGCTCATCGGTGTCCTCGGCGAGGTGGGTATGCATGCGGACATCATGTTTTTCGGCCAGCTCGGCGGTCGCACGCATGAGAGTGTCGTCGACGGAGAAGGGGGAGCACGGCGCGAGGCCGATCCGGATCATCGCTCCGGGTTTCGGGTCGTGGTACCGCTTGACCAGGCGTTCGGAATCCTCGAGTATCACATCTGCGGTCTGCGTGACGCTGTCCGGCGGAAGTCCGCCGTCCTTGACGGACAACGACATCGAACCACGCGTCGGATAGAACCGGAAGCCGATGTCATCGGCTGCGCGGATCTGGGCGTCGATCAGATTTGGACGTGGATGAACGTAGAGGTGGTCCGTGGAGGTGGTACAACCGCCGAGCAGCAGCTCGGTGAGCCCGATGTACGTCGAGACGTACACCGCCTCCTCATCGAGCATCGACCAGATGGGATAGAGACCGGTCAGCCAGTCGAACAGGGATCCGTTCACCACCGGACCATAGGAGCGAGTCAGATTCTGATAGATGTGATGGTGGGTGTTGATCAGGCCTGGAGTCACCAATCGGCCACCGAGAGAGCGGGTTTCGGCTGCCTCCGGCTCCGTTCCTGCAGTTCCGACGGCGGCTACGCGTCCATCCGAGACCGCGAGCCAGGCATTACTGGTCTCACTACCCGGCTCGAGCATGAGGTGGCCGATGTCGCGAAAAAGCGTGTCGTACATTCAATCCTCCAGTGGGACAGACAACTTTCGTCTGTGGTGGCCCTCGCGCCCACCACTGGAGGTGAATGTCCTCTTCTGGAGGGGAGCTCCAGATCGTGTCCGGCAAGCCGGGCGGACTGTTCCGGCTCGATCGTTCTCCGCCGGTAGCTCCTGAAGTTACGGTTGCCGTTTGTCTGGGACGAAACGGCGATGTTAACGCTGCGTAACCGGCACCGCCGCCGACCGTGCCGAACCGACCGCCGACAGTGCCAAAGATGCATGGCTGCATGCAATTTCGGCACGCTCGGCCGTGTTTAGAGCACGCTCGGCGGGGATTCGGGCACGGTCGGCGGGGATTTGGGCCCGCTCGGTGGGCTACCAGACCCCTGGGGGACGGAACTGCACACTCACGCGCGGGCCGACACCGGTGGTCTTGGGGACCGCGTGCTGCCAGGTGCGCTGACAGCTGCCGCCCATCACCAGTAGGTCGCCGTGGCCGAGCGTGAATCGCAGTGACTGACCCCCGCCGACCGGGCGGAGGGTCAGTGGCCGCGGTGAGCCGAGTGAGAGGATCGCGACCATGGTGTCCTCGGATTTGCCCCGGCCGATCGTGTCACCGTGCCAGGCGACACTGTCATTTCCGTTGCGGTACAAGCACAATCCAGCCGATGCGAACCCCTCCGGCAGCTCCGCGCGGTAGTAGTCGGTGAGGGCGTCGCGGCAGGTGTCGACCAGCGGGTGCGGGGTGTCGCCGGCATCGAGGTAGTGGCGGACCAGCCGCGGCACCTCGAGGACGCGGTCGTACATCTGCCTCTTCTCGGCGCGCCACGGAACATCGGCGCTCAGTCGGTCGAAGAGCTCGTCGGCACCGGTGACCCAACCCGGTCGCAGGTCGACCCAGGCGCCATCGGTGAGCTCGCGGCGGACCGTACGACCCGCCAGCGGATTCAGCGCGGCGGGGGTGGACGTGTCGCCGAGGTCCTCGAACAGCGACACCTGACGTCCGGGACTCATGGGTCGACCATAGCGTGACTAGAACACATGTGCGATTGATCTGTCGTCCTGTACTCTATAGCGCAACACAGTTTACGAACCCATTACCATCCGTGCCGGTCGGTGCGGTGGTAGCGACCCGCATCACCAGCAGAAAGAGCCATGGCCAGCGCACCGCGCACTGATAAACCCTTCGACAACGACCCGACGACCGTAGCGGGGTCGACCCCGCGTTGACACTCGTGTCCATCGGTTTCGGTGTACTTGTAATCCTCCTCATCACCGCGCTCACCGGCTATTTTGTTGCCCAAGAGTTCGCATATATGTCGGTCGACCGGTCGCGTCTGAAGGCGCGCGCCGAGGCCGGTGACCGGGGAGCCGCTCGAGCGCTCGCCGTCACCCGGCGCACGTCGTTCATGCTTTCCGGGGCTCAGCTTGGAATCACCGTCACCGGTCTGCTCGTCGGCTACGTCGCCGAACCCCTCCTCGGCAAAGGCCTCGGTGAGTTGCTCGGCGGTGTGGGCATCCCGACCGCTGCCGGAATCGCGATCGGTGCGATCATCGCCGTCGGCTTCTCGACCCTGGTGCAGATGCTGTTCGGTGAACTGTTCCCGAAGAACCTCGCCATCGCACGCCCCGAGCCCGTTGCCCGATGGCTCGCCATGTCGACAACGCTGTATCTGCGCCTGTTCGGCTGGCTGATCTGGTTGTTCGACCAGTCATCGAACCTCCTGCTGCGGGCGCTGCGTATCGAGCCGGTGCACGACGTCGAACACTCGGCGACCGCGCGCGATCTCGAGCACATCGTCGCCCACTCGCGCGACGCCGGAGAACTGCCTCCCGAGTTGTCGACCTTGCTCGACCGGATTCTCGACTTCCCGACTCGTACAGCCGAACACGCGATGATCCCGCGGTCGATGGTGGGGACGGTGCATGCCGACCTCCCCGCGGCCGACGTGGTGGCGCTGATGGGTACCGGGCACACCCGGTACCCGGTGATCGGCGCGACGTCCGATGACTTGCTGGGTGTGATCCACCTGCACGACCTGCTCGCGGACTCGACCTCTGGTACCGCGTTGTCCCGCGCGCGCCCTGCAGTGGTGGTACCGACGACCCTGCCGCTGCCGCAGGTACTTGCCAACATGACCGAGAACTCCGATTCGATGGCTCTGATCGTCGACGAATACGGTGGATTCGCCGGAGTCATCACCGTCGAGGACATCGCGGAGGAGTTGGTCGGTGAGATCGCCGATGAGCACGACCCCGACGGCAACGCCGATGTGGAGGGCAACGCCGAAGAGGGCTGGACGATGCCCGGTGGGATGCACGTGGACGAGGTCGAGCGCATCGTCGGGTACCGGTTGCCCGACGGTGACTTCGAAACGCTGGCCGGAGCGGTGGTCGCCGAGTACGAAGGCCTGCCCGACGTGGGAGATCGCGTCGAGATCGAGCTCCAGCCGGACCCCGCCGATCTGGTCAGCGATGACCGGGTTCCGGTGCGCAGGCTGGTCACCGAAGTGACGTCGATCGACAAGCATGTGCCTGCACTGCTTTTCGTGACGCTGTCGGTTGACGAAGGGATCCGGCGATGAGCAACCCGTGGGTCGTCCTGATCGTCACCGTCGCGTTGATCGCGGCGTCGGCGTTTTTTGTCGCCGTGGAGTTCGCGCTGATCGCAGCCCGCCGACATCGGCTGGAGGATGCCGCGCCGGACAGCCGTTCAGCCCGGGCGGCGTTGCGGAGCTCGTCTGAGCTGTCGGTCCTGCTGGCCGGCTCGCAACTGGGTATCACGGTCTGCACCCTGGCCTTGGGTGCGGTGACCAAACCGGCCGTCCATCACTGGCTCACCCCGATGTTCGACGACTGGGGTGCCCCGTTGTGGCTTGCCGATGTCCTGGGATTCGTGCTCGCCCTGGTTATCGTCACCTTCCTGCATCTCGTGGTCGGGGAGATGGCCCCGAAGTCCTGGGCGATCGCGCACCCGGAGAAGTCCGCAACCATGCTGGCCTTGCCGATGCGGGCATTCATGTGGCTCACCCGACCGCTGCTGGTGACCCTGAACGCGATGGCGAACTGGCTCCTGGTCAAGGTCGGGGTGCGGCCGGTGGATCAAGTTGACACCGGCCAGGATCCGGACGCGCTTCGGCACCTCGTGGAACACTCGGCGACGATGGGAACCCTCGACGAGCGGTATCGCGGCCAGTTGGCCGTAGCCCTCGAACTCGAGAACCTGACGGTCGGTGAGCTGGTGAAACTGGACACCGAACCGAGCTCCATCGATGTCGGCGCGACCGCCGTCGATATCCGCGCGGCCGGGGCAGTCACCGGACATCTGCGCCTGCTCGTCAGCGGCAGCGCCGGAATCGAAGGCGTGGTACATGTTCGGGACAGCCTGACCGTGCCGTCGGCCACCACCGCGCGTGAATTGATGCGGCCGGCGCTGACGCTCGACACGGCTACCCCGGTCTATGAGGCGTTACAGACGATGCGGGAAACCCGAAGCCATCTGGCTGTGATCACCGACGGTGCTCAGCCCTGCGGACTGCTGACCCTCAGCGAGGTCGTGGAGAAGCTGCTGCCCGCGGAGGCAACAGGCTGATGGAGCCGGCGGTTCACGGCGTCATGAGCAGCAAGGTGCGCCCCAGGCTTCGGCGGGATTCGATGGTGGTGTGGGCCGTCGCGGCGTCGGCAAGCGCATAGGTCTGGCCCACCTGGACCCGGAGATCGCCGGAGGCGGCGATCTGTATGACCCGGTGCAGAAGCGATTGTCCGCCGGTGTACGGATCGGCATTCAGCTGACTCAGTGCCGTGGCGGACACGTCCGCGCCACTGCCGCCGAGATCGGCGAAAGTTCCTGCTGCCGAGCCGTACCCGATGAAGCGGCCGCCAGGGCGGAGCGTCGCCGCGGCGATTCCTCCGACGGATCCACCGGTCCCGTCGAACACCATGTCGACGCCGTTCCCGGTGATCTGCCGGACCTGTTCCGGCCAGTCGTCGGTGGTGTACCGCACCGCGTCCGTCGCGCCGAGTGCGGTGGACAACTCTGCTTTCGCCGCGCTGCTCACGCCCGCGATCACCTCGGCACCGGCCCTCGTGGACAGCTGCGTCAGCAGCGTTCCCAATCCGCCGGCGGCCGCGGTGATCAGCACCCGCTCCCCAGGTCGGATCTGGGCGCCTTCAAAGGCCGCCAGGGCAGTACGGCCATCGTGAACCAGGGCCGTGGCCACATCGAGTGCGAGTTCGTCGGGAACCGGTACCACCGTGCCGGCGTCGGCGAGAGCGAACTCGGCGTAGCCGCCGATCGGTAGACCGCGGCCGATTCCGCTCGCGGCGGTCCGGCTGATCACCCGTCGACCGAGCAATGAGATGCCCTCGTCGTCGGCGACCCCGACAACGGTTCCACCGACCCCGCCGCCCGGGACGTAGGGCAAGGGCAACGTGAAGTAGTCGGTGCCCCAGCCGCTGCGCAGGCGGACGTCGAGGAACATCACGTCCGCGACAGCCACCTCGATCAGGACCTGCCCCGGCTTCGGCGACGGGATGGGGGCGTCGACGAGTCGGAGTACCTGCGGATCTCCGAATTCCCGGACCTCGATCGCTCGCATCGTCTGCCGGTCATGCACCGCGGTTGCGTTCATGGGACCACCGTAGAACTTCAAGGTGACATGAAGTCAACCCCGAACCGCTGTCCGGGCGATGGTCAGGCCAGAGCGCGCAATCGCTGTGCGGCCTGCTCGATGACGTTGTCGCGCTTGGCAAATGCGAACCGGACCAGGTGGCTCCACTGGTCCTGATGATCGACGAACGCGCTCACCGGAACTGCGGCGACGCCGATCCGGCCGGGCAGATCGCGGCAGAACGCCGCACCGTCGTGATAGCCGAGCGGACGGGGATCGGCGCAGACGAAGTAGGTGCCCTCGCTGCGGTGCACGTCGAACCCGACATCGGTCAGGGCGCTGGTGATGAGATCGCGGCTGCGTTCCAGCCGCGCCGCGGACTCGCGAACCCAGTCCATCTCGGTATCGAGCGCGAGGGCGACCGCCGGCTGGAACGGTCCGCTGCCGACGTAGCTCATGAACTGCTTGGCGGCGCGGGCTGCGGCAACGAGTTCCGCAGGCCCACTGATCCATCCGACCTTCCACCCGGTGCAGTTGAAGGTCTTGCCGGCCGACGAGACACGCAGCGTGCGCTCCTTCATGCCCGGTAGGGTTGCCAGCGGCGTGTGCGTGCGATTGTCGAACAGCAGGTGCTCGTAGACCTCGTCGGTCAGCACCAGCACGTCGTTGCTGATGCAGGCGGCCGCGATGGCGTTCAGATCATCGTCGGAAAGAACTGTGCCGGTGGGGTTGTGCGGGGTGTTGACGATGACGAGGGCGGTGTCGGAGGTGATCGCGCGGTTCAACGCGTCACGGTCGAGGGTGAAACCGTCGCCGTCCGCAGCGAGCGGAACCGTGACCCGGTGAGCGCCCGCCATCGCCGTGGCCGCGGCGTAGCAGTCGTAGTACGGTTCGATCATCACCACGTCGGAACCTGGTTCGACCAGGCCCACAACTGCGCCGGCGATCGCCTCGGTGGCACCGACCGTGATCAGGACCTCGGTGTCCGGGTCGTACTGCAGCCCGTAGTGGTGGAGTTGATGCCGAGCGACGGCTGCCCGCAGTTCCGGGATACCCGGGCCCGGAGGGTACTGGTTGTGTCCGGTGGCAATCGCGTCCTGAGCGGCCATGAGCATGGCCTGCGGGCCATCGGTGTCGGGGAAGCCCTGCCCGAGATTGATGGCATCATGCTGGACCGCGAGCTGGGACATCTCGGCGAAGATCGTGGACGAGAACGGTTGTAGCCGTTTGACGATGCGCATGTCTGAAGCCCTCCTGAAGATCTCCGGTGCCCGCAGCCGTCCACGCTACAGCGGCCACCAGGGGCGTCTGCGTTTCATCTCGGAGCCGCAGTGTTCAGCGGATAGGCTCTGAACCTCAGAGTCGTCAGCCGCCAGGAGGCATCGCGTGTCAGATCATGGTCCGTACCCAGGGGCTCCGGGGCCGGGTGGTCCCGGTGGCGACAACCCGTATGGGCAGCAGAATCCCGGCCCGATGTATCCGCAGCAACCCGGCCAGGCCTACCCGCAACAACCGGGTCCGGTCTATCCTCAGCAGCCAGGACAGCCATATCCCCAGCAACCCGGTCAGCCATATCCCCAGCAGCCAGGTCCGGTCTACCCGCAGCCAGGTGCCCAGCCTTATGGCGCGGTCCCGCAATACGGCGCTAGTCCGTATGGCAACTACCAGCAACCCCCGAATCGCAACAAACGCACGCTGTGGGTGGTTCTCGGAGTGGTCGCGGCGGTACTGGTCGCCGGGGTCATCGCCGTGGTGGCGCTGGCGGTTGTCCTCGCCGAAGACATCGACGACGTCGAAGCCGGCGACTGCGTCAGGGTCACCGGCGCCAATACCGACGTGGACTTCGAGATCGTCGACTGCGACACCACATCTCCGCTGAACTTCATCGTCGCCGAGAAACTCGGATCGGCATCGGACTCCTGTGGGGGAGAGCAGTATTCCGAGCTCACCGAACAAGGCGAAGACGCGACAAAGCTGTGCCTGGTGCCCAACTTCCAGGAAGGCAGCTGCTACGAGGTCCCGCTGCTGTCTCTGACCGGGATGAAAGAGGTTCCCTGCGGCGATGTCGGGAGCAGCCAGATCAACACAGTGGTGAAGGTCATCACCAGGGTCGAGTCGACCACCGTTCCGGGCTGTCCGGACGCGATCACGTTCGACCGACCCGAACCCATCGGATTCTGTCTGGCCAGCCCCACCGAGTGATCGGCCGGGCAATCAGCCGATCGCGGGGCCGAGCAGGTCATCGGCGTCGGTGATCCGGTAGGCGTAACCCTGCTCGGCCAGGAACCGCTGCCGGTGGGCGGCGTAGTCGGCATCGACGGTGTCGCGGGACACCACCGAGTAGAAGTGCGCCTGTCCACCATCGGCCTTCGGCCGCAGGAGCCGGCCCAGACGCTGGGCCTCTTCCTGTCGGGAGCCAAACGTTCCCGAGACCTGGACCGCGACGGACGCCTCGGGTAGATCGATGGAGAAGTTGGCGACCTTCGAAACGACGAGCGTCTGGATCTCACCGGTGCGGAACTGCGCGAACAACTCTTCGCGCTCCTTGTTCTTCGTGGATCCCTTGATCACCGGGGCGTCGAGGGCCGCGCCGAGTTCATCGAGCTGATCGAGATAGGCACCGATGATCAGCGTCTGAGAGTCCTTGTGCTGCTCCAGGATCGACTTCACGACGTTGATCTTGGTGTGCGCGGTGGAGCACAGTTTGTACTTCTCTTCGGGCTCGGCGACCGCGTATTCGAGGCGTTCGTTGTCGGTGAGGGTCACACGCACCTCGATGCATTCGGCCGGTGCGATCCAGCCCTGCGCCTCGATGTCCTTCCACGGGGCGTCGTACCGTTTGGGCCCGATGAGGCTGAACACATCGCCCTCTCGGCCGTCTTCGCGGACCAGGGTCGCGGTGAGACCGAGCCGGCGCCGTGACTGCAGGTCGGCGGTCATCCGGAACACCGGAGCGGGCAGAAGGTGGACCTCGTCGTAGATGATCAGGCCCCAGTCCCGCGAATCGAACAGGTCGAGATTGCGGTACTCGCCCTTCGACTTACGGGTCATCACCTGGTACGTCGCGATGGTGACCGGGCGGATCTCCTTGCGCTCGCCGGAGTACTCGCCGATCTCTTCTTCCGTGAGGGATGTGCGGGCGATCAGCTCGCGCTTCCACTGCCGTCCGGCGACGGTGTTGGTGACCAGGATCAGTGTGGTGGCCTGCGCGGTTGCCATCGCGGCGGCCCCGACCATCGTCTTTCCCGCCCCGCATGGCAGAACAACCACACCCGATCCGCCGGCCCAGAACGACTCGGCGGCGAGCTGCTGGTAGTCGCGGAGCTCCCAACCGTTCTGGTCGAGCTCGATGGCATGGGCCTCGCCATCGACGTAACCGGCAAGGTCCTCGGCCGGCCAGCCGACCTTGAGGAGGATCTGTTTGAGACGTCCGCGCTCGGACGGATGCACGATTACGGTGTCGTCGTCGACCCGGGCGCCGAGCATCGGGGCGACCTTCTTGTTCCGCATGATCTCGACAAGTACGGCCCGGTCGAAGCTGACCAGTGTCAGTCCATGGACCGGACTCTTGACCAGTTGCAGCCGCCCGAAGCGGCCCATGGTGTCGACAACGTCCATGAGCAGCGGCTGCGGCACTGCGTACCGCGAGTACGTGACCAGCGCATCAACCACCTGCTCGGCGTCGTGTCCGGCAGCCCGGGCATTCCACAACGCCAGCGGTGTCACCCGGTAGGTGTGCACATGTTCGGGTGCACGTTCGAGTTCGGCGAACGGCGCGATGGCTGCCCGCGCCTCGGCCGCGAGGGGGTGGTCAACCTCGAGTAGCAGGGTTTTGTCGGATTGCACGATCAGGGGTCCGTCGGTCACAAGGATTCATTGTCCTCAGAACCGGGCACACCCGCCACGTCGGGCACGTTTTGATCGAGAAACGGACAACTGGCATCCTGCGGATGTGACCGACAAATGATTGGCCGCCGAGAATCCGGCGACCGGCTGCTTGGAAGGGAGCATGTTTGTGCAGACCGATTCTATGGCGAGGGAAGCATCGTCCCAGACCATCTCACCTGCGAGATCCGGGACTGCGGTAGGCCGCGATGTCGACGTATATCGAACTCGTGGCACCGGGGTCAGCAGTATCGAACCCCGGCCGCATCCCACCGTCTGGGGTGATGGAGATCGCGGTCCGCTGTCCCCCGGAGCGCTGAGCGGATATGAGGGCCGCGGCTACCACCTTGCCGAGGGGGCACTGACCTCGGAGGACATCGACGCGTGCCGCGATGAGCTGGCGCACCTGACACTCCGACTCGGTGATGACAACCGGATCATCCGAGAGCGTTCGGATGGCTCGATACGGTCGATCTTCGACGTGCACAAACTCAGCGATGTGGTCGCTGAGATCTGCTCGAGGCCGCAGATCGTGGATGTCGCACGGCAGATCCTCGACGACGAGGTCTACATCCATCAGAGCCGGATCAACTTCAAGCCGGGTTTCGCCGGTGGGCCGTTCTATTGGCATTCCGATTTCGAGACCTGGCACGCGGAAGACGGCATGCCGGCACCGCGCGCCCTGAGCGTCTCGCTCGCGCTGACTCCGAACCGCAGCGACAACGGTGCGTTGATGATCGTTCCCGGCTCCCACAAGCACTTCATGAGCTGTGCCGGGAAGACCCCGGACGGTTATCACGCGGAGTCCCTGGCGTCGTATCGGCCGCCTGTGGGCACACCTGATGAAGCGCAGGTGACACAGATGGCCGAAAAGTACGGCATCGACACGGTGACCGGGCCGGCGGGTTCGGTGCTGTACTTCGACTCGAACTGCCTTCATGCCTCTGCCGGGAACATCACGCCGTTCCCGCGGAGCAACCTGTTTGTGGTCTTCAACAGCCGCGCGAATGCGTTGGTCAGGCCATTCGCATCCGCGTCCCCGCGACCGCAATACCTGGCCAACGAAGTGATGGATCCGCAGCGCCAGCAGGTCCGGTGGCAGAACGCCTCTGTCGGACGTAGCTGATACCGTTTGAATGGGCGTTCGATGGTCACTCTCGTGCTGCTTCGGGAAGTCTCGGAACCTGTTGCGCGGCAGTTTGATTGGTTCCCGAGAGGGGGTTGCGAGCGTCTGTTCGATCCGGTAGCCTGGACACAGTTGACCGAATGGATATGACGAGTCGCGTTACACCACCTTCCCCCAGAGAATTGGTCAGCTTTCCTGCTGTTTTTCTGCCTGGAGGGTGTTCTGTGTTGCGTCTTCTCGATGTGGTCGACGCTCTGGTCGACCTGGTCATCCCCGATGATCCTGGTGATCTGCTGGCCATGACCAAAGACCTGATCACCGTGCGTAACGCGGCTGAGCATCAGCTTGCGGTGTGTGCGGCGGTGATCGATCAATCAGGTATCGCGCGTAAAGCGGGGTCGACGACAGCAAAGTTGTTGCAGGCCAACGGCGCTGCGCCGGGTGCGGCGTATCGGTGGATCCGCATCGGTTCAGGATTATCTGGTTTGGATCGTACCGCGGGGTATTCGCGGGACGGGTTCGTGTCCTGCGAACATGTGGACGCGGTGGTGAAGGGTGTTGGGCACATCGTCGACCGGTCCGAGAGTCCGGTGACCGATGGGCAGCGGGTGGAGTTCGAGCGGACACTGTTGAGCCACGCCATCTCTGGGTCACCACCGTCGGAGATCAGTGCGGTCGCACGCGCGGTGGGGAACGAGGTCGCCCACGAGTCCGGCGGCCTGCCGCCGGCCGAAGACCGCTCATCGAACAGTCTGGACTATGCCGTCAATCCCGAGGGTCGCTGCGTCGGCAGGTTCGACGTGGATGCGGTGATCGGTGAAAAACTGTTCTCCGCCTTGGATTCCTGGTCCAAACCCCGCCCCGAACCCGACGGCAGCGACGATGCCCGCACCCCCACCCAGCGCCGCGCTGATGCGCTGCATCAACTATTGGATTGCGGTGGTGGCGGGCAGGACGTGGTGTCGGCGCCGCGGACCGAGGTGTTTGTGACCGTGCCCGCCGATCATCCAGAGGCGTCGTTGTTGCGGTGGATGGGGCCGATCACCGCAGCAACTGCCGAAGTGTTGGCGTGTGATTCGTCGATCACCTCGGTCACCCTCGACGGTGAACAAGTGCCGATTGATCTGAGTCCGCCCAAGAGATTGTTCACCGGGCTGGTGCGTAAAGCGATCATTGTCCGCGATGAGTGTTGTGTGAAGTGCGGCGACTCGGTGACCTGGGTCGATTGTCACCACATCGTGCACTTCGCCGACGGCGGAGCCACCACCCTGGACAACGGGTGTTTGCTGTGCCGCACCTGCCACATGGCGGTGCATAACACCGATTGGGACGTGATCATGGGATCCGACGGACATCCCTGGCTGATCCCACCCGCCGACATCGACCCGCAGCGAAGACCACTACCGGCCTACAACCGGCGAACCCTCACCCTCGCAGCCTGATTCGATCCGACCAATTCACCGATAAGACCAGATCTTCCCTGCCGCACCCGACCTCTCGGTCGGGACCGCGCACGAAAATTGACAACTCCACAGTGTGAAAGTCGTGGTGCTGCCGCCCAGACGGGCTGCGGCGGCAGCACCACTCGGCGCTACAGACCCCGGCCTCAGTTCGCCACTTGCGTCCATCGGTACGGTGAAGTCTGTGTGCGGATCAGAGACTCTGTCGGTAGAAGAGGCGCAAGCTGTTCGTTCGGTGTGGCAGGAGCTCGATCTGCCTGGTCTCATCGACGTGCACACCCACTTCATGCCCAAGCCGGTCATGGACAAGGTGTGGGCGTACTTCGATTCGGTGGGACCGCTGGTCGGGCGCGAATGGCCCATCACCTACCGGGCCGATGAAGATCAGCGGATCGAGACCCTGCGAGAGTTCGGGGTCCGGGCGTTCACGTCGATGATCTATCCGCACAAACCGGACATGGGTGCCTGGCTCAACAGCTGGTCCGCCGAATTCTCGGCGCGCACCCCGGACTGCCTGCACACTGCCACGTTCTACCCGGAGGAATCGGCGCCGCAGTACGTTGCCGATGCCATCGAATCCGGTGCCGCGGTGTTCAAGTCGCATATCCAGGTGGGCGACTACAGTCCGGTCGACCCGCTACTCGACGATGTCTGGGGCACCATCTCGGACGCCGCGACGCCTGTGGTGATCCACTGCGGGTCCGGTCCGGCCCCGGGCACGTATACCGGCCCAGAACCCATCGCCCGACTACTGCAACGCTTTCCGCGCCTGCCACTGATCATCGCCCACATGGGCATGCCCGAATACGACGACTTCCTCGAACTCGCCGGCAAGTACGGCAACGTCCACCTCGACACGACCATGGCGTTCACCGCCTTTGCCGAAGAAGGTGCCCCGTTCCCGCAAGGTTCGAAGCAGAAGCTGATCGACCTGGGCGATCGCATTCTGTGGGGCAGCGACTTTCCGAACATCCCGTACACCTATACGAGTGCGCTGACGGCTGTCGACGGCCTCGGACTCGGAGACGACTGGGTACGTGGCGTGCTGCATCACAACGCCGCACGGCTGTTCGGTATCGAAACGCCCGAGCACGTGGCCTAACTCTGACGCGCTGCCTGCGCCGCGATCCGGGCCTGAACCTCAGGACGTCGCAGCGGTGGGACCGTCTTGGGTGGCTGCCGCCGGGGTGGCAGGGCCTGCAGCAACTCCGTGGTCGCGGCCGTGACCCGTTCGACGGCGAGCTCGAACGCCTCGATACTCGCCGCCGACGGCTTCTGCACGCCGCTCACCTTGCGCACGTACTGTCGCGCCGCCGCTTCGATCTCAACTGCCGACGCGGGCGGCTCCAGCCCTCGGAGCTCGGTTATGTTGCGGCACATGGGCTCAACTCCTCAACTGTGATTCTCGATCATTCTGCGATCTTCACTACCGCCTTGCCCAAGATCTTGCCGCCCGCCAGATCTTCGAGGGCCTGCGGCAGATCGGCCAATGGGTAGGTCCGGTTCACGGGTGGGCGCATGCCGGCAGCGACCATCGCTGTGAGGTCTTTGTGCAGCTCGGCAGGCAGGCCCGGATGGGTTCGCACGTATTCGCCCCACGCCGCGCCGACCACGGAGATGTTGCGGAACAGGACCCGGTTCAGCTTCACGGTCGGGATCCCGCCCGCGGCAAAACCGATCACGACAAACCGGCCGTCAGGGGCCACCTGGCGCAACGCCTCGTCGAACACCTCACCGCCGACCGGATCGATCAGGACGTCCACGCCGTTTCCGGTGAGTTCCTTGATTTTCGTGGCCCAGCCATCTTCGAGCTGAACGACCTCGTCGGCGCCCACACTCTTCAGCAACTCCTCGGCACCCTTGCGGTGCACGATCGCGATGACCTTCGCTCCCATCGCCTTTGCCACCTGGATGGTGGCGACACCGACACCACCGGCACTGCCGAGCACACCGACGGTCTCACCTGGTTGCAGGTTCGCCCGCGTCTTCAATGCAAAGATCGCTGTCTGCAGGTTGATGCCCATCGCGGCGCCTTCGTCGAAGGTCAATTCCGGCGGGATCGGAAGCAGCTGCTCGTCGGTGGCGACCACCTGTTCGGCAAATCCACCCACGACCGACATGACCTGTACCCGATCACCAACGGAGTAGGCGGAACCGTCCGGCGCCTGAGCCACCACGCCGGCCACCTCGGTGCCGGGGGTGAACGGAGTCGGAATCCGCAGCTGGTATTTGCCCTGACTCATCAGCAGATCGGGAAAGCAAATTCCGCACGACTTCACGTCGATGAGCAGCTGATTGTCCGCGGGCACTGGGTCGGGAACCTCCGTCAGGGTCAACCCGCTCGGACCGGTCTCTTCGTTGAGTATCTGAGCCTTCATAACGCCCAACCCTACGCGGGGACGCCGATAGGATCACTGATATGACCTCTGTACCCAAGACGCACAATGATCAGCCCAGCGAGCTCCAACTACAGGTGGCCAAGGACGCCCCCGGTTTCATGGAGATCGATGAGGCGATTGCCCTGTATCGGGTTGCGCAGCAGTATCTGTCAGCGCCTGATGCGGTGGGAATCGGCGTCGAGATCGGTACCTACTGCGGAAAGTCCACCGTGTTCCTCGGCGCCGCCGCACAGCCCCTCGGCGCGACGATCACCACCATCGACCATCACCGCGGTTCCGAAGAACACCAGCCCGGCTGGGAGTATCACGACACCACGCTGGTCGACCCTCACACCGGGACGCTCGACACCTCCGCCCGATTCCGCAGGACGATCTGGGATGCCGGACTCGAAGGCACCGTGATCGGTCTTCTCGCGACGTCCACGGCAGCGGCCCGTATCTGGGGCCGCCCGGCCGACTTCGTGTTCATCGACGGTGGGCACAGCAGCGAGGCCGCACAGAACGATCTGGCCGGATGGGCGCCCTGGGTCCGCCTCGGCGGCGCCCTGCTGATCCACGACGTATTCCCCGATCCGGCCGACGGGGGACGTCCGCCGTTCGAGATCTACGAAAAGGCCTTGGCAACAGGACAGTTCACCGAGGTCGGCGTCCAGGGATCACTACGGGTGCTGCGGCGCGACGCCGGGGTGCCGGGCGAACCACTGTTCTGACCAGCGCCGGATCTTGATCGACGACGGACGCCGGCCACCGCCGATCGGCGG
>NZ_DATCVM010000097.1:0-47696 GCF_036566845.1 Williamsia sp.
CCGCAGTGGGTCGGGCCGGCCGCTGCCCTCGGGGTGGCGCAACCTCGCATCGCGCTCGCAGTCCAAGAGTTACTTCTACGGCGAGCGTGAGATCCCGGTGAACTACCGCCACACCCGCGACGGCGTCGTCCTGCCGGACGACCCGGATGTCGCGGTGGCCCGAGTCGGCAGCGATGCAGTGACCCTCACCGTCTCCGGTGTGGATCGGAAGTACACCGTCGTCCGCAGTGGTGAGAACCGGTGGTCCGATTTCGCCGGTGGCTCGGTGGCGCTGGTCCGTAAGGCCAGGTTTGTCGACCCCGCCGAGATCAATGCACCGGGCTCGTTGCTGGCGCCGATGCCGGGTTCGGTGATCCGCGTCGCGGTGACACTCGGCCAACAGGTCACCCGCGGCGAGCCGCTGATGTGGCTCGAGGCGATGAAGATGGAACACACGATCGCCGCGTCCGCGGACGGGATCGTGGAAGCACTCCCGGTCGCGCCGGGACAACAGGTGTCGGTGGGCGAAATCCTTGCCGTCATCGCCGAAAGTAACTGAGGGAGAAGACGTCGTGAGTTTCGTGGAGACAGACGAGCAGAAGGCGCTGCGTAGTTCGGTGGCCGCACTCGGAGGCCGGTTCGGGCATGAGTACTTCCTGGATTGTGCCCGCAATGGCCGCAAGACGGACGAACTGTGGTCCGAGGCGGGCAAGCTCGGCTTCATCGGTGTGAACCTTCCCGAGGAATACGGCGGTGGTGGTGCCGGGATGTACGAACTCGCGATCGTGATGGAGGAGCTCGCAGCGATCGGGAGCGGTCTGCTGATGATGGTGGTGTCACCGGCCATCTGCGGCAACGTGATCGCCCGGTTCGGCACCGACGAGCAGAAGCAGACGTGGCTGCCGGGGCTGGCCGACGGATCGATCACGATGGCGTTCGGGATCACCGAACCCGACGCCGGTTCGAACTCACACAACATCACGACCACCGCCCGCCGTGATGGTGGCGATTGGTTGCTGTCGGGACGCAAGATCTACGTGTCGGGCGTCGATCAGGCGCAGGCCGTGCTCATCGTGGCGCGCACCGACGACGCCAAGACCGGACGACTCAAGCCGGCCCTGTTCATCCTTCCGACCGATGCACCGAACTTCGAGTTCAATCAGATCGAGATGGATCTGGTCAACCCGGAGAAGCAGTTCCTGCTGTTCCTCGATGACGTCCGGCTCCCCGCCGATGCCCTGGTCGGATCCGAGGACGCGGCGCTCAGTCAACTGTTCGCCGGTCTCAATCCGGAACGCATCATGGCGGCGGCGAGCGCGGTCGGCATGGGCCGGTACGCACTCGGCCGTGCGGTGGAATACGTCAACGAGCGGACCGTCTGGAAGACACCGATCGGCGCGCATCAGGCCATCGCGCATCCGTTGGCAGTGGGCAAGATCGAGATGGAACTGGCCAAGCTCATGATGCAGAAGGCCGCGACGTTGTACGACGCCGGAGACGATTGGGGCGCCGCCGAGCCGGCGAACATGGCCAAGTACGCCGCTGCCGAGGCGTGTGTGAAGATCGTCGATCAGGCAGTGCATTCGCTGGGAGGCAACGGATTGTCGACCGAGTACGGGCTGGCGCCGCTGCTGAATCTCTGCCGTATCGCGCGGGTTGCGCCGGTGAGCCGGGAGATGATCCTGAACTTCGTGGCACAGAACAGCCTCGGCCTCCCCAAGTCGTACTGACGCCGATGAGTCCCACAAACGAGGTTGTGCGGTACCGGGTCGATTCCGCGATCGCCACCATCACGCTGGATTCGCCCGCCAACCGCAACGCCATCTCCGCGGTACTGACGGAGCAGTTGGGCAGCCGGTTGCGCGATGCGGCCTCAGATCCGCAGGTTCGGGCCGTCGTCCTGACGCACACCGGTGGAACATTCTGCGCCGGAGCAGATCTCAGCGAAGCGGGCACAGCTCGTCCCGAGGTGATGATCGACCTGATGCGGTCGATCCTGGAACTGCCCAAGCCCGTGATCGGCCGGATCGACGGGCATGTGCGAGCCGGAGGATTCGGATTCGTCGGTTCTTGTGATCTGGTCGTCGCGGGGCCGGCGAGCACGTTTGCACTGACCGAGGCCCGCATCGGCGTGGCACCTTCGATGATCTCGCTGACCGTTCTCCCGCGCCTGACCTCGCGGGCCGCCGGGCGCTACTTCCTCACCGGTGAGAAGTTCGACGCGGGCACCGCGAAGGAGATCGGACTGATCACCGTCGCCGCCACAGATCCTGCCGCCGTCGATCAGGTGGTGGGGCAGTGGTGTGCCGAGCTGCGCAAGGGGTCACCGCAGGGTCTGGCGGCGAGTAAGGCATTGACGACTCGCAGCATCCTGGCCGGATTCGATGCGGATGCCCAGAGGTTGGCGTCGGAGTCTGCCGCGCTGTTCGGTTCGGACGAGGCCAGGGAGGGTATGACGGCGTTTCTGAACAAGCAACCGCCACCGTGGATGGTGGACCAATGACCCGGGGCGCCACGCGGTCGCCGCAGCAGGATCGCAGCCGTGCCACCCGTCAGCGGCTTCTCGATGCGACCATCGATGTACTGGCGACCGATGGATGGGCCGCCTGCAGTGTGGGTGTGGTGGCCTCGCGCGCCGGGGTCTCTCGTGGTGCGGCCCAACACCATTTCCCCACCCGGGAATCCCTGATCACCGCGGCGCTCGAGCATGCCTTCGAACTGCTCACGCTGCGCGCCGGCGAGGAGACCAATCGGCTACCTCAGGGTGAGGGGCGGATCGAGGTCGCGGTGTCGACCGCGGTCGAGTTCTACACGGGTGTGGAGTTCAAGGCGGCACTCCAGGTGTGGTGCGCGGCGGCATCGGACCAGGCTCTCAAGGAGCTGATCCTTCCGCTGGAGGGCAGATTCGGTGTTGCGGCACATCGGATGACGGTGCAGATGCTCGGCGTCGACGGGAGTGATCCACGCATACACCGCCTGGTGCAGGCCACCCTCGACTTCGCGCGCGGCCTGGGGCTCGCCGACACACTGTCCGATGACTCGGCCCGACGCAAACAGGTGGTGGCCACCTGGGCTCAGGTGTTGCACGAATCGTTGTCGTGAGCGGGGCCGTACCGACGACATGCAACCTATCGGTTGCAGGGCCGCGGTTCCATATGCAATCATTGGGTTGCAGTAAAAACACCGTCGAACCCGAGGAAGCCATGACTGTAGAACTTGATCGCATCGAAAAGCGGATCGACATCAATGCACCGGCCGGGCGCGTGTGGGCGCTGATCTCCGAACCGGGCTGGTTCATCAACGACGAACACATCACCGAACACCGCATCGAGAGGTCGGGGGACGTCAGCATCGTCCACGATCCGAAGCACGGCGCGTTCGCCTTCCGGACCGTGACACTCGACCCGCCGAAGTACGCGGCATTCCGCTGGCTGGCGGACGTGGACGACGCCGCCAGTGCATCGACCCTCGTCGAATTCTGGATCGACGAGACATCAACCGATTCGGTGACTCTCAGGGTTCTCGAGAGCGGCTTCGCCTCGCTGCCCGGTGATGCCGCCGAGCGACGCAAGAGGCTCGACGAGAACACCGAGGGCTGGAACTTCGAGCTCCGTGTCGCGAAAGAGCACGTCGAGAGTGTGCACGCCGATGCCAATGGCTGACGCTGCTCTGCCAGTTGTTTTCGCGGCCCTGGCCGATGACACCCGCTGGAACCTGTTGGTGCGGTTGGGCAGATCGTCCGCGTCGGCCTCCGCGCTGGCGGCGGAGTTTCCGGTGTCGCGGCAAGCGATCGCCAAACACCTTGCGGTACTGGAGGAAACCGGTCTCGTGTCATCGGGCAAGGTGGGCCGCGAAGTACGGTTCACCGCAGTCGGTGCCCGGCTGAGTACCGTTGCCCGCGAGCTGGAGGGAATCGCGTCGGGCTGGGATCGCCGACTGGCAGCGATCAAGGAACAAGCCGAAAACCCCTGACCGTGCCGACAACACCGCCGATCGTGCCGACAACACCGTCGATCGTGCCGACAACACCGTCGATCGTGCCGAACGGACCGTTGACCGTGCCCTGGTTGCACATCGAGGGTCGTGCCGTTGCTTCTTTGGCACGCTCGCCGGTGTTGTCGGCACGCTCGACGGCTTCTGGCCGGGACGGTCCGTTCGGCACGCTCGCGGGTGATGTGGGCACGCTCGACGGTTGGTTCGGCACGCTCGACGGCTGGTAAGCGTGCTGGTCTGGTAGGAACGATTCATGACGCAAACCCCGAACGCACAAGCCTTGGTGACCTGCGACGTGAATGATGGGGTCGCGCAGGTGCGGCTCAATCGCCCGGAGAAGATGAATGCGCTCAACGGGGCGATGTTCGAGCAGCTCGCAGCGGTGGGTCAGGATCTGATCGGTCGGACCGACATCTCGGCGGTGGTGCTCGCCGGTGAAGGTCGAGCATTCTGCGCCGGGCTGGACACGGCGGAGTTCGAGCGGATGGCATCGGGAGCAGATGCCGTGGTGATCGATCGCCCACGGCTCGGAGCGGCCGCCGCGCTGGGCCAGCAAGCGGTGCATGTCTGGTCGCTGGTCCCGGTTCCGGTGATAGCCGCCGTGCACGGTGTGGCTTTCGGCGGTGGATTGCAGCTGGCCCTCGGAGCCGACATCAGGATCGTCGGGCCGGAAACCAAACTTTCGGTGATGGAGATCGTCTGGGGATTGATCCCGGACATGACCGGAACCCAGATCCTCCCCGAACTCGTCGGCCGGGATGTGGCGAAGGAACTGGTCTTCACCGGACGCCAGATTTCCGGAACCGAATCTGTGACACTGGGTTTGGCCACCCGGACGAATGCGAACCCCGTGGTCGCGGCAACCGCCCTGGCCACCGAGATCGCCGGCAACTCTCGGAACGCCTTGGTGCATGCCAAAGCGCTGCTGGACCTGGCCGGGCGTACCGATCTCGCGTCGGGGTTCGACGCGGAGCAGGTCGCGATCCGGGAACTCATCGGCTCCCCGGAGCAGGTCGCCGTGGTCCGCGAACGCCAAGAAAGCCTGGCCCGCAACAGGTAGTGACCAGGCCCGCAACCCCCACCGAGCTCCGAGGGGTGAGAGCTGATGGGGGTTGTCGGCGGCCCGTAGGGGCCCGGCTATGCGGCGTGGTGGATCACACCGCGAATGTTCTTGCCGTCACGCAGATCCTGATAGCCCTCGTTGACCTCTTCGAGGGTGTAGGTCTTGGTGATCAGCTCGTCGAGCTTGAGCTGACCGGCGTCGTACATCCGGAGCAGTTTCACGATGTCGTACTGCGGGTTCATCGATCCGAACAGGCTGCCCTTGATGGTCTTCTGATTGAGGGTGAGGTCTGTACCCGAGACCTGCACGGTCAGTTTCGTCGGATCGGCCAGACCGGTGATGACCACCGTGCCGCCCTTTCCGATGACCGCGGTCGCGGCGGACACGACTTCCTGATCCACCGTTCCGACCAGGATCAGCGCGGCATCCGCTCCCTGGCCCCAGGTCAGCTCGTTCACCTTCTCGGCGG
Organism: Williamsia sp.; assembly: GCF_036566845.1. GTDB lineage: Bacteria > Actinomycetota > Actinomycetes > Mycobacteriales > Mycobacteriaceae > Williamsia. Next base: position 5,505 of record NZ_DATCVM010000097.1, read on the forward strand.
CGCTGGCCGCGTCGGCAAACGCATGTGTCGCACCGAACTTCAACGCGGTCTCCCGCTTCAGCGGAACCGGATCGACCACCACCACGTACTTGCAGCCGGCGCCGACGGCGCCCTGGACGGCGTTGATGCCGAGTCCGCCGATTCCGTAGATGACCGCGGTGTCACCGTTGCGCAGATTGCCCGCGTTCACAGCGGTACCCCAGCCCGAGGGGACGCCACACCCGACGAGGACCGCGGTCTCCAGGGGTAGCCAGTCATCGACCTTGACCACGGAGTGCTGCGATATGGTGGCGCGTTCGGCGAAGGTGCCAAGCATGCACATTGCGCCGAAATCCTTTCCGCCGCCATGGAATCGGAACGATCCGTCGGGCATCGAACCCTCCAGGATGGTGGCGCCCATGTCGCAGAGATTCTGGCGGCCGGTGGAACAGTAGCGGCAGGTGCCACAGTTCGGGATGAAGCTGCAGACGACGTGGTCGCCGGGCTTGACCTTGGTCACTCCGGGCCCGACCTCCTCGATGATGCCCGAACCCTCGTGCCCACCGACGATCGGATAGCGCGGTGGCAGGTCCCCGTCGGTCAGGTGTAGGTCGGAATGGCACAGACCTGCGGCGGTGTACTTGATGAGGACCTCACCAGCGCCCGGACCGTCGAGTTCGAGTTCCATGATCTCGAAGGGCTTGCCGGCTTCGAGTAATACTGCTGCTTTGGTTTTCATTGTTCTTACCCTCTCGTGGAAGTGATCAGCCGAATGTGAAACTCTGTGTCAGAGAGCGATGTTGACGGCTTTGGTCTCGGTGTAGAGATCGATCGCCGAGCTGCCGAGCTCGCGTCCCCACCCGGATTGCTTGTAGCCGCCGAAGGGCATCGCGGTGTCGAAGCCGTTGTACTGGTTGACCCAGACCGACCCGGCCTTGACGGCCCGCGCGGTCTTGTGCGCCTTGGACAGGTCTGTGGTCCAGATGCCGGCGGCAAGACCGTAGATCGAATTGTTGGCGGCAGCCACGACGTTGTCGCCGTCGAAAGGCATCGCTGCCACGACAGGCCCGAAGATCTCCTCTTCGACAATCGAGAAGCTTGGGTCGACATCCACGAACACGGTCGGTTCGACGAAGTAGCCCTCTGTGCCGTGGCGCTTTCCGCCGGTGAGTGCCCGTGCGCCATCGGCGAGGCCCTGCGCCAGGTAGCCGCTCACCTTGTCGAACTGTTCTTGTGAGATCAGCGGTCCGAGTTCGGTGGTCGGATCGAGGCCCGGCCCGATCTTTGCCTTCGAAGCGGCTTCGGCCACAGCGGCGGTGAAGTCGTCGAAGATGGGACGTTCCACGAACAGTCGGGTGCCGGCCACACAGCACTGGCCGTGATTGAACATCCAGGCCGCCACCGAACCGGCCACGGCCTTGTCGAAGTCGGCGTCGGCGAACACGATGTTGGGGCTCTTCCCACCCAGTTCGAGCGACACCTTCTTCAGATTGCCCTGCGCCGCCGCGACAATCTTCTTGCCCACCTCGGTCGACCCGGTGAAAGCGATCTTGTCGACGTCGGGATGCGCGGAGAGCGCGGCGCCCGCGTCACCGAACCCTGTGACGATGTTGACCACACCCGGCGGGAACCCGGCCTCTTCGAAGACCTCACCGAGCAAGAGTGCGGTCAATGGTGTCTGCTCGGCCGGTTTGAGGACCACGGTGTTGCCGGCGGCCAGCGCCGGGGCCAATTTGAACGTGGCCATCAGCAGCGGGAAGTTCCACGGCACGATCAGACCGCAGACACCCAGCGGATCGCGAAGTGTGTACGCGTGGAACTCGCCGCCCGGGACGAAGGGCATCGACACATTGACCGTCGAGCCGGTGATCTTGGTGCACAGTCCCGCGTTGTACCGGAAGATGTCGGCCGACCACTGCGTGTCGACGGCGGCTGCGATCCCGGCTGATTTGCCGTTGTCGAGCGCTTCGAGCTGACCGAACTCCTCTGCGCGCTCAGAGAGGATGTCACCGACGCGCCAGATCAGACGTTCACGTTCGTTCGGCTTCATCCGCGCCCACGGACCGGAGTCGAAGGCCTTTCGGGCGGCCCGGACTGCTCGGTCCACGTCGGTGGCGTCGCCGTGGGCGACATCGGTGATCGGGGCAGCGGTCGCCGGATCGTAGGTGGTGAACGTCTTGCCGGACGCGGCGCCGGTCCATTCACCACCGATCAGCATCTGGCGATCGCGCGATACGAAGTCCCTGACCTCGGGCCGCAGACGGGGGTCGGCTGTTCGGGCTTCGGTACTGGCGGTCATACACCCTCCTCGTTGAACATGCGCTGTCACGAATATGTGACTGCCGTCATAGTCCCAACAATTTGTGGTGCCTAACTGTCCGGAATTTGAACACCGCCCCGGACACCCGGAAGTGGTGGGTTCTGGCGAGGCTGACCTGGGGAAATGGTCGCCAAAAGCCACCAGTTTCGGGGGTGGGGATCAGATGTCGAGCGCTCGCAGGCGGGTGTAGAGCGTGCTGCGGCTGATGCCCAGCATCTTGGCGGCATGGACCTTGTTGCCGCCCGCGGCATTCATCGCCTCGACGATCGCCTGCCGCTCGGCGCGGTCGCGGCCGGACAGCCGATGGGCGCGGGTGGTGGTCTGATAGTGCTCGGGCAGATCGGCCATCGAAATCAGCTGATCGGCACGCCGCGCGGCATTGTCGGCGGCCGTTTGCAGGACCATCGTCAGCTCACTGAGGTTGCCCGGCCAGTCGCAGGCGAGCAGTGCCTCACCGGCCGCGGCGCCGAGGGTGGCCCGCGGCGCCACCCGGGACAGGACGTCACCGGCGAGTGCCGGTAGTTCGATGGTCCGGTGACGCAGGGGAGCGATATCGATCCGGTTCGGGCACAACGAGATCAGTGCGGCCACCGGGCCGGGCACCTCGGACAGCGGGGGAGCCGTCAGGACAACGGGGACAGAGCTTTTCAGCACCGCCGACCGTAGAGCCGACAGACTCACCGGATCGAGGAGGTGGACGTTTTCGATCAGCAGGGCCTTCTGGTCTGGCTCGGCGAGGATGCCGGCCAGGGCGGCCCCGCCCGAGCCGGTCAGCAAGGCGGCGGCGTCGACGGTTCGTACCGGCCGGCCGGCGATGAGCGCGGCGGCGGCGGTGGTCCGTCCCGTGCCGGGCTCTCCGGTGATCGCCGTGTTCTGCCACGTGGTGTGTGCTGCGGCCGGCCTGTCGTCGGCGGGCGTGGTCCGAGGTTTCCGCGGTATCGCCACGCGGGGCAGATCGATCGGGCGGACCCGGAACAGCGCCCCTCCGCAACTGCCGGGCACCTGGTGGCCGATGGCATCGACGATGTTGCCCGAGACCAGGGTGAGCTGCGTGTGACGTTCTTGTTCACCGAGATCGGCCGCCAGCGCCCGCAGCGTGCCGAAATCGGCGGATGTGAGGATGTCCGACGCCAGCGCATTGGTCAGCAGCAGATCGTCCCCGACCGCCACCACCGCCACATCACGCCTGGGCGCCACTCTCTGGAACGCCTCGACCACCGCCCGCTGTCGCGCGCGGGAGTTGTCGAGCAAACGCTGCTCGATGTCTCCGGCGATCCGGTCGACAAAGGGCGCGAACAGGGGATTGACCGTCTGCTCGAGGTTGCTCATGCAGATGATGCCCTCGAGTCGGCGCGACACCGGATGGAGGATCGGCCTGCCGTAGCAGCTGATCGCCCGGAACTGTTCGAGGAAGTGGTCCGGGGCGTTGATGACGATGCCGCCACGGATCTCCAGCGGGGTGCCCAGCGCGGTCGTCCCCATCAGATCTTCGGTGAACTGCGCACCGGTCACCGCACCCACCGATTCCAGAATGTGTTCGACCCGGACACCGCCGAACGTCCGCGAGATCAGTCGGGCGTTGGCGTCGACAAGCAAGATGGCGGTGTCGGACTCGGACAGCTGGTGCGCGACCTGGTCGAGGACCGGATCAGCGGCACGGAGCAGTGGATGGTCGCGGGCCGAGATCGCGACCGGTCGCACATCCGGCGAATCGTCCGGGCGCAGGCCGCTGCGGACCGACCGTTGCCATGATTGTGCGATGACGGGACGGTCGATCGGATACTCGGATCTGGGGTTCACTGCCTTCCGACGCTACCCCCGCCGGGGTGTGGGATCCATGGACATCGTCGTCTCGGCCCCGACCCGCTGCGATCTAATCGCGAAATCGCGCTCCGCCAGGCGGGTTCGGGTGAGAATGAGCGAACGACCCGACCGGGTCTGAAGCCATCGGACGTTCGGGGACAGAGCCTTGCGAAATATAGTGACGGACGGCCTTGCGCGGTTACCAGGAATCGCGACCGCACGAGCGTACAAACGGGAATGGCTGCGCCCGGACATCACCGCCGGCCTGGTTCTGACCGCACTCCTCATCCCCGCCGGGATGGGTTATGCAGAAGCGGCCGGATTGCCCGCATACGCGGGCCTGTACGCCACCATCGTCCCCTTGCTGGCGTATGCATTGGTGGGTCCGTCGAAAATCCTTGTGCTGGGGCCTGACTCGTCGCTCGCGCCGCTCATCGCCGCGGCCGTCCTGCCGTTGGCGCTGACCGATGATCCCGAGGACGCACTGGCGCTCGCCGGCGTGCTCGGTGTCCTGGTCGGTCTCATCCTCCTTCTCGGCGGCTTCCTTCGCCTCGGATTTGTCACCGACCTCCTGTCCAAACCCATCCGCCTCGGCTACCTCAACGCGATCGCGCTGATCGTGGTGGTCGGCCAGCTGCCCAAATTGCTCGGCTTCTCGGTCGACGCGGACAGCCTGATCGGCGAGATCCGGGAGACGGTGAAGGCCATCGCGAACGGCGACATCGACCTCACCGCCGCCGCAATCGGTTTCGGCTCGCTGGCCATCATCATCGCGTTCCGGGTCTGGATACCGAAGGTCCCCGGAGTTCTTGTCGCGGTGGTCGTTGCGATCATCGTCTCGGCGGCACTGGGTTTGACCGATGACATCGGGATGGTCGGTGCCCTTCCGGAAGGTATGCCGCTGCCGTCGTTCGGCGGCGTCGACTGGGGGGACGTTGCCGAACTCATCGGACCCGCGGCCGGTATCGCGTTGATCGCGTTTGCCGACACCGGTGTTCTCTCCCGCACCTTCGCCGCCCGCCACGGCGAGGACGTGAACGGCAGTACCGAGATGAAAGCGATCGGCTTCGCCAACATCGCCGGCGGAATGTTCAGCGGATTCCCCATCTCCGCGAGTGGATCCCGGACGCCGGTGGCAGAACAGAGCGGTGCCAAGACCCAGCTCGCCGGCGTGGTGGGTGCACTCGCGGTGCTGGTGTTCATCCTGGTCGCACCGGGTGTCACCGAATACCTGCCCGACGCGACGCTGGGAGCCGTGGTGATCGTGGCCGCCACCGCCCTGGTGGACGTCAGCGGGATGATCCGGATGTGGCGGATGAGCCGGATCGAATTCGGTCTGGCCGCGGCAGCATTCCTCGGAGTCGCGCTGGTGGGTGTCCTGCAGGGCGTCCTCGTTGCCATCGGGCTGTCCTTCGTCGCTGTTGTTGCCCGGGCCTGGCAGCCCTACCGCACCGAACTCGTCCAGACGTCCGACCGCCCCGGGTTCCACGACATCGAACGCCATCCGGACGGACAACGCATCCCGGGTCTGGTGCTGGTCCGGTTCGACGCCCCGCTGTTCTTCGCCAACGGCGACATCTTCGACAACTACGTGCGATCGGTGGTCGCGGCCTCCGAGACTCCCGTGGAATGGGTGGTGATAGCCGCCGAAGCGCTCACCGGGCTCGACACCACCGCGGTCGACGAAGTCGTCGACCTCGACACCTATCTGGACGGCAAGGGCATCCACCTGGTGTTCGCCGAGATGAAGGGGCCCATCAAGGACCGCCTCATCCGGTTCGGACTGAGCGAACGATTCGACGCCCGACACTTCTACCCGACCATCGAGGCGGCCGTGGCCGCCTTCCGCAGCCGGGACCGCGACTGAGCGGACTGGCGGAGGTCAGCCCAGGACCACGTCGGATGTGGGCGTCGGTGGATCCGGCTGCCTGATCATCCGCACCGAGTTGAGCAGGCCGAGCAAGCCGGCGATGATCGGGACCAGCAGGGCGATCTGGAGGGCGATGGGCCGGGCGTCGGTGTTGATCCGGATGATCTCGGCCTTGATGTCCGGCGGTTGGTCGACGAGCAGCGCATCGAGCGCGGTGTTGCTCATCACCTCGGCGTCTTCCTCGAGTACCTGCGCCACCTGCTGCTGTTCGGCCTCCGGCAGCACCGTGCTCGATTCCGACATCGACGTGAAGGTGATCGACAGCGTCGCGAGCATGATCGCGCCGGCAAACGCCAGCCCGAAGGACAGTCCGAATGACCCGGCGGCCGAGTTCGTCCCGGCGGCCTCGCTCACCCGCTCATCCGAGACGGGGCCGAGCGTGTAGTTGTTGAGCTGAGACACGAGTAGCCCCATGCCTGAGCCGGCCACGATCAGCGGGAGAACCAGTGCCCACCCGAAATCGGCACGCGGCACGATCGGTTCGAGTACACCGATGCCGGCGGTGAGCAGAGCGAATCCCCAGCAGACGATGACACTCGGACGGCGGTTCGCCAGTTTCTTCCCGGCGAGCAATGCCACCGCGAACATGCTCAGGGACAACGGTGCGAGCGACAGACCGGCCTGCATCGCGTTGTACTCCAACACCATCTGCAAGTAGATGGGCAGCGCGATCATGACGCCGCCGAGCGCGATCTGCTGGAGCATCTGCTGGGTTATGCCGAGGCGAAAGACCTTGGACTTGAACAGTTCTGGATCCAGGAGCGGGGTCTCGCCGCGCTTCTTGCGGCGCACGAGCCAGTACGCGAGGCTGCCCAGGGCAACAGCTCCGGTCGCCAGGAGGGCGCCGACTGCTTCGCCGCCTTCCTGCCACACCAGGATTCCGAGCACGATGCCGCCCATGCCGAGCACCGAGAGGGCCGCGCCGACGGTGTCGATCTTGCGGGGGCCGGTGTACGGCACGTCTTTGACGAGTTTGATGCCCGACAGCACCACCGCGATGATGACCACTTCGAGGACGAAGCCGAGGCGCCACGACAGGAACGTGGTGATGAAGCCGCCGAGAAGAGGTCCCACGGCGGCGGCGATCGCGGCGGCCGCACCGACGAGGGCGTAGACCTTCTTCTGTGCGGCACCTTCGAAGTTGCCGTGGATCAGCGACTGCATCGCCGGCAGTAGCAGTGATGCGCCGATGCCGCCGAGGATCGCCCAGAAGATGATGACGGCAGTCAGGTTCTGCGCCAACGCCATCGCTGTCGCACCCACGGCGTAACCCAGCAACCCGAGCACGTACGCGCGCTTGCGGCCGATGAGATCACCGACCTTGCTGCCGATCAGGATGAACGCGGCCGACACCAGCGCCTCGAGCGCGATGGCGGACTGGACCCCGCTGACGGTGGTGTCCAGGTCCCGGACGACGTAGGAAATCGACACATTCATCAGCGAGGTGTCGACAACCAGCACGAACATGGCCATGGCCAAGAGCAGGGGGAGCAGGCGTTTGCCGCCGGTCGCCTTCTCGGAACTCGGTACGTCGGTCATCGGCTTCCCAACCCTCACGCCAGTGCTGCATCGGTCTGTACAGCATCAGTTGGCGGGCACAACCGTCCTGCCCACATGAACCTAATCCCAAAGCCGGGTTCAGATCGGGCAATCGACTCCCCGGTGTGACGGGGATCATCCGGTGGGCGAATCGTCGGGAATAGAACTCGCTAAAGGGCGGTTGACCACATCGAATCCACCCACTGCCCAGCGATCCTCGCTGTGTGTCGAGACCGCCATCGACCTGCAGAATTGCGCCGATTCGCGATCGTCCGGGGCGATTTTGACCTGCGGTCGCCTGGTCGGTAGAGTTGACCGCTGGTGCTCGGCCTCCGCTAATTCAGATTAGGTCGGGTTCCATCTGCGTGCCTTCACCTGCCGCGCTGGGCAATTTCGACACGCCCGATAGCGGGGTAGGGGATGGCTCACCTGACCAGGGCTTTTAGGCCTGGTGGGGCGTACTGCGGAGGCTTCGATGTTTCATCGAAGGCTTGCCCGGAGCAGAAACCGCAGCAACAGCAAGAAGAATCGCCAACCAAAGGAAGAACTCTCAGTGCCAACTATCAACCAGCTGGTCCGTAAGGGCCGCCATGACAAGCCTGCCAAGCAGAAGACGGCAGCGCTGAAGGGCAGCCCGCAGCGACGCGGCGTGTGCACTCGCGTCTACACCACGACCCCGAAGAAGCCGAACTCCGCGCTCCGGAAGGTCGCCCGCGTCCGCCTCACCAGTTCGGTTGAGGTGACCGCTTACATCCCCGGTGAAGGTCACAACCTGCAGGAGCACTCGATGGTGCTCGTTCGCGGTGGTCGTGTGAAGGACCTCCCGGGTGTGCGTTACAAGGTCATCCGCGGCTCGCTCGACACCCAGGGTGTCAAGGCTCGCAAGCAGGCCCGCAGCAAGTACGGCGCGAAGAAGGAGAAGGGCTGATGCCACGTAAAGGACCCGCGCCCAAGCGCCCGCTCATCAACGACCCCGTCTACGGCAGCCCGCTGGTCACCCAGCTGGTCAACAAGATCCTGCTGGACGGCAAGAAGTCGACCGCTGAGCGCATCGTGTACCAAGCCCTCGAGCAGGCCCGTGAGAAGACCGGCACCGATCCGGTCGTGACCCTCAAGCGCGCGCTGGACAACGTCCGCCCCGCACTCGAGGTCAAGAGCCGTCGCGTCGGTGGCGCCACCTACCAGGTGCCGATCGAGGTCAAGCCCGGCCGTGCGAACACCCTCGCGCTGCGTTGGCTGGTCACCTTCAGCCGTCAGCGTCGCGAGAAGACCATGGTCGAGCGTCTCGCCAACGAGCTCCTCGACGCGAGCAACGGTCTGGGCGCTGCAGTCAAGCGTCGCGAGGACACCCACAAGATGGCCGAGGCCAACCGGGCGTTCGCGCACTACCGCTGGTGACATTCAGCAACAGCTGCAACAACTTTCAATTCAGAGTGAGGAATTAAGTGGCACAGGAAGTGCTCAGCGACCTCAACAAGGTTCGCAATATCGGCATCATGGCTCACATCGATGCCGGCAAGACCACCACCACCGAGCGAATCCTCTTCTACACCGGCGTCAACTACAAGATCGGCGAGACCCACGACGGGGCCTCGACGACCGACTGGATGGAGCAGGAGAAGGAGCGGGGTATCACCATCACCTCCGCTGCGGTGACCTGTTTCTGGAACAAGAACCAGATCAACATCATCGACACCCCCGGGCACGTCGACTTCACCGTCGAGGTGGAGCGAAGCCTGCGTGTGCTCGATGGCGCGGTTGCTGTGTTCGACGGTAAAGAGGGTGTGGAGCCGCAGTCCGAGCAGGTCTGGCGGCAGGCCGAGAAGTACGAAGTCCCGCGTATCTGCTTTGTCAACAAGATGGACAAGCTGGGCGCCGACTTCTACTTCACCGTGCGCACCATCGAAGAGCGCCTCGGTGCCAAGCCGCTGGTTCTCCAGCTGCCCATCGGCGCAGAGGACGACTTCGACGGTGTTGTCGACCTCCTCGAGATGAAGGCCATCACCTGGCGGGGCGTTGTCCCGACCGGTGCCGAGCCGACCATCGAAGAGATCCCCGCGGATCTGCTCGAGAAGGCACAGGAGTACCGCGAGAAGCTGATGGAGACGGTCGCCGAGACCGACGAAGCGCTGCTCGAGAAGTACTTCGGTGGCGAAGAGCTGACCGTGGCCGAGGTCAAGGCCGCGATCCGCAAGCTCACCGTCACCCGCCAGCTGTACCCGGTGCTGTGCGGTTCGGCGTTCAAGAACAAGGGCGTTCAGCCCATGCTCGACGCGGTCATCGACTACCTGCCGAGCCCTCTCGACGTCCCCTCTGTCGAGGGTCACGCGCTCGGGAACGAAGAAGAGATCCTGTCGCGTAAGCCGGCGGCCGACGAGCCGTTCGCCGCGCTGGCGTTCAAGATCGCTTCACACCCGTTCTTCGGCAAGCTGACGTTCGTGCGGGTCTACTCGGGCCACATCACGGCCGGCACCGGCGTGCTCAATGCCACCAAGGGCAAAAAAGAGCGCATCGGCAAGCTGTTCCAGATGCACGCCAACAAGGAAATGCCGGTCGAGGATGCCACGGCGGGCCACATCTACGCGATGATCGGCCTCAAGGACACCACCACCGGTGACACCCTGTGTGACCCGAGTGCGCCGATCGTCCTGGAATCGATGAGCTTCCCGGACCCGGTCATCAACGTCTCGATCGAGCCGAAGACCAAGTCGGACCAGGAAAAGCTGGGTGTCGCCATCCAGAAGCTGGCCGAAGAGGATCCGACGTTCTCGGTCAAGCTGGACGACGAGACCGGCCAGACCGTCATCGGCGGTATGGGCGAGTTGCACCTCGACATCCTTGTCGATCGCATGAAGCGCGAGTTCAAGGTCGAGGCCAACGTCGGCAAGCCTCAGGTTGCCTACCGCGAGACCATCCGCAAGACGGTCGAGAAGCACGACTACACCCACAAGAAGCAAACGGGTGGTAGTGGTCAGTTCGCCAAGGTCATCGTCAAGCTCGAGCCGTTGGTCGACGCCGAAGACGGCGCGACCTACGAGTTCGTGAATGCCGTGACCGGCGGTCGCGTTCCGCGCGAGTACATCCCATCTGTGGATGCCGGCGCGCAGGATGCGATGCAGTACGGCGTTCTGGCCGGTTATCCGCTGGTCAACTTGAAGTTCACTCTGATCGACGGCGCGTACCACGACGTCGACTCGTCTGAGATGGCCTTCAAGATCGCCGGATCGGCTGCCATGAAAGAGGCAGCCAGGATGGCGGGTCCGGTAATCCTCGAACCGTTGATGGCCGTAGAGGTCACCACGCCCGAGGACTACATGGGCGACGTGATCGGCGACCTCAACTCACGCCGTGGTCAAATCCAGGCCATGGAAGAGCGCAGTGGCGCCCGTGTCGTGAAGGCACTGGTTCCGCTGTCGGAGATGTTCGGCTACATCGGCGACCTCCGGTCGCGGACCCAGGGCCGGGCAAACTACTCCATGGTGTTCGACTCGTACGCCGAAGTTCCGGCGAACGTGGCGAAGGAGATCATTGCCAAAGCAACGGGCGAATAATTCACCCGTCGTCTCGGCAATAGCGCCATCGGCGCACAGCAGTTAAGAAAAACGCTTGTGCGGGGAAGGGCTTCGAAAAGCTCTTCCCCGACCAAGAACTAAACACACAGTGACCGGGATTGCCCCGGTTGCTCGAGAAGTCCAGGAGGACAATCAAGTGGCGAAGGCGAAGTTCGAGCGGACCAAGCCGCACGTGAACATCGGCACCATCGGTCACGTCGACCACGGCAAGACGACGCTGACGGCGGCGATCACCAAGGTGTTGCACGACAAGTACCCGACCCTCAACGAGAGCTTCGCGTTCGATCAGATCGACAAGGCTCCCGAAGAGAAGGCTCGTGGTATCACGATCAACATCTCGCACGTCGAGTACCAGACCGAGAAGCGCCACTACGCGCACGTTGATGCCCCTGGTCACGCTGACTACATCAAGAACATGATCACCGGTGCTGCGCAGATGGACGGCGCGATCCTCGTGGTTGCCGCCACTGACGGCCCGATGCCGCAGACTCGCGAGCACGTGCTGCTCGCTCGTCAGGTGGGTGTTCCTTACATCCTCGTCGCGCTGAACAAGGCCGACATGGTTGATGACGACGAGATCATCGAGCTCGTCGAGATGGAGGTGCGTGAGCTCCTCGCTGCACAGGAATTCGATGAGGATGCTCCTGTCATCAAGGTCTCGGCACTCAAGGCTCTCGAAGGCGATGCCGAGTGGGTCAAGACGGTTGAAGAGCTCATGGACGCTGTCGACGAGAGCATCCCGGAGCCGGTTCGCGAAACCGAGAAGCCGTTCCTGATGCCCGTGGAGGACGTGTTCACGATCACCGGTCGTGGCACCGTTGTCACCGGTCGCGTGGAGCGTGGCGAGGTCAAGGTGAACGAGGAAGTCGACATCGTCGGCATCCGGGAGAAGACCACCAAGACCACCGTCACCGGCATCGAGATGTTCCACAAGCTGCTCGACTCGGCACAGGCCGGCGACAACGCCGGACTGCTGCTGCGTGGCCTCAAGCGTGAGGACGTCGAGCGTGGACAGGTCATCATCAAGCCGGGTACCACCACCCCGCACACCGAGTTCGAGGGTCAGGCTTACATCCTGTCGAAGGACGAGGGTGGACGCCACACCCCGTTCTTCAACAACTACCGCCCGCAGTTCTACTTCCGTACGACTGACGTGACGGGCGTTGTGACCCTGCCTGAGGGCACCGAGATGGTCATGCCCGGTGACAACACCGAGATGGTCGTCAAGCTGATCCAGCCGGTCGCCATGGACGAGGGCCTGCGCTTCGCGATCCGTGAAGGTGGCCGCACCGTTGGTGCCGGTCGCGTCACCAAGATCAACAAGTGACGATTTCGACTCCGTCGAACTGCGTCAGGATCAACAAGTAGTACCCAGCTAGAACCGGAAAGCGCCCGATCCCCTTGGGGGTCGGGCGCTTTTGTCTGTCCTGAGCCGGCGAAGTATCTGTGACGTGGTTTACAAGTACCTCCTCCAAAGATACGCTAATGGGAAATCGTTCCAATGGAGGTCTAGCGCAATGCCCACCAAGTTCTCGGAGATTCCCGTCGGCAGCGAACTCAAGGAGATCCCGTTCTCGACACGCAACGGTGCTCTCGAGGTTCTGGCCATGCGCCGCGATCCGTTCAAGCACGCTGACGAGCGCCACGCGAAGTACGGCCGGATCTCCGGAATCAATGCGTTCGGCCAGAAGATGGTTGTGGCGTCGGGGCCGGAGGCGGCCGACGAACTGCTGATGAACAAGAAGAAGGCCTTTGCGAACGGTCCGGCATGGTCATACCTGATCGGTCCGTTTTTCAACCGGGGCGTGATGCTCCTCGACTTCGATGAACATCGCCATCACCGGCTGATCTTGCAGCAGGCCTTCAACACCAAGGTGCTCAAGGGCTACATGGACGCGATGCAACCGATGATCCGTCGGCGGATGGAGCAATTCCCCACCGGAGAAGTGTTGTTGTTCAAGGAGTTCAAAGCACTGACGCTCGACGTCGCACTCGAAGTGTTCCTTGGTCTGGAACTGTCGAAGGCGGAGGCGGACCGGCTCAACAAGGCATTTCTCGAGACGGTGCAGGCGGGTTCCTCGGTGATCCGTACGCCGATTCCCGGTACCCGGTGGTGGCGCGGGGTGCGCTCACGCAAGGTGCTCGACGCGTTCTTCTACAAGCACATCCCCGCCAAGCGAGCCGTCGAGACGTCGGACCTGTTCTCGCAGCTCTGTTTTGCGGAAAGTGAAGAGGGGCACCGGTTCACCGACGAGGACGTTGTCAACCACATGATCTTCGTCTTGATGGCCGCTCACGACACGTCGACGATCACGATGACCCAGATGTGTTACCGGATGGCAAAATCGCCGCGTTGGCAGGAACGGGCCCGAGCGCAGTCCCTCGATCTGGGACCCGAACTGTCGTACGAGGACCTCGCGGCGCTCACGGACCTCGATTACGTGATGAAGGAATCGTTGCGGATGTGTCCGCCGGTGCCGGTTCATCCACGAACTGCCCTCGTGGACACCGAAATTCAGGGATATTTTGTACCCAAGGGCACGATGGTTGCGATCCCGAGCCTGGTCAATCATCTGGATGCGGAGTACTGGAAGGATCCGTGGACCTTCGATCCGGAGCGGTTCAGCAAGGAACGTGCCGAGGACAAGGTCCACCGGATGGCATGGAGTCCGTTCGGCGGTGGCGTGCACAAGTGCATCGGCCTGTACTTCGGTCAGATGGAGATCAAGACGATCATGCATCACCTGCTGCGTGACTTCGAGTGGTCGGTCCCGGCCGACTACGAGATCCCGATGGACTACAGCGCCCTCCCGATTCCGAAGGACGATCTACCGGTGACGTTGCGCCGCAGGTGAAATGCCCTGCCATCAATAGAGTTGCGGGGGCGGAGCTCTGCAGCGGGGTCTAGACGCGACGCCGCCACCGCGCGAGCACTCGATGCCGTTGACCCGTTCGATCGCAACGAACATCCGGGCGTTGCGCAAGTGGCAAGTGGCAGTTACGAGTAGTGGAGGAGTGCGTCGCATTCCCGGTGCCGTATGCCAAGTCGTGCTGACTGTTGATGACGTAGAAACCGCCGGTTGGGGCAGGAGTCACGACCAGCATCTGGGTGGCCATCGCTTTGTCGGATTTCTACTTGGGAAGAAGTCCTCTCGACAGGTGACGACGCAAGGACCACTCGACCTGCGCCGTACTCGTGGGCAATACTTACTTCACATTCGACGGGGCGTTTCACACTCGAGGGGACAGGACGCAGATGAGCTTGTTCGGACACGGCAGTACCGACACCGAGCCGGGTTTCCTGCGAACGTTCGTCCCGATCCTCTTGTTCACGCTGCTCTGCGGGATCGTCGGCCCGATCTTCCTCGTCGCGTACTACATCATCGACGACCCGACGGTGGGCTGGATGTTCTATACCGGCCTCGGTATCACGATCCTCGACGTCGTCATCGCGTTCTTCGTCGCCCGGTTCACCTATCAGGGCAAGCGACGTCGGTTCGAACTCGAGCAGACCGGCCGGCTCGGTGTTGCCGACGTGGTGTCGGTGGAACAGACAAATGTGCAAGTCAATGACCAACCGATGATGAAACTCAAGTTGCGCATCCACGGTGATGGCATCGCGCCCTTTGAAGCCGACAAGCGGCTGGTGGTCCCGATGATGCATCTCGCGGCACTCAACTCCCGCCGACTTGCAGTGCTTGTCGACCCCTATTCCGGTGAGTTCGAGATCGATTGGGAGCGTACGGCGTTGCTGTCCGGTTACGCCCCGGCCAAGTTCACCGATACCGACACCGGCCGCGAATTCGACCTGTCGGGGCAGTCCGAAGCCCTCATGGAGATCATGACTGTGCTCAAGAACAACAACGTTCCGCTGGGTGGAGCGGTGGACCTCCGGTCCAATCCCGTTGCACGTCAACAGGTGATGGACATCGTCCGACGATTCGGGGAGTCCGGGGCCGGAATCGATCTGGGTAAATCCGGCGGCTTCGCACCGCCACCGCCGCCGGCGGCAGCACCACGAAGCCCGAGCCAGCGGCTCGCCGAACTCGAGACCTTACGTGGCGCCGGCAACATCAGTGACCCCGAGTACCAGGCGGTGCGCAACCGCATCCTCGACGACCTCTGACCCACCGCGAATCGACGCACCACTGACCGGGCCCCACCATCAGAACTGCTCTGGGCAGCAACCACTTTCGTGCGCCGGGCGCCGTCGGGCACGCTGGCGTCCATGAACAGCATTCCGGAAAACGTGAACAGCACGATCGACGACGAGTTGGTGGTCCGGCTCTTTCACCAGCGTGTGGTTGTGCTCGGTGATCAACTGGATCAGTCACTGGGTAGCCGCCTTTGCAGCCAACTGCTCCTGCTGTCCGCAGACGACTCGCACAAAGACATCAGTTTCTGGATCAACTCGCCGGGTGGGTCCCCGTCGGCGATGCTCGCCGTCTACGACACCATGCGTTTCATCAGCTGCGACGTCGCCACCACGTGTGTCGGCCAGGCGGTCGGCGCGGCAGCCGTGTTGTTGGCCGGGGGCACGGCCGGCCAGCGGGGCATTCTCCGGCACGGGCGGGTTGTGTTGCACCAGCCCGCGATCGAAGGCAAAGGAACCATCCCAGACCTGATCATCCATGCCGATGAGGTACTGCGAGTGCGGGCCCTGGCCTCCAGAATTCGCTCCGCCTGCCTGCGTTCGATCCGGTTGCAACTGGATCGAACGGCGGCAGGCGGAGCGAATTTTTGTGCCACGCCGCGGGTGATCTGGAGGAGAGTGAGTCCGAGGGCGCCGCCGACCGCGGCGAGAATCTCGGATGACGGTTCTTTGCGGCCTCGTTCGATCTCGGACAGGTATTGCGGCGACACGCCTGCCTGCGCAGCGATGTCGGTCAGGATGCGTTGTTGTTCCGTCCGCATCAACCGCAGGAATGCGCCGAGCGCTTCACGCCACAGCAGGTCCACCGACGCGGGGTCGGCCTCGGCAACGCGCGTGAGATGTGGCCCATGGGTTCGACGATAGTTCGCACCTTCGCTGTGCAGTGGCCGGATCTGCTGGGGGCAGAATGCGGATCATTTCGCGAGTGCACACTCTCTATGTTAGATTGGATGCATTGAGAGTGATGGAGGTCACAGGTGGGTGTTCATCTCGACGATACTCGCGAGACCGAGAATGTCGGCGGCAAGCCCTACGACCTGGTCATACGGGGAGGAACCTGGTTCGACGGCACCGGGGCGCCGGGTTTGACCCGTGATCTCGGGATCCGTGACGGCCGTGTTGTGGAGGTCTCGGCGAAGCGGCTGTCCGCCGGTCCGGGTACCCGGGTGATCGATGCGCACGGTCAATGGGTGATGCCCGGATTCATCGACGTCCACACCCACTACGACGCCGAGTTACTGGTCGCGCCGGGACTCGGCGAGTCGGTGCGACACGGGGTCACCACGGCATTCGTCGGCAACTGCTCACTGTCGACGATCTACACCACCCCGATCGATTCGGCGGATCTGTTCAGCCGCGTCGAAGCGCTGCCACGGGATCACGTCATCGCTGCTCTCGAGGGCGGTAAGACCTGGACCGATCCGGCGTCGTACATCGACGCGATCGAACAATTGCCACTGGGCCCCAACATCGCGGCGTTCCTCGGACACTCCGACATCCGCACCGATGTCATGGGGCTGGGACGGTCGACCGATCGCGCACATCGGCCGAGCCGGGCGGAGATGACGAGGATGCTCGACGCCGTCGAGGCGGCGATCGACGCCGGCTTCCTCGGGGTGTCGGCGATGACCAACCCGTGGGACAAACTCGACGGCGATCGGTACCGGTCGCGGTCGCTGCCGTCGACGTATGCCCGCTGGAGCGAGCGCCGCCGAATCAACCGGGTGTTGCGCCGCCGGGACCGCGTGCTGCAGACCATCCCCAATCTCAACACCAAATACGACATCCTCTTCTTCCTCGCCTCGAGCACCGGGCTCGGCCGAAAGCCGCTCAAGACCTCGGTGTTGGCGGCGGCCGACCCGAAGTCCGATCGGTGGGTGCGGCGGATCTTCGGCCCGATCGCCACCGTCGCGAACAAGTGGGGTCGCGGTGCACTGCGTTGGCAGCATCTGCCCGTCCCGTTTCAGGTGTACAGCGACGGCATCGACCTGGTGGTGTTCGAGGAGTTCCCGTCGGGCCGGGCAGCGCTGCACCTGCGAGAGGAGATGGGGCGCAACGATCTCCTGGAGGATCCAGAATATCGGCGTTGGTTCCGCGAGGACTTCGAGAAGAAGTTCAGTTCACGGATCTGGCACCGCGACTTCGACGACGCCGAGATCACCGAATGTCCCGACGAATCGGTGGTCGGTAAGTCGGTGGAACAGGTGGCCCGGGAACGGGGCATCCACAGCACCGACCTGTTCCTCGACCTCGTTGTCGAGTACGGCACGGCATTTCGTTGGCGCACCGTCATCACCAACGACCGCCCCGACATAGCCGATTGGTTGATCAATCAGAACGGTGTGACCGTCGGCTTCTCCGACGCCGGCGCGCACCTGCGCAATATGGCGTTCTACAACTACGGCATCAGATTGCTGCAGCGTGTGAAGGAAGCGCAGGGCGGCGCACGGACCCCCTTCCTCACGGTGGAGGCCGCCGTTCACAAGCTCACCGGCGAACTTGGGGAGTTCTACAACCTTGACGCCGGATTCCTGCGTGTGGGTGACCGTGCCGATCTCGTGGTCGTCGACCCAGCCGGGCTGAACGATCAGACCAAGGAATATGCTGAAGCTTCCATGGCCGAGTTCGGGGGGATCAAGCGCATGGTGAATCGAAATGACGACGCGGTGAGCGCGGTCGTGGTATCCGGTGAATATCTGTACGGCCGCGGCAAATTCGCGCCGGGATTCGGCACCACGACGCGTAGCGGGCAATTCTTGCGGGCCGGTGCCACCGGTGACAAGACGCCGACCGTGGTGAAGGTGGTTTCGTGAGTTCGACCGCGAACACCGAAAGCGAGGCCGTCCATCCACCGCGGCGCACCCAGGAGCAGCGGCGCAACGCCACCAAGGCGCGGCTTGTGCAGGCCTGTGTGGATTCATTGTGTGAACTCGGCTACCAGCGCAGCACCATCAGCGAGATATGTACCCGCAGCGGTGTGTCGCAAGGCGGTCTGTTCCGGCATTTTCCGACCCGACTCGACCTGGTGATCGCTGCCGCCGACGACGTACGGCACAAGCAGTTCGAGGCCTTCTCCCAGTCTCTGGCTCTGCTCGATGCGGGAACTCTCGAGGACTGCCTGCGGCTCGTGCGGGCGGCGTGCCGGGCCCCGATGAACGGTGCCTGGTACGAGTTGCTCGTCGCCGCGCGTACCGACGCCGCGTTGCGGGAACGCCTCGCGCCCTTGACATCCGAGTACCACGACCAGATCGCTGCCTTTGCACGCACACTGCCCGCCGTGCAGTACCTTCCCGAAGGGCAGATCGAGCTGGTCGCATTGACGGTTGTTCATCTGTTCGACGGTGAATCGGTTGCTGCCGCGGTGAATCCGCAGCCGGCTCGCGATGATGCCCGGCTCGAACTGGTACTGCGATGGCTGTCGGGTGAATGATGGTCTGATGACCTCTCTTCCGTCCTATGCGGAACTGGCCGACACGGCCCTCGTCGTTTCGCTGCCGATGAACGTGGAGTTCCGGGGCATCACCACCCGCGAAGTGCTGCTGTTCCGGGGTCCGGCGGGCTGGGGTGAGTTCGGTGCCTTTCCGGAGTACGACGACGTCGAGTCGTCGGCGTGGTTGGCGGCGGGTATCGAGTCCGCGTATCTCGGTCCGCCGGAGCTGATTCGCGACACCGTTCCGGTCAATGCCACGGTCCCGGCGATTCCGGCGGACGATGTGAAGGCGCTGCTCGAGCGTTTCCCCGGGGCGACCACCGCCAAGGTCAAGGTCGCGCAGGAAGGCCAGACCCTCGACGACGACGTCGCACGGGTGGCCGCCGTTCGCGAACTCATCCCTACCGTCAGGGTGGATGCCAACGCCAAATGGACTGTTCCGCAGGCGATCACGGCTCTGCGTGCGCTGGGGGAGCTGGAGTATGCGGAACAGCCGTGCGCCACGCTGGAAGAACTGGCGGAGGTGCGGTCGGCGGTCAGCACCCCGATCGCCGCCGATGAGAGCATTCGCCGTGCCGAGGACCCGTTGCGGGTGATCGAGGCCAAGGCGGCCGATGTGGCGATCCTGAAGGTGGCTCCGCTGGGTGGAATACGCCGGGTCCTCGATCTGGCCGCCCGGATCCCGATCCCCGTGGTGATCTCCAGCGCGCTCGATTCGGCGGTGGGAATGTCCGCCGGTGTGGCAGCCGCAGCGGCACTGCCGGTGGCGCCCCCGGCCTGTGGCTTGGGAACCGGCGGCCTCTTTGTCCTCGATGTCGCACCGCCGTTCGTCCCGGACGGGGGCCTGCTGAGGCCTCGGCGCATCGACGTCGACGTTGCCTCCGCCCCGCTCGCCTCGGATGAGCGTCGGCGCTGGTGGCTGGACCGCCTGCGCAGGTGTCACGCGGTGCTGGCAATCCGCTGATCGCAGCCCGCTCTGGATTGCAGCTCGGATTGAAGATACAATTTCTTCAAAACGTTCCATTAGCGGAGGTTGTTCCAATGACGGCCATCCTGGCGCCGGCGCCACCCGACAGCGATCTCAAGCCTGTAGCGGGTTCCACCACCAATGGCGTGATCCAGATTCTGCGGATGCGCCGCGATCCGTTCGCGTTCTCCGCCGCGCAGCAATCCGAGTTCGGCAACATCTCGTTCATCAATGCCTTCGGGCAGCGGATAGTCACGTGCCGTGGCCCCGTGGCCGCCGATCAGATCTTGATGAACAAGCAGAAGGCGTTCGCCAACGGACCCGCATGGAGCTTCTTCATCGGTCCGTTCTTCAACCGTGGTGTGATGCTGCTCGATTTCGATGAGCACCGGCATCACCGGCTGATCTTGCAGCAGGCCTTCACCCCGCCGGTGCTCAAGGGTTACATACAGGCCATGCAGCCGATGATCGCCGAACGCATCAAGCAGTTCCCCGTCGGTGATGTGTTGCTGTTCAACGAGTTCAAGGCCCTCACGCTGGACGTGGCACTCGAGGTGTTCATGGGACTCGAACTCCCGCAGGACGTGGCCGACAAGATCAACAAGGCATTCATCGAAACGGTGCGGGCCAGCACGTCGATCGTTCGCCGGCCGGTCCCAGGCGGTCGCTGGTGGAAGGGGCTGAGGTCACGCAAGATCCTCGAGGAATTCATGATGAGCCATATCCCGGCCAAGCGCGCGACTCAGACACCAGACCTGTTCTCGGTCCTGTGTCACGCGGAAAGCGAAGAGGGACACCGGTTCACCGATGAGGACGTCGTCAATCACATGATCTTCGTGTTGATGGCCGCGCACGACACATCCACGATGACCATGACCCAGATGGCCTATCACATGGCGAAATCGCCGCAGTGGCAACAGCGGGCCCGCACGCAGTCGCTCGAACTCGGACCCGAATTGGCCTATGACGACCTGGCCGCACTGACCGACATCGACCTGATCATGAAGGAGTCGCTGCGGATGTGCGCACCGGTTCCGGGACAGCCGCGGATGGCGGTGAAAGACACCGAGGTGATGGGGCACTTCATTCCGAAGGGTGCGATCGTCTCGGTGCCCGGCCTGACGAATCACTACGACCCCGAATACTGGAAGGAGCCGTTCACATTCGACCCCGAGCGGTTCACTTCGGAGCGGGCAGAAGACAAGTCGCATCGAATGGCGTGGCATCCATTCGGCGGCGGCGTGCACAAGTGCATCGGGCTGTACTTCGGTCAGCTGGAGATCAAGACGATCATGCATCACCTGCTCCGTGGATTCGAGTGGTCTGTTCCGGACGACTACACGATGCCGATGGACTACAGCGCTTTGCCGGTTCCCAAGGACAAGCTGCCCGTCACGATGCGGCGGGTGTGATGGCGCGACAGTCGCCGGGCACATCACTCCCTGTGGGTGCCCGGAAGATCCGCAACACGGAGTCGCCGAAGGAGCAGGAAGACGCCATTCTGGCAGCGGCCCGAAAAGAGTTCGAAGAGAACGGGATCCGCAAGACCGGGGTCGACGATGTTGCCAAGCGGGCCGGAGTGAGCCGGAGCACGCTCTATCGACGTTTTCCGAACAAGGAAGCGCTCCTGATGGGTGTTGCCGAGCGGGTGTACGTCGACGGGATGCGCATGCTCGAAGCCGCCACCGTCGGTTGCGGACCGCAGGACAGCGTGGTCGAGGCGTTTGTCGCCGGAGCGAAGATGGTCAACGACGATCCGCTGATCCGCCGGATGATGCTCGACGAACGTGATGCCCTGCAGGGGATCACCAAGTCGGTCACCGGCCTGTTCATCGAGATCGTCACGGCACGGATCATGCAGACGCTGCGTGGTGCCGGTGCCGAGATGCCCGACGATGACCTCCACGCCGTCACGGAAATCCTTGTTCGCCTGGTCATCTCATTCCTCGATACGCCGCCACTCGATGAAGAGCGGCAGTCCCCGGATTCGGTGCGTGAGTTCGCGCAGCGCTACCTCGCACCCATGGTCAGGTGAATCGCCACATGTCGAAACTTCAGAAGATCCGGACCGAGTCGTCGGCGGCCCGCGAGTTGTGGCGTGCCGGCGCCCTGCCCGGCCCGAGACAGCTGCCACAGATCGCCAAACTGCGTCGCACCGGAGGTGAGGCCGCGAGTCCGTCGATCTACGCGCTGATGTACGGCGACCGGGTGGCCATCGTCGATCCGGACCGATCGCTCACGTACGCCGAGCTGGCGCGCACCTGCAACGGGGTGATCAACGGTCTGCGGGCGGTGTTGCCGCCCGGCAAGCATCCGACCGTGGGTGTCATGTGCCGCAACAGCCGGTACGCGGTGATCGGTCTACTCTCCGCCACCGGCCTCGGCGCCCGAGTGGTGTTGCTCAACACCGACCTCGGTGCCAAACAGATGGCCGAGGTCGTCGGGCGTGAACATGTGGACGTGATCCTCCACGATGCCGAGTTCGCACCGGTTCTGGAACTGATCGAGCCGACCGTCCTGCGCTACGTCGCATGGACCGATGGCAACCTCGGCACCGAACTCGCCGGAACCCGGACAATCGACGAGCTCGTTGCCGGCGCCTCGACGGAGTTGCCGGCCTCCCCGGCGTACTCGTCGTCGTTGGTCATCCTGACCAGCGGTAGCACCGGTGCCCCGAAAGGTGCGCCGCGTGATGGTGCACCGGCGATGTCGTTGCCCGCCGGGTTCGTCTCGAAGATCGCGGTCCGGGGCACCGACCGTGTGCTGATGTCTGCTCCGGCCTTCCACGGCTGGGGCCTGCTGGCAACGATGGTCTGTCTGCTGACCGGTGCCACCGTGGTCATGGACCGGCGCTTCAAGGCCCCGAACTCGCTCGCGATGCTCATCGAACAGCGTTGTACCGCAGTGATGATGGTCCCGACGATGTTGCGGCGGCTGATGGATCTCGATGCCGACGAGTTGTCCGGGGTCGACCGCTCCACCCTGCGCATGATCGCATCGGGCGGAGCCAAACTCGATGAGTCCCTGGTGCGTTCGGTTCAACGGCAGTTCGGGCATGTGCTGCACAATCTGTACGGTGCCACCGAGGCCTCGTACATCACGATCGCCACGCCGGAAGACCTCGCGGTGGCTCCCACCACTGCCGGACGACCCCCACTGGGCGTCGAGGTGGCCATCGTCTCGGGAGGTGTCCGGGTGCCCGAGGGGCAGACGGGTCAGATCTACGTCCGGTCGGGCAGCCAGATCAGCACGTACACCAACGGCACCTCCAAGGAAACGCTCGACGGGATGCTCAACACCGGCGATACCGGCCGGTTCGACGCCTCCGGCCGTTTGTTCGTCGAGGGGCGCAGCGACGGGATGATCATCTCGGGCGGCGAGAACGTCTTCCCCGAAGAGGTCGAACTCGCGCTCGGCCGTCATCCCGACATCTCCGACGTGGCGGTGGTGACCGTCCCCGATGACGACTTCGGTCAGCGCCTACGCGCCTTTGTTGTCCCGCGTGAGGGCGCGACCCTGGATGCGGTTGATGTGAAAACGTATGTCAGCACCGAACTCTCGCGCTCACGGGTTCCCCGGGATGTGCTGTTGGTGCCCGAGTTGCCGCGCGGTGCGCAGGGCAAGGTCACCAGGTTGACGCTAGATGCTCTGGTCGCGAGGTACGAGTCCCGGGTCCCCCAGGGGCTCGGGGGTGTCGTTGAGGAGTGAGTGCTTGCGGCCGTAGACGAGGTAGTAGGTGAGCACGACCGCGACCCACAGCAAGAAGAACACGTATGTGTACCAGTGCAATCCGTACAGGATGTAGAAGCATGCGGCGATCGACAGGACGGGTGTGATCGGATAGAAGGGCACCTTGAAGGGCCGTTCGAGGTCTGGTTCACGCCGGCGCAGGATGATCACGCCGACACTGACCACGGTGAACGCGATCAGCGTGCCGATCGAGACCATGTCGATGAGGTAATTGAGCGGGACGAATCCGGCGAGTAGCGCGACGATGATCGCAACCACGACGGTGTTGTTGACCGGGGTCATCGTGCGCGGGTCGACCCGGGTGAAGAACTTCGGCAGCATGCCGTCTCGACCCATCGCGAACAGGATGCGGGTCTGGCCGTACAGGGTGACCAGGGTGACGGAGAAGATCGAGATCACCGCGCCCAGCGACAGGACGAGTGCGGGCCACGACTGGCCGGTGATGTCCTGGAGGATGACCGCGAGGCCGGCCTTCTGATTCTCGAACTTCGAAGCCTGCTGAGCGCCGACCGCAGCGAGTGCAACCAGGACATAGACCAGGACAACGGTGGCGAGGGCGATCATCAATGCCCGGGGCATCGTGCGTTGCGGATCCTTGACCTCTTCGCCGGCGGTGGAGACCGCGTCGAGGCCGATGAACGAGAAGAAGATGACACCGGCCGCCGCGGTGACACCGTTCGCGCCGTCTGCGAAGAATGGGGTGAGGTTGTCGCTGCTGAACGCCGTGAAGGCGATGGTGCAGAACATCGCCAGCACCGCGAGTTTGATGGCCACCAGCACGGCATTCGTCTTGGCGGACTCGCTGGCACCGCGGATCAGGAGCACCGCGCAGAGCGTGACCAGGATGACGGCCGGCAGGTTGACCCATCCGGACTCGTCATCCCACGGTGCGGCCGAGAGCGCCTGAGGGATTGCCGGGATGTGCAGATGGCCGAGCAATTCGTTGAGGTACTGGCTCCATCCCACGGCGACGGCCGCCGTCGACACCCCGTACTCGAGAAGCAGGCAACCGGCAACCGCCATCGCGACGAGTTCGCCGAGGGTGGCGTACGCGTACGAGTAGGTGGAACCGGAAACCGGTACCGACGAGGCCATCTCGGCGTAGCAGATCGCCGCCAGACCGGCTGCGATACCGGCGACGACGAACGCGAGCACCACCGACGGTCCGGCCTTCGGCACGGCCTCGCTCATCACGAAGAAGATGCCGGTGCCGATCGTCGATCCGATGCCGAAACACGCCAACTGCGTTGTGGTGATGGTGCGCTCGAGCCCGGTGTCGGCCTCCCTGTCCGCGCCCCTGGGAATGGGCTTTCGTCGAAGGAGCGTCGCCGCGTTCAGTGCACCGGGTCGGGAATTGCCGTTCGTGTTCATGTGTGCACCTCAGCCTGGGAAGACGATTGCCGGAACGGTCGAAGCGGCAACGATTTTCGCTGCCCGCGAACCCAGAAACACTCGCTTGATCGGATCGCGGGGTGTGGTCCCGATGGTGAGCAGGTCACCATCGGTCCACCCGATCGCATCAAATGCGGTGTCCCAGTCGCCACCGGTGCCGATGGTGGTCGTGGTGGCAGGACCGATGATGTGGTCGGCCACGAGTGCGTTCATCGAGGCAGCCATCTGTTCCTTCCAGGCCTCCATCACGGTGCGTTCGGCGTCCAATCCGACCTCCGGCGGAAACATGTCGGCCGGCCGCACCCCAAAGGTGGCCACCCGCAACGGAACCGACATCTGCTGGGCGAGCTCGCCGGTGGCCAGCACCACGTCGACACCGTGCTCGTCGCCCGAGTACGCACACGTGAGGCGGCTGATGCCCGTGCAGGTGTAACCCTTGGGGGCCAAGGCGAGGGGGACTGCACTCGAATGCGTGAAGCGGCCCGTGGTCGCACCCAACGACATTCGGCCGTCGTCGGTACCGTGACTGGTACCCAGCACCAGGATGTCGGCGTCGTGTTCACCGAGGATCTTGTGCAGCGACTTCGATACCGACCGCTCACGAACCTGGTGAAATGCCGCCGGGATCCCGGGAAATCGTCGCGACAGATGGACATGGGCAGCGGCTTCCGCATCGTCGCCATAGCGCCTCGAATAGGCGCTGAATTCGGCGTCGACCCGCGCCATCGACGGTGTGGTCCAGGGCTTGGGGGTGGCGGTGACCAGGACCAGGTCGGTTGCCAGGGCCACTGCCAGGCCGGCGCCGAGTTCGAGCGCCTCATCGCCGCCGTGTCCCGGCTGATACCCGACAACGATGCTCATGCAAGGTCATTTAACCCTCGGCGGCAGGCTTCGGCAGGCCAACTGGGCGGATCGGCCGCAGACTCCGCGCGCAACACTACGATGAACCGGTGCTCAAAGTTCGCACGCTGCTGACGGCTGCTCCCGCATCCGATCGTGCCCTGATCAAGGCCGACACCGCGGCGCAGGCCGAATTGCGCCACGCCGGCACCGCGTTGGCCGACATGGAGATCGAACTCGGTGAGCGAGAACGGGAAAAACGACCGAAGTGGCTGCTGATCCTTGCTGCGCTCGTGGTCGTCGCGGCCGTGGCGGCGGTGGTGGGGGGAGTGCGGTACGCGCAGTCCGACAGCGGCTACAGCGACGACGACTACATCGCGGCGGCGGCGGCGCGTGTTCAGGTGCTGCTCACCCCGGACGGCCGTGAGCAGAGATCGGCGCAGATCCTGGCCGGCGCGACGGGGGAGTTCGAAGACGAGTTCGCCCAGTCGGTCGACGCTTACACGAAGTTCGTCACGCAGATCGGGGCGGTGGCAACGGGCACCGTCGACGGTGTGGGCATGTCGACAAGATCCGGCGACCGGGCGACACTGATCGTGACGGCCGCGATCACGGTGCGTAGCGATCTCACCGATGCGGGTGCGGACGAGCCGGTGCCACGGCGGTTCCGGGTCCAGGTGGAAATGGTGCCGGATGGCGGTTCCCTGAAGATCTCGGCACTGGAGTTCTTCGGATGAGCCTTCGTAAGCCGATCGTGGCGGCTGTCGTCGCGGTGCTCGTGGTCCTCATCTGCGCGGTGGCGCTGGCCTTATCCTGGCAGCTGCATGCCCGGGACCAGCAGCTGGCCGACAATCGGGACGAGGTCGCCCGGCAGGCGGGTCCACTTGTGGCCCAACTGTTTTCTTCCACGCCGGATCAGAAGGATCGGGAACAGGCCAGAGCGGCGGTGACCGAAGAGTTTGCGCGGCAGTATTCCGCCGTCCTGGACGCCGAGCCTGCTGCGGGCGTGTCCATCGTGTGGAACCCGGTGCACACCGGTATCTCCGACGTGTCGGAGAACCGAGCGGAGGCGGTGGTGTCCGCACACGTCACCGAAACCGTGCCGGATACCGAGCCCACCACCGTCACAAAGGTGGTCGACGTACAGCTCGACCGAACCGATGGCCACTGGAAGATCGCCCGGGCGGATGAGGTGTTGTGAGCGAACAACCAACCGCCGCGGCCTCACACCGGGTCGACAAGGCGCGCCGGCGCGTGGCCCTCGCCGCCGCGGCCGCCAAGCAGGCCCGCGCCGCGGCAGCCCCGGCGTTGGAGGCACGCGCCGAACGCCGTCGAGGCCGCCTGTGGCTGATGGTCTTTGGCAGTGCGCTGGTGGCGCTGGTCCTGGTGGTCCTGACGGTGGTCCTGCTCGTCGCCCATCACGGCGCCGAAGCCGACCGCGATCGGGACCAGACCGTACTCGCCGACACCCGTTCGGCGGTGGAGGCGATGCTGACGATCGATCCGTCTGCGCCCGAGGAGTTCGTCGAGCAGGCGATCGCGGTCACCTCCGGCGAGCAACGCCGGAGACTGGAGGACTCGCGTGAGCAACTGGTCGAGGTGATCGGTGAACTCCGGGTCCCGAGCACCGGGCAGGTGTTGTCCGCGGGGATCGTCGGTGAGGTCGCGGGCGGCAGTGCGCAGGTGCTGGTGGTGGCCGAAGGGACAAATCCAACCGTTCTCGGTGCGGATCCGTCGCAGAGCCGGGTGGCGTTGCTCGTGACCATGAAGGACTCCGTCGACCACTGGACCATCGATCGGACCGAGATCCAATGAGCCGAGATCCAATGAGCCGAGATCCAATGAACCGAGATCCAAAGAACACTGTCTCCGCTCTGCGGGCAATGCCGGTGCGACGCCGGATCGTCGGCGGATTGCTGGTCGTGGCGCTGGTGGTGCTGTCCGTGATCGCAGTTCTCGGGTTCATCGGACCACCCGAGTCCGGGCGCGGCGACGACCGTCAACGTCAACAGGTGCAGGTCGCCACCGCCGACGCGGTGACCGCATTGATGACATTTCGGCCGGACACAAATACCGCCGCACAGCAGTCCGTGGGCGATCGGCTCACCGGACGGCTGCTGCTGGAGTTCCGGAGTCAGGGCCCCGGCGTCGTGTTGCCGACCGCGGTCGAGTCGGGGGCGCAGATGACCGCGCAGGTCCTTGCCACGGGGGTGGCGGACATGGACGACACCAGCGCCCAGGTGTTGGTGTTCGTGAATCAGGACATCACGTTGCCCACGGCACAGCCGCAACAACAGGTGGTGGCTGTCACAAGGTGGGCGGACATGCGTAAGGTCAACGGCAATTGGCTGCTTGCCGGGCTGCAACCTGTCGGGCCGGGCTAGCGCGGGCGGATCAAACTCCAATACGGGATGCGAGGTGCGGCGATGAGCGCTGCAATTGTGATTGTCGGAGCCGGACTCGGTGGTGCGCGGGTGGTCGATGACCTCCGCAGCGAGGGTTACGAGGGCGACCTCATCCTGATCGGTAAAGAGGACTACGCCCCCTATGACCGGCCGCCGCTGTCCAAGGCCGTACTCGTCGGGCAGCAGGACCGGGTAGACCTCAAACCGGACGACTTCTACGTCGAGAACAAGATCGACCTGCGGACCGGAACCCAGGTCACCGCCATCGACACCGCTGCCCACACCGTCACCGTGCGGCCCACCGGCGGCGGCGAATCGGAAACGATCCCGTACAGCTCCCTGATCCTGTCGACGGGCCTGGACCCGCGAAGCCTGCCGTTCGCCGAGGGCCTGGCCGGAGTGCACCTGCTGCGTACCGTCGACGACGCCCACGCGTTGCGCTCGGAGATCGACGCTGCCACCCGCGCGGTGGTCGTCGGCGCCGGATTCATCGGGTGTGAGGTTGCCGCGAGCCTCAAGACCAGGGGCCTCGACGTCACCGTGGTCGAGCCGGCACCGGCTCCGATGGCCGTGGCGCTGGGCGAGAAGGTCGGCAACATGGTCGGCCGCATCCTGATCGACCGCGGCGTCGAGGTCAAAACCGGGATCGGCGTGGCCGGGCTGTCCGGCGACAACGGCAAGGTGACCGGCGTCGAGTTGTCCGACGGGACCGTGCTGCCCGCCGACATCGTGGTGCTGGGCATCGGGTCGACACCGGTGATCGACTACCTGGAAGGCTCCGGCATCGAACTCGCCGACCGTGCCGTCGGTGGCGGAATCGCCTGCGACGGCGAAGGCCGGACCAGCGCCGCCGACGTGTACGCACTCGGTGATGTCGCGAACTGGAAAGACGCGGCCGGCGTGCCGTCGCGGGTCGAACACTGGAACAACGTCGTCGAGCAGGCGAGCAAGGTCGCGGGCGCGATCCTCGGTGTTGTCGTCGAGAATCCGCGGCCCGCTGTTGCGTACTTCTGGAGCGATCAGTTCGAGGTGAAGATCCAGGCCCTGGGGCATCCGTCCGGCGAGGACGACGTACACGTGGTCCTCGACGAGGACGGCAAGTTCGTGGTCTATTACAGCCGCAACGGCATATTCACAGCCGTGGTAGGCGCGGGCAAGCCGGCAGCGGTGATGAAAATGCGCGCCAAACTGCTTGTCGAGACGCAGATCTCGGACCTCTTGGGCTGATGCCGGGGGCCGCGCGGCCCAACCGCAGGTCCGGTGACGCAACCGGCCGAGGGGCCGGCGCCGAGGCGGTGAAGGCGGCCATCGACGCGCTCGGTGACCCGCAGCGCGCGATCAGTTCGGCGGGGTTCTTCAAGACCGGTCCGGGGCAATACGGTGAGGGCGACCGCTTTGTCGGCGTGACGGTCCCGGCGCAACGCCGGGTGGCCAGGGAATTCCGCGGTCTGGATCGGGATGGGATCAGTACCCTGCTGGACAGCGATGTTCACGAACATCGCCTGACCGGATTGTTCTTGTTGCGCAGCGGGTTCGAGAAGGCCCAGACCTCCGAGGACCGGCAGGCGTGGGTGGCTTTCTACCTGCAGGCGGTGTTCGACGGACGGGTCAACAACTGGGATCTGGTGGACTCCTCCGCCGAGTACATCCTGGGTGCGTCGCTCGTCGGAGGTGACCACGCCGCTCTGCTCGATCTCGCCGCCGAGGAAGATCTGTGGCGCCGGCGTGTGGCCATCATCGCCACCGCCGCATTCATCAAGAGCGGCGACGCCGCGCCGATTCTGGATCTGGCGCCGCGGGTCCTCGACGACCACCGCGACCTCATCCAGAAAGCGGTCGGCTGGATGCTGCGTGAGATGGGAAAACGGGTGGACCGGGCGCTGCTCCTCGATTTCCTCGAGGCCCATGCCGCCCAGATGGGCCGCACCGCACTGAGTTACGCGACCGAGCACCTCGAGCGCGAGCAACGGGCTCACTATCGCGGACTCAGGTGACTCGGGTCAGAACTCGATCTTGAGGACCGGTGAGGTCGGCCGTGCCTGACACCCGAGGATGTAGCCGTCGGCCACGTCCTCCTCGTCGAGGGCTCCGATGTGCTCCATCTCGACGGTTCCCTCGGTGAGGGTGCAGGCACATGATCCGCACTCGCCCTCGCGGCACGAGTACGGCACGTCGAGACCCGCGGTGAGCATGATGTCGACCAGCGTCTGGCTCTTGGGCCACGACAACTGGTGGACTTCGCCGTCGAGTTCGACGTCGACGGAGGCGGCGTCGGCGAGCTGCTCGTCGGTGAGTTCCGCGGGCGCGATGTCCTCGAACGGGTCGCCCGACAGTGAGGTGAAGACCTCGGCATGCACTTGGTGGTGCGACATCTCCACTGCGGCAAGGGCTTTGTGTACGGCGTCCATGAACGGCCCCGGGCCGCACATGTAAGCGTGATAGGCCTTGAACGGGCGGAGCAGGGTCGCGAGTTTTTCGGCGGACGGCAGACCCTGAACGGATTCGAGCCAGTGGACGACGGTGAGCCGCTGCGGGTATCGGTGCTGGAGGTCTTTCAGTTCGGACCCGAAGATCACATCGTTCTCGCCGCGATTGGCGTAGACGAGGACCAATCGGCCGCTGCCCTTGGCGAGTGCGGATTTGAGGATCGACATCACCGGGGTGATGCCGCTGCCGGCACCCAGCAGCAGGATCGGTGCGTCGAGGTCGGTCGGTGTGAACACTCCGGACGGGGGGAGGACCTCGATCTGGTCACCGGCGGTGACGTGGTCGCAGATCCAGTTCGATCCGTAGCCTTCGGCCGTCCGTTTGACGGTCACCTTGGGCTTCTCTTCGCCGAACGGAGACGACGACAGGGAGTAGCAGCGGGCCACCGACCCGGTCTGCTCGCTCGGGATCCGGAGGGTCAGGAACTGCCCGGGCAGGTAGTCGAACCGGTCGGCGGCATCATCCGGGACGTCGAAGACCAGCGACTTGGCGTCACTCGTCTCGTCGACGACCTCGGCCACGGTCAGCACAACAGTGCGGGTGCTGTGTGGGGTGACTGTCACCGGCGTACCTCCTCAGGTCCACGATTCTCGAGCCGCAAAACGAGAACACGTTCTAGTTTAGATTAGCAGTTGCCGAGATCGACCCCAACGCACTGTTGAGGCCGTCGCTCAACACGCGCGTTCCACGCGTCAGTAGTTCGTCGAGGTCGGACGCGGGGTCGGCGAGCCACTGTTCGTAGGCGGCCAGCGCGGTGGCCAGCAAGCTCCAGGCCACTGTCTGAGGAAGGTGATCGCTGGGCCGCGTCCCGGTGCGGGCGGCCACGAACTCGGCGACAACGTCTCGCCAGCCGGTGTACATCAACATCGAATGTGCCTGCAGTGCAGGGACACCCAGCAGCAGTCGCATCCTCTTGCGGTGGTGATCGCGGTAGTCGGCGGGAACACGGTTGAATGCCAGCAGGGCTTTGCGCAGGGCTTCGGACACGGGCATGTCCGAAGGCACCTCGGCCAGCAGGCGACGCATGTCGTGGAGGTGCTCGTCGAAGTCACCCCAGGCGATGGCGTTCTTGGACGGGTAGTACCTGAACAGTGTGCGCCGCGCGATGCCCGCCGCCGCGGCAACGTCGTCGACACTGGTCTCGTCGAATCCGGCCTCGGTGAACAGGTCGATGGCCGCGTCGGTGATCTTCGACTTGGTGGTCGTCGGACGGCGGCCGATGGGGGCGGTCACGGCAACCGTGATGTGTTGATCAACGCATCATCTCCGTTCGCCTGACCAGCATCTTGCATGGGAGATCCATGGTAGTTCGTCATCGGTCGATGAAGTCGATCACCGCAGACGTGAAGGCGTCGTTGCTGTCGCCGGCCGCGGTATGCCCGGCGCCGGTGAGTTCGGTCACCTCGAGGTCGGGGATGAGCTCGCGGAATGCGTCCACCGATTCCTTGCTCACCACATCGGAGAGCCGGCCGCGGATCAACTGGATCGGGATGGTCAGTCCCACTGCCTGCTTCTCGAACATGTCGCTGGGCAGCACGACGGAGCCGTCGGCGGCGTTCAGGAATGCGGGATCCCAATGCCAGTACCACCGGCCGTCTTCACGGCGGCGAAGGTTTCGCTTGAGACCTTCGGTAGCCCCGGTCGACGGGCGGTGGGGCAGGTACTCGGAAATCGCTGCGGCCGCTTGGTCGAGATCGTCGAAGCCGTCACCGCCGGACGCCATGAAATCTCGGATTCGCGTCGTGCCACGCTCTTCCGGTCGGGGCACCACATCGACGAGAATGAGCCGGTCGACCGTGTTCGGCGGTGCCAGTGCCGCCATTCCGATGCCCGTCAGTCCACCGAGGCTGGCGCCGACGACGGTGACCGGAAGGTGTCGTCCGGTCACGGCGGGCAACTGCTCCAGCACCCCGAGTCCGTCGGCCTGTAGGGCGGTGGCGCTGTAATCTCCGTCGAGTGCCCAATCACTCTCACCGTGTCCGCGGGTGTCGAGGGAGACCACCTCGTGGCCGTGGGCGGCCAGCAGTGCTCCGGTGTTCTTCCATGAGAACCGGGTCTGGCCGCCACCGTGCATGAGCAGGACGATCCGTGGCGATGGCGTGCCCGGCGCGCTCCCGACCGCGCTGTCAGTCGGAGCGGGGGACCAGTGGTCTGCGACCAGTTTGATGCCGCCGGACCCGGTGAACTCGACCTGCTTGGGCTGGGGCGGTGTCGTCGTCTGCACGGATGGAACTCCTCTCGGGGGTCGAATCGACTGTGTCACCCCCCGCGCTCGACTGTTCTGCAGGGGTAATATGTGGACCGCTTCTTACGGGCCGTGGTCGACGGTGAGCTCACGGCGGTGGACGCGGCCAAGGCGAAGTGGTGGACGACCGAGATCATGAAGGATCTCATCGGTCGAGAACTGGGTGTGTTGTACCTGTCCGTTTGGTCAGATTCGACGGATCTCTCAAAGAGATGTGACCGAAGGCTGGCATTAATGCACTCAGTGCCATTATGGTGGTGCTCACACAAACAACAGGAGGTAATCCAGATGACAGCCCAGAATCCTTCCGTGTCAGCCGACAGCACCAACGCAGAGACGGATCTCGTCTCGGAATCGCTGGTCGAAGAGGTGTCGATCGACGGCATGTGCGGCGTCTACTGACATGTCCGCCCCCACAACTGGTCGATCTCCGGTGGAGCAGAGCGATGGTCGAGCTTCGTCTTCTGGCGCCGTGACGTTTGACGTAGACCAAGCGTGGGTTCTGAACTCTTCGGTCGCCCTGCGACCCGAACCGTTCGGCGCGCTGCTGTACCACTTCGGCACTCGTAAGCTGTCGTTTCTCAAGAATCTGACAGTGGTCGAAGTGGTGCAGTCGCTCGGTGACCACGACAACGCAGGTGATGCTCTGGCTGCTGCCGGAATCACCGACAGTGACCGCTCGTTGTACGTCAATGCGCTTGCCGCGCTGGCGACTTCGGGAATGATCGTCCCAAGAACCTGAGTTCGGTGTGATGTTCGGCGCCGCTGCCCTCGGCGTCCGAACCTCCACATCAGGCGTCAGCCCACGCCCCCTGTATCCCCTTGTAGGAGACCCCCATGACTTCCACTTTGGAGCGCCCCGCAGCGCCTCGTCAGCCGGTCGGCCGCCTGGTCGATCAATTCGAGAAAGGCCTCGACGCCCCGATCTGCCTGACGTGGGAACTGACCTACGCCTGCAACCTGTCGTGTGTGCACTGCCTGTCCAGCTCGGGTAAGCGCGATCCGCGCGAACTCGACACCGAACAGTGCAAGGCGATCATCGACGAACTGCAGCGGATGCAGGTCTTCTACGTGAACATCGGCGGCGGTGAGCCGACGGTCCGCCCGGATTTCTGGGAACTCGTCGACTACGCGACGGATCATCAAGTGGGCGTGAAGTTTTCGACCAACGGCCTGAAGATCGACAAGAAGGTGGCGGAGCGCCTCGCTGCCAGCGACTACGTCGACGTGCAGATCTCGCTCGACGGTGCGACCGCCGAAGTCAATGACGAGGTGCGCGGACCCGGTTCCTACGCGATGGCCATCAAGGCCCTCGAGAACCTGCACGAGGCCGGCTTCGCCGACGCCAAGATCAGCGTTGTCGTCACCCGTCAGAACGTGACCCAGCTCGACGAGTTCAAAGCACTGGCAGATAAATACGGCGCCACATTGCGCATCACCCGCCTGCGTCCGTCCGGTCGTGGCGCGGACGTGTGGGATGACCTGCACCCGCTGCCGGAACAGCAGCGCGACCTCTACAACTGGTTGGTCGAACACGGAGACCGTGTCCTGACCGGTGACTCGTTCTTCCACCTGTCGGCGTTCGCCGAAACAGGACAGGGCGCCCTCCCCGGGCTGAACCTGTGCGGAGCGGGCCGTGTTGTCTGCCTGATCGATCCGGTCGGTGACGTCTACGCCTGCCCGTTCGCGATCCACGAGAACTTCCTCGCCGGAAACATTTTGTCGGACGGTGGATTCAAGACGATCTGGCAAGAGTCGGATCTGTTCCTCGAGCTTCGTGAACCGCAGAACGCCGGCGCCTGCACCAAGTGCCAGCACTTCGACGCCTGCCGTGGCGGCTGCATGGCGGCCAAGTTCTTCACTGGACTTCCGCTGGCCGGCCCCGATCCCGAATGTGTGCAGGGCTTCGGTGAATCCCTGCTCGCCGATGAACGCACGGTGCCCTCGGCCAACAAGGACCATTCACGCGGTGTTCCGCTGACCTTGATGACCAGGCCTCCGTCGCGCGACTGCGACGAGAATCCCTTGGCCGGGTTCGCGCCCAGCAGCTGACAAGGCTGCGGGGATCCAACCCCGGCGGCCAAGTAGGCGGGCCGGAGTGATTCACACTCCGGCCGGCCTACTCGACAACCCCAAAAGAAGAACCCCCGGCAGTGCAGCCGGGTGAGCAAAGGATGAAGTATGAACCCCTGGTTCGAGACGGTGCTCGAAGCCCAGCGCCGGGCAAAGAAGCGGCTGCCGAAGTCGGTGTATTCCTCGTTGATCGCGGGTAGCGAAAAGGGCATCACCCTCGCTGACAACGTCGATGCCTTCTCCGAACTGGGTTTCGCGCCCCACGTGGTCGGCGCGCAGGCCGAACGTGCGCTGTCGACATCGATCATGGGGCAAGACATTTCGCTGCCCGTCCTCATCTCGCCGACCGGTGTGCAGGCGGTGGATCCCGAAGGTGAGGTCGCCGTCGCGCGTGCTGCGGCGGCACGAGGCACCGCCATGGGGCTGTCGAGTTTTGCCAGCAAACCCATCGAGGAGGTCACTGCGGTCAACGACAAGATCTTCTTCCAGGCCTACTGGCTCAACTCCCGCGAGGACATCCTCAAGCGTGCCGAGCGGGCCCGCGAGGCCGGCGCGAAGGGCCTGATTGTGACCACTGACTGGTCGTTCTCGATGGGACGTGACTGGGGCAGCCCGGAGATCCCGGAGAAGGTCGACTTCAAAGCGCTGCTCAAACTGGCACCGGAAATCGCGGTCCGGCCCAAGTACGCGTGGGACTGGTTCAACAAGGGCAAGATCAACATCCCGGATCTCACTGCTCCCAACGTCGTTGACAAGGGCGAGCAGGGGCCGACGTTCTTCGGGGCGTACGGGCAGTGGATGCAGACCGCACCGCCGTCCTGGGAAGACCTGGAGTGGCTCCGCAAGGAATGGGGTGGCCCCTTCATGGTCAAGGGCATCACGCGTCTCGATGACGCGAAGCGGGCGGTGGACATCGGTGCCACCGCGATCTCGGTCTCCAATCACGGTGGCAACAACCTCGATGGCACCCCGGCCACCATCCGGATGCTCGGACCGATCGCCGACGCCGTCGGTGGCGACATCGAGGTGCTGCTCGACGGCGGTATCCGGCGTGGCAGCGACGTGGTCAAGGCGCTGGCGCTCGGCGCCGACGCCGTCATGATCGGTCGCGCGTACCTCTGGGGTCTGGCGGCCAACGGCCAGACCGGTGTCGAGAACGTCCTCGACATCCTGCGCGGCGGCATCGATTCGGCGCTGATCGGTCTGGGACGCAAGAGCGTTCACGACCTCACCCGGGACGACATCATCATCCCCGAGGGCTTCGAGAAGCGGTTCGGCGAGACCACCGCATAGCCTCGGCGAACACACCGCCCGTCCCGGCCGGCCCCTCGGGGGCGTGGCCGGGGCGGGCGGTCTTGTGTTTCGCGGACTTACTGGGCAACAAGACTAGAACACGTTACAGTTCGTTCATGGGAGATTTCGACGGCAAGGTCGTCTACATCACGGGTATCGCCCGCGGGCAGGGCCGCAGCCATGCGATTCGCTTCGCAGAGGAGGGTGCGGCAGTCATCGGGCTCGATGTCTGCCGGTCGGTCACCGCCACCGGCTATCCGGCCGCCACTGCCGAGGACCTCGAGGAGACGGTCCGGCTGGTGAAAGCGGCCGGCGGCAGCATCCTGGCGCGGCAGGCGGACACCCGCGATCTTGTTGCCCAGCAACAGCTCGTGGCCGACGGGGTGGCCCAGTTCGGACGCCTCGACCACGTGATCGCCAACGCCGGTGTGCTCACCTGGGGTGGCGTTGCAGACCTCAGTGAGAGTCAGTTCACCGACGTCATCGACATCAACGTGAACGGCACCTGGAAGACCCTCAAGGCAACCATCCCGGCGATGATCGAGGCCGGCAACGGCGGATCGATCGTGATCATCTCCTCGGTGGCCGGGATCAAGTCGATGCCGATGCAGGCCTCATATTCGGCGTCCAAGCACGCGCTGGTCGGTTTGGCGCACACCACGGCCAAAGAGCTGGGGCAGCACCGGATCCGGGTCAACACCGTGCACCCCTACGGGGTCGACACCCCGATGTGCATCGAGGACACCGATGCGCTGGCGGTCTTCGAGATGCCGCAGTACAAAGCGCATTTCGAGCCGATCCTCTCGGGGATGGCCAAGTCCGCCGACATCACCGAGTCGGTGATGTTCCTGTGCTCGAAGAAAGCCAAGTTCATCACCGCGTCGTCGATCGAGGTCGACATGGGCGCCACCAAGGTCTAGTGCTGCGCCCCGGTTACCGCCAACCAAACGCTCCACAAATACGAAGACGCTCCACGTATACGTGGAGCGTCTTCGCACAGGTGGAGCGTTTGCCGGTTGTCAGTCGAGCCAGAGGGTGGCCGGGTCGGTCGCGGTGCGGGCCGGGGCGACCGGCGTGTCGGGGACCGACCGCGAAAAGCGCGGGGCCACAGCGGGTTGTGTGACACCGTCGACCTCGATGAGGGTGCGGCGGGCCACGAGGTGCTTGTTCTCGGTGGCCTCGTCCCAGTCCAGGACGGGTGAGGCACAGGCGTCGGTGCCGTCGAAGATCGCGGTCCACTCGTCGCGGGTCTTGGACTTGAACACCTCCGCGAACCGCACCTTCATCGCGGGCCACTGCGACGTGTCGAGCTGGTGGGGCAGCGTGGTGTCGCCGGACAGACCCATGCCCTCGATCAGGAGCGCATAGAACTGGGGCTCGATGGCACCCACGGCGAAGTACTTGCCGTCGGCGGTCTCGTAGACCTCGTAGAAGGGTGCGCCGGTGTCGAGGAGATTGCTGCCGCGCTGGTCGCCCCAGAAGCCGGTACCGCGCCAGGCCCACATCATCTGGCCGAGCACGGAGACGCCGTCAACCATTGCGGCGTCGATGGTCTGGCCCTTGCCGGACTTCGCGCGCTCCAGCAGCGCCGCCAGGATGCCCTGCACCAGGAACATCGATCCGCCACCGAAATCACCGAAGAGGTTCAGCGGAGGGGTGGGAACCTCGTTCGCACGGCCCACGGCGTGCAGCATGCCGGTCAGCGAAATGTAATTGATGTCGTGGCCCGCGACCTCGGACAGCGGCCCGTCCTGGCCCCAGCCGGTCATCCGGCCGTAGACGATCCGCGGGTTGACCTTCGCGACGTCCTCGGGCCCGAATCCCAGGCGCTCGGTCACGCCGGGACGGAAGCCCTCGATGACCACGTCGGCCTTGGCAATCAGGTTCATGATCGCCTCTTTGTCGACGGGGTCCTTGAGGTTCGCCTCGACGATGGTCCGGTTGCGCAAGAGCTGATCGGCGACCTGACCTTCGGCGGGAAGCTTGCCCGCGCGTTCGATGCGCACGATGTCGGCGCCCAGATCACCGAGCATCATCGCCGCATGTGGGCCCGGCCCGATCCCTGCGAACTCGATCACCCGTGTCCCGCTCAGCGGCCCGTTCTTGGTCATTCGCTGCCCCTCATCGTTGAATGGTCTTGTGCCCGGTGCCGGGCGTATGTCTGGCAACCGGGCACTGTCGGTGTCCCAGTAAACCAGGTACCGAGCGATTGCTCGGGCGGCAAACCCTTCAAGGGTTGCCCGATACGGACTAACATGGTCGGAATGACACCGGCGGGCGAGCTCGGGTTCCGGAGCTGGACCGAGCTGGACGAGCGATCTGCAACGGTTATCGTCCCATTGGGTTCCATCGAACAACACGGACCACACCTGCCACTCGACACCGACGTCCGGATCGCGGTGGCGGTGGCGCAGACGGCGGTGGGATCCGGCGACGCCGAGCTCTCGGGCGGCGACGATCGCGACGTCCTGCTCGCCCCCGCCCTCAACTACGGCGCCGCCGGTGAACACGAGGGCTTTCCCGGCACGATCTCGATCGGCCAGGAGGTTCTGCATTCGGTGCTGGTCGAGTACGGTCGAAGTGCTTGCCGCTGGGCTCGGCGGGTGCTGTTCGTCAACGGTCACGGCGGCAACGGTCGGACTCTGGTGTCCGCGGTGACACAGCTACGTTCGGAAGGACGTGACGTCGCTTGGTTTCCCTGCGCCACGGCCGGTGGCGATGCACACGCGGGCCACACCGAAACATCGCTACTGCTTCACATTTCGCCGCTTGTCGTCCGGTCGGACGAGATGGTTCCGGGGAATGTGGCCCCGGTCTCGGAGCTGATGGCGCCGATGCGTGCCGGGGGTGTGGCCGCAGTGAGTGACAATGGGGTGCTCGGCGACCCGATGGCGGCTTCGGCGGCCGATGGAAGGCGTATGTTGAACGAGATGGCCGCGAGACTCTCCGAAGCTCTCGAGCTGTGGCAGGCCGATGCGAACGGAATGCTGCGATGATCTCGGAGCAGGACAAACCCACGGACGAGCGTGTGATCGCCGCGTCGGTGGATCCGGCTGTCCAGTTCCCGCCGGTCGGATTCCAGGTACAGATCGATTCGCACTGCACGGTGTCATCCGACCGGCGCCATATCGTCGGTGGTTCACCGTTGCGGTTGCTGAACCTGTCCGAGGTCGCCGGCAACCTGCTCGATGCGGACGGTCGCCTGACGGTCCGTGATCAGCTCACCTCGCGGCTGGCCCGCAAACTCCTCGATGCCGGCGTGGGACATCCGCGGCCGATGTTCGGGCCTGCCGACTCCACGGTCACCGTGGTTATCCCGGTGCGAGACAACCAGTCCGGCATCGATCGGCTGATGTCGGTGCTCGAAGGTCACAAGGTGATCGTGGTGGACGACGGATCCGCGGTGCCCATCACGGCGCCACGCGCCACAGTGCTGCGCAATGAGACGAGCTGCGGCCCGGCCGCGGCCCGTAACCGCGGTGCCGCCGAGTCCGACACCGAGTTGGTGGCATTCCTCGACTCGGATGTGGTTCCGGAGCACGATTGGCTGACCAAGCTCCTCGGCCACTTCTCCGACCCCAAGGTGGCGTTGGTGGCCCCGCGGATCGTGGCACTCGAGTCCGGCGGTGGCGCGATGTCGCGGTACGAGGCACTGTGCTCATCACTCGACATGGGCTGGCGCGAAGGTCCGGTTGCGCCCCGATCACGTATTCCGTACGTGCCCAGTGCGGCGATGGTCATGCGGCGCAGCTGTTTTGACGGCTTCGACGAGGCGATGGAGGTCGCCGAGGACGTTGACCTGTGCTGGCGAATCCATCAGCGGGGCTGGGCGCTGCGGTACGACCCGGTGGCCACTGTGGCGCATGATCACCGGCAGCGGCTCTCGACCAGCCTCGATCGCAAGCGCTACTACGGCACCGGCGCGGCACTGCTGTCCGGGCGCCATCCCGGGATGGCGGCTCCGCTGGCATTGACCGTGCCGATGGCCGCGGCGATGGCTGCGTTGGTGACCGGCACCGGCTGGGGCGTGCTGGTGGCACTGGCCGTCTTCGGTGTGGTCGGCGGGCGCCTGCACCGCCGGGTGTCGTCGTTGCCCGATGCGGCCCGGATGGCCGCCAAGCTGACCGCGCAGTCGGTTGGCTTCGGACTCCTGCAGTCCGCGTCGGCGATGTGCCGGCACTACTGGCCGCTGTCGTTCCTGCTCGCCTTGGTGTCCAAGCGATTCCGGACGTTGCTCCTCGCGGTGGCGGTGGGGGAGGCCGCATACGAATGGGTGCGCCTCGAACTGGTGAACCCGGAACCGGGAGCCAGGGTCGGTTGGTGGCGGTTCATGGTTCTCAAACGTCTGGACGACCTCGCCTACGGAACCGGGCTCTGGCAGGGAGCACTGACCGGGCGCAGCATGGACGCGCTGTATCCGCAGATCGGGAATTCGGCCGTCCCTTCGCCACGACCGCAGGGCGCACCCAGCGCCGTCGGGTGAGCGCGACTCCCGCCGGGCGATCTCGATCGGACCCGGGCGGCGCGGACGTGATCCTCGTCGGTGCCGGTAGTAGCGGATGTGTGGTGGCCGAACGCCTCTCGCGAGATCCCGGTCGCCGGGTGCTGTGGCTCGAAGCGGGGGGTGGCAGGCCCTCTGTGGCCACGTTGCGGCTCGATCGATTGCCTGTTGAGGCGGGATCGCAGCGCGCAGTCCACTATCCGAGCCGCCAGGGTTTCGACCTGCCCCGCGGACGGGGACTCGGTGGATCGTCGGCCGTGAACGGCGGGTATTTCATGCGCTGGCACGAGTCAGATCTTGTGGGATGGCCCTGGCCGAAACCGGAGATCGCGGCCACCTACGACCGGCTCGACGGCGGCGCCGCGGGTGGTGGCAGCATGCATGTGAGCGCCTTTGCCGATGACGAACTCCACGGGTATGCGCGGGCCTTCGAAAATCATTGGCACGATCTGGGTTTCGGTGATGCTGCGGCGCCCTGGCCGGACGTGGGTGTGGTT
Organism: Williamsia sp.; assembly: GCF_036566845.1. GTDB lineage: Bacteria > Actinomycetota > Actinomycetes > Mycobacteriales > Mycobacteriaceae > Williamsia. Next base: position 46,681 of record NZ_DATCVM010000097.1, read on the forward strand.
CGCGTTCGATCGAACCGTGATGGTGGGCTTCGCCGGACCGCCGCGGCATCGATCGCCGCCGATATCGCGGGGCGGCCCAACCTCGAGTTCCGTTCGGACTCCGAGGTGATCGGACTGCGGCGCGCCGGCGACCGGGTCACGGCGGTGGTGGTCGGCGAGCAGGTCATCGCGGCCGACGAGGTGATCCTCTGCGCCGGCACGTTGGGTACCGCGCGGCTCATGGCCCGGTCCGGCATCGTCGGCGCACAGCGCGTCGGTGTCTGGGAGCATCGGGAGGTGCTCGTCCGGTTCACGCCGACCCCGCACCCGGTCCCGGCCGCGGAGGCGCTGCTGCAGTCGGTGCTGCATACCGAAGATGGCATCGAAGTGCGCTGCTACAACGGCGATTTCGCTGATTTCGTCCCCGGGGTGCCGGCGACCGGACCGGCAATGGGTGTGGCGTTGATGCACCCCGAGGTTCCAGGATCGATCGACTGGGACCTCACCAGCGGGCTGGTTGTCGACCTGGGCGAGGTGAGCCGATCCGACAGCGCGAAACTGACGGTGTGGACCGAGCGTGTCCGGCAGATGCTCGACGGTCCGCGGTTCGCGGAACTGGTCGACCACGGCGGCGGTGGCGCCGTGATCGACCCGGTGGTGCGCACCTCCCAACATGCGTGGGGGACCCTCCCGATGGGAGCTGACACGGATTGGCTCGGCGCGGTCATCGCGGTGCCGGGGTTACGGGTCCTCGATGCTTCGATTCTGCCGTCCGCGGGGTCGAGCGGACCGCATGCGACGGTGATGATGGTGGCCTCGTACATCGCCGGCCAGATCGCCTGAGACATCCGAAGTCACTACTTCACCGGGCCCGCCACCGGTACCGTGGAACCATGACCTCACTAGTGTCCTGCGCCTGAAATATCTTGTTTAATTGTAGAATTGGTTCATGGCACGCACTGGTCGGCCGAAGGCGCCGCTGGATCTGACCCAAGCTGAACGCGACGAGTTGAACCGCTGGGTGCGGCGCAGAAAGA
>NZ_DATCVM010000098.1:0-37523 GCF_036566845.1 Williamsia sp.
CGCGGTGGGGGACAAGGATCCGGTGAACGGCGGCGGAGCGCTGGTGGATCTGCTTGTGGCGCACTACCGCAACGGCGGTCTGGAGGACGTCGGCGTCCGGGTGTTCGCCGGAGCCCGCCACGAGATCCTCAACGAGACGAACCGGGCGCAGGTGCGCGGTGAGATCCTCGACTGGCTTGCCGAGGTTGTCGAACAGGGCGAATGACCAGCAAGCGCAAAAAAATGATGGCCGGACCCATAGGGCCCGGCCGTCATCTGTTTCGTCGGCGTGACTAGTCGAGGTAGTCGCGCAAGACCTGCGAGCGCGATGGGTGCCGCAGCTTGGACATGGTCTTCGATTCGATCTGACGAATCCGCTCGCGCGTCACGCCGTAGACCTGACCGATCTCGTCGAGCGTGCGCGGCTGGCCGTCGGTGAGTCCGAAACGCAACCGGACAACGCCGGCCTCACGTTCGGACAACGTCTCGAGCACCGACTGCAGCTGATCCTGCAGAAGTGTGAACGAGACCGCGTCCACGGCGACGACAGCTTCGGAGTCCTCGATGAAGTCACCGAGCTGGCTGTCGCCTTCGTCACCGATGGTCTGATCGAGCGAGATGGGCTCACGCGCGTACTGCTGGATCTCCAGCACCTTCTCCGGCGTGATGTCCATTTCCTTCGCGAGCTCTTCGGGAGTGGGCTCACGGCCCAGATCCTGGAGCAGCTCACGCTGGATACGACCGAGCTTGTTGATGACCTCGACCATGTGTACCGGGATACGAATGGTGCGGGCCTGGTCGGCCATCGCGCGGGTGATCGCCTGACGGATCCACCAGGTGGCGTACGTGGAGAACTTGTAGCCCTTGGTGTAGTCGAACTTCTCGACCGCACGGATCAGACCGAGGTTGCCTTCCTGGATGAGGTCGAGGAAGGCCATGCCACGTCCGGTGTAGCGCTTGGCCAATGAGACAACCAGTCGAAGGTTCGCCTCGAGGAGGTGGTTCTTGGCGCGGCCGCCGTCACGCGAGACCCACGACAGATCACGACGCTGGGCGACGGTGAGCTTCTCGCCGGCCTCGGCGAGCCTGCGCATCCGCTCGGTGGCGAAGAGTCCGGCCTCGATGCGCTTGGCGAGCTCGACCTCTTCTTCCGCGTTGAGCAGCGCGACCTTGCCGATCTGCTTCAGGTACGCGCGGACCGAGTCGGCCGAAGCTGTGAGCTCGGCATCCTTCCGGGCCTGTCGCAGCGCCTCCGACTCGTCCTCGTCCCACACGAAGTCGCCCGATGCCTTGTCGGCTTCGGATGGTTCGTCGTCGGCCTTCTTGGTCTTCGCGGCGGCCTTGCCGGGCGCGGCTACGGCAACGGTGGCGGTGTCGTCATCGTCGTCATCGTCGACGGTGACGTCTTCGAGTTCATCCTCGTTGACATCGATGTCGTCGATCGAGTCCTCGGTGTCGATACCGTCGGTGTCGACACCGTCGGCGTCCTTCGGAGCCCGCTTCGCCGCGGTCTTCTTCGCAGGTGCCTTTTTGGCGACCTTCTTGGCGGGGGCCTTTTTGGCGGCTGCTTTCTTTGCGGGCGCCTTGCGTGCCCGCGGCGCGGTCACCGACTCCGATTCCGACTGCTCGGTATCTGGTTCAGTTTGGCGGGTCTTCGTGGCTGCCACGTACTACCTTTCGGGCTATCTACATGACGCCGTGCCGCGGGGATGTGCGTCGCGACGTCGGTGTCAGGCCGAGACGGAACTCGGCGAAGCTGGGGCTTGGGGGAACCGGCTCGAAGCCAGCCTGTGTGTCATTGTAACGGCACTCACGGCCGCAACCCTGCCACCACCGCCATTGCGGCCCCGACAATTCCGGCAGTATTCTGCAAAGTCGCCGGTACGACCGGTGTTCGGTTCGTCAGATGTGGGATCCACTTGTGCGCCTTGCGGCTGATTCCGCCGCCCGCGATGAACACCTCGGGCCAGAACAGCGCCTCGTACGCGGCCAGCACCTTGGAGACCTCCACCGCCCACTCCGAGTAGGACAGGTCGTTGTCTTCCTTGACCTTGGAGGAAGCCTGATGCTCGGCTTCCTTCTTGCCGACATGCATGTGACCGAGTTCGGTGTTGGGGATCAGCACACCGTTGAACATGATCGCCGAACCGATGCCGGTGCCGAACGTCAGCAGCATGACCACACCCTTGTAGTCCTTGCCGGCGCCATATCGATCCTCGGCCATACCGGCGGCGTCGGCGTCGTTGAGGACCGACAGCCGGCGCCCACCGAGCTCGGCGCCGAGCAGTTCGTAGATGTCCGTGCCGATCCAGGCCTTGTCGATGTTGGCCGCGGTCCGCGCGATCCCGGAGGTGACGACGACGGGGAGCGCCACCCCGACCGGGCCGTTCCAGTCGAAATGTTCGACGACGTCGCGGATGCCGGCGGCAACGGCTTGCGGGGTCGCGGGTTGGGGAGTGAGGACCTTGTACCGCTCGCCGACCAGCTCGCCGGTGTCGAGGTCGACGATGCCGCCCTTGATCCCCGAGCCGCCGACGTCGACCCCCACAGCCTGGTTCGGACCGGGTGAGGATGTGGGATTGTCGTCTGCGGATTCAATGGACACGGATGTGGCTCCTTCGCTCGACTGATGCGGGAAGGTGCGCACCGGCCCGCCGTTGTTCAGGCTAGCCAGCGCGGGCGGGTTCCGCGCGATGTCCCGGTGAACAATTCACCCGTTCGGCGTCGGGCCGCTCCGGTGGCCGGACACGGGAGTGTGCTCACATGTAGGCGTGCCACAACTTGATTCAGAGACCCGACCCGACCCAGATGGACTGACCGCAGTTGCCGTCGCGGTGGCCGAAGAGGCCGCCCGCCACGTCCGGACCAGGCGGCCGGAGGTGTTCGGGGTCGGCGCCACGAATGAATCTGCGCCACAAGCGGTGTCGACCAAGAGCACCGACACCGATCCGGTGACCATCGTCGACACCGAATCGGAATCGCTGATCCGCGCGTTGCTCGCGTCCCGGCGTCCAGATGACTCGGTCCTCGGCGAGGAGGAGGGCGGATCGGTCGCGGTCCCGAGCGGGGTGCGCTGGGTGGTCGATCCAATCGACGGTACCGTGAACTTCCTCTACGGGATCCCGGCGTATTCGGTGTCCGTCGGCGCGCAGGTCGACGGCATCACGGTCGCCGGTGCAGTGGTCGATGTGGCGCGGGGTGTGACGTACTGGGCGACGCGGGGAGTCGGGGCGTTCTCCGATGACGGTTCGGGGCCGGTCCGGTTGCGCTGCAACGCCGTCGACGAGGTGGGGCTGGCGCTGGTGGCCACCGGGTTCGGCTACGCCGCGTCGCGGCGTGAGGTCCAGGGCGCGCTGATCGCACGTCTGCTGCCCCGGATCCGGGATCTGCGCCGGGTCGGTTCGGCGGCACTCGATCTGTGCATGGTGGCCAGTGGCGCCGTCGATGCCCACTATGAGCACGGCCTCAGTCCGTGGGACTGGGCGGCCGGATCGTTGATCGCCGAAGAGGCGGGCGCGATCGTCCAGATTCCCACACCGACATCACGCGGTGGCGATGGCGACGTGACACTGGCGATGGCGCCGGGTATCGCCGACGACCTGCGGACCTTGCTCGCCGACATCGGCGCGCTCGAGCCGATCCCGGTTCAGCAGGACGCTTCGTGAACCGCTGACACCACGGCGGGGTCCGCGCCGGTGTTGGGGTCCTGCGGGTTCGCGCTGCGCAGGGTGTCGAGGACGGCCAGGGCGTCCTGACTCTGACCGCTGTCGCTGAAGTGCTCGCCGATGGCGAGGTCGACAACACTGTCCGGACGCCCGTCGTTGATCAGCTGGGTGCAGGGTGCGGCGATCCACAGCGCCCCGGCCGCGGCCTTGCCGGCGTCCCCGAATCGGATCTGCCCGAAACAATCCAGGTTCTGGTCCGGGTAGAGCGGATCGTCGCCGTACGCACCCTCAGGGGTTCCCTGGAAACCCAGGGACGTCATGTCGTCGAGGACTGTCTGCGCCTTGCCCTGTTCGTCGGTCGCGTTGAGGACCCTGATCTGGAAACCGGCGAGGGCCGCCGGCGAGATCCGGAGCATCTCCTCGCGATCGGCGGGTGTGCCGACCACCGGCGCGGGTGCGTCGGCCGTGGCTGACGGCGTCGGGGGAGAGGGGCAGTCGACCGGCGCGGCCTCGGTGGTACTCGATGACAGGGCCCCGACCCAGACGAACGCCGTGATCAGTGCCAGCACCACGGCGAGGATGATCGCCGGAAGGTAGCGCCGCCGACGGAACGGACGACCGTGGTCATCGGTGGGATAGCCATAGGTGATCTGCGAAACCATGGGCTGTCGGTGCCTTCCGCCGGGAGTGTGGTCAAGCGTGTCAACTCTAAACGGTCGTGTGATGCGTGCTCGGCAGCGACGACGGGAATGTTCTGGCCTTCTGAGTGTTGTTGACTCTGAGGAACGGCTGGGCTAGGATTCAGCCGCCTCAGATTGGATAACCTGAAACTCGGGCATCTGATGAACTGTGGCGAACATCACAAAATACTCGCCCTGAACGAGCAACGAATCCCTAGGTGGGCGTCGTTGATCCAAGGGCGCTGTCGCGGACATGCAGACAAGTGACGTGCGCGGCTTGTTGGGACTCGCGGGACCTGCTGACATCGGGTGCCTCGGGTCGCAGGTGCTTCTACCTAAGGCGGAAAAATGGCAACTGATTACGATGCGCCCCGGCGTACTGAATCCGACGAGGTCTCCGAGGACTCACTCGAGGAACTGAAGGCACGTCGCAGTGAAGCGCAGGCGGCCTCGGTCGATGTGGACGAAGGCGATACCGCGGAGTCCTTTGAACTCCCGGGTGCTGATCTGTCCGGCGAGGAACTATCGGTTCGGGTGATCCCGAAGCAGGCTGACGAGTTCACCTGCACCAGCTGCTTCCTCGTGTACCACCGCAGCCGTCTGGCAACGGAGAACGGCAACTCGCGCATCTGCGTCGACTGCGCGTAATCACACACAGACACTTCAGACAACACCGCGCCGATGGCGTCACCTGGTTTCTGCCCAGGTGACACCATCGGCGCGGTTGCGTTGGAGGAGTTGTGTTTGAAGGGGGAGTCCGCCGGGAGCGGCGGCACAGCTGCTCCGAGACGTATCCGGTTCGTGGGCCCGGGTTCAGTCGGTCGACTCGGAGGCCGCATCGGCCATCCCGAGCGCGGCGATCAACTCCGCCGGGTGACGGGTGCTGACCAGCCAGTAGGGGGTCGGGTCGTCGGGATCGTCGAGGACGAGCAGGACCATGGTCTTCACCCAGAACTTGTGGGCGAGAAATGCCGCCGGATCTAGCTGGCGCCCCAGCGCCGCGCTCTTGGCGCTGGCCGGGATGACCGCGGCGCGATCGATCAACGTGATCGGGAGATGGGCCTTGCCTGCCCACAATTCACCGTCGGCGACCCAGACGCGCGTACGGCCCATCGACCAGAGCAGCCACGCGGCCAGTGGCACGAGTACCGCGTAGGTGATCGGGCTGAAAGCGCTGCCGTGCAGGGCCAGCTGGATCTCGTAGCCGAGCAGTCCGATCACGATCGCGGCGACCAGCCACCACCACAGCGGGACGTATAGACGTTCGTCGTGGACGATCCCCCGACGGTCGTCGTGGGTCTGGGAAGGGTCTCCGGCTGTGTCGGGTGATGGAAATGGAGGCACGGAGCCAGCGTAGTCTTCCCGTGTGGCAAACGATCCCGGCAGCACCCCTGCCGACGCACCATTCCCCGCCGTCCGGCCTGTGGAGCAGGTCGCCATCAGGCGCCTGGACCCGGACATCGCCCTCCCTCGGAGGGCCCACCCCGGGGATGCCGGAGTCGATCTGTCGAGCACGATCGACATCGAACTGGCGCCCGGTCACCGGGCCCTCGTGCCCACCGGGATCTCCATTGCCCTCCCCATCGGAACGGTTGGTCTGATCCACCCTCGGTCCGGTCTCGCCGCACGCACGGGTCTGTCGATCGTCAACACCCCGGGAACCGTCGACGCGGGGTACCGCGGTGAGATCAAGGTCTCCCTCATCAACTTGGACCCGCACGAACCGATCGTCATTGCGCGAGGTGACCGCATCGCGCAACTGCTGGTTCAGCGGGTCGAGCTCGTCGACTTCGTGGAAGTGGACGAACTGGATGAAACAAGCCGTGGTGCAGGCGGTCACGGCTCCAGTGGCGGTCACGCGAGGTTGGACGCACACGCGTCGGAAAGCAGCTGAAAATGGCACGCGAAAAGCGAATTCGGGGCAGCCGCCGGGGCCGCCCCACCGAGGATCAGACCCCCGACATGAACCAGGGCCCCAAGGAGATCGGCACAGGGCAGGGTCCCTACGACATCGATGACCTGGCGAAGGACGCCACGTTCGACAACTCCCATCTCGATCTCGGTTCGGTCCTCGTCCCGGTGGTCGAGGGAGGACAGGTCACCGTCGAGATGTCGGTGGACCATCAGCCGCAGTCGGTGTTCCTGGTGACGCCGCACGGACGGATCACCGTTGCGGCGTTCGCCGCTCCCAAGACGAGTGGGCAGTGGCGCGACGTGGTGACCGAACTCACCGAATCCCTGAAGTCCGAAGGTGCCGAGACGGCCATCGAAACGGGTTTCTGGGGCCGTGAGGTCGTGGCGACCGTCCCGGGTGGGGTCCACCGATTCATCGGCGTCGACGGCCCGCGCTGGATGATCCGCTGTGTGGCGAGTGCACCGACCACGGGTGCCGAGAACCTGTCGAAGGTGGCGCGTGCCGTGGTCAGCGAGACCGTGGTCCGCCGCGGCGACGACCCACATCCACCGCGGACACCGTTGCCGATCGTGCTGCCGCCGGTGCTCGCCGAGCAGGTTGCGGCCGCGCAACAGGAGATGGTGAACACCGGGAAGATGGACGCGAATGCCGCGCCCACCGCGGCCGCCGACAACGCGCAGGCGCAATCGGCGCAGGCGACGGTCCGGGTCCAGGGTCAGCCGCAACCGGCCGCAGCCGAGCCCGCCGAGGAAGCGGCAGTCGACACCCCGGCCCCGGGAAGCGGTTCCCGCGGCTCCGCGATGCAGCAGTTGGGCAACCGCCCGAAACGGTAGACGGCCGAGACGGGAATCAGCTGGTGAGCCGGCGCCAGCCGTCGACGCAACGCCGGCCCAGTACAGCCGGGTCGGCGCCGAGATCATCGAGCGTGATGGTGTGCAGCAGAGCCTGCGGCGCCGCATGGTGCCAGGTCTGTGCGACCGACAGCGGGTGCACCGGGTCGTCGATCGTCGCGGTGATCGACAGCGGCACCGAGAGTTCGGCGAGGTCCTCGGCGGTCGGGGCGTGGTAGCGCGCCGCCTCGGTGAGCATCGCCCGCAGGACCGGTGCGGTGGCCCGCCAGGATCGGGCGAGTTCGGTGGCCAGCCACCCGGGTGTGGCGGCGCTCATCTGGTCGATGGTGGTGTCCAGGCCGGTTCGGGCCAGGTGGTCGAGTGTCAGCAGCGCGCTGTGCGCGGCCGGCGCGGTGGCCGGATCACCCAGCCACGGCGGCAATGCCGCGAGCACGCCGGAGCAATGGGTGGGGTGCTCCAGCGCCCACCGAACGGCCACACACGCACCGATCGACACGCCGGCGGCGAGGACCCGGTGACCGTCGGCCGCGGCGTCGTCGAGAGCCTGCAGATAGGTGTTGATCAGACCGTTTTCGGTGGGGTCCACCGCGATCACCGGGATGGTCTCGTCGGCGAATGCGCGGCCGGCGAAGTCGCCGTCAGAACCCGTTCCGGGCAGCGCCACGATCACCAGCGAACGGTTTGCGGGAGGGCCATGCGACGCGGGGATGGGCGACATGTGATGATCTTGCCGCGGCGAGTGGTACTCGCCGGTGGCGGGGTCTACCCTGGCGAGTGCAACAGCCCACGGGTCGTCATCTGAGTCACCGAGACGGCGACCCAACTGATTTGGCACTTCGATTGACTTGGCGAAAGGGTGCGTAGCGCCATGACTGCAGGCGGATATCTCAAACGCCTCACGCGCAGACTCACGGAAGACCTCGAGCAACTCGACGCCGAGACCATCTCCGAGCAGTCGCAGCAGACCGGCGCCCAGCGCGCCTGTGATTGTTCAGCCGGTGACGAGGTCACCATGCAGGGCGAACTTCGATCGGTACAGACCTGTGCGAAGACGATGAAATCGGGTGTCACCGCTGAGTTCTTCGATGGCACCGATGTGGTCACCCTCAAGTTCATCGGGCGTAATCGCATCCCCGGTATCGAACCGGGCCGGACGGTGATCGTCCGGGGCCGGATCGGTGAGCACGACGGCCGCAAGGTCATGTTCAACCCTTATTACGAGTTGCTCGGTGAGAGCTGAGCGCGACGGGCATCGGCAAGAATCGGCAGAGGGCGACGATCCGCAGGCCCTGACCGTTCTTGAACAGATGGGTGGGATCTCCGGACTCATCTATTCGTCGGTGCCCATCGTGGTGTTCGTTCCCGCGAACTCACTGTGGAATCTGACGGTCGCGATCTACGCGGCGCTCGGTGTCGCCTTTCTGATCTTCCTCATCCGGCTGATGCGGCGGGAGCCCCTCCAGCCTGCGATCTCGGGTGTCATCGGCGTGGCGGTGTGTGCGTTCATCGCCCATCGGACCGGAGACGCCAAGGGGTTCTTCCTCTTCGGGATCTGGACGACGCTGCTCTACGCAGGGGTGTTCGTCGTGTCGATCCTGGTCCGTTGGCCACTGGTCGGCGTGATCTGGAACGGTGTGAACGGCAACGGGACCCAGTGGCGCCGTCACCGCCGTACCCTGCTGGCCTACGACATCGCAACCGCGGTGTGGGCGGTGCTGTTCGGCGTCCGCTATCTCGTGCAGTCGTTCCTCTACGACAACGACGAAACCGGTGGCCTGGCCGTGGCGCGGATCGCGATGGGCTGGCCGTTGACCGCCGCTGCCGCCCTTGCCACGGTGCTGCTGGTTCGCCGGGCACAGAAATCAGAACACGAAGAAGAGGCAGCTGAAGAGCTCGACCAGGTGTCCGCTGCGTCAGAGGGTCCTGACGCAGAAGGCCCGGGCGGGACTACCGAGCCGGCGCCCCCGGCTCGATGATCGCGGACTGAAGTTCGGCTTCGGCTTCCGCCGGCACGATGAACACCAGTTCGTCGCCGCCTTCGACCGTGTCGTCCGGTTGCGGCACGATGACCCGGCCGCCGCGCAGGACTGTCACGAGTGCGGCGTCCCGCGGCAACTTGAGTTTCCGGATCGGCTTGCCCGCCAGCGGCGTGTTGTCGGGCAAGGTCATCTCCACCAGGTTGGCCTGACCCTTCCGGAACGTCATCAATCGCACCAGGTCGCCGACCGACACCGCCTCTTCGACGAGTGACGCGAGCATGCGGGGTGTGGACACCGCGACGTCGACACCCCAGTCCTCGTCGAACAGCCACTCGTTGCGCGGATCGTTCACCCGGGCGACCACCCGCTGCACCGCGAACTCGGTCTTGGCCAGCAGGCTCACCACAAGGTTCGCCTTGTCGTCGCCGGTGGCGGCGATGACCACGTCGAACTTGTGCAGTTCGACCCGTTCGAGGTTGTCGAATTCACAGGCGTCGCCGCCGACCCATCGCGCACCTCCGACCGCTTCTTCGTCGATGTGATCGGGATTGCGTTCGAGCAGCATCACCTCGTGTGAGCTGGCGAGCAGTTCGCGGGCAATCGACCGTCCGACGGCGCCGGCACCGGCTATCGCGACCTTCATACTGTCTTCCTTCCGGTCTGCGGGCTCAGGGATCAGTCTGTTTCCGGGGCGGGCGCGGCGGCTACCGCGCGCACCTTGTCGAGTTTGTCGATCAAGGATGCAACGAAGACCTGATCGTCTTGTTGCAGCACCGATTTGGGGCCGGGGAGAAGCGGCTTGCCGAGTCGGTTGACAAAGCTGATCCGGGACCCGGTGTGTTCCTGGATCAGCGCGACCGAGGTGCCCACCCACGACTCGTGGAAGGCCAGCTGAACGATGGCGACCTGACCGGAGGGCTCGGTCCACGCCACGGCGCCGGTGTCCGAGCCGCCGAGGGCCGAAAGGAACCGGTCCGTCGTCCACGGCACGGTGGCGACGGTCGGGATGCCGAGGCGCTCGTAGACCGCAGCCCGTTTGGCGTCATAGATCCGGGCGACGACCTTGGGCACGTTGAACGTCTCGCGCGCGACGCGCGCGGAGATGATGTTGGAATTGTCTCCCGAGGACACCGCGGCGAAGGCATCGGCGTCGGCGATGCCGGCTCGCCGCAGCACGTCCTGGTCGAATCCGACACCCTTGACGGTCTTGCCGGTGAAGCCCTCAGGGAGACGCCGAAATGCGGTTTCATCTCGATCGATGATCGCGACCTCGTGCCCGGCGTCCTGCAACTGGCCGGCCAGGGAGGCCCCGACTCGACCGCATCCCATCACCACAACGCGCATGCCAACTCCTTGCTGGACTCACCCGAGCAGATGCTCACCGGAACGGTACCGCGACCGGCGTGGCCTTCCGTCATCGCAGGCCCTATTGTTGCCTGGTGTCCATCGTGTCCAAGGCCTCTACGGCGACGAAGCGGCTTGTGCTCGGGCGTCCGTTCCGGAGCGACAAACTCGGGCATACCCTGCTACCCAAGCGGATCGCGTTGCCGGTGTTCGCCTCGGACGCGATGTCGTCGGTTGCCTATGCGCCGCAGGAGATCTTCCTGGTGCTGTCGGTTGCCGGGCTGTCGGCGTATACGTACACACCGTGGATCGGGCTGGCCGTCGCGCTCGTGATGGCCGTGGTGGTTGCGAGCTATCGGCAGAACGTGCACGCCTATCCGTCCGGTGGCGGTGACTACGAGGTCGCCACCACCAACCTCGGACCCACCGCGGGTTTGACCGTGGGGAGCGCCCTGCTCGTCGATTACGTACTCACCGTTGCGGTGTCGATCGCATCGGCTGCAGAGAACATCGGGTCCGCGGTGCCGATCGTCCAGGAACACAAGGTGTGGTTCTGTGTGGTTGCCGTCATCTTGCTGACCGCGATCAACCTGCGTGGTCTCCGGGAATCGGGCGCGGCCTTCGCGATTCCGACATATGCGTTCATCTTCGGCATGGTGGTGATGCTGATGTGGGGGTTCCTCCGACTCTTCGTCTTCGGCGACAACATCGAGGCCGAAACCTCCGGTTATGACATCAAGGCCGAACAGACCGACCTCGTCGGGCTGGCTTTCGTGTTCCTTGTCGCACGCGCATTTTCGTCCGGTTGCGCCGCATTGACCGGTGTGGAGGCCATCTCCAACGGCGTGCCCGCCTTCCAGAAGCCGAAGTCACGCAACGCGGCCACGACACTCCTGCTGTTGGGCACTATCTCGATCGCCATGCTGATGGGAATCATCCTGCTGGCCAACGAAATCGGTGTGAAGTACGTCACCGATCCGGCCAAGGATCTGATCGGCGCCCCCGAGGGCTATGAACAGAAGTCGCTTGTCGCCCAATTGGCCCACGCAGTGTTCGGAGGATTCAGCCCGGGCTTCTACTTCGTGACCGTTGTCACCGCATTGATCTTGGTGCTGGCCGCCAACACCGCGTTCAACGGATTCCCGGTCCTCGGATCGGTGCTCGCCCAGGATCGGTACCTGCCGAGGCAACTGCACACTCGCGGAGATCGGCTGGCGTTCTCGAACGGCATCCTGTTCCTGGCCGTCGCCGCCATCGCCTTCATCGTTGCCTTCGGCGCAGAGGTGACCGCACTGATCCAGCTGTACATCGTAGGTGTGTTCGTGTCGTTCACACTCAGCCAGATCGGCATGGTGCGGCACTGGACCCGTCATCTCAAGTCGGAGCATGATCCCCGCGCCCGGTCGCGCATGGTCCGTTCCCGGGTCATCAATACCATCGGGCTGGTGATGACCGGATCGGTTCTGATCATCGTGCTCGTGACGAAGTTCCTTGCCGGAGCCTGGATTGCGATCATCGCGATGGTGGCGATCTTCGGCCTGATGAAGCTCATACACCGGCACTATGCGTCGGTGCAGGCCGAGTTGGACAACTCAGACTACGAGGCCGTGTTGCCGAGCCGCACGCATTCGATCGTCCTGGTCTCGACACTGCATCTGCCAACCCGTCGGGCTTTGGCCTTCGCCCGCGCCACCCGCCCCGACACCCTCGAGGCCGTGACGGTGAACGTGGACGACCGAGACACCCGCAAGCTCGTGGTGCAGTGGGACGACAGTGATATCACCGTTCCGCTCAAGGTGATCGCCTCGCCTTACCGTGAGGTGACCCGCCCGGTCATCGAGTACGTCCGCCGGTTGCGGCGCGAATCGCCACGCGACGTGGTCACCGTGTTCATACCCGAATACGTCGTCGGTCACTGGTGGGAGCAGATCCTGCACAATCAGTCGGCACTGCGGCTCAAGGGCAGGCTCCTGTTCGAACCGGGTGTCATGGTGACGTCGGTGCCCTGGCAGCTCAGTTCCTCGGAGCGACGCAAGCGCGACCGCGCGTACTTCGCACCCGGCGACACCCGCCGCGGTGTCGGCTCGGTTCCCACCAATTCGACCCCACCAGAGAATACAGGTTCGTAGTGACCGGCTCAGCACACGAGCAAGACTCCGAGGGCGCCGGAAACGGTTGGCTGGGAACCGAATTCGAGATCACCGTGGATCGGTTCGGTCACGGCGGGATCGGGGTCGGCCGTCACGACGGCCGGGTGGTGTTCATCCGCCATGCACTCCCGGGCGAAACAGTGCGGGTCGTGGTGTCCGAAGATCGCGGTAAAGGCTTCTGCCGCGCCGAGATCCGCGAGATCGTGCGGGCCTCACCGCACCGCATCGACCCGGTCTGCCGGGTGGGTGCGCCGGTGTCCGCCGGCGGTGCCGGAGGCGGCTGCTGCGACCTCTCCCACACCACGGGTACCCATGCCCGCGAACTCAAATCGCAGGTGCTCACCGAACTTCTCGGCCGGATGGGCGGCATCGAGTGGGGCGGCGAGGTCGTCTCCCTCGACCCCGGTACCGCGGATGCTCCCGAAACCGGCTGGCGCGTGCGGGAACGCCTGTTCGTCGACGCCCGTGGTCGGCCCGGAGTGCGCGAATACCAATCACATTCGGTGATCCCGCGGGTGGATTGTGCGCAGCCGGTGCCCGGGCTGGTCGACGGACTCGACGAGTTCGGCGATCTCGAATCAGGTTCCGAGCTGATGCTCACCGTCGGCGACGACGGACGCCATCACATCGTCCACATCGCCGCGGCGGCTGAACCGCATCGGGGTGGGCGCGGCAAGCGCCCCCACTCGGGCCGCCGCCGCACGCAGCAGCAACGCGCCCAGCGTTCGACGCCGCGGCGCGAGGTGTTGTTGGCGGGGGAGCCCACCGTCCGCCGCACGGTCGGCGGACGCACGTGGGAGGTGCCCGTGACCGGCTTCTGGCAGGCACATCGCCTGGCGGCATCGGGTTACAGCGACACCGTGCGGACGTTGCTGCGGTCCGCGGAGCTGCCGCGCTCGGTGGTGGCGTGGGACCTGTACGGCGGGGCCGGTGTACTCGCCGGGGCCGTGCTGGACGAGAACGACGAGTCGTGGGGTACCGCCCGCGTTCACATCGTGGAGGCAGACCGCGGCGCGACGGCCGCCGCCGACCTGACCTTCGCCGACGACCACCGCGTCCGGATCCATCGGGCGAGTGTCCTGGCAGCGGTTGCCGATCTGCCCTCGCCCGACGTCGTGATCGTCGACCCGCCGCGTGCGGGTGCCGGCCGCGACGTCGTCGAACGGATCACGTCGGCCGAGCCGTCGGCGGTGATCGCGGTCGGCTGCGATCCGGCGACCTTCGCCCGCGACCTGGCGGATTACCGACGTGGCGGATACGAGGTCGATACCCTGCTCGGATTCGACGCGTTCCCCCTGACCCACCACCTCGAAGCGGTGGCGTTGCTGCGTCCGTCGGTCCGAGCCGCGGTGGGTCCGTAGACTGGTAAGCCACGTGTCACCGCAGCCCGGCGACACGCGTGGGCGGAGCGTGTGAACCCGCCCTGTGAAGGTCATCGAAAGGATGTTGGATGAGCGTGCTGGATTCGGTCAATTCGCCCGCAGAACTGCGCGAACTGTCCGTTGCGCAGACGCATGATCTGGCCGCGGAGATCCGCGAGTTCCTGATTGCGAAGGTTTCTGCCACCGGTGGCCATCTCGGACCCAATCTCGGTGTGGTCGAGACGACGCTGGCGATCCACCGGGTTTTCGATTCACCCCACGACGCCGTGCTCTTCGACACCGGCCATCAGTGCTACGTCCACAAGATCGTCACCGGCCGCAAAGACGGCTTCGACACCCTGCGGCAGCGGGGCGGGCTGACCGGCTACCAAGAACGGGCCGAGAGCGAGCACGACTGGATCGAGTCGTCGCACGCGTCCGCGGCCCTGTCGTACGCCGACGGACTGGCAAAGGCTTTCGAACTGAGCGGGCAGGAGCGGCACGTGGTGGCGGTTGTCGGTGACGGCGCCCTCACCGGTGGCATGTGCTGGGAGGCCCTGAACAACATCGCGGCGGGCGACCGCCCGGTTGTCATCGTCGTGAACGACAACGGCCGGTCCTATGCGCCGACGATCGGCGGCTTCGCACGGCATCTGACCGGACTGCGGTTGCAGCCGGGATACGAGCGGGTTCTCGACGAGAGCCGTCGCGCGGTCCTGAAACTCCCGCTGCTCGGCCAGATCGCCTACGCCGCGCTGCACGGTCTGAAGACCGGGATCAAGGACGCGCTCTCACCGCAGGCGATGTTCACCGACCTCGGTATCAAATACGTCGGGCCGGTCGACGGGCACGATCAGGAAGCGCTGGAAAGCGCCCTCCGGCAGGCCAAGTCATTCGGCGGCTCCGTGATCGTGCACACGGTGACCCGCAAAGGCATGGGCTATCACCACGCTGAGAACAACGTCGCCGACCAGATGCACTCGACCGGCATCATCGACCCCGAGACAGGGAAGTCGACCAGCGTGTCGGCTCCGGACTGGACGTCGGTGTTCTCGGCCGCGCTGGTGGAGGCGGGCGGCAACCGCAAGGACGTCGTCGCGATCACCGCGGCCATGCCGGGTCCCACCGGGTTGTCGGCGTTCGGAGAGCATTTTCCGGATAGGATGTTCGACGTCGGTATCGCCGAGCAGCACGCGCTGACGTCGGCCGCCGGCCTTGCGCTCGGTGGGATGCACCCCGTGGTCGCCATTTACTCGACCTTCCTCAACCGGGCCTTCGACCAGTTGCTCATGGACGTCGCGCTGCTGAAGCAGCCGGTGACGCTGGTCCTCGACCGGGCGGGCGTGACCGGTCCCGATGGTCCGAGTCACAACGGCATGTGGGATCTTTCACTGATGTCGATCGTGCCCGGCATGCGGGTGGCTGCTCCGCGGGATTCAGTGCGGTTACGGGAAGAACTCGCCGAGGCGCTGGACGTCAACGACGGCCCGACTGCGCTCCGGTTCCCGAAGGGTGCGGTCCCGGAAGACATCCGTGCGTCCGAACGCCTGGCCGACGGCACCGATGTGCTGCATCGTCCCGCCCGTGGTGACAGCAGCGACGTGTTGATCGTCGCGGTCGGACCGTTTGCGTCGTTGGCGCTGGACACTGCAACCCGTCTGGCTCAGCAGGGGATCGGCACCACCGTCGTGGACCCGCGCTGGGTACTCCCGGTGCCCGAGTCGATTGCCGAACTGGCACAGACCCATCGGCTGGTGGTGACGGTCGAGGACGGTGGCGTGCACGGGGGTGTCGGCTCGTCGGTGTCGGAAAAGCTTCGAGCTCAAGGCATTTCGACACCGGTCCGCGATGTGGGCATAGAGCAGCGGTTCTTGGCACACGCCTCGCGGGGTCAGTTGCTCAACGAGCTCGGCTTGACCGCGCAGGACGTGGCCCGTGCCATCACCGCCATGGTCTCGAGCATGCACGCCGACGAAGAAGACTTCAACGACGTCAGCTAGCCCCCACGAATTCGCTCCGCGCGCCGACGAACGCTCCTGGTGCAACCGGAGCGTTCGGGCGTACGTGGAGCGAATTCAGTCGCTGGGCGGCTGAGCGAGCGCTTCGGCGATCACCGGCGATGTCAGTTCGACCTGCCAGGGGCGCGCCCCACCGGCGGACAATCGCGCTGCCACAGCCTCGCTCGTGGGGGAATCCAGTCCCTCCCAGCATAATTGGCGGACCAATTCGGGGAGCAACAGATTCTCCACCGGAACGGTGACCTCCTCCGACAGTGCGGTCAACCCGGCCCGGACCGCGGTGTAGCGGGCCGCGGCCTCCGGTTCTTTGCCCTCCCAGCGGTTCACCGGCGGGAGTCCCGTGGTCGGTGGGCGCCGCGAGGGCAGTTCGCTGTCGGGGAGTGCCCGGGCGGCATCGAGCGCCGCCATCCACTGCCCGGCCTGACGGCGCTGTCGGGGACCGCCGAAGACCGGGATCTTGTAGAGCTCGTCGAGAGTTTTCGGGTCCGCGACCGCTGCCGCGACGATCGCCGAATCCGGGAGGATCCGGCCGGGCGCCACATCGCGTTTGCGGGCCAGCTCTTCCCGCGTGGTCCACAGCTGCTGAACTGCCGCCAGCGTGCGGGTCGACTTGATCGTGTGGATCTTCGAGACCCGCCGCCAGCGATCCTGGCGAGGGGCGGGCTCGGGACGGGCCAGGATGGCCGCGAATTCCTGTGCGGCCCAGGTGTCTTTGCCGGCCTCGACCAGCGTTGCCTGCACCGCGTCGCGGAGCTCGATCAGGACCTCGACATCGAGAGCCGCGTAGTTCAGCCAGTCGGCCGGGAGAGGGCGGCGGGACCAATCCGCTGCGCCGTGACCCTTGACGAGCCCGAGCCCGAGGAAGTGCTCGACCATCGCCGCCAGGTTCACCTTGGGGATGCCCGCGAGTCGTCCGGCGAGTTCGGTGTCGTAGAGCGCCGCGCACCGGAAGTTCAGCTCGGTCAGGCACGGTAGATCCTGGTCGGCGGCGTGCAGGATCCACTCGGGTCCGTCGAGGACGTCAGTGATCGGACCGAGGGCCTCGGGATGCTCGATCGGATCGATCAGCATCGAGCCGCTGCCGGTCCGCCGGATCTGGATCAGGTAGGCGCGTCCGGAGTAGCGAAAGCCCGACGCGCGTTCGGTGTCGAGGGCGATCGGTCCGGTCCCGTCGGCCAGCCGGCGGGCGGCGTCGGCGAATTCCTGTGGCGTCGTCAGGACCGGGGGTACACCGTCGGCCGGAGAGGTCAGTGGAATCGGAGCAGGTCGCTCGGAGTCGGCCACCTCGTCGGGTGGCGTCGACTCGGGTGTATCGGGATCGGTCACGCTTCGGCGAACCCGAGCCGCGTCACACCGGTCGGAGGAAGCCCGGCCGCCAGTGACAGCACGTTGCAGAATGCTTCGACGTGGCCGCTGAGGTTGTCGTTGGTGGCCGTCCACGAGGCGCGCAATTCGAGCTGATGCGCCCGAGGCGGTCCGGCGATGTCGCCGTAGCGAACCGACGTCGTGGAGGTGACGGTGCCACCGAGTGCGGTCACCGCCACGGAGTCGGACTTCTCGAGTGCTTCGGTCAGCCAGCTCCAGGCCACCTCTGGCAGCAGGGGATCGTTGGCCAATACGGCCTCCACCTCGGCCTGGATGAACGCCACCAGGCGCATCGTTCCGTTCCAGGCGTCATGGCCGTCGGGGTCGTAGAGCAGGATCAATCGGCCGAATGCGGTCCCGTCGGAATCTGTTGCGATGTCGCCGTCGTCAGGCTGGGTCACTTCTGCACCGACGGCGTAGCTGTACGGCGCAAGTCGTTGTGGTGGACGAATGCTGCCCAGTTCGATCTCCGACCGGAC
This sequence comes from Williamsia sp., assembly GCF_036566845.1. Lineage (GTDB taxonomy): Bacteria > Actinomycetota > Actinomycetes > Mycobacteriales > Mycobacteriaceae > Williamsia. The sequence goes on from NZ_DATCVM010000098.1 coordinate 17,787, forward strand.
CCTGGCCGCATGCATCGATTCGATTGCGGTACGAAAGACCGCAGGCTCGGTCGAGGCTCCGGATGTGGTCACTGCTCGACCGTAGGGCCGATGAGGTCGGACACAGCGGAGGCGCGCCGAGCAGCACATGGATGCAGCGCAGGCGCGCAGAGCAGCTCATGGCAGCATGTGGAGGTGATGTCTGAACATGATGCTCGCACCCTCTCTCCGCTGGTCGCAGCCGCCCGAGGCCAGGTCCCGGATCACCGTCCTGTGTGGTTCATGCGGCAAGCCGGCCGGTCGCTGCCCGAATACCGTGAGATCCGCGCCGGACGGGGGATGCTCGAGGCGTGCTTTGACCCCGAGCTCGTCTGCGAGATCACAATGCAGCCGGTCCGCCGTCACGGCGTCGACGGCGCGATCTTGTTCTCCGACATCGTGGTGCCGCTCAAGGCCGCCGGTGTCGACCTCGACATCGTGGCCGGCGTCGGTCCGGTGATCGCCAATCCCGTGCGCACCCATGCCGATGTGCAGGCGTTGCCGGTCCTGACGCCCGAGGCTGTCGGCGCGGTCTCGACCGCGGTCAAACTGCTCAGGGCCGAACTCGGCGACACCGCACTGATCGGTTTCGCCGGTGCACCGTTCACCTTGGCGTCGTACCTGGTCGAGGGCGGCCCGAGCCGCAATTACGAGAACACCAAGGCGTTGATGTACTCGTCGCCCGAGGTCTGGCACGAACTCGTCGGCAAACTCGCCGACATCACGATCGCCTTCCTCAAGGTGCAACTCGATGCCGGCGTCGACGCGATTCAGCTGTTCGATTCCTGGGCCGGTGCCCTGTCGGTCACCGACTACCGGACCTTTGCCCGTCCGCATTCGGCCCGGGTGTTCGCCGAACTCGCGTCGTACGACGTGCCGCGGATCCACTTCGGTGTCGGCACCGGTGAATTGCTGCACGACATGGGTACCGCCGGCGCCGACGTGGTGGGCGTCGACTGGCGGATCCCGCTCGACGAGGCTGCCCGCCGTGTCGGTCCGGGCAAGGCATTGCAGGGCAACCTCGATCCGGCGCTGCTGTTCGCGCCCTGGGAGGTCGTCGAGGGCCATGTTCGCCGCATCGCGGCAGAGGCCGATGCCGCGGTGGCGGCCGGGGCCGCAGGTCACATCTTCAATCTCGGCCACGGTGTGCTGCCGACCACCGACCCGACCATCCTGACGCGGGTGGTGGAGCTGGTGCATTCGTTGTGAGTGCACTGCGGCTGGCAGTGATCGGAGGCGGCATCTCGGGCCTGAGCGCTGCGTATCGCCTGCGGGCTCTGCTCGGTGGGTCGGCCGTCATCGACCTCTACGAGGCATGCGACCGTCTCGGTGGCACCCTCAAGGGAGTCGACCTGGCCGGGACGAAGCTCGACGTCGGCGCCGAGGCGTTCCTGGTTCGTCGCCCCGAGGTGCCGGCGTTGCTGGCGGAGCTCGGCATGGCGTCGCGGATGGTTCATCCGGGCACGCTGGGTCCCCGGATCCTGGCCCGCGGGACCCTGGAATCGATGCCGCGGCCCACTCTCATGGGTATCCCAGCCGATCCGGCCGTGGTCGCGCATCTTGCAGAACCCGCCGACCTGGCGCTGATGACAGATGAACCCCGGCGGCCACTGGAGTGGACGCGCGGTCAGGACATCTCCATCGGAGGCCTCGTCGCCGAGCGATTCGGTCGCTCGGTGGTGGACCGCAGCGTGGATCCGATGCTCTCCGGCGTCTATTCGGCGCGCGCCGACGACCTCGGCCTGCGCGCGGTGCTGCCGGCGCTGGCCGCAAAGCTGGACGCCGGGTCGGCCAGTCTCACGGCTGCGGTCGCCGACCTGATCGGGGCCGCGTCGGGCGATGGGCCGGTCTTCGGAGCGATGTCCGGGGGATACCAGGAACTCGTCGACGTGCTCGTCGAACGTTCCGCCGCCGCGATGTACACGGGCACGATCGTCACCGACATCCGCCGCGGGGAGACGGGATGGCTGGTCGACGGCATCGCCTACGACGGTGTGGTCTGTGCGCTCACCGCGCCCGCCGCGGCCCGTGTGCTCGACTCCGAACCCGACCTCTCCCGGCCGCTGTCCGGCGTCGACATCTCCGGATCCGCGGTGGTGGCCATGGCGTTCGGGCCGGACGTCGTGCTGCCGGAGCTGTCCGGGGTACTCGTGGCCGGGGACGAGACCGTGGTCCGGGCCAAGGCGTTCACGTTCAGCAGCCGGAAGTGGCCGCATCTGGCCGGCCACGGCGCGCTCGTCCGGGCTTCCTTCGGACGCTTCGGTGCACCGGTCTCCGACATCGGCGACGATCAGCTGATCGACTGGGCGACCAGCGACCTGTCCACGGTCGTCGGGATCTGGGGTGGACGCGGTGCTCTCGCGTCGATCGACGCGGTGGTGCAGCGGTGGCCCGCCGGACTGCCGCGATACGGGACCGGTCATGCGGATCTGCTTGCCGACCTGGAGTCGGGACGTCCTCGTGGGCTGGTGCTGGCCGGAGCAACGTACGACGGGGTGGGTGTCCCGGCCTGCATCGGGCGGGCCGACCGTGCCGCTCGGCGGCTTGTCACCGACCTGACCGACTGAGCTTTCCCCGTCGGCCCCCTGGACTGCCGCGACGCTGCCGGTGGGTGGCAGTATGAAATCCATGACCCGTCTGGATTACGCCGAAATCAATGCCACCGTCCGCTATCTGATGTTCTCAGTGTTCTCGGTTCGTCCCGGAGAACTGGGCGACGACCGGACCGAGGCGATCGCGGATGCCACCGAGTTCTTCGACTCTTTGGCGGAGCGCGGTGTGGTTGTGCGCGGACTCTATGACGTCGCCGGACTGCGGGCCGACGCCGACTACATGATCTGGTGGCATTCGGAAGAAGTCGAGCAGATCCAGTCGGCCTACGCCGACTTCCGTCGCACCACGATCCTGGGCAAGGCCAGCAACGCCGTGTGGAGCAACGTGGCGCTGCATCGTCCGGCCGAGTTCAACAAGAGCCACGTCCCGGCGTTCCTCGCCGGTGAGGAACCGGGCAAGTACATCTGCGTGTACCCGTTTGTCCGGTCGTACGAGTGGTACCTGCTTCCTGACGCCGACCGTCGCAAGATGCTCGCCGACCACGGCAAGGAAGCCCGCGGCTACAAGGACGTGCGCGCCAACACGGTGTCGTCGTTCGCCCTGGGCGACTACGAGTGGCTGCTGGCGTTCGAGGCACCCGAACTGCACCGGATCGTCGACCTGATGCGGGATCTGCGTGCTACCGAGGCCCGCATGCATGTTCGCGAGGAGACCCCGTTCTACACCGGACCGCGGGTCGAGGTCGACAAGCTCGTCGCCTCCCTGCCCTGATCGACCGGCCCTCGCAAACGAGCCGGATATACGAAGATGAGCCACGTATTTGTGGCTCGTCTTCGAATATCCGGCTCGTTTGTCGAAATGGGGGTCAGGCCGGCAATTCGGCCTTGATCGGTTGCTCGCGCTTGCGCAGATCGAGATAGCGGAACAGCAGCGAGCAGAACACGGCGATCATCAACAGCGACCAGCCCCAGGTGACCTTGCTGTATTCGACGGCACGGCCGAATGCCTCCCAGCGGATCGAATAGTACGCGTCGAAGGTGAGGCAGCCGTAGATGCCCAGCCAGGCGGGCCAGCTCCGGATGGCCGATCCGCTCAGGAACACGGTCATCAGCAGCGGGAACAGGAGCATCGAGTAGTAGCCCTGGCCGAGGGAACCGACGAGCCACGAGGTGCACAGCAGGACACCCGACGAGGTCGCCAGCCACAGCAGTTCGTCGGACTTGCGGTAGTAGCGGTACAGGAACCACAGGCTGAATGCCGCCATCGCCACGAAGGCGATCCGCATCAGCACGACCAGCCAGGTCTGCACCCCGAAATAGGCGCCGTTGCCGACGATCGAGCTGTTGTAGTAGTCGCGGGCCTCGAACAGGTAGGGCGCCGTCCGACTGAAGAAGTCCATCGGGTCGGCCGACAGCGGCCAGGCAATGGCGGTCAACAGGATCGGCATACCGATGGCGCCGACGAACACCTTCCACTGGCGGTTCAGCAACGGCAACAGAAGCAGCACCGCCAGGACCGGTTTCACTGCGATGGTTATACCCAGCGGGATCCCGGCCCACAGGTCCTTGTGTTTGAGCGCCCATGTCATGAACAGCAACTCACCCAGCAGCACAAAGGAATTGAAGTTCACGAAGATGAGAGTGTGGGCGACACTCTCGGACAGGAAGAAGACGAACAGAACCACCGGCATCACCGGAGAACGCCACGAGAACCCGAACATCCGGGTGATCAGGAAGGCGCAGAACACCAGGACGATCACCGAGACGAGGATGAAGATCCAGCGAGATTTCTCCGGATCGAGATATCCCAGCGGTGCCATCAGCAGGGTGCCCGACGGCGGATACAGATAGTGCGGGTCGACCGTGTTGTAGTTGCCGTCGTAGACCGGCTCGTTGCGCAGGAAGGCCAGCGCGGCCCGATACACCGGCGCGAAGTCGTCGGTCCGGTCGCCGTTGACACCCAGGAACAGCGACCGCTGGATGACCATCAGGATGGACGCGGGCCACAACACCAGTGTGATGATCCGACCCATGTCGACCTGGGGGAACAGAAGACGGTCACGGGTCGTCTCAGGGCGGATCGTCACGGGATCGTCGGCACGGGTGTCATTCGTCGGCACTGCCGAACCGTACTACGACCGGCGCGGGGACCGGCGTCCGACACGGGGCTCAGGCCGGACACGCGCCGGTGGTCGGGGGTGCTCCGGACAGGGTGTACGCGATTGCTGCCTGGCCCGCGCAGTCGGAGTGGGCGATCACCGAGTACCCGAGGCCGTCCCACGTCAGCATCGAGAACTCGGCTCCGGCGCCCACCAGGCCGCCGCCCACGCCGTCCGTGGCGACGGGACCGTTGATCGGGTCGCCGCCACCGCGCAGCACCAGGACGGGTACCGGTAGCTCGCCGAGCGACGGGGTTGTGTCTCCGGACGGGAAGCCGCTGCACCGCAGCAAGCCGAGCGCCGCGTTGCTCCCGGTCAGCGGGTACTGCTGACTCCACTGCGTGAGCAGTTCACCGACCTGGTTCTGTCCGACCGGTTCGGTGGTGTCGTTGCAGCGGGACAGCAGTTGTCCATCGCTGCCGCGCAGTAGGCGGGCCTGCCCGATCGCCGCACGCAGCGGGCCGAGGGTGCCGTCGTCGGCTCTGCTCAGCAGGTCCGATGTGGTTTTGATGACAGCGGGTCGGTCACCGGGCGCGAGCGCGATGGTGGTGGTCAGGGCGAGCAGGATGTCGGTGTCGGAAATACCGTCCACGTCACCGGCGCGAGCGCGGTCGAGTAGTCCGGCGATGGTGGCGGCGGGATCGGCGCCGAGGGAACAACTCAGCGCCCGGCACTGATCGGAGAACGTGCGCAGCGCGGCGTTGGTCCCGTCGGCGATCTGCTGGGCCGAGGTTTGCGCGTTGGCGCCGTAGGGCGCGGGTGTGTCGAGGATCAGGCGGGCGACGTTGTCTGTGTAGAGACCCGCATACGCCAGCGCCACCGCGCCGCCGTTGCCGACTCCGATGATCCCGAGGTGTTCGACGCCCCACCGGACCCGTAGTGCCTCGAGGTCGGCGGCGGCGTTGTTGGTGGTGAACTGCACCTGATGCGGACTGAGCGTCTCGGTGCAGCCGTCGGATGCCGATGCGCCGGCCTCGACGAGGCGGCGTTCGCGTTCGGCGTTGTCGTCGGACGCATTGCTGAACCCGTTGGACAGCAACGTGTTGCGTTCGAGGTTGGTCATGCAGTCGAGCGGTGTCGACCCGCCGGTTCCCCGGCGGTCGATGGCGACCACCGGATTGCCGGCCAGGAGCGCGGCGCCGGCACCGCCGGCCAGTGAGACCAGCGTGCGGGCCGATTCGAGGTCGGTGCCGGAGGTCAGGACCAGTGGCGGGGCGTCGGCGGGTGTTGCCGACGAGCGGGCCCGGACTGCCGCCACGGCGACGGTTTCGATGGATTGCACGCCCGGCGTGACCGAATTCGTGTAGTCCGCACAGTCGAGCGTGATCCCTTCGGGTAGTCCGGCGACACCGAAGCGGGCAGCGGTCTCGTCGGTGCACTCCGACCAGTCGAGGTCGGTGGCCGGGACGCCGACCGGTGGCGGGGCGGCGGCGGTCGACGGCGGCTGCCCGCCGGGGTCGTTCTGCTCGATCACCAGATCGGGACCCGGGTCCGGTCCGGCGGAGCAACCGGCGAGCGTGCCGATCGTCACCGCGGTCGCAACTGCGCACAGACGGAATCGACGGCGGATCACGGTGGCACGGCGCATGATGGCGAGGGTACTGGCCTGCGGGGTCATCGCAGATCGCGCACCCAGCGCACGTACAGGTAGTCCTGATCGTCGGCGAGGACGTGTGCGCGTCGCAGGCGGCGGACGGCCGTGGCGCCTGCGGTCAGGTGCTTGGCGTCGCCGGCGGTGAGCATCGGTGCCACCGTGACGCACAGTTCGTCGAGCAGGTCCCGTTCGAGCAGGGTTCCGAGAAGTGACGGTCCACCTTCACAGAGAACGCGTGATCGACCGGTGCCGGCCAGGTGGGCGCCGACCATCGCCAGGTCGACGCTGCCGGTTCCGCAATCGACCAGGGTGGCCCCGGCGTCGAGCAGACGGGCACGGGCGTCGGCCGGGGCATCGCGGCAGGTGAGGATCTCCGTGCCGACGTCGGCGATGAGCGGGTTGCCGGCCGGGATCTGAAGTGAATTGCTCACCAATGCCAGTGTCGCCGTGGGTGATTGACCCAGCGCTGCGCGGCGATCGGCGAGGTCGGGATGGGGTCGTACCGGGCCGTATCCCTCGGCGATCGCGGTCCGCGCCCCGACCACCACCACGTCGGCCAACCCGCGCAGGACCGCGAACAGCTGGTGGTCACCGTCTCCGCCCAGACCCCCGGACAGGCTGTTGACCGTCGCCGCACCGTCGATCGAGCCGACCATGTTCGCTCGCATCACCACACCACCGGCGGGTGCCGGGGGATAGGCATACAGGTCCGCGAGCGCGACGTTGTCGAGGTCGGTCGCCGAGGTCCGGGCTGTGAGCTGGGTCGCTTTCGTCAGTGGGTGCACGGGATCATTCTGAACCGCTGGCTAGGCTCTCGGCATGCCAGCACGTCTTAGCGACCGTACGCCGCACGTCGCACCCGAGGCCCTCATCGGAGAGATGGTCCCGCCGTCGATGTTCGACGAGGTCAGCTTCGACTCGTACATCCCCGATCCGAACGAACCCAGTCAGGCTCAGGCAGTTGCCGCTGCCCGCAGCTTCGTGGAACGTGCCAAGAAGATCAAGGGTGGCAAGAAGGGCCTGTTCGGGCGCAAATCCGCGCCGCAGGCCGGTCTCGGCCTCTACCTCGACGGTGGATTCGGTGTCGGCAAGACCCACCTGCTGGCGTCGATCTATCACTCGATGCCCGAACCGAAGGCGTTCGCGACGTTCGTCGAGGTGACGCACGTCGTCGGTGCGCTGGGATTCGTCAGCGCGCTCGAACGGTTGTCGGCGCATTCGGTCCTCTGTATCGACGAGTTCGAGCTGGACGATCCCGGCGACACGATGCTTGTCTCGCGGCTGCTGACGGAACTGTCGGCCAAGGGTGTGTCGATCGTTGCGACGTCCAACACCTTGCCGGGTCAGCTCGGTGAGGGGCGCTTCGCCGCGCAGGACTTCATGCGTGAGATCAAGAAGCTGTCGGCGGTCTTCGAGGCCATCCGGGTCGACGGTCCCGACTACCGGCATCGCGATCTGCCGCCGGCGCCCGATCCGAACACCCTTGCCGAACTCCAGGCGCTGGCGGAGAACACTTCGAACGCCACCCTCGACGACTTCGACGAGCTGTGCGCTCATCTGGCCAAGCTGCATCCGTCGAAGTACAAGGCTCTGGTCGAAGGGGTCAGTCTCGCGTGCGTCTCCGGTGTCCATCCGGCCGCCGATCAAACGGTGGCGCTGCGGATCGTTGTACTCGCCGACCGTCTGTACGACGCGGGGATTCCGCTGATGGTCTCGGGGTCGAAGCTCGACGAGATCTTCACCGACGAGATGCTGAACGGTGGCTACCGCAAGAAGTACCTGCGGGCGACCTCTCGTCTGCTGGCGCTGTCGCGGTTCGCCGAGACCACTTAGCGCGTCGATCCGGGTTCGATCGTCTCGGCCGTAGGCTGGTGTGATGGCTGACCCCGACGCGCCTCGCCTGCATCCCACCGATCTGGATGAGTGGAGCAGGTGGCTCGCGGCGAACCACAACAGCTCATCGGGTGTGTGGCTTGTGTTCTGGCGCAAGGAGTCCGGTGAGACGCCCCTCGACTACGACGGGGCCGTCCGGGAGGCCCTCTGCTGGGGGTGGATCGACGGCCACACCCGCGGCATCGACGACAGTCGTCGTGGAATGTGGTTCACCCGCAGGGGACGCACCAGCGTGTGGGCGGCTTCGAACAAGGCGCGGGTCGCCGATCTCATCGCGGAGGGCCGGATGCGGCCGCCGGGCCAGGCCGTGATCGACGATGCCGTCGCCCGAGGGCTGTGGAACATTCTCGACGACGCCGAGGCGCTCATCGAGTCGGCGGAACTGGCCTCCGCGCTCGACGCCGATCCGGTCGCGCGCCACAACTGGGACGGGTTCCCGCCCAGCGTGCGGAAGTTCGCGCTGACGCAGATCGCGATGGCCAAACGGCCCGAGACCAAGAGCAAGCGCATCACCTCGATTGTCGAGAAGGCGGCCCGCGGAGAACGGCCCTGAACACTCGGATGGTGTCGCGTCAGGTCGCCTCGCCCGTGGGTGTGCGCGCGAAGATGAAGTCGTTGCAGATGGCGCCGTTGACCTGAAAGGTCTTGTGACCCACGACTTCAAAGCCCATCTTCCGGTAGAAGCGCTGCGCACGCAGGTTCTTCTGATTGACGCCGAGCCAGACCAGTTCGCTACCGGCCGCAGCTGCATGTCCCAGTGCCGCGGACATCAGTTCCGTCGAGGCGTGCCGGCCGTGATGGCCTGGCAGCACATACATCTTCGAGACCATGGTCAGCGGGCGGGTGGTGATCGCGGCGAGTACATCGGGATCGGTGGGCTCTTCGTCGATCACCAGCGCGTAGCCGGCGATCGACGACGTCTCCGGGTCCACCGCTTTGAACACGTGATGTGTGGGATCGGCGATGAACGCCCGGAAATGATCAGCGGTGAGGTTGTCGGCCACGAACTGGTTGATGTCGGCGATGGTGAGCTCCGGCGGGCACGCGAGCGGGAATGTCACCGCCGCCACGGACGCGAGTTCGTCGGCGTCTGATTCGAGTGCGGTCAGGATCTGTGCCGCAGCGGTCTCGGACATACCTTCAGTTCATCACGTCGCGCCCCGGAGCGGTTGGTCTCGACGACGTCGATCGCCTCCAGTTCGGAGACGAGGTCGCCGGCCGCGGCATCTCGGTTGATGATCGCTCCGAGTTCGGCGGCCGCCGCCCCGTAGCCGGGGTCATCGAGGAGGCGCTGGGTGGCCGCGGCGATCTTGCGGGGTGTTGCCGTGCGGGACAAGGTGATTCCGGCACTCCTGGTGCTGATGCGGACGGCGTTGTCGGCCTGGTCTCGTCCGTGGGGCAGGCTCAGGATCGGAACACCCGCGGCCAGCGCCCGGACAACGGTTCCGTGGCCGGCGTGGGTGATGACCGCGCGAGCGTGTGGCAGGACCTGCGAATGTGGCGCGGCCGCCACCACGGTGATGTTGTCGGGTGCGTCGAGCTCTGCGGGATCCACGGCGGGTCCGGTGGTCACGTAGCCCCGCACCCGCATCTGCGCGAGCGCATCGATGACCCGCTGCAGACAGTCCACCTGATCCTGAAAGGTCGTTGACAGGGCCACGAGGACCAGAGGCGCGTCACCTGGGGGAGGCGTCCAGGCGGTTCCGGTGGACCATGCCGGATCGTCGAGGACCGCCCCCACATACCGGACGTTCTCCGGCAATCGCGCCGGGAAGTCGAACCCGGCTGAGGTGAGGACCAGGTGCTTGCGTGCGAGCTTCACCTGATCGAAGAGGTCGCGGACGGTTGGCAGGCCGTACGAGCTGCGCAGCGAGTTCAACTGCGGGACACCTTTGTTCCACTGCCGGCCGGTCACCGATCGGACGACGCGATCACGCATTCTGGTCAGGGAGCTGTGCGCCGGTTTCAATCCCAGGCCGATCGGCGGCATCCCGTCGGCCGGCAGGAGATAGGTGTTCGGGAAGAACACATCGAACGGGACCTCCCGCGCCTGTGCCGCCACCATCGCTCCGATCGCGAAGAACGAGCACACCGCGAGATCCGGTTCCACCGTGTCGATGGCGGCGGCCATGTCCTGCGCGTAGCCCGGCGCCGGGCCGATCAATTGACGGTCCAGGAGGCGGGCGAACAATGCCAGGGGATTGGAGCACTCCCAGTCGCGGTACGGATCGTCCTCGGGCCGCCTGGAGGGGCGGTTGGGTGCGGCGGTCCATCGGATGAACGCGGCGCCGGTCGCCAGGACATCCGATTCCATCGAGTCCTCGGCGAGCACGGTGACACGATGGCCGCGTTCGAGTAACCGCCGGGCCGTGCCGAGTTCCGGTGGCACCGTGCCACCGCCGTCCACGAGCGCGAACAGATACGTCTGAGCCTTCATGTCCTGGGTCCTTTCAGTACACCGGCCACGAGGTCGGTCATGGTCTTCTCGGTATCGGCACGGCTGAGCCGAAGATCTCGTCGCAGCAGTTTCCAGACGTAGACGTCGGTCGCGGCGTGCAGCGCATGCACCATCTGCTCCCGAGCTGCGTCGTCGGAGGGCAGGTCGGCGCCGAATATCGTTGCCAGCCACTGCTGGTGAAGTGCCCGGGCGGTGTCCATCGCGTCGGCCAGGTCCGGAAAGCGGTCCGCGGACATCGCCCAGCGAACGTTGGCATCACCCATCGCCTCGTACTCTCCGATCAGCGCCGCGATGGCACCGTCGATGTCACCGGGCTTCGCCTGGTTGCGGGCACCGGTGGTCTGCTCCGTCAACAGTTCGGCGACCCCGAGAACCACACCGGTCTTGGATTCGAAGTGATTGAGCACGGTCTGGTGCGAGACACCGGACGCCTTGGCGATCGCAGCGAGCGTCACATCCTCGAAGGACTTCTCCAGGAACAGGTCTTTTGCGGCAGCGACGATTCGGGTCCGCGTGGCAACTTTGCTCTCGGCGCGGCCGGACTGGATGTAGGTGCGTGTTGATTTCATTTGACTATCACTCAAACACTAGGTTGAGTGTCAGTCAAGTGAATTCGGTCGATCGATGCACAAAAAAACCGAGCCGCGTGTGCGGCTCGGTGGTGGGAAGTTGTTCGGCGGGGTCTCGATCAGACCAGGACCGCGGCATCGGTGCTCAGACGCCGGGCCGCGTCGTGAAGCGCTTGCTCGCGCTGGGGCAGATCGCTGAACTCACGTGTGATCGGAAGGAGTCCGATCAGGATCTGGCTGCCGCTGAGGGGGTAGCTGTTGTTGCTGACCCAGTCGAGCGTGTAGCGAAGGGCGTCGCGATCGTGAGTGTCGTTCATTGCGCTTCCTGAAACTTGTAGACCGACCCGGACATGGAAAAAACCCAGCCTGAGCCGGGTTGTTCCTTTCGAACCATGGTGCGCGATACAGGGATTGAACCTGTGACCTCTTCCGTGTCAGGGAAGCGCTCTCCCGCTGAGCTAATCGCGCGGGATCTTGTTGAGTTGTAAGCCTTAACTTCGTGGAGGCGGCGACGGGAATCGAACCCGTGTGCACGGCTTTGCAGGCCGTTGCCTCACCACTCGGCCACACCGCCACAGTGAAAACTATCTCCGAGCGGATGACGGGATTCGAACCCGCGACCCTCACCTTGGCAAGGTGATGCGCTACCAGCTGCGCCACATCCGCATTTCATTCCCAGTCTCGGAAACTCCCGCTCGGGGCGTTCCGTTCTGGCAACGATGAGAACATTATCGGACGGGCCCACAAAGTCACAAATCGTCTGGTCAGCGCGATATTCGCGGCGAAATGGGGTTGCGAGTCCGCGTTTCGGGTGATGCCGGTGGGGGAGTTGGGGTTCGCAGGGCCGATTTGGGTGACGCCGGGGTGATCGTGTTAATGTCGTCCGGTCGCGATCGAAGGATTCCGGTCGAGACAATCTGGTCCCGTGGCTCAGTGGAAGAGCGTCCCGTTCACACCGGGAAGGTCGCTGGTTCGATCCCAGCCGGGACCACCATCATTTGTCCTGCGGGCCCGCCAGTGCGGGCTCGTTGTCATTTTCCGTAGTCGTAACAACGTTGCCAGCCCTGATTCTCCAGCTCGCTCACCCCGCAGTAGGTCGCGCGCGGAAAGTACTCGCCCATCGTCGCGGAGGGGTCGCCACCACTCGCCTGTGATGCTTGCACCGAGTACGGGTAGAACGCGTCCGACGGCAGCATGTGCCGCATGATCAAGACCTTGTCCGGTACCCCGGTGTCGCCCCACGGGATGAGGGTCACCGTCGGGTCGGACAGCGAGGCAAGGTCCGACGGCGGGGCGATCACGTAGGTGTAGTAGCCGTCGGCGTCGAGGCTGGTCTGGTAGTCGGCAGCGCAGGCGACCACCGGGTAGGGCGACACTCGGTCGTTCTGGCACATCGACCAGTATCGCAGCGACTTGCCTGGTTCACCGGCCGGAACTCCGATGCGTGTGTCCGGGAACGACGGAGCCTTTCCCCGGATCACCGCAACCCGCCCCGGGCGGTACGTCAGCCCGGCGGCGATGTACTTGTTGTCGCCGTTTGCGAAGAGCCCGGTTGTTGTTGCCGGGTTGGCGAAGGTGGCCTCCGGAGTCCCGGGCGGGAATGCGTCGGTCGCGGCGGTCTCGAACAACCGGGTCAGGATGCCCGCGCCCGGAGCGGAGTCGCTTCCGGAGTCGGACGGTTGCGCGCAGGGGTTCAGCGGGACCGTGGTGCCCCCGAGGTGCATCGTCACGGTCGGCAGGGCCACGCCCCCGTTGGGAGAGCTCGGATCGTCGGGCACATAGACGCGGATGATGATGAAGCCCGACGGAATCCGCTGCGCACCGGCTGCGGGCAGGCCGCTGATCTCGTTGTGCGAACGGTCGGCCTCACCGCTGACAACAGTCGCCCGCCAACTCCGTCCCGGCAACGAGGTTTCATTGGGGACATACGGATTCGAGCTACCGGGATCGGGCCTGATCTGGTCGTCTCGTAACACATCGATCGTGTCGAGGTTGGTTCCGTAGGTGTTCAGGGAGAAGTACCTGGCGCGGGGATACTGCCCGGACAGCGTCAGCGAATCGCCGGGTCCGAGGACGTATGGCATCACCCAGTACGTGGCGTTGACATCCGGGAACGCCACATTGCGAACCTGGGAATCGGTCATGAACTGCCACGAACACGCCGGACCGGACGCGGTGCCCGGTGGCGTTGGCGCAGCACCGGCTGTGGCCGACCCCAGCACCGCGACAACCATGACGGCCAGGACACGTAGGGCGGTTCGGATCAGTGTGTTCACGCCGACATTGTCCCCAGAATGTGGCGGCCCCGGCAGTGCGTTCGGTCAATGGGGCCTGAAGCGGCCGACTCGTCCGCGGCGCAGCTCGTCTTGCTGTCGTGGACACCTTTGGAGCACCTGACATTGCGGCCGCGAGCCGGGCGCACAGTTCTGGGCCGCCACGCGAGGGATCGCGGGTGCCGGAACGGCGCGGGCGTTTCAACGTGGTGATTGTCGATGTCCATGTCGTAGATACCCGTACAGCGCCGCCCGGTATCCGCGGGTATAGCTCGGTTCGGCCCTTGCCGGATCGGCTGCCGTCAGATCAGGTTCGGCTGCCATCGTCAGCGTCGCAAAATGGAGTGCCCAGGGTGCCGGCATCGATTCCAGTCGGGTGAGCGCGTCGTCGAAACCGTGCTGGAACAGATCGGGGTCGAGCGCGTCGTCCAGTTCCGGATCGATGAGTGGAAACGAGGTCGGTAGACGGGTGGCGACGCCGTATTGCGTGACGATGTCGAGTTCGGGGAGGTCGGGTTCGATGGTTGTCACCGCACCGACCGCCTCTCTGCCAGGGATCGATAGAGCGTTGCTCGGCTGACCCCCAGCCTGGTGGCGATCGTGGGGACAGAGTCGCCCCGGGCGCGCATGCGTTCTGCCAGCGCCACCTGGTCGTCGTCCAGTGCGCGCGGTCGACCGACCGTCATGCTTTCCGGACGGGGATGAGCGGTCCTCGACTGCCTCACCGACCGGTTCTCGTCGTCCAATTCGGCGAGTGAGGCGAGCACACCGACGATCATCCCGCCGGCCGTCTCGGTCGAGTCCATACCTTCGTCGAGTGAGCGGATACCGATGTGGCGTCGGGAGAGTTCCCTCGCGGTGACGAACACCTCGCCGATGGTGCGCCCGAGCCGGTCGATACCGACCACAACGGTGGTGTCGCCGGCTCTCGCGTAGTCGAGCAGGGCGGCGAGGCCCGGGCGTGCGGTCGTGAGGTCGGCGATGTTGTCGCTGTATATCCGGTTCGGCTCGACACCCCCATCGGTCAGCTCGTCGATCTGGGACTCGAGGCTGCGGCGCCCGGCGCCTTCGCGGGCGTATCCCAGCAACATGCCGGGGCTCGCCGTGGTCGTACCTGATTGCATGCCGGCAAGACTATCGCAAAACTATTGAGAGAGCCGTATCGAAACACCGAGTTTCAGGAGGTCTTTTCGAGAGACTCTCTGCAGGGAATATTGCGGGTTAACCGCTATCTAGCCGGGGGGGAATATTCAGAGCCGAGCGATCCTGTCGATATTGAGATGATAGTTGTGAGACTGTCGCAATATTTTGGAGGGTGGCGTCCGGATCATCCGTGGCGCAAGGCCCACTCGACGAGTTGTGCGCCCGACCTCCAGTCGGCCCGAACGCGATCGACGAGTTCCGGCCTGTGGATGAACTCTTCGAATCCGTAGTCCCGTGACGCGGTGAGGGTTTTGTGGCGCAGCAGCGCAATTCGGGGATGGTCCTTGTCCCACCCGCGGGGTGCGGTCTTGAGGACGCTGCCGCCGATCTCCCAGCCGTCCGATCGCATGGAGTCGACCAGGTGCTCGAGTTCAGGCCCGTGGATGTCGCTGTCGATCGCGGCACGCAGGTTCGCGAGTCGTTCGGCAGTGGCGTCGTAGAAGCCGACGGCGACCTTCACGCCGGGCGCGCCGATCTGGAGGTAGTAGCCGGTGGCCGGTCCGACGGCGACAAACACTCCTTGATGTGTCTTGTACGGGGTCTTGTCCTTGGCGAATCGAACGTCGCGATAGGGGCGGAACACCTTGGGCTGACCGAACTCGTCGCCCAGTGCGTCGACGAACTGGTTCATCGGGTCCGCGACGGCACGTCGGTACGTGTCTTTATGTGCTTCCCAGAAGGCTTTGGAATTGTCCTGCTCCAAGTCGTCGTAGAAGTCCAGCGCGGCCTCGGGGAATCCCTGAAAGCTCATCGCCAAATGCTACGTGCGGGGTGGAGCGAGGGTGCTTCCGCTTGCCTCGGCAGGCCCCGAGAGGCTACTAATTGAATTCTGGCGAGAATCGTATTCTCGCTGAGAGAGATTTATGTATTCGCAGGTGCGACCAAGGTTAGGACGTTCACGCCCATGTTGTTGGAGCTGACCGACGATCAAGAGTTCTTCCGGGACACCACAGACCGGTTCCTCTCGGCCAAGGTGCCGGTTGCCGAACTCCGCCGTCTTCGTGATGACCCGGTCGGCTACCCGTCGGATTACTGGCGCAAGGGTGCCGAACTCGGCTGGACGAGCCTGTTGGTGGACGAAGAACGCGGCGGCGGCTCTATCAGTGGATCCGGACTCGCCGATCTCACACTGGTGGCGCACGAGTTCGGCAAGCACGCCGCGCCCGGGCCGCTGTTGCCCAACAACGTCGTTGCCGCGCTGCTGAACGCCCATGGTTCCGTCGAGCACGATGCGGTGCTCGAAGAACTCCTGGCGGGCAGCGCGACCGCGGCCTGGGCGCTGGCCCGGCCGAACCCCAAGTCCCTGGTGGCCGTCCCGGCCACCTCGGTCACCATCGACGGCGACCATGTGGTCGTCCACGGGACCAAACGTCCCGTCGAGGCGGCCGCCGCGGCCGACCATCTACTGGTGGTCGGCCGGACCGGAGAAGGCCTGTCGCAGGTGCTCGTTCCGCGCACCGCCGATGGCGTGACGGTCAAGGTCCTGCAATCGGTCGACCTCACCCGTCGCTATGCCGCCGTCGATTTCGACAGCGTTCGCCTGCCGCTCTCGGCTCTGGTCGGCGAGCCGGGACAGGCGCATGCCGATGTCACCCGCGGATGCGAACTGGCGATCGTGATCAGCTGTGCCGAATCGGTGGGCGCGATGCAATCGGCGTTCGACATGACCCTCGAGTGGGCCTTCGACCGCTACTCCTTCGGGCGCGCGCTGGCCTCCTACCAGGAGATCAAGCATCGTTTCGCCGACATGAAGATGTGGCTCGAAGCCAGTCATTCCGCCGCCGACGCTGCTGCCTCGGCCGTCGCGGCGAATACGCCGAACTCTGCCGAAGTCGTCAGTGCCGCAAAGGCTTACATCGGCCATTACGGCGAAGAGCTCATGCAGGACTGCGTGCAGATCCACGGTGGAATCGGTGTCACCTTCGAACATGACCTGCACCTGTACAGCCGGCGCGCGAGCGCCAATCGATCCACCTTTGGAACACCTGCCGATCACCGGCAACGCCTTGCCGATATCGCCCTGCGCCAGGAGGCCACGGTATGACCGTCCCGAAGTCCGACGCCGACAACGACAACGAATCCGTCGAGGCCTTCGGCGCCCGCGCACGGGCCTGGGTCCAGGACAACCTGAAACGGTCCGACCCCAAGGCGCACATCGGTGTGATGCGCATCGAGGGCAGTGACGACGAGGAAGTCGCCCTCGTCGCTCGCGAACGCGAGATTCAGCGGATGTTCTACGACGCCGGCTTCGCCGGTATCTGCATCCCGCGCGAGTACGGCGGCCGGGGCTTGACCCGGGCGCACCTGAAGGCGTTCGACGATGCGCTCGGCGGCTATGAATATCCTTCCCGTCTGCAGTCGCCGACGTTTGCGCCTTGCGTCGGTGTGCTGCTCGACTACGGCACCGAAGAGCAGAAGAAGCAGCACATCCCCGCCATCCTGAAGGGTGAGGAGATCTGGATGCAGTTCCTGTCCGAGCCCAGCGGCGGTTCGGACGTGGCCGGAGCCCTCACCACCGCGGTGCGGGACGGTGACGAGTGGGTACTCAACGGATCGAAGATCTGGACCACCGGCGCCTGGTGGTCGGACTGGGCATTGTGCCTGGCCCGTACCAACTGGGACGTACCCAAGCACCGTGGACTGACAGTGTTCATGCTGCCGCTGCGCCAGCCCGGCATCGAGGTGCATCGCATCGAACTCCTCAACGGTTCGCGGGAGTTCTGCCAGGAGTACATGACCGACGTACGGGTCCCGGACAGCGATCGGGTCGGTGACATCGACAACGGCTGGAAGGTCGGCACCGGCTGGATGTTCCACGAGCGGATGGCCCATCATTCGCCGTATACGACCATGCCGGCGGGTTCGGCCCGCGGTGGTTCGCGGGTGCCGGAGCTGATCGAGGTGCTCAACGATTGCGGCCGGGCCGACGATCCGATCGCCCGCGACCTGATCGGCGAGGCCAAGATGTTCGATGTCGTGAAAGATGCGCTCCAACAGCGTGTTTCGCGAGGTATCGCCAAGAGGACCATCTCCGACCAGGCGGCGAGCCTGGCCCGGTTGATGGCCGGGATCGCCGCAGTGCGTTCGACGTCCATCGGCTACGAGCTCACGGGCGCCAACGGCGCCGCCTGGGACAGCGACGACGGTGCCGTGGCCGAACGCGCTGTGGACAACCTGATGAGGCAGGTCTCCACCATCGCCGGCGGCACCACCGAGATGGCGCGCAACGCGATCAGCGAACGTCTCCTGGGGATGCCGCGTGAACACACCCACGACGTGAATCTGGCGTTCCGGGATGTGCCGCGAGGCCGCTCCGGGAGCTGAGCCCGCCCGGCCCCGGATAGGGAATCGATGGATTCCGTAAGGTTGTCACCACCGGTCCGATGTGGAGGCGATGTGGATCACGGGGAAGCGCAAGGTGGCGGCATTCGGCATGCGATCTCGAACAAGCGCAACGAAATTCGGGACCGTCGCACGGTCAACCTGATCTACCGCATCGGTGTCGGGGTCGTCGGCACGGCAGTGCTCGCCCTGGGCATCGTGGCGATTCCCTATCCGGGTCCGGGATGGTTGATCGTATTCGCCGGTCTGGGCATCCTGGCAACTGAATTCGCTTGGGCGCACCGTTTGCTGACGTTCGCCAAGGGGAAGTACGACGCCTGGATGGAGTGGGTCCAGCAGCAGCACTGGTCCGTTCAGGCCCTGCTCGCACTGCTGACCTTCGCGATCGTCGTGGGCACCTTGTGGTTGCTGGGCGCCCTGGAGTTGGCCGCCGGGTGGGTCGGCATCGAGTGGTCGTGGCTTCAGAGCCCGATTCTCTGAATCTGCCGCTTCGGTACGGCACCGGAGGTGGGCCGGTCGCGTGGTCGGCATTACGATCATGGATTGACATGGAACCCGGCCCGAATCGGCCGGGTGGGGTTTGATTCGACAAGGAGTGTCCAGGTGCCAGAAATTCCCGTTGCAGGTCCATCGGCCACGATCACAGTGGCGGCTGGGACCACCGCGGGTGCGGCGCTGCGCGACAGTGGACACCCCAACAAGGGCCCCGAGGCAATCGTCGTCGTGCGTGATGCCGACGGCACCCTGCGCGACCTGTCCTGGGCTCCCGATTCCGACACCGTTGTCGAACCTGTTGCCGCCAACACCGACGACGGCCGCAGTGTCATCCGGCACTCGGCCGCCCACGTGCTGGCCCAGGCCGTGCAGGACCTGAACCCGAAGGCCAAGCTGGGCATCGGCCCACCCATCGAGAACGGCTTCTACTACGACTTCGACGTCGAGGAGCCCTTCACTCCAGAGAACCTGACGGTGCTCGAGAAGAAGATGAAGCAGATCATCAAGTCCGGTCAGCGTTTCTCGCGTCGGGTCTACGACTCGCTGGATCAGGCCAAGGCCGAACTGGCCGACGAGCCGTACAAACTCGAACTGGTCGACGACAAGGGTTCGGCCGACGACCCCGAGGTCATGGAGGTCGGTGGGGGAGAACTCACCGCCTACGACAACCTCAACCCGCGGACCGGCGAAAAGATCTGGGGCGATCTGTGCCGCGGCCCGCACGTGCCGACCACCAAATACATCACCGCCTTCAAGCTGACCCGCAGCTCGGCCGCCTATTGGCGCGGCGATCAGGACAACGCTGACCTGCAGCGTGTCTACGGCACCGCCTGGGAGTCCACCGAGGCACAGGACGCCTATCTCGAACTGCTCGCCGAAGCCGAGAAGCGCGACCACCGCCGGCTGGGTGCCGAACTCGACCTCTTCAGCTTCCCTGAAGCGCTCGGTTCCGGGCTGCCGGTGTTCCACCCCAAGGGCGGCATCATCCGCAAGGAACTCGAGGACTACTCCCGGCAGCGTCACACCGACGAGGGCTACGAGTTCGTCAACACACCGCACATCACCAAGAGCAACCTCTACGAGATCTCCGGCCACCTCGACTGGTACCGCGACGGGATGTACCCGGCGATGCACCTCGACGCCGAGCTCGACGAGAACGGTGAGGTTCGCAAACCCGGCCA